>NZ_JBHVRS010000032.1:0-89120 GCF_042885595.1 Kitasatospora sp. NPDC058046
GCAGGGGGGACCCTGTGGGAGAGTAGGACGCCGCCGAACAATTCTTCAGAAGAACCCCCATCCGGGTCCCGGATGGGGGTTCTTCGCATTTCCGGGCCGGGGCGAATCTATTCGTCGGATTCGGATTCGGCCTGCGGCTTCTCCGTGGGCGCCTGCCCCTGGGCCTGGGCGGGTTGCTGGGCATCGGGCCGCGGCGCCTGGGGTGCCTGAGGTGCCGACGACGCCTGACCCGAGGCCTGATCCGACGGTTGGGCCGTCGCCTGGACCTGGTCGGCGGGAGCCGCCGGGGCCTCCGCCGTCCCCCAGGCCGGCCGGCTGAGCCACTTGTCCGCGCTGTTGGTGAGACGGGCGACGCCCGTACCGTCCGGCCGCATGCTGTAGAGGTCGGCGCCGGTGCCGGCGGGCGCCTGGGCGAAGACGATGGACCTGCCGTCGGGAGCGTAGGCGGCCGCGCCGTAGAAGGCGTCCGAGGGTGCGGGGGTGAGGGCGCCGACCGCGCTGCCGTCGGGGTGGACGGTGTAGATGCCGCCGCCGGGGGCGTTGTCGGGGCCGGCCGGGTAGGTGGTGAAGAGGATCTGGGTGCCGTCGGGGGACCAGTCCGCGCGGTCGCCGGCGCGCAGTTCCCAGGGGGTGAGCTGGCGCAGCCCGGTGCCGTCCGCGCTCACGACGTAGATGGCGCGGCTGTTGGCGGGCTGCCCCGTGGCGCTGGTGCGGTACTCGAAGGTGAGCTGCTTGCCGTCGGGGGACCAGCTGGGGTTGCTGACCGCGCCGGAGTAGGGCTTGTCGTTGGTGAGGAAGGTGAGCCGCTGGACGTCGGTGCCCTCGGGTGTCATCAGGTAGAGGTCGGAGTACTGGATCTGGTGGCTGCCGGACGGGTCCAGGGCGCCCCAGGAGCGGCTGAAGGCGACCTGTTTGCCGTCGGGGGAGAAGGCGGGGGCGCGTTCGTCCTCGTTGGCGCAGTCGGCGGTGCCGCTGTCGCAGAGCTGGTTGACCTGGTGCTCGGGGCCGCCGGCGGTGAGGACGGTCCAGAGCCGGGCGGTGCCGGTCTGCGGGTCGGTGCGGTCGAAGGCGATGGTGGCGCCGTCGGGGGACCAGTCCGGGCGGTCGTCGAGCGCGCGGGCCGGCGGCTGGGTGACCTGGTGCTGGCCGGTGCCGTCGGGGGAGAGGGTGACGATCGCGGTGCTGGTGCGGGCGGCGTCGGTGTAGGCGCGGCTGACGATCAGCCCGTTGTGCGCGGCGGCCGCGGGGGCTCCGACGGCCGCGCCGACCACGCCGGGGGTCGCGGCGGGTGTCGCCTCGGGGGTGGCGGTGGGGGTCTCCGGCCGGATCTCCGAGAGCGGGATCTCCCCGGGTTCGGCCCCGCAGCCGGTGAGCAGGGCGCCCAGAAGCAGAAGGCCCGCACCGGCGCTCGCGCGGGTGCGGGCCCTGCCCGTGGGTGACTGCCGTGTGCCGGTGGTGATCCGTGCCATCTCCGCCTCCGAGACTCTCGACCGCTCCGACGTGTGCCCCCGCCGAGGATTCAGGACGAAGGCCCCTGAAAGGAGCTGTCACTGTGTCAGACGGGGGGCGTCGGCGGTCCGGCGACACGCGACGGACCGCGCTCGCTCGATCGCACGGAGTAGAGGGGAGTGGAGGGGAGGGGAACAGAGGGGAGCGGAGCGGGCCTCAGCCCCGGGCGGCGCGGCGCTCGGCCTTGGCGAGGGCCTCCGCCTCGTCCTCGGCCTCGGCGACCTCCAGGGTGGGTGCGGTGCCGCCGAGCTGGGCGGGCAGCCACCAGGTGTCGTCCGGGCCGGAGGGCTTGCCGGGGTACTCGCGCTGGGCCTGGTCGAGCATCTCGCTCATGGCGGCGCGCAGCCGCCGGGTGACCATCACGGGCTTGTCGTCCGGTCCGAGGTGGATCGGCTCGCCGATCATGATGGTGACCGGGACGTGCCGCTTGGTGAGGGTCTTCGGGCGGCCCTTGGTCCAGAGCTGCTGGGTGCCCCAGAGCACGACGGGTAGCAGCGGGGTGCCGGAGTCGGCGGCCATCCGGGCGGCGCCGGTCTTGAACTTCTTGAGCATGAAGGAGCGGCTGATGGTCGCCTCGGGGAAGACCCCGACCACCTCGCCGGCCTTGAGGGCGCGCACGGCGGCCTCGTAGGCGGGCTGGCCGTCGGTGCGGTCGACCGGGATGTGCTTCATGCCGCGCATCAGCGGGCCGGAGATCCGGTGCTTGAAGACGTCGTCCTTGGCCATGAAGCGGGTCTTGCGCTTGCCGCCGCGGTACGCGCCGAGGCCCGCGAAGAGGAAGTCCAGGTAGCTGATGTGGTTGCTGACCAGTACCGCTCCCCCCCTGGCGGGGATGTGTTCGGCGCCCACGATCTTGATCCGCGCGTCGAGCGCGCGGAAGGCGGTGAGTGCGGCGCCGATCACCGGCGGGTACACGAACTCTGCCACGGTCAGTCCTGACTTCCACGGGCCGGAGCCCGGTTCGGCGGGTACCCGCTCCGTTGCGCGGGCGGTGCCGACCGGAGTACGGCACTCCGCGGCGGTCACGGGTGATTCACGGAGATGATCCCCCGAACGAGTGCCTGCTGTCACCTGAGGCGTGCGGTCAAGTGAATATTGCCGATGTGATCTCCGTGATGAATTCGAACGGGAACTTTTCGGCCGCTCGCATCAGGCGCGGGAGGTGAGGCGGCCCTGGGCGTGCCGGACCAGGGGGTAGAGCTCGCAGCCCACGGAGTAGCCGAACACGGCGTTGGCGAAGGCGGCGGTGAGGGCGGTCGAGGCGCCCATCACGCCGAGCCACGTCACCTCGGTGCAGTAGCCGAGGGTGCCGACCGCGGCGAAGACCATGAGGACGCCCTGGTCGAGGCGGAGCGGCCGTTCGTCCTCGGTGGCGGAGGGCGGTGCGAGCCGGGGCAGCACGAGCGCTTGGAACAGCCGGACGTACGGGGCCAGGCGCAGGCCGCCGAACGAGCCGAGGGCGAAGACGAGCGTCTGGACTCCCAGTAGCGGGCAGCTGCCGGTGGCCAGGACGAGGGCCAGGACGATCGCGGTGAGCGCTGCGGCTAAGCGGGGACCGCGGGGATCGGTCTGCAACGGGGCTCCGGGTGGTCGCGACGGGCGGCGGCAGCGGCGGGGCGTCAGCGCCGTCGGTGGACGGTGGTCCTGGCCGGGGCGATGACGCGGCGGCGGACCGGCGGCGGCATCGGGTGGCGGTCGGAGTCCATCGGCCGATCGTACGTGTCCCGGCCCTGGCGGTCGACCGTGTTTCGGGCGCCGCGGGCGCTGCCGCAGACTGGGGGGATGACCGGGCCGACGGCGTGCGTTGTCGTGCCTCGACGGGGCCGGTCCCGGCCCGCCGCGGGCGGGAGTGACGGGCCGGGAGTGACGGGAGGACGAGGGTGAGCACCGAGGACGGGGCGGACGAGGTACCGCGGTCGGAGGCCGTACGGCTGTCGGGGGCGGAGCTGGGCGGGCCGCTCGGCGCGCGGGCGACGCTGGTGCAGTTCTCGACGGCCTTCTGCCAGCCGTGCCGGGCCACCCGGCGGGTGCTCTCGGAGGTGGCCGGGATGGTCGACGGGGTTGAGCACATAGAGGTGGACGCCGAGGAGCAGTTGGAGCTGGTCCGCCGGCTGGAGGTCCGGCGGACGCCGACCGTCCTGGTGCTGGACGGGGAGGGCCGGGTGGTGCGTCGGGCGGCGGGCCAGCCGCGCCGGGTGGACGTGATCGCGGCGCTCGGTCGCGTGGTGTGAGCAATCCGGCCGCAGGTGTTCCGCCCCGGCGGGTGGAGTCGGCCCCGCGCTGGGGCAGGATGGGCACAGGCGGCGGGAGCAGCCGCACGGCATAAGCTACTGGCCAGTAGTGACCACTGCACTACCGGCGAGTATGCTGCCAGGAAGTTCCGGACCGGCACGGGAATTCGCTGCCCGGAGCGGGTGCATGCCGTGTTCGCGCCCGCTTGCACCGCCGCAGCCGCCGGACGAGACCAGTACAGGAGACAGGCCGTGAGCTTGAGGATCGTTGTCTGTGTGAAGCACGTGCCGGACGCGACGGGTGACCGTCGTTTCGCGGACGACCACACCACCGACCGGGAGGGTGTGGACGGCCTCCTGTCGGAGCTGGACGAGTACGGCGTGGAGCAGGCGCTGCGGATCGCGGAGGCGAACGAGGGCGCCGAGGTGACGGTGCTGACGGTGGGGCCGGACGACGCGAAGGACGCGTTGCGCAAGGCGCTGTCGATGGGTGCGGACAAGGCCGTGCACGTGAACGACGAGGACATCCACGGTACGGATGTGGTCGGGACGTCGGCGGTGCTGGCGAAGGCGCTGGAGAAGGCCGGGTTCGACCTGGTGATCGGTGGCATGGCGTCGACGGACGGTTCGATGGGTGTGCTGCCGGCGCTGCTGGCGGAGCGGCTGGGTGTGCCGCAGGTGACGCTGCTGTCGGAGGTGTCGGTCGAGGGCGGCGTGGTGAGGGGCCGTCGGGACGGTGACGCGGCGACGGAGCTGGTGGAGGCGGCGCTGCCGGCGGTGGTCTCGGTGACGGACCAGTCGGGTGAGGCCCGGTACCCGTCGTTCAAGGGGATCATGGCGGCGAAGAAGAAGCCGGTGCAGTCGTGGGATCTGGACGACCTGGGCATCGAGGCGGACGAGGTCGGTCTGGCGGGTTCGTGGACGGCGGTGGAGTCGGTGGCGGCGCGTCCGGCGCGGACCGCGGGCACGGTCGTCAAGGACGAGGGCGAGGGCGGCAAGTCGCTCGCGACCTTCCTCGCCGACCAGAAGTTCATCTAGTCCCACCCGTTCGCGAACCCAACGATCGATCAGGAGCAACGAATCATGGCTGAGATCCTGGTTCTGGTGGACCACGCCGACGGCGCGGTGCGCAAGCCGGCCCTGGAGCTGCTGACCCTGGCCCGCCGTATCGGTGAGCCGTCCGCCGTCGTCCTGGGCGCCGGTGCGGCCGCGGCCGGCATCGCGGCGAAGGCCGGCGAGTACGGTGCGGTGAAGGTGTACGTCGCCGACGGCGCGGAGTTCGCCGACCAGCTGGTGGTCCCGAAGGTGGACGCGCTGGCGCAGATCGCGAAGGCGAACGACGTGGCGGCGGTGCTGGTGACGTCCTCCGGTGAGGGCAAGGAGGTGGCCGCGCGCGTCGCGCTGCGGATCGGCTCCGGCATCATCACCGACGCCATCGACCTGGAGGCCGGCGACGGCGGTCCGGTCGCCACCCAGTCGGTGTTCGCCGCGTCCTTCCAGGTGAAGTCCAAGGTCACCAAGGGCGCGCCGGTCATCACCGTGAAGCCGAACGCCGTCGCCCCGGAGGCCGCTCCGGCCGCCGGCGCCGTCGAGGACGTCGCCGTGGCGTTCACCGGCAACGCCGCCAAGGTCGTCTCGCGCACCCCGCGGGTGTCCTCCGGCCGTCCCGAGCTGACCGAGGCCGCGATCGTGGTCTCCGGTGGCCGTGGTGTCGGTGCCGCCGAGGGCTTCGGCGTGGTCGAGGAGCTCGCGGACGCGCTGGGCGCGGCCGTCGGTGCCTCGCGTGCCGCGGTGGACGCCGGCTGGTACCCGCACAGCAGCCAGGTCGGCCAGACCGGCAAGCAGGTCTCCCCGCAGCTCTACATCGCGGCGGGCATCTCCGGCGCGATCCAGCACCGGGCCGGCATGCAGACCTCGAAGACCATCGTGGCCGTCAACAAGGACCCCGAGGCCCCGATCTTCGAGCTGGTCGACTACGGCGTGGTCGGCGACCTCTTCCAGGTGCTGCCGCAGCTCACCGCCGAGGTGAAGGCCCGCAGGGCCTGATCCGCGCGGAAGGTTCGGAGGGCGTGGTGCCGGGTGCCCGGTGCCGCGCCCTCCGTCGTACCCGGCCGTCCCCGGTCCTTCCCCGGCCTTCCCGGTCGTTCTCCGCCGTCGCCGGCCCCGCTCGCCGTCCCCGGCGCGCGGCGGGCCGGGCGGTGGCCCGTAGAGTCGGCGCCGGCGCGTGGCGCACGGGCGCGGCGCGGTGGTGATGGACGAGGCGAGGACGGTGGCATGGCACTGCTGACGGCACTTCAGGGCGGTTTCGGCGACGCGGCGGACGCGCTGCGGATCGACGGTCGGACGCTCTCCCGGGAGGACCTGCTGAGCGCGGCGACCGCCGTCGCCGACCGGGTGGCCGGCGCCCCGGCGCTCGCGGTGCTCGCCCGGCCCACCGTCGAGACCGTCACCGCGGTGGTCGGCGGCCTGCTGGCGGGCGTCCCGGTGGTGCCGCTGCCGCCCGACTCGGGGCCCAAGGAGCGCGAGCACATCCTGCGCGACTCGGGCGCGGCGCTGCTCGCGCACGCCGTCGGGGAGGTGCTGCCGCAGGACACCTCGGTGGCCGGGCTGCCGGTCGACCCCGCGCGGCGCTCCACCACCAGCTACGCCGAGCCCGCCGCCGGGTCGACCGGCTTCGTGCTCTACACCTCGGGCACCACCGGCGCCCCCAAGGGAGTGGTGATCCGGCGCGAGGCGATCGCCGCCGACCTGGACGCCCTCGCCGCCGCCTGGCAGTGGACCGCCGAGGACACCCTCGTCCACGGCCTGCCGCTGTTCCACGTGCACGGGCTGCTGCTCGGCGTGCTCGGCGCCCTGCGCACCGGCAGCGGACTGGTGCACACCGGGCGGCCCACCCCGGAGGGGTACGCGGCGGCGGGTGGCAGTCTGTACTTCGGGGTGCCCACCGTGTGGTCCCGGCTGGCGGCGGACCCGCAGGCCGCGGCCCGGCTCGCCCCGGCCCGGCTGCTGGTCTCCGGCAGCGCGCCGCTGCCCGTGCCGGTGTTCGAGAAGCTCGCGGCGCTCACCGGGCACGCCCCGATCGAGCGGTACGGGATGACCGAGTCGCTGATCACCGTCAGCACCCGGGCGGACGGCGAACGGCGCCCCGGCAGCGTCGGGCTGCCGGTGGAGGGGGTCCGCACCCGGCTGGTCGGCGAGGACGGCGCGCCGGTGCCCGGCGACGGGGAGAGCGTCGGCGAACTCCAGGTCTCCGGGCCGACGCTGTTCAGCGGTTACCTCAACCGGCCGGACGCGGACGCCGAGGCGTGGACGGCGGACGGCTGGTTCCGCACCGGCGACGTCGCGGTGATCGGGGCGGACGGCTTCCACCGGATCGTCGGCCGCGCCTCGGTCGACCTGATCAAGAGCGGCGGCTACCGGATCGGCGCGGGCGAGGTGGAGGCCGCGCTGCGCGACCACCCGGCGGTCGCCGACGCGGCGGTGGTCGGCGTGCCGGACGAGGACCTCGGACAGGCGATCGTCGCGTACGTCATCCCGGACGGCGCCGTGACGGGGGAGCAGCTGACGGCCTTCGTGGCGGAGCGGCTCTCGGTGCACAAGCGGCCGCGCCGGGTCGTCCTGGTGCCCGAACTGCCCAGGAACGCCCTGGGAAAGGTGCTGAAGAAGCAGCTGCTGACGGAGGCCGGCGGCCGCTGAGGAGAGGGTGGTCGGACGCCCCCTCGGATGACGGGTGTTCACCCTGATGCGCCGTCGGTGCTCACCACCCGTGACCCTTCCATTGGCGCACTCCACTGCGCGCAGTGAGCGGACGCGTGCCTAACGTGACACGCAGGCAGGGCCGACCCCCCGGGCGGCACGCCGACGGCTTCCGGTCGCAGGACCGGAAGCCGCGGTGTGCCGGGCGGGGGCCCTGCCGACAAGCACGGCCAGTCCTGGCCGGTCACAGCAACCCGCTGCAAATCCGCAGCGATCCGCAGCGATCCGCAGCAGTGAAGGAAGTCAGCACGATGACCACCGTCAACACCGGTGCGCCGGAGGCCGCCGGCGAACCGACCGGGCAGCAGGACGCTGCCACCGTCCGCCCCTCCCGTCCGTCCCGCAGCGCGCGGCTCCGTCGGGGGATAGGCATGGTGGCCGTGATCGCGACCAGTGCGGGCCTGATCGGCCTCGGCACCGGTGTCAGCCCCGCGGCCGCCGAGCCCGCCCCGGCGCACGCCGGCTGGGACGGCTCCCGGTACTGGTTCAAGAACAGCCAGGGGCAGTGGCGCTGGACCTCGCACTACGACGTCTACGTGCAGCGCACCGGAGGCGGCTCCTCGTCCGCCGCCAGGACCACGACCACGTCCTCCGGCGGGATCACCCAGGGCTGGGACGGCTCGCGCTACTGGTTCCGCAACAGCAGGGGCGAGTGGCGCTGGACCTCGCACTACGACATCTACCTGGAGCGCACCGGAGGCGGCTCCTCCTCGGACTCCCCGGGCTACGTCGACGACTCGGTCGCCGAGGACCGGGACGTCGAGACCGCCGTGCAGTTCGCGCTCTCCCAGCTGGGCGTGCCGTTCCGCCGGGCCGGCAACGGGCCGGACGGCTACGACTGCTCGGGCCTGGTGCAGCAGTCCTTCCGGCGCGGCGGGATCAGCCTGCCGCGGGTGGCCAACGACCAGTACGCGGCGACCACGCCGATCGGGGCCGGCCAGCTGCGCCGCGGCGACCTGCTGTTCTGGTCGCCGGACGGGACCGCCCGGGGCATCCAGCACGTGGCCATCTACCTGGGCGACAACAGGTACGTCGAGGCCGCGCGGCCCGGGACCAACATCAGGATCTCGGGGATCAGCAGCGGCTACTACCCGTCGTACATGGGGCGCCCGTAGCGGGGCCGCCGTCCGCCCGTCGGGGGTGCCGGGTCCGCCCGGTGCCCCCGACGGGGGTGTCCTCGTCGGTCCGGGCCGAGCCCGGGGCGCGCGACGCCCGCTCGGCCCGACGCCCGGTCAGAGGTCCGTCGGGCGGGGCAGCGCGCCGCGGGCGCCGAGGCCGGTGACGGCGAAGGCCCCGGCGGCGACGGCGGTGGCGGCCGCGTCGGGCAGCGCGGCGCCGCGGGCGAGTGCGGCGGCGAGGGCGCCGCAGAAGGCGTCGCCGGCGCCGGTGGTGTCGACCACTCGGACGGTCGGGGCGGGCAGCCGGGTCGGCGTCCCGTCCACGATGACCAGCGCGCCCTCGCCGCCGAGGGTGACCACGGCGCCCTCGGCGTGTTCGGCCAGCGCCCGGGCGGCCCCGGTGACGTCGGCGGCGCCGGTGAGCTGGCGGGCCTCGACGGCGTTCGCGACGACCAGCGGGCGGCGTCCGGTGGGGCCGGCCTCCGGCAGGGTGCCGGCCGGGGCGGTGTTGTGCAGCCAGCGGGTGCCGCCCGAGGGGCCCGCGGCGGGCAGTGCGGCGGCGGTCGCGCGGACGCACTCCGCGGGGACCTCGTTGCTGGTCAGGACCACGTCGACGGGGAGCAGCCGGAGGCGGGCGAGCGCGGCGGTGACCTCCTCTGGGGTCAGGTGGGCGTTGGCGCCGGGGAGGACGACGATGCTGTTCTCGCCGGCCGGGTCGACCATGACGATCGCCTGACCGGTGGGCGCGTCCGGGTGGGTGAGGACGGCGCCCGTCTCGACCTGCGCGCCCCGCAGGTCGGCACGCGCCGCCTCGCCCTCGGCGTCCCGTCCGACCTTGGCGACCAGGTGCGTCGCCGCCCCCATCCGGGCCGCCGCCACCGCCTGGTTGGCCCCCTTGCCGCCGAAGCCCCGGGTGGCGGCGGTGGCGAGGACGGTCTCGCCGGGGGAGGGCAGCACGGGGCAGCGGAGGATGCGGTCGGTGTTGACCGAGCCGATGACGACGACCCGACCGGCGGGAAGCAGCTTCATCGTTCCTCTGTACGTGGTGGGGCGCGGGCGGCGCAAGGAGGCGGGCGGTGGCGGTCGAGCGTAGGGCGCGTACGGGCCGAGCCCGGGGCGCGCGCGGCGCACAGGGGCGTACGAGTGGGGGGCGTGCGGAGCGTGCGCGTGGGGCGTGCGTAGCGGGTCGACCCACCAGGCATCCTGTGCCCTAGCAGTGGCGAAGGGGTGCAATTTTGATGTAGACCGGTCTGCATATTTCCGCGTACGGGCGTCTGACCTGGGCACATGCCGCTGTCACGGGGCAGATCGGGGCGTGCGGGCGGGCGCGCCGGGGAGGCATGGGGAGCGGCGTGGCGCGGGTACCACCACGGGTGGCGCTGGTTCGACCAACGGGGGCGCTGCCCGGTGCGAACGGCATCGGGGGAAGTCGAGGGCAGGGGACGTTGTGATCGTCTGGGTCAATGGCACATTCGGGGCGGGCAAGACGAGCGCCTGCCGCGAGCTGGTGGAACTGCTGCCCGGGAGCGTGCTCTTCGATCCCGAGCTGGTGGGCTTCGGCCTGCGTCGGATGCTCCCGGCCGACCGGCTGGCGACGGTGTCCGACTTCCAGGACCTGGCGGCCTGGCGCCGGCTCGTCCCCGAGACGGCGGCGGCGCTGCTCGGTGAGGTCGGGGGCCCGCTGGTGGTCCCGATGACCCTGCTCAGGGAGGACTACCGGGACGAGATCTTCGGGGACCTGGCCTCGCACGGGATCACGGTGCACCACGTCGTGCTGGACCCTGAAGAAACGATCCTGCGCGATCGCATAGCCCACCGCGACGAGTGCCCGGGCGACCCGGAGGGCAGCGAGCGGGTCCGCGCCTGGTGCCTCGAGCACCTGCCCCGCTACCGCGCCGCCCGCCGCTGGCTGGTCGGGGACGCCCGGATGATCGACACCAGCGGGATCTCCCCCCGGGAGACCGCGCACCGGATCGCCGAGCTGGTCCGGGTCGGCGCCGCCCGCTGCCCCATCGTCCAGACCCCGGACCCGACCGGCGACACCGTCGCCTCCGCCGTCCTGTTCTTCGACGAGCAGGACCGCGTGCTGCTGGTGGACCCGGTCTACAAGCCCGACTGGGACTTCCCCGGCGGCGTGGTCGAGCGCGGCGAGGCCCCCACCGACGCCGCCCTGCGCGAGACCGCCGAGGAGCTGGGCCTGCGCCTGGACCCGTCCGCGCTGCGCCTGCTCGCCGTCGACTGGGAGCCGCGCACCGGCCCGCGCCGCGGCGGCCTGCGGCTGATGTACGACGGCGGGCTGCTGGACGAGGAGGGCCGGCAGCACCTGCTGCTCCAGCAGGAGGAGCTGCGCGGTTGTCGCTTCGTCACCCTGGACGAGGCCGGGGAGCTGCTGCCCCCGGGACGCTACCGGCGGCTGGCGGCCGCGCTGGACGCGCGGCGGAGCGGCGAGCTGCGGTACCTGGAGGCGGGGAGCCGGGTGGCCGTGGGGCTGGCGAGCACGGCGGACGCGGCGTAGCGGCCGGTCGGCGCGGGGCCGCCGGGCGAGTGGGGGGAGCATGGTGCGCCTCCCGGCGCGCCGCGCGGCGGTCCCGGGCGGCAGGATGGGGGCATGCCCTTCACGTTGAGCCACCCCGCCGCCGTCCTGCCCCTGCTGCGCGCCGCCGGGGCGCGCGGGCCCCTGGTGGCGTCGGCGCTGGTTGCCGGGTCGATGGCGCCGGACGTGCCGTTCTTCGCCGAGTCCCTGCTGCCCGGGGTGTACGGCCAGGGCGGGCTCACGCACCGCTGGTGGGCGGTGCCGACGGTGGACGTGGCGATCGCCGGCGCGCTGGTGGCCGGCTGGCACGGGCTGCTGCGCGGGCCGCTGGTGGCGCTGCTGCCCGAGCGGTGGGCGGGCGGCGCCGAGGCGTTGACCGTCCGGCGGGCCGGGGACGCCGCAGGCCCCACGGACGCCGGTGCGGTCGGCGGTGCGGTCGGTGGCGCGGCGTGGTTCGCGGCCTCGGCGGCGATCGGGGCGGCCACCCACGTTGGCTGGGACGCGTTCACCCACGGGGACCGGTTGGGGGTGCGGCTGCTGCCCGTCCTGGACCGCCCGGTGGCCGGGGTCCCGCTGTACGAGGCGCTGCAGTACGGCAGTTCGGCGCTCGCCCTGGCGGCGCTGGGCGGTTGGGCGGCGCGGGCGGTGCGGGCCGTCGAGCCGGTGCGGCCGGCCGTGCGGCTGGCGCCCCGGGCCCGGCGGGCGGCCGTCGCGACGCTGGGCGCGGCGACGGCCGCCGGGGTGCTGCACCGGCTCGCTCCGCTGCGGCGGAACCTGGTGCCGGAGGTCTGCTTCGGCGCCGGGGCCGGGCTCGCGGTGGGCGCGGTCGGTTACGCGGCGGTGCTGGCGGCCGCCCGCCGGTTGCGCGGCGGGCGGCCGGACGTCCTCCGGGAAGAGCCTCGGGACGTCGCTGCGAAGGTCCGTCAGACGGAGCGCAGTTCGGCGTAGCGGCGGAGGAACAGCGCCTCGGTGAGGGCCATCCGCTCCAGCTCCCGCGGGTCGACGCTCTCGTTGACCGCGTGGATCTGGGTGGTCGGCTCCTCGACGCCGATCAGCACGATCTCGGCCTGCGGGTAGAGCGAGCGCAGCGTGTTGCAGAGCGGGATCGAGCCGCCCTCGCCGGAGGCGACCATGGGCGTCCCGAAGGCCTCGGCCATCGCCTCGCCCATCGCCTCGTACGCCGGGCCGTTGGTGTCGGCGCGGAACGGCGCGCCGTTGCCCTGGCGCTCGACGGTGAGCCGGGCGCCGAGCGGGACCTGCGCCTCCAGGTGGGCGACCAGGGCGTCCTGGGCGGCGCCCGCGTCCGTGCCCGGGGCGACGCGCAGGCTGATCAGGGCCTTGGCGGTGGCCTGGACGGAGGAGGTGGCGCCGATCACCGGCGGGGCGTCGATGCCGAGGACGGTGACGGCCGGGCGGGCCCAGAGGCGGTCCGCGAGGGTGCCGGTGCCGGTCAGGGCGACGCCGTCTAGCACCTTGGCGTCGGAGCGGAACTGCTCCTCCGGGTACTGGACGCCGGTCCAGGTCTGGTCGGCGGTCAGGCCGGCCACCGCGACGTCGCCGTTCTCGTCGTGCAGCGAGGCCAGCATCCGGACCAGGGACTGGAGCGCGTCGGGGGCGGCGCCGCCGAAGGCCCCGGAGTGCAGGTTGCCGGCCAGCGTGGTGACGGTGGCCTCGACGATCGTCATACCGCGCAGCGAGGTGGTCACGGTGGGCAGGCCGGGGGCGAAGTTGCCGGTGTCGCCGATGATGATGGCGTCGGCGGCGAGCAGCTCGGGGTGGGCCTCGGCGTAGCGCTCCAGACCGCCGGTGCCCTGCTCCTCGGAGCCCTCGACGATGATCTTCAGGCCGACCGGGTAGGCGTCGCCGTGGACCTGACGCAGCGCCCGCAGCGCCGTCAGGTGCATCAGGATGTTGCCCTTGCAGTCGGCGGCGCCGCGCCCGTACCAGCGGCCGTCGCGCTCGGTCAGCTCGAAGGCGGGGCTGTGCCAGGCGTTCTCGTCCAGCGGGGGCTGGACGTCGTAGTGGGAGTAGAGCAGGACGGTCGGCGCGCCCTCGGGGCCGGGCAGCTCGCCGTAGACGGACTGGGTGCCGTCCGGGGTGTCCAGCAGCCGGATGCCGGTCAGGCCCTCGGCGGCAAAGGCGTCGGCGACCCAGCGCGCGGCCTTCTCGCACTCCTCGACCGGGAACTGGCGCGGGTCGGCGACCGACGGGAAGGCGACCAGCTCGGCGAGGTCGGTGCGGGCACGGTCCATCAGGGATCGGACGGCGTCGGCCAGGGGCTGTGACATCGGGGCTCCGGGGGGACGGTCCGCCCTTGGGGTGGTGCGGGCGGAGGAGGCGGTTTGCGGTAGTGCCGATCATAGGTGGAGCGGAACAGGGAGTTCCGAGGGTGGGCCGCGGACCGGGCCTCCGAGGGGGAGGGGCCGCCTTCGGGCGGGCCGTACGACCGGGTGGCGCCGGTGTGGGGGCGGCGCGCTCGACCGGCGCGGCCGGACGCATAGGATTGCTCGACGTGACTGACTCCGGAAGCTCCGATTCCCGTAGCCCGCTCGACAGCCCGGCCGAGGGCGGTCCGACCGACGACGCGGCCGCGCCGCTGGACGGCGTCTGGGACGTCGTGGTGGTCGGCGCCGGACCGGCGGGCTCCTCGGCCGCGCACGCCGCCGCGGCCCAGGGCCGCCGGGTGCTGCTGCTCGACAAGGCCGAACACCCCCGGTACAAGACCTGCGGCGGCGGCATCATCGGCCCCTCCCGGGACAGCCTGCCGCCGGACTTCCGGCTGCCGCTGCAGGACCGGGTGCACGCCGTCACCTTCGCCTACAACGGGAGGTACACCCGTACGCGGCGGTCCAAGCGGATGCTGTTCGGCCTGGTCAACCGGGACGAGTTCGACCTGCGCTTGGTGCAGGCGGCCAAGCAGGCCGGGGCGGTGCTGGTCACCGGAGTGACCGTCACCGGCGTCGAGCAGCGCGGCGGGGAGCACCGGACGGCCCTGGTGACGGCCGCCGACGGGCGCACCTTCGAGGCCCGCGCGGTGGTCGGCGCGGACGGCAGCGCGAGCCGGATCGGCCGGCACGTCGGCGTCACCTTCGACCAGATCGACCTCGGCCTGGAGGCCGAGATCCCGGTGCCGGCCCAGGTCGCGGCCGACTGGGCGGGCCGGATCCACCTCGACTGGGGTCCGCTGCCCGGCAGTTACGGCTGGGTGTTCCCGAAGACCGAGACCAGCAGCCTGACCGTCGGCGTCATCTCGGCGCGCGGCGACGGCGAGCGGACCAAGCAGTACCTCGCCGACTACATCCGCCGGCTGGGCCTGTCCGGGTTCACCCCGCAGGTCGAGTCCGGGCACCTGACCCGCTGCCGGACCGAGGACTCGCCGCTCTCCCGCGGCCGGGTGCTGGTCGCCGGGGACGCGGCCGGACTGCTGGAGCCGTGGACCCGCGAGGGCATCTCGTACGCGCTGCGCTCGGGCCGGCTGGCCGGTGAGTGGGCGGTGCAGGTCGCCGAGGCGGGCAACGCGGCGGCGGTGCGGCGCGAGGCGCTGAACTACGCGTTCGCGGTCAAGGCCGGGCTGGGCGTGGAGATGCGCGCGGGCAAGCAGCTGCTGGGCGCCTTCGAGCGGCGGCCGTACCTGTTCCACGCGGCGGTCTGCCTGGTGCCGCCGGCCTGGCGGGCCTTCGCCCGGACCACCCAGGGGCACACCTCCTTCGCCCAGGTGCTGCGGCAGTACCGGGCCGCGCGGCGGCTGGCGTCGATGGCCTCGCGGTAGGGCGGCCGCCGTGGCGTCGTGAGCTCGTGACGCTGTGGAGCGGGGCCGGTGTCCCTCCGTGCGCGGGAGGGGCACCGGCCCCGCTTCCCTTGCGGGGAGCGCTACTTGAGCCCGGTGTCCAGTGCGGACATCAGGGTGCCGGACGGGGTGTCGCCGGACATCTCCCAGATCATGCCGCCGAGCAGGTTCTTCGACTTGAGGTAGGCGGTCTTCTGCGAGATCGACCAGGCGTCGTCGAAGGTCCACCACTGCCCGCCGGCTCCCGTGTAGCCGTACGTCGCAACGGACTTGGGGTCGTGGTAGACCTTGAGACCGGAGAGGCTGGTGATCAGGTTGTTGTACCCGCGGGTGCCGGCCTCGTCGCTGAACTGGCCGGGTGCGGCGCCGTTCGCGGACTGCCAGGCGCCGTTCGCGCCGCCGTCCGCGACGGTCTGCCAGCCGCGCCCGTAGAACGGGAAGCCGATGGTCAGCTTGCGCGGGTTGACCCCGGCGTTCAGGTACGTCTGGACGGCCGTGTCCACGCTGAAGTGGGTGGCGTAGGGGTCGTTCGGGTCCTGGTAGAGGTTGGAGGCGTGGCCGGTGCGGTTCGGCTCCCAGGAGTTGTCGCTGCCGGAGCCGTGGAAGTCGTAGCCCTGGACGTTGGCGATGTCCAGCGAGCCGAAGATCTTCGAGAGGTCCCAGCCGGCCGCGACCTTCGCCGGGTCGGCGGGGGTGAAGGCGGTGAGCAGCTTGTGCGAGCCGCCCAACGCGTCCAGCTGCTTGCGGAATTCGGCCAGCAGCAGGGTCAGGTTGCCCTTGTCGTTGGCGCTCCAGTGGTTGCCCGGGTGGCCGTCGGCGGAGCCGGGCCACTCCCAGTCGAGGTCGATGCCGTCGAAGATGCCCGCTGCCACGCCGTCGCCGCCGGCGCCGTTGTAGGCCGGCAGGTTGCCCTTGATCCAGGTGTCGACGCAGGACTTGACGAACTTCTGGCGGGACGCGTCGGTGGCGGCGGCGTCGGAGAAGTACTTGGAGTAGGTCCAGCCGCCGAGCGAGACGACCACCTTCAGGTTGGGGTACTTGGCCTTCAGCTTCTTCAACTGGTTGAGGTTGCCGCGGAGTTTGCCCCAGCCGTCGTCGGCCACGCCGTCCACCGACTGGTCGGCGCTCATCGCCCGGCCGTAGTCCGCGTCGGCGTCACCGGCGCCGGTGCCCTGGTCCGGGTCCTCCGGGTTGGCGGTGGTGCCCTTGGTGACGCCGGCCTGGCAGGTCAGGTTGACCGGATCGATGTTCTCGAAGGCGTAGTTGACGACGTCGAGCTTGGCGGCGGCGCCCGAGGTGTCCAGGTTCTTGACGAAGTACTGGCGGCCGTAGATGCCCCACTGGACGAAGTAGCCGACCCGGGCGTACTTCCCGGCGCCGACCAGGTCCGAGGTGGTCACGGTGAGCGGGGCGGAGGCGGGCGAGGCGTTGTCGGCGGCGTCCCGGGCCTTCACGGTGAACGTGTAGGCGGTGGACGGGGAGAGGCTGCCGACGGTCGCGCCGAGCGTGCTGCCGGTGACCGTGGCCACCAGGGTGCCGCCCTGGTAGACGTCGTACGCGGCGACCCGGACGTTGTCGGTGGCGGCGTTCCAGGCGAGCGTCACGTCCGTCGAACCGACCGCGGTGGCCCGGAGGTTGGCCGGCGCCGTGGGCGGCGAGGTGTCGGTGGACGGGTCGAAGGTGGACGCGGTGACACCCGCGCTGAGCGGGCCGGTGTTGCCGCGGCTGTCCTTGGCGCGGACGGTCAGGGTGTACGAGGTTGCCGGGGTGAGGCCGGTGACCAGCACGCCGGTGGACGGGCTGGAGGCGAGCACCGTGCTACCGCTCAGCACGTCGTAGGAGGCGACCGGGAAGTCCCCGCCGGTGGCGGCCGGCCAGCTCAGGGCGAGCGTGTGCGCGGTGGACTCGGTGACCGTCGGGGTGCCCGGCGCGGACGGCGGGACGTCCGCGCTGCCGTCGCACTTGTCGCCGTTGACACGGCAGTTGAGCGGGGCGGCGACCGGGCCGTTGCCGACGAACCAGAAGCTGTACGGCTCGGTGGTGCCGTGGGCGTTGACGGTGGAGTTGTAGAACGCCGCGGTGGCGGTGACGTGCCGGCCGTTCACGGTGGCGGTGCCGTTGTAGCTGTTGCCGATGGTGACGCCGGCCGGGAGGTCGAACTCCAGGGTCCAGCCGCTCACCGCGGTCGCGTTGTCGTTGTGGACGATGTAGGTGCCCTGCCACCAGGAGCCGTTGTCGGCCGTGGTGAAGGTGGCGGTGAGCTTTCCGGCGGCGTTCGCCGGGGCGGCCAGCGCGGTGAGCGCGGCGAGGGGCAGGAGCAGGACGGAGAGCAGTGCCAGCAGTCTGCTGCGCACGCGCGGGCGCCCGGCCCGGGATCGAGCGGACATGGTTCTCCCTGTGACTGTGGGGGTTGAACAGGGTGACGTAGAACCTTGGTTGATCCGTGCGGTTGATCCATGTGCGATCGATGCCTGTGCCGTGGGGAGGCAAGGCATGGGAACTGTAGGAGGACTGGACCAATGCGTCAACAGGTCTGTACCACTTGGGAGTTGTCCCCGATGCTCCCGCCGTCTCGCCGCCCCCGTCGCTCCGCTATTCCCTGGTGCTCCCGCCGCTCCCGCTACTCGCGGACGATCGCCATCGCCTCGATCTCCATCAGCACGTCGGGCCGGAACAGCGCCGAGACCTGCACGGCGGAGGAAGCGGGCGGCGGAACGGAGCCCAGGTACTCGTCGCGGATCTCGCGGACCACGGCGAGGTGGGCGATGTCGGTCATGAAGTAGGTGAACTTCACGACGTCCTCGAACCCGGCCCCGGCGGCGGCCAGGCAGCGGCGGAGGTTCTCGAAGACCTGCCGCGCCTGCGCCTTCGGATCCCCCGGGCCGACCAGGTCCCGGTTCTCGTCGAACGGGACCTGCCCGGACACCTGGACCAGTCGGCCGCTTCCGGCGACGACCTGGGTGTAGCCGGTGCCGGGCGCGACTCCGGGCGGCTCCGTGATGCGGGTGAGGTGAGAGGTGGTCATGGGACGGATCCTGATCCATGCCCCCTCGGGCAGGCAAGCCCGACGGCCCGGGGGCTCCGGCTCGCTCTGGCCGAGGGGCGGGTGGGCGTGCCAGAGTCGTCCGGGCGTCGTCCGGGCACCTCCCGGACCGCGTCCGCAGTCCGACCCACCCTCAGCCGGAAGGCAGGCCCCGCCGATGACCAGCGCAGCGCCCCTCGTCCACGTCAGCACCGCCGACGCCGTCACCACGCTCACCCTCGACTCGCCGCACAACCGCAACGCGCTCTCCACCCGGCTGATGGCCGAGCTGCACGCCGGACTGGCCTCCGCCGCGGCCGACCCGGAGGTCCGCGCCGTGGTGCTCGGGCACACCGGCAGGGTGTTCTGCGCGGGCGCGGACCTCTCCGAGGCGACCGGCGCGGACCCGACGGTCGGCCCGCGCGGCCTGGTCGAGCTCCAGCGGGCGATCGTGGACTGCGCCAAGCCGGTGATCGCCGTCATCCACGGCCACGTCCGGGCCGGCGGCCTCGGCCTGGTCGGCGCGGCGGACCTCGCCGTCGCCGGACCGGCCTCGACCTTCGCCTTCACCGAGGTGCGGCTCGGCCTCGCGCCCGCCGTCATCTCGCTGCCGCTGCGCCCGAAGCTGGACCCGCGCGCCGCCTCCCGCTACTACCTCACCGGCGAGGTCTTCGACGCCGCCGAGGCCGCCCGGATCGGGCTGATCACCAGCGCCACCGACTCCGCCGAGGCCACCGACGTGGCGCTCAAGGGCCTGCTGGACGCGCTGCGCCTGGGCTCCCCGCAGGGCCTGGCGGAGTCGAAGCGGCTGGCCAACGCCGAGGTGGTGCGCTCCTTCGAGCGGGACGCGGAGGAGCTGGTGGAGCTGTCGGCGCGGCTCTTCGGCTCGGCGGAGGCGCAGGAGGGGATGCGCTCGTTCCTGGAGAAGCGGCCCGCGCGCTGGGTGCGCTGAGGGCCGGGTTTCCCGGGTGCCCGTTCGCCCGGGGGCGTCGCCGCCCCCGGGCGTGACGACCCGTGCGCAGGGGTCGCGGCCGGCACGGTCAGAGGACCGCCGCCGTCTCGCTCCAGAGGGCGAGCAGGCTCTGGTCGCCGATCGCCTTGACCTCCCCGGCCTGCTGGGCGGACAGCCGGTTCCACAGCAGCGGGTAGAGCTCGTGGGCCGGGCCGGCGAGGGTCAGATCGGCCGGCTCGGGGCCCTCACCGGTGGTGACGACCGGCGCTTCCCGGGTGATCGTCAGGTGCCAGGAGCCGGGGCCGTCGGTGGCCCGGACCAGGAGGGTGCGCGGCCGGTCGCTGCGCAGCTTGGACCGGCCGAGGGTCGTGAAGCCGCTCACCAGTTCGTCGATGCCGTCGAGGGCGAGCGCGGTGTCCACGACCGGACCGGGCACCCCGGCGGCCGCGTCGGCGTCGCGGCGGTGCACGGCGGTCTCGTGCGCCTGGCGCCGGGCCCAGAACGCCAGCGGGCTGGGCGAGGACAGGAAGGTCCAGCACTCGAGGTCGGCGGGCGCCGCGGTGAGGGTGTCCACCAGGGCGGCGTGGCCCTCGCGGTACCAGTCGAGCAGCGCGGCGTCCGAGGGCAGCGGCCCGACGGCGGCCTGCGCGTCCGCCTCGTCCGGCGGGGTCGGCGCGCCTCCGGACACGATCGCGGCGGCCCAGCGGTGGACGGAGCCGATGTGCTGCAGCAGCTTCGTCAGCTGCCAGTCCGGACAGGTCGGTACGGGGGCGGACAACTCGGTACGGGCCGCGGCCTCGGCGAGCCTGGTGCCCTCGCGGCGCAGCGCGTCGATGTGCTCGGTGATCTCCATGGGACGGAGTCTTCCATCGCGGCCCGTCCGCCGGTCGCGGATTTCGGACATTCCTCCGGTTGCCTCCCGGCGGACGGGCGGATGCTACGGGCCGGTAACGTGAGCGCATGCCGATAACCCGTTCGCTCGTCTCAGCCGTCCGGACCGGTGGCCGCCGCGCCGCCGGACGCCTCGTCCACCGGGGCTGGCGCTGGGTGCAGCGGACCGGAGCGGTCACCAGCCGCAACCCCGGCCCGTACCGGTTCGGCGAGCTGGGGGACGGCACGACGCTCAGCTTCCCGCTCGGGGCGGTGTTCAACGAGCAGTGGATCACCATCGGGCCGTTCTCGATCATCGGCGAGCGGGTCACCATCAGCGCGGGCTTCCTGCCCGGGCTCGACCTCGGGCCGGAGCCGATCGTGCGGATCGGCGGCGGCTGCGTGATCGGCCGGGACAGCCACATCGTCGGCCACCAGTCGATCGTCATCGGCGACGACGTGTGGACCGGCCCCGGCGTGTACATCAGCGACCAGTCGCACGAGTACCGGGACACCGAGCTGCCGATCGGCAAGCAGTGGCCGCGCAACGAACCGGTGGAGATCGGCACGGGCAGCTGGATCGGCACCGGCGCGGTGATCCTGCCGGGGGCGCGGATCGGCCGCAACGTGGTGGTCGCGGCGGGCGCCGTGGTGCGCGGCGACGTTCCCGACCACAGCGTGGTCGCCGGGGCGCCGGCCAAGGTGGTGCGCCGCTGGACCGAGGAGGAGGGCTGGCAGCCGCCGCTGCGCCACGATGCTCCGCAGCCGGTGCCGGACGGCGTGACCGCGGAGCAGCTGCGCGCCCTGGTCGGCTGGGACCTGCGGCTGCCGGGGGAGCAGGGCTGAGGTCGGTCGCCGGGCACCGGCCCGGTGCTGGCAGTCGTCCCGAACTACCCGGCGAGGGAGGCCTGTTCGGCGGTACGGGCGGCGATGGCGGCGGCGATCCGCGGGAGGTCGGCGGGGCGGGCCGGATCCAGGCCGGTCAGTGCGGCGATCCGGCGCAGCCGGTAGTCGACGGTGTTCGGGTGCAGGTGCAGGACGCTCGCGGTGTGGCGGCGGCTCAGGCCGCCGGCCAGGTGGGTGTGCAGGGTGATGAGCAACTCCCCCGCGTCGGCGAGCGGTTCGAGCAGGGCGGCGAGCCGGGAGCGGGCCTGGCTGGGGCGGGTGAGCTGGTACTCCAGCAGGACGTCGTCCAGCCGGTGCAGCCCCGGCGGTCGGCCGAACGCCCTTGCCACGTCGAGGACTTCGTAGGCGAGAGCGGCCGCGCCGGGCACCTCGGCGGGGGTGGCGGGCGCGGCCCCGGCCAGGACGGGAACGCCGGCCGCCCGGGCCGCCGCGGCGAGGGCGGCGGCGAGCAGCGGCCACGGCGCCTCGCCGGCTCCGTCCTCGTCCGGACCGGGTGACGGTCCGAACGGGACGAGTGCCAGGCCGCCCGTGGGGGTGAGCGCGGTGAGCGCCGACTGCCGGGTGCGGTGGTCGAGTTCGGCCTCGAACCGGCGGAGCTTGCGGAGGGCGGCGATGCCCGGATCGACACCGGGGGAGTGCTCGTCGGGGTGGTCGGCGAGGGACAGGCAGAGCACGGCGTACCCGGTGGACAGGCGGAGCCCGGCGCGCTCGGCGGCCGCGTCGGCGGGGGTGCCCGCGAGCAGCGCGCCGAGCAGGGAGTGCCGGGCCGAGTCCCGTCGGCCGGTGGCAGGGCGGCGGCCGTCCAGGTAGCCCGCCCCGGCGGCGGTGACGGCCTGGCGGAGCTGGTCGAGCAGCAGCCGGTTGAGGGCGAGCAGGTCGGCGGCGTCGTCGTCCCGGGCGTGCCGGGTGGCGAACTCCCAGCAGACCTCCAGTCCGAGGTGGTGGGCGAGCAGGACGGCGTCCAGCGGCAGGCCCTCCTCGGCCCGCCGGGCGGCGGCCTCCCGGACGGCGGTGAACTCCTCGGCGGGGGCGGGGAGTCCGGTCCGTACGGTGTGGGCGAGGGCGCGGATGCGGCGCTCGGTGTCCCGGGTCAGCTCGCCGGTGAGCTGTTCGCGGGGCAGCCGGCGGTAGACCGGCACCCGCTCCAGCAGGGCGGCGACCACGGTCTCGGCCAGCTCCCGTACGCCGCCGAGCAGTCGCTGGTCGGCCGGGAGCCCGCCGATCACCGGGACGCGCCAGTCCGGCGTCCGGTCGGAGGTGTTCGGGGGTGCGGGGTGGGGTGCGTTGTGACCGGTCACAGAGAACACCGTCCAGGTCTGGGGGACGCCCAAGGGCCGGGCCGGAGGGGCGACCGCATGATGGTGCCCTCGGGTTACCTGTTGGTAACAAACTTCCGCTGTGGAGGCAACAGTTGAGAACCCCACTTCTCCGCTTCTCCGCAATTCCGGTGCGCCGCAGGGGCGCAGGCGCGCTGGGTGCGCTGCTGCTGGCGGGGGCGGTGCTGGCCGGTGCGACGGTGTCGCCGGCGAGCGCTGCCGTGCCCGTCGCGAGCGCCTCGGCCGTCACGGCCAGCTCGGCCGCAGCGTCCGCCTCGTCCAGCTCGTCCGCCTCGTCCGCCGAACTGCCGCCGGACGGCGACACGGTGGCCTCGCCGCCCGGCGCCAACGACTGGACGTGCCGGCCGACCACCGCGCACCCCGACCCGGTCGTCCTGGTGCACGGCACCTTCGCCAACCGCTACGAGAACTGGCTGGCGCTCTCCCCGCTGCTGAAGAGCCTCGGGTACTGCGTCTTCGCCCTCGACTACGGGATGATCCCCGGCGTCACCTCCAGCGGCAGCGGCCTGCTGCTGCCGATCGGCGGCCTCGGGCCGGTGCCGGAGTCGGCGGCCCAACTCGGCCGGTTCGTGGACCTGGTGCGGACCGCGACCGGCGCGGCCAAGGTCGACATCGTCGGGCACTCGCAGGGCGGCATGCTGCCGAACTACTACCTCAAGTTCCTCGGTGGCGGGTCCAAGGTCGGCAGGCTGGTCGGGCTGGCGCCGTCCAACCACGGCACGACGCTCGACGGGATCACCAACCTGGTGCCGTACTTCCCGGGCGTCGCGGACCTGATCTACACGGTCTGCAAGGCCTGCCGGGACCAGGCGGTGGGCTCCGACTTCAACACGGTGATGGCCTCCCGGCCCGACACCGTACCGGGCGTGCGCTACACGGTGATCTCGACGGTCCTCGATGAAGTCGTCACCCCGTGGCGGACCCAGTTCCTGAGCGGCCCGGACGTCGACAACCAGGTGGTGCAGGAACACTGCCCGGTCTCGCTGGTGGAGCACGTCGGGATCGCGTTCTCGCCGACGGCGCTGCACCTGGTCACCAACGCGCTGGATCCGGGGCACGCCACGCCGGTGTTCTGCGGGTGAAGCGGCGGCGGCGCTCCTGCCCCCGGGGTGGTCCCGGGAGGTGGGAGCGCCGCTGTTCGGTGGTGCGGCCCTTGACCGGCTCTCAGGGCGCGGTGCGGAAGGCGATGACGGCGGTGGTGCCGTCCGGGTGCAGCTCGTACGTGCCCGGGGTGTCGAGCAACGCGGCGTCGTAGCGGGCGAGTTCGACGCCGTCGACGGAGGCGGTGCGGACGGTGGCGGTGTGGACAGCGGCGGTGCCGGCGAGGCAGACCAGGAGGGCGGTGCTCCCGTCCGGGACGTCGACCGTGGTGGCCGCGGTGGCCAGGTCGACCGCGGCCTCGACCCGCCCGCGGCGCGTCATCACGTTGAAGTCCACCACCGGGCCGGCCAGCAGCCGACAGTCGGTGGTGGCGTCGCCGGAGAAGGCGAACGGCCGGAACGGCGCGTCGACCAGCTGCTCGGTACCGTCGACGGTGAGCGCCATGCCGGCGCCCTCGACCAGGGTGATCACCCGGTCGATCCCGGGGAACGGGGAGAACGGCCCCGCCGAGGCGACGTCCGCGAGGCTGACCCGCCAGTCGAAGGCGTCCAGTCCGGCGCCGACCGGGAACCCGGCGACCTCCCTGGTCACCCCGCCCCCGTTGAGCCACGCCGTCGCCGGGCGCTCGCCCGCCCGCAGTACCTGGAAGCGTTCGCTGGTCGTCATGGCCTCGCATCCTGTCACACGGCGGATGACGGATGACAGGTGACAGATAACAGATTTCAGTGTCTGTCAGCTGTCAGCTGTCAGCTGTTCGCTGTTCTCTGTCATCCGTCACCGGTCGTCCGTCACCCGCCGTCCGACCGACAGCGGCAGGAGCGCCGCCACCGTGGCCGCGAGGGTGACCGTGGTGAGGGCCAGCGGCAGTCCGGCCGCGTCGGCGAGGAAGCCGATCACCACCGGGCCGATCAGCATCCCCCCGTAGCCGAGTGAGGAGGCGAACGCGACGCCCTGCGGCCCACCCGCCGCACCGGCCCGGGCGATGGCGAGCGGGAAGAGGTTGGCCAGGCCGAGGCCGACCAGCACGAACCCGCAGATCGCCACCGGCACCACCGGCGCCAGGGCGGCGACCAGCATGCCGACCGCCGCCGTCAGCCCGCCGAACAGCATCAGCCGGGCCTGGCCTAGCCTGATGGACAGCCAGGTGCCGCCGACCCGCCCGCCGGCCATCGCGAACGCGTACGCGCCGTAGCCGGTGGCGGCCACCACGGAACTCGCCCGGACGTCGTCGGTGAGGTGGAGGGTGGCCCAGTCGGCGATCGCGCCCTCGCCGTACGCGGTGCAGAGCGCGGTGAGGCCGAGCAGCAGGACGAGCAGGCGGGTGCGGGGGCGGGTCGAGCCCGCGTCCGGCCGGGCGGTCCCGGACGGTTCCGCCGTGCGGCCCGTGCGGCCCGTGCGGCCCGTGCGGCCCGTGCGGCCCGTGTCGCTCGTACGGTCCGTATGGCCCGGTGCGACCGCTGCCGCCGCCGGGCTGCGCAGCAGGACGAAGCCCGCGCCGACGGTGACGGCCATGCCCAGCGCCGCGCTGAGCGCGAGCGCCCATGCGGTGCTCAGCGGGCCGGCGAGCAGTCCGCTGACGCCGGTGCCGACCAGCCCGCCGAAGCTGTACCCGGCGTGGAAGCTGGGCATCACGGGCCGCCGCAGCTGCGCGACCAGGTCGACGGCGGCGCTGTTCATCGCGACGTTGGCCCCGCCGTACCCCGCGCCGAACAGCAGCAGCACCCCGCCGAGCGCGGTGACCGAGTGGGCGTGCGCGGGCAGTAGCACGGCGAGGCTGAGCAGGGCGAGCGAGCCGACGGTCACCGGCCGGGAGCCGTACCGCAGGCAGAGCCGGCCGATCACGGGCATGGTGAGGACGGCGCCGATGGACAGGCAGAGCAGGGCGAGCCCGAGGGCGCTGTGCGAGGCGCTGACCTGACTGCGGATGTCCGGGATGCGGACGACCCAGGAGGCGAAAAGGAAGCCGTCGACGGCGAAGAACGCGGTGAGGGCGATGCGTGCAGGACCCCAGGGGCTGTCCGTCACCGGGGGTGTGCTGCGAGACTGGGAGGAGGGGCGATCGGGCCGGGTGCGTGAACCGATTTTGTTTCGAAGCGACACAAAGTCACAATAGGGGCGTGCAGCTCTCACCATCAAGCCCGAGGCCCGGTACCGGGAACGACTCCGACGCGCAGCGCGACAACCACCGCCGCGCGGCTCCCGACCGGGGCCGGACGCTGCTCGGCCCAGCGCTCTCCCTGATCCACACCGGCCAGACGCCGACCCGCTCGGCGCTCACCCGCGCGCTGGACGTCACCCGGGCCACCGCCGGCGCGGTCACCGCCGAACTCGAGGCGCTCGGCCTGATCACCGTCGACTCGCGCCCGGCCGGCGGCGGTCGCGGCCGCCCGTCGCACCGGCTCGCGATCGACCCGAACGGCCCGGTCGTGGTCGCCGGGCAGATCCACGCCGACGGACTGAGCGTCACCCTGGCCGGCCTCGGCGGACTGCTCGACCCGCCCGTCCACCTGCCGCTGCCCGCCGCCACCGACCCGGTCCGGATGCTGCGCGCCGTCGCCGTGGCCGGTGCCGAACTCGCCCGCGCGACCGACCGCCGCTGCCTGGGCGCCGCGCTCGCGCTGCCCAACCCGGTCACCGAGCCGGACGGCACCGCCCTCGCCGCGCTGCACTTCGCCTGGCCCAGCGGCACCCCGGTCGCCGACCTGTACGACGTCGAGGTCGGACGCGCCGACCACGGCCCGAAGGCGCTGCGCCCGCTGCCCACCGCGATCGCCAACGACGCCAACCTGGCCGCGCTCGCCGAGTACCGGCACGGCGCCGGCCGCGGCGCCCGCCACCTGCTCTTCGTCACCTCCGGCCACCGCGGCGTCGGTGGCGCGCTGGTCATCGACGGGCACCTGCACACCGGCAGCGCCGGCCTCGCCCTGGAGGTCGGCCACCTCACCGTCGACCCGCAGGGTCGGCCCTGCATGTGCGGCAACCGGGGCTGCCTGAACTCCGAGACCGACCCCGACGCGCTGTTCACCGCCGCCGGGCTCACCCCGGAACCGGGACGCCCGCTGCTCGACCAGGCGCGCGAGCTGTGCCGGGCCGCCGCGACGGACGACCGGGCGCGGGCGGCGGTGGAGCACGTCATCGACCGGCTCGGACTCGGCCTGGCCGGCGTCGCCAACATCCTCAACCCCGACCGGGTGGTCCTCAGCGGGCTGCACCTCCACCTGCTGGAGGCCGCGCCCGACCGGCTGCGGTCGGTGGTCGCCGAGCGCAGCCTGTGGGGGCGCAGCGGCCGGGTGCCGATCGTCGGCGCGGAGCTGGCGCACGGCGCGCTCGCGGGCGCGGCCGAGCTGGGCTGGGGACCGTACCTGGCGGACCCGCAGTCGGTGCCGGTGCTGCCCTGACGGCGATCGGGTCTGCCCTGGTCGATGAGTTCCGCCCCCGACGGTGACCAGATCTGCCCTGACGGCGATAAGCGGAAGCTGGATCTTCGAAAACGGTCACTTATCGTGACTCTCATACACTCGTAGTGAGCATTGGGGGGCCACCGCGAGGGAGACAGCGACCATGAGCACCCAGTCCGGCATCGAGCCGACCGCCGACGTCGACCGCTCCGACCCGGAGTACCGCGCCTGGCTCAAGGAGGCGGTGCGCAAGGTCCAGGCCGACGCCAACCGCTCCGCCGACACCCATCTGCTGCGCTTCCCGCTGCCCGCGGAGTGGGGGATCGACCTCTACCTCAAGGACGAGTCCACCCACCCGACCGGCTCGCTCAAGCACCGCCTGGCCCGCTCGCTCTTCCTCTACGGGCTCTGCAACGGCTGGATCCGGCCCGGCAAGCCGGTGATCGAGGCCTCCAGCGGCTCCACCGCCGTCTCCGAGGCGTACTTCGCCCAGCTCGTCGGCGTGCCGTTCATCGCCGTGATGGCCAAGAGCACCAGCCAGTCCAAGATCGACCTGATCCAGTTCCATGGCGGCGAGTGTCACCTGGTCGAGCGTTCGGACGAGGTGTACGAGGCCTCCGCCCGGCTCGCCGAGGAGACCGGCGGGCACTACATGGACCAGTTCACCTACGCCGAGCGGGCCACCGACTGGCGCGGCAACAACAACATCGCCGAGTCGGTCTTCGCCCAGCTGCGCCTGGAGCCGCACCCCGAGCCGGCCTGGATCGTGGCCACCGCCGGGACCGGCGGCACCTCGGCGACCATCGCCCGGTTCGTGCACTACATGCAGTACGACACCCGGATCTGCGTCGCGGACCCGGAGAACTCCTGCTTCTTCGACGGCTGGGTGCGCCACGATCCGGAGGCCGTCTGCGAGAGCGGCTCGCGGATCGAGGGCATCGGACGGCCGCGGATGGAGCCGAGCTTCGTCCCCGGGGCGATCGACCGGATGATGAAGGTGCCGGACGCCGCGTCGATCGCCGCCGTCCGGGTGCTGGAGCAGGTGCTCGGCAAGAAGGCGGGGGCCTCCACCGGGACGGGCCTGTGGAGCGCGCTGCGGATCGTCGCCGAGATGCGGGCGGCCGGGCGGACGGGCAGCGTGGTCGGCCTGATCTGCGACCCGGGGGACCGCTATCTGGACAAGTACTACTCGGACGACTGGCTGGCGGGCGAGCGGATCGACATCGCGCCCTACCGGGCGGCCCTGGAGTCCTTCCTGGCTGGCGGCGCCTGGACGGGCTGACGCGCCGGGCGGCGGACGGGTGACAGCTGACAGATTTCAAACTCTGTCAGCTGTCGTCTGTTATCTGTTACCTGTTCGCTGTCGCCTGTTCGTTGTCAGCCGTCAGCCGTCAGCCGTCAGCCGTCAGCCGTCACCCGGTGCCCGCCACCCGCCGGATCACCGCCCGACCGCCCGCAAGGTCGATCCCCGTCCGCTTCGGCGCGCCGTCGTGCTCGTCGTCCCGCAGCACCAGCTCGACCCGTCGCTGCTCCAGCTGCACCCGCTTGCTCGGGTAGAGCAGCGCGTGCAGCTCCTCCGTCGCGGTCGCCCCCGCGCCGCGCCCACCGCCGTGTCCGCCGTCGGGTCCCACCGCCGGCCGGGCGCGCAGCCGCCGCACCACCGCACCGAGGAAGAACACCACGACCAGTCCGGCCGGCAGCAGCAACCCGCCCGCCGCGCCCGTCAACAGCACACCCATGCCCGCCTCAACGGCCCGGCGCGGCCGACGAGTTCCCCGGCGACGAGTTCCCCGGCCGCCGGCCCTACCGCAGCGGGCCCTACGGCAGCGGCGCCGTGGGCAGGTCGGCCGGGACGAGCAGCTGGAGCTCCTCCGTGGACGGGTCCGCGAGGTGGGCGATCCGTACCGCGTGCCGCTCGACCATGGTCTCGAAGACCTGTCGCGCGGTGCGCCCGTTGCCGAAGTTGGGGCCGCGCTCCATCCCGCCGAAGTGTTCCAGCAGCGCCTCCTCCGTCTCCTCGGAGAGCGCGTACTCGTGCTCGGCGCACTGCGACCGGGCGATCTCCAGCAGCTCGTCCGCCGTGTAGTCGGGGAAGCCGATGGTGCGTGAGAAACGGGAGGAGACACCGGGGTTGGCGGAGAGGAAGCGCTCCATCTCGGCGGTGTAGCCGGCCACGATGACGACCACCTCGTCCCGGTGGTCCTCCATCAGCTTGACCAGGGTGTCGATCGCCTCGCGCCCGAAGTCCCGCGCCCCGTCCTCGGGTGCGAGCGCGTACGCCTCGTCGATGAAGAGCACCCCGCCGCGCGCCCGGTCGAAGGCGGCCGCGGTGCGGATCGCGGTGGAGCCGATGTGTTCGCCGACCAGGTCCACCCGTGCCACCTCGACCAGGTGTCCGCGCTGGAGCACCCCGAGCGAGGCGAGGATCTCGCCGTACAGCCGGGCGACGGTGGTCTTTCCGGTGCCGGGTGCGCCGGTGAAGACCAGGTGGCGGCGCAGCGAGGGAGCCTTGAGTCCGGCCTGGCGGCGGCGCCGGCCGACCGAGATCAGGTCGATCAGCGTGCGCACCTCCTGCTTCACCGTGGCCAGCCCGACCAGCGAGTCCAGTTCGGCGAGCGCCTCCTCGGCCGGCCGGCAGTCCGGGATCGGCGAGATCGCGGCCGAGCCGGCCGCGGCCGACGCCAACAGCGGTGCCACCGTGGTCAGTTGGGCGGTCCGCGGCGCGGGCACGTCGGTGGATCCGTACGACGACCCCAGCCCCGGACCGCGCCCACCCGCGGATCCCGGCCCCGCCCCGCCGCCGGGCGGGGCGGGAGCGGACGGCACCGGAGCCGCCCCGACGTCGTCCGAGATGCACCCCTCGGTGACCGGCCCAGGCTCGGAGAACTCGAACCCGGCCCGCTGGTTGTGCTCCGCCCGGCAACGGGTGAGCTGGGTCCGGCAGCCGTCGATGATGTGGAAGCCGAAGCCCTTGCCCTGCGAGACCCGGCAGTCCTCGAAGGTGCCCCGCCCCTGGGCCGAGACGTACACCCCGGCGTCCGTGCTGGCCCGTACGGTGCAGGCGCGCAGCACCGGGTCGGCGCCCTTGGTGACGATCACGCCGGTGGCCACGTCGGAGATCTCGCAGTCGGTGAGCAGTCCGCCGCTGCCGTGGTCGCGGAACCAGAGCCCGGTGCCCGCCTCCTGTACCCGGCAGGAGGCCAGGGAGACGGTGGCCCCGCCGCTGACGGAGACCGCCGAGCTGCGGATCCGGCTGAACGAGCAGCCCTCGGCGGTGGCGGCGGAGTCCCGGTCGAGGACGAACAGGGCGTCCGGCAGGTCGTGCAGCGAGCAGTCGGTGAGGGTCAGCCGGGCGCCGTCGCTGACCCAGAGCGCCGGGTACTCGCCGGTCGAGCCGTGGATCTCGCAGGACTCGGCGACCGCCTCGGTGCCCTGGTCCCAGACCGACAGCGCCCCGCGCCCGAAGTCCCGGACGGTGCTGTTGGCGAGGCTCAGCCGGGCGCGTCCGCGCAGGTCGGCGCCGTTCTCGGGCAGGTCGTGCACCCGGCAGCCGGTGAGCACCAGTTCGGCCTCGCTGTCCAGGGTGAGACCGTTGCCGGTGACCCGGTGGATCTCGCAGTCGACCAGCCGCCCGCCCGCCTGCGCCTCGGCCTGCACGCCGCTGCCGCGGATCTCGTAGATCTCGCAGCCGGTCAGCTCGGCGGCGCTGCCGGGGTCGGAGAGCAGGACGCCGGCGCCGGAGGCGTGGTGGACGCGGCAGCGGTCCAGGGCCGCGGTGGCGCCGCCGAGGACGGCCAGTCCGGCCTGGCCGGCGGCGGCGACCTCGCAGTCCTCGAAGGCGGCGGCGGTGTCCGGGCCGCGCAGCCGCAGCCCGAGCCCGCCCGGGTTGGTGACCACGCAGCCGCGCAGGGTCGGCCGGGCACCGCCGGTGACCTCGATGCCGGTGGCCGAGCGGGTCTCCACCCGGCAGCCGCTGAAGGAGGGGGTCGCCTCCGGCCCGGTGACCAGCACGGCCGGGGTGGTGCTGTCGCCGCCCTCGACCACCAGGTCGCGCACGGTGGCGGCGGCGGTCACGGTGAGCGCCACCCCGGAGGGCGGGTCGATCCGGACCGTCCCCGGGCCCTGGGCCGGGACGATCGTCACCGGCTTGTCCAGCAGCACGTTCTCCCGGAAGGTGCCCGGGCGGACGGTCACCGTGTCGCCCGGTTCGGCGGCGGCCAGGGCCTCCGCGAGCGTGTCGTACTCGCCCGCGCGGCGACGCCAGCGGGATGCGCTGTCCTGGGTGACCCGGACCCTGTGCTCAGCCATGACGGTCTGTCGTCCCCACCTTCGTCGAGCCGGCGATCAACGGGCCGAACGCGCGGGGGTGCGCGGGCCGTCCGCCCACCGTAGCGCGCCCACGTGGGTGGTCCGGCCGCCCGCGGTCGCGCGGACACCGGTAGCGCTCAGCGCCGCCACAGGTTCCGACCACTTGTTTCAACGAGCGCGCACAGCGGTGGTTCCGTCCGGGCGCGCCGGTTTCGGAGTGCGGCGCGTGCCCGGCGCCGGTCCACGGGCCCTTGCGCCCCGCCCTCCGGCACGGGCGGTCGGCGGTCGGCATCCGACGGTCGGTGGTCAGTACTCGACCGTCGGCAGCCGGCGCGGAGGGTCGGCGGGAGCGGCCCACTCTCCCGGAGAACCGGCCCGAGCGCTCAGCGCCCGTCGGCGGGCCAGTGCGCCCCGTCCTCGAGCACCTCGAGCTCGTCGCCCAGCCGCAGCGTGCCGAGCTCGTCCCCCTCGACGCCGGCCGGCCGCTCGGGGATCAGGTTCTGCCCGAACGCGGCCTTGCGCAGCAGCCGGTGGTGCCGGGCCAGGGTGCGCAGCGGCTCCTTGCCGCGCCGCTCGCCGGTCTCCTGGTCGGTGGTGGTGATCATGCAGCGGCCGCACGGCTTGACCACCTTGAAGGTGACCGAGCCGATCCGGATCCGGCGCCAGGTGTCCTCGGCCCACGGCTCGGTGCCGCCGATCACCACGCTCGGACGGAAGCGCTCCATCGGCAGGGTCTCGTGGCCGTCCGGATTCTCGGCGGCGATCAGCTCGTTGAGGCGGTCCAGCGAGGCGGTGGTGGTGAGCAGCAGCGGATAGCCGTCGGCCATCGAGACGCTGTCGCCGGGCGCGCTGTACTCGGGGTCGACCGGCCGGGCGCGCGGGTCGTCCAGGTGCACCAGGCGGTAGTCGCCGAGGTGTTCGGCGATCCACCGGTGCGTCTCCTTGTCGGCCTCCGCGGCACGGAAGCGCGTTCCCCAGACCTCGACGTCGGCGAGCGGGTCGCCGGCCGCGACGGCGGGGGCGGGGACCTCGATCCGGGAGCCGTCGGGGGTGGTCAGGGTGAGGACGCCGTCGGGCAGCAGTCCGGTCCGCACCCGTGCGAGGGCCGCGTCCTCGCGCTGGCTGACGAAGCGTCCGTTCGCGTCGGCGAGCATCCAGCGACGGTCTCCGGCCAGACCCCAGGGGTGAACCACGGCGGTGTCCGGGCTCAGGCGGTACATCGACTTGACGGGGTAGACGTGGAGTCCGGTGAGGTGCATTCCTCCATCCTGCCAGCCTGCGGGGGTTCGCCGGGAATGCCCTCTAATGCGCACGGACCGCCCGGACGCCGTGGGGGGCGTTCCGGGCGGTCCGTGGATGACCCGTTTCTCCGTTCGCCCGGCGTACGGGGGGCGCCGGGTGCTGCTCAGGTGGTGCGGGTGCGGGCCGCGTGGGGGGACGGCCTCGGGGTGTCAGCGGCTCAGTAGCCCTGGCCCTGCTGCTGGTAGCCGCCCTGGAACTGGCCGGACTCGCCGTACGGGCCCGGGCGCTGCGGCTGCGTCGGGCGGACCGGTGCGACCGGCGCCATGGCCGGGCGCAGCTGGGCACCGCCGAAGGACTGGTCGCCGCCCTGGCCCTGGAAGCCGGGGCCGCCGGCGGCCGGACCGCCGAACGACTGCTGGCCGCCGAAGCCCTGCGGAGCGGCGGGCTGGCCCTGGCCGAAACCGCCCGGTCCGCCGGCCGGCTGCGCGCCGAAGGTCTGCTGGCCGCCCTGGGCGCCGATGAAGGTGTTCTGGCCGCCGAAGCTCTGGCCGCCGGTCGGCTGGTAGCCGCCTCCGGCGGTCTGGCTGAAGGCGGGGGTGCCGGGCTGCGGTCGCTGGTACGGCTGGGGGGCGCCGTAGCCGGGGACCGGAGGCTGGGGGGCGGCGTACGCCGGCGCGGGCTGCGCGGGGATGTACGCCGTGGCGGGGCCGGCGGAGGGGCCGCTGCTCGGGCCGGGGCCCAGGGCGAGGCGGGCGGGCGGCAGCGCGGGGAGGTTGCTGCCGGTGCTTTCGTACCCGTTGGCGTACCGGTTCTCGTAGGACGGGCCGAGGCCGGATCCGTAACCGGACGACAGTGCCGGCGGCAGGGCGGCCGGCACGTTGATGGGCGCGATCTGGGGGACGCCGCGCTCAGCCACGAGGCTGTCGTAGATCGGCGTGCCGGAGGAGTAGGACGGAGAGGGGTAGCCGACTCCGTCGTAGGAGCGGGGCGAGGTCATGGGGCATACGGTAAGCCCACAACGCGCCTGCTGAGGAGAGCGGGAGGGGGAGCAGTTCGAGTGTTTACACAGTCTTCGCTCGCACAAAGGTTTCGAAAGTAGGAAAGACGGACATTCCGGCGACCGGTTCCGGACAACCTTGGCGCCCCGTCAGTGGTCGAACGGCGGCCGGACGGAGGCCCCGGAAGGCCTTGCGGTGACCGGCCGGTGGACGGTCGGGGGCCCTGCGGAGAAACTTTTCCCGGACAGGGCGTGCGCGGGCGCATTCGAGCCCCCGCCGAGCAGGCGACGGGGGCTCGTGAATGTTTCGGGAATAAAATTCCCGTCAGCTCTCCGGGGCCCGGTTCAGGCCCGCGACCTGGGCCGTCGGCCCGATGGCCGGCCGCTGATCAGGCGGCGGCCCGGCGCTGGTCCGGGTGTCGGCGCTCAGTGCGACTGCAGGGCCTGGGCCTGTGCGGGCAGGGCCGGCTTGCCGATCTCGGAGGTGCAGAAGGAGCACCGGGTCGCGGCGGCCGGGATGCTGCTCAGGCACTCCGGGCAGTCCACCTTCGCGGCCGGCGCGGGCTTGGCCGATTCGAAGCGGGACTGGAGCTTGCCGACCGGCAGCACCACGGCGAAGTAGATGACGGCGGCGGTCAGGACGAAGCCGATGACCGCGTTGACGAAGAGGCCGTACGGGAACCGGGTGCCGGCCACGTCGAAGGTCTTCTGGGTGAAGTCGCCGACGGCGCCGGACGCGACGCCGACCAGCGGGGTGAGGAAGGCGCTGACGAACCCGGTGACGACGGCGGTGAAGGCAGCGCCGATCACGATGCCGACCGCGAGGTCCACCACGTTTCCGCGCAGCAGGAAGCTGCGGAATCCCTTGAACACCGGGTGACTCCAAATCCGTACGGGGGAGGGGGAGATGGGGCGGCACGGCGGGTGCCGCCCCAGGCCGGACATCCTGCCGAGCGGGCCGGGCCGAGGTCCAACCGCGTTCACCCGAATCGGGTAACCGCCGCGGCGCCCCGGGTCCGTGGGCCCTGCGGGGCGGGGACGCTCCGCGTACCGGCCTTTCCCCGGTCGAACAGCCGAGCCAGTCGGTTGGTCGGCCGCTCCAACTCGCCCCTGTGGCACCGCGTGTGGCGCCGCATGTGACACCGGCACGCGCCGGTCCGGGGCGGCGCCGACCCGGCGCGACAGGGTGGACCAGAGCGCGGCAGGGGGCGAGACGGGGCGCACAGCGGTCGCGTACGGCGCACGACGGCGGCCCCGTGGCGCACATCCGGTGTACAAGCGCGGGCGGATGGGCCACCATCAGGTTGCGCGAAGGGGATGTACCGGGCGGAGCACTGTGCCAAGGTCGGTCCATGCCCGACCATTTGTCGGCCGATCCGGCCGGAAACCGTCCGCGTGTCCTGCACCTGATCAGCGACTCACGCCGGGGCGGCGCGCAGAACTTCGCCCGTGACCTCCACCGGGAACTGGGCCGTCGGGGGCAGTCCTCCGCGCTGTGCGCCCTCGCCCCGCACCCGGCCGTCCCGTCCGGCCCCGCCGGGGCGGGCCGGGACTCCACCGGCCCCGGTTCCGCAGGCCGGGGCCCCGATTCCGCAGGTCAGGGCTCCGGGGCCGCGAGCCCGGACCCCGAGGCCGCCGGCCGGGCCGCCGTCGACTGCTCCGCCGCCGCCGGGCTGCGCTCCGCCGCCGTGCTGGGCCCCGGCCGGCTGCACCCGAGCACCCTGCGGGCGCTGCGCTCCGCCTCCCGCGCCGCCGACGTGGTGCTCGCCCACGGCTCGGACACCCTGGCCGCCTGCGCCCTCGCCCTGGCCGGGACCCGTACGCCCTTCGTCTACGTCTCGGTCGGCCACCCGCGCTACTGGACCGCCAACCGGTTGCGCCGGGTGCGCGGCGGCGCGCTGATGCACCGCGCGGCCGCCGTCACCACGCTCACCGACGAGGCGCGCGTCGTCCTGGAGGAGCAGTTCCGGCTGCCCGACGGGAAGGTGCACGTGATCCCCAACTCCCGTGCCGCCGAGAGCTATCCACCCGCCGACGGCCGGGACGACCGGCGTGCCGCGCGGCACGCGCTGGGCCTGCCGGCCGACGTGCTGCTGGTCGCCTGGATCGGGGCGATAGCCCCGGAGAAGCGGCTCGACCTGGCCCTCGACGTGCTCGACCGGCTGCCCGACGTCCGGCTCGCCGTCGCCGGGGACGGACCGCTGCGCGAGGCGCTGGCCCGCCACCCGGCCGCCGCCCGCGCCCACTTCCTCGGCCCGCTGCCCGACCCGGCCCCGCTCTACCGCGCCGCCGACGCGCTGCTGCTGACCAGCGACAGCGAGGGCGTGCCCGGCGCGCTGATCGAGGCGGCGCTGGCCGGGGTGCCCGCCGTGGCCACCGACGTCGGCTGGGTGCGCGAGGTGGTCCGGGACGGCGCCACCGGTGCGCTGGTCGCCCCCGGGGACCCGCTCGCCCTCGCCGAGGCGCTGGGCAAGGTGCTCGCGGTCAACCGGGCGGGCCTCGGCGCGGCGGCCCGGGCGCACGCGCTGGAGCACTTCGAGCTGGGCGCCGTCGTGGACGCCTGGCAGCAACTGGTCGCCGAGGTATGGACGGCGGGCCCGGAGGCCGCCCGCTGACCGGGGGGGCCTGGCGGGCCAGGGGTGCCATGCCGACCGGGGTGGCCGTGCCGACCCCGTCGGGCGGCCGGCCCGTCCTCGACGCCCGGCCCGGCTACGCCGTCCGGGCGAATCCGGCGCGGCCCGTGCGCAGCAACCGGCCGGTAGCGAACCGCCGCCAGCACACTGCCCGGTGTGAAATCGAAGTCGCTGCTGCGGTCCACCGTCCTGCTCGCCGTCGCCGTCGGGATTGCCGCGTCCCCCGTCCAGGCCGGCGCGATCACGCACCAAATCCCGTTCGGGGGCGCCCAGTTCGTCAAGCTCGACCATCCGCAGCCGGTCCGTGAGAGCGTCCGGACCGAGGCGGTCGAGTTCTTCTGGTACGACTGCAGCCACTCCCAGGCGCTCGAACAGCCCCTGCAGGCCTGGGCGGAGAAGCACCGCGCCGATGTCGCGCTGCGCCGCATCCCGGCCGTCTGGCCCGGCAGTCCGGACGAGGCCGCGCAACGGAGCCACGCCCGGATCTTCTACACGCTGGAGCGCCTCGGCCAGGTCGACCGCCTCCAGGTCAGCGTCTTCCGCGCCGTGCACACCGAGCGGGTCGACCTCACCACCGAGGCCACCGCCACCGACTGGGCCGCGCGGCAGGGCGTCGACGCCAAGGCGTTCGGCGAGACGTACCGCTCCGCCGAGGTGACGCGGTCGGTCGAGGAGGCCGCCGCCGACTTCACCCGCTACGGCGTCAACGAGCTGCCGACGGTCGTCGTCCAGGGTGAGTACCGCACCTCGCCGACCCAGGCCGGCGGGGTCGAGGCGATGCCCGAGGTGCTCGACCACCTGGTGCAGCAGGAGCAGGCGCGGGGTCACTGAGCCGGTGCTCCGGCCCTCGCGGTGACAGCGGATCAGCTCGCTCATGTGCCCTGCCCGGCAGGCGTCTTGTCCGAACAGCACCTTGCCTAACCATTTACATGCTGTTTAATGGTTAGCATGAGCGAGCTGATGATCCCTCACGTCCACCACCGCCACGTCGACGTCGACGGCCTGCGCGTCTTCTACCGCGAAACCGGCCCGCTCGACGCCCCCGTGCTCCTGCTGCTGCACGGCTTCCCGTCCTCCTCCCACCAGTACGCCCGGCTGCTCGACGCGCTCGGCACCCGCTACCGCCTGATAGCCCCCGACTACCCGGGCTTCGGCCACAGCGACAGCCCCGCGCCCGACGCCTTCACGTACCGCTTCGACGCCCTCGCCGACGTGATCGAGGGCTTCTGCCTCGCCCTCGGCCTGGACCGCTTCGCGCTGTACGTCTTCGACTTCGGCGCCCCCGTCGGCCTGCGCCTGGCCACCCGGCACCCGGAGTGGATCACCGGCCTGGTGGTCCAGAACGGCAACGCCTACGAGGAGGGACTCTCCGGCCAGGCAAGGGAGTTCATCGCGAACAGGCGCGGCGTGCCGGGCGCGGAGCAGGCCGCCCGCTCGATCCTCACCCCGGACGTCACCCGCGGCCAGTACGAGGGCGGCACCGGCGACCCGAGCCTGGTCGCCCCCGACGGCTGGACGCTCGACCAGCACTTCCTCGACCTGCCCGGCCGCAAGGACATCCAGGTCGAACTCGCCCTCGACTACTTCTCCAACGTCGAGCTCTACCCCGCCTGGCAGGCCTGGCTGCGCGCCGACCAGCCGCCCACGCTGGTGCTCTGGGGAGTGGGCGACCCGTTCTTCACCGAGGCCGGTGCGCGCGCCTACCTGCGCGACCTGCCCGGGGCCGAGCTGCACCTGTTCGACACCGGGCACTTCGCGCTGGAGGAGAAGCTGCCCGAAATCGCCCCGCTGATCGACGACTTCCTCGCGCGGATCGGGAAGTAGCCGACCGGTGCGGGGCGTTCGGGGGCGGGAGGCTCAGGCGGTTCGAGCGTGTTCAGAGCCCTTCGGCGTGCTTCAGTCGCGGCGCAGCAGGTAGGTGACGAAGCCGAGCGTCCCCCGGTAGCCGTGCAGCCACCCGGTGCGGTGCCGGTCCGCCGCCTCCCGGGCGGCAGCCGCGTCCGGGTGGTCCGGGTGGTCCAGCGCCCACTCGGCCAGCGAGCCCGTCCAGGCGAACTCGTACTCGTCCCACTCCTGTTCGGTGCTGACAAGCCCGAACACCGGCGTCCAGCCCTCCGCGAGGACCCGCTCGGTGGTCGTCGCGAGATCCGCGAAGTCCTCCCGTGCCGCGCCCAGTCCGTCCAGCGCCGCCCCGGACGGCTCGCGCTGCCAGAACCCCTCGCCGACCAGCAACCGGCCGCCCGGGGCCAGGAGTTCGCGGGCCGCGGCGAGCGTCGGCAGCAGGCCGCCGAAGGCGTGGGTGGCGCCGACGCACAACACCAGGTCGAAGGGCTCCTCCGCGGTGAACTCCCGTGCGTCCAGGTGGTGCAGGCCGATCCGGCGGGCCACACCCAGCGCGGCCGCGGACTCCCGGGCCCGGGTCAGCGCCGCCGCGTCCAGGTCCACGCCCGTCGCCCGCCAGCCCGGGCCGGCGGCCAGCGCCCGGAGCAGCCAGGCGCCCTCGCCGCAGCCCAGGTCCAGGGCCCGGCCCTGCTCCGTCCCGGCCATGGCACGGTCCAGCAACCGGGCCACCGAGCCGTCCGCCAGCGGGGCCGCGATCGGGTGGTGGGCATGGGCGAGGCGGGAGATCTGCTGACGGTCCATCCGAGCAGTATGGATCGGGGCGGTGCGGCGCGCAGCGGGTTTCTCAGGCCCGGGAGTACGTCCGCCCCTTCCACGCCGAGCCCCGGCCGCGCCAGTGCTGTACGGCCGAGTCCACCGTCATCAGCAGGTACAGCCCCGCGGTGAACGGCAGCAGCAGCACGGCCGCGGCCGGCTGCCCGTAGTACCGGACCATCGGCAGGTACGTGCCCGCCATCAGCGCCCACGCCGCCCCACCCGCCGCGGCCACCGCCGGCGCGCCCGCCACCAGCCCGGCCACCGTCGCCACCGGCGGCACCAGGTACACCAGCGCCAGCCCCAGCACCGTCCCGAGCAGCAGCGCCGGCGAATGCCTGAGCTGGGCGTACGCGCTGCGCGACACCATCCGCCACAGCTGCTCCAGCCGCGGGTACGGACGCACGCTGTCCACGTCGTCGGCCAGACCCAGCCAGGTCCGGCCGCCGGTCGACTTCACCGCCCGGGCCAGCGACACGTCGTCGATCACCGCGCCGCGGATCGCCGCCACCCCGCCCGCCCGCTCCAGCGCCTCCCGCCGCACCAGCGAACAGCCGCCGGCCGCGGCCGCGGTCCGGGCACCCGGACGGTTGCTCCGGCGGAACGGGTACAGCTGGGCGAAGAAGTACACGAAGGCCGGCACGATCAGCCGCTCCCAGCCGGTCTCCACCCGCAGCCGGGCCATCTGGGACACCAGGTCCAGGCCGTTGCTCTCGGCGGCGGCCACCAGCTCGGCCAGCGAATCCGGGCCGTGCGCGATGTCGGCGTCCGTCAGCAGCAGGTACTCGGCGTCCGGACCGGCCAGCTCCACACCGTGCCGCAGCGCCCACAGCTTGCCGGTCCAGCCCGGCGGCAGCGGGGGAGGAGTGGTGACGGTGAGCTCCAGCCCGTCGATCGTCCGCAGCTCCGCCGCCAGCGCGCCGGTGTCGTCCGAACTGTGGTCGTCCACCAGGATCACCCGGGCCCGCCCCGGGTACTTCTGCGCCAGCAGCGTCGGCAGGCTCACCGGGACCACCGACGCCTCGTCCCGGGCCGGCACCACGACCGCCACCTGCGGCCAGCGGACCGGCGGGCGACGCGGCGGCAACCGAACGTCGGTGCGCCAGAACGAGCCGTGGCAGCACGCCAGCCAGAGCCAGACCAGCAGGGAGAACGCGGCGATCCACAGCAGGACGGTCACCCCGGCAGTCTGCCGCAGAACCGGGCCCGACGGGCGGATCGACTAAAGTCTTGAGCCGTGAAGATCGCACTGATGGACTCCGGAATCGGCCTGCTGGCCGCCGCCGCCGCCCTTCGGAAGCAGCGCCCGGACGTGGATCTGGTGCTCTCTTCCAACCCGGCCTCGATGCCGTGGGGGCCCCGTACGCCGGAAGAGGTCACTGAACTGGCCCTCGGCTGCTGCCGGGCCGCCGCCGCGCTCGAACCCGACGCGCTGGTGATCGCCTGCAACACCGCCTCCGTCCACGCGCTCGCCACCCTGCGGGCCGAGCTGGAGCCCGGGCTGCCGGTGGTCGGCACCGTCCCGGCGATCAAGCCCGCCGCCGTGCGGGGCGGCCGGGTCGCCATCTGGGCCACCCCGGCCACCACCGGCAGCGCGTACCAGCGCGGGCTGATCCGCGACTTCGGCGGTTCGGCGGACATCACCGAGGTCGCCTGCCCGGGCCTCGCGGACGCGGTCGAGCACGGCGACGACGAAGCCGTCACGGCTGCCATCGCCGACGCCGCCGCCCGGACGCCCGCCGGCACCGACGCCATCGTGCTCGGCTGCACCCACTACGAACTCGTCGACGACCGCATCCGCGCCGCCGTCGCCCCGACCGCCGCCCCGGGGCTCACCCTGCATGGCTCGGCCGACGCCGTCGCCGCCCAGGCCATCCGCCGCGTCGCCGACCCCACCCGCACCGGCTCCGGCACCCTCACCGTCCTCCACGCCGGCACCCCTGCCCACCTCCCCCCGGCCGCCGCCCTCTACCCCCAGGGCAACGCCCTCGCCACCCTCATCGGCTGACCGCGCGAGAAGTCGGCCCGGCCGACTTCCCACGCAGCCCGCTCCCTGAAGCCCTTCTGGTCGGTCGCACGGGAAGTCGACCCGGCCGACTTCTGGTGCAACGACTGCCCCGAACCGCCCCGCCTCCCCAGGGTGAGCGTCTGGTCGCCACGGCCTCTACGCGCATAGAGCCGCTGGGCATGGGATCCGGCCCGCCGACAGTCGGCGCACGGGAAGTCGATCTGGCCGACTTCTCGCGCAACGACCGCTTCGAGTGGCACCACCCCCCGACTCAAGCGGCCAATCGCCCCTGGCCTCTACGCGCATAGAGTCCCCGGATGCGGGCTCGTGCCCGGCTTGCTTGCAGGGGAAGTCGGCCCAGTCGACTTCCTGCGCCATGCCCGGATGCAACGGCTGGGCAGCCCGGCTCCTGGAGTCTGTTGGTCGCCAGCCCTGGGCTTGCTGGTGCACAGGAAGTCGGCCCGGCCGACTTTTCGCGGAGTCGCTGCTTCGAATCGCGCAGAAAGTCGGCCAGGCCGACTTCTCGCGCAGGGGACGCGCCTGGTGGTGGGCCACTCCTTCTTCGCGTGGCGAGCGGCCGGCCGTTGCGGCTTCTGTGTGAACGTGGCGGGGCGCGCCAGAAGTCGGGCGGGCCGACTTCTGGGGTGGGTTTGTGCCGGAAGTCGAGTGCGTGGAGTCGACTTTTTGCGGGGGCGGGGGTGGCATTCCGGGCGCCCGAAATGACTTGGCTGGGCGCGCGAGAAGTCGGCCTGGCCGACTTTTGGTGCGGGATTGGCTCGAGTGATTGGTTGCTTTGGGGATGGGCTGCCGGGGTGCGCGCCGCACAGGAAGTCGACCCGGCCGACTTCCTGTGCGGCGTGATGGCGCTCGTTGCTAGGCGACGGCCTGGCGGCGCCAGCGGCGGTAGGCGGGTTCGAGGCCGGAGAGGATGGTGTCGAAGCGGCGGGTGCTGGTGGTGGAGTCGACCTGGAGGCGGCTGATCTGGAGGGGATGGGAGGGGAGGCGGGGGCCCAGGCGGTGATCGGAGAGGAAGCCGAGTCGGTAGCCGAGCTCCTGCAGGACGGTTTCGGCGCGGACGTCGTGGCCGCCGTCCGGGTAGGCGAAGGCGATCGGCGGTTCGCCCAGCCAGCGGGTGAGGGCCTCGTGGGCGCCGGTGATCTCGGCGCGCACTGTGTCGTCGTCGCAGCGCCCGAGGCACGGGTGCCCCTGGGTGTGGTTGCCGATCGCGACGCCGCCGTCCCGCAGGGCGAGCAGGTCGGCGGGGGTCAGCTGCTCCTGGCGGGGCGGCCGGCGGTCGGCGCTGACCCGCAGTTCGTGCAGACTGCGCCGCCGGTCCGGGTCCGGCATGGCCTTGAGCCGCCGGAGCAGCTGGGACGGGTGTCCGCAGTCGAGCGAGCGGGCCCGGCCCCCGTGCCGGGCGAGGAAGTCGGCCTCGTGCCACCAGAACGGCCGTTCGGTGCCGATGAGCTCCGAGATGACGAACGCGGTGGCCGGAATGCCCCGGGCGTCGAGGGCGGGCAGGGCGTGGGTGAGGACGCTCCGGTCGGCGTCGTCGAAGGTGACCAGGACGCTCCGGGGCGGCAGCGGCCGCCGTTCGGTGACGGCCTGGAGGACCGCGCCGAGCGAGACCGGCGTGGCGAGCCGCTGGAGCCGGTCGAGCTGGGCGCCGAACGAGCGGTGGTCGGTCACCCCGTGGTACGCGAGCACCGCGAGCCGTTGGGCGGCCAGGGCCCGGAACAGCGGCTGAACGGGGGCGAACCGCAGCCATTCGCCCCGAGCGTCCTGCTGTTCCGTGTCGACGGCCGCCCGGTGACGGCCCCCGCCGTCCAGGTGCGTGCCGTGGCGGTGCTCCTCGCGCCGACGGTCGCCGTGCAGGAGATCGCCGCCGAGCTGATCGCCGTGCAGGTGGTCGCCGTGCGGACGGTCGGTGGGCCGGCCGGTGCCGTGCCGGTCCGCCGACCACCCGACGGTCAGGGGCAGCGCGCGCATGCGGGGTGCCGGCCGGGCGCGGGCCATGGAGATCGATGTACTGGACTGGGACTGCGGCACGGTTCCCCCTCGTTCGCCGAGCGGCGTGGCGGTACCGCCGGAGGACGGAGCCCGGCCTCCGACTCCAGGGGCGGCGGCTCCGCTCCTGGATATTCCTGTTCTCGGTGGGGGGTTCACACCCGTCCCTCGAACGGCTCCTGGATCACTCAATGCCATTGAGACCGCTGCACCGGACGGATGGTTGTACCGGGGGGACGAGGATTTTTCGTGGACTGATTGTGGAGCCGGAATGCACGCCCGGACGCCTCGGACACACTTCGCGGCGGGCCCGGCGTGCCGCTGACCAGCCCGGATCCCCCGGTTGCGCAGCGTGTCCGGACCTTCACTCCCTGCGGGCTGCCACCCGCGCCGCCCCGGGGTACCTTGGGCTCATGGCAGATGCGGACCGTGACCCCTTCCACCTCCACGGGGCCTCCCGGATGGCTCGCGCGTGCAGCGGCGGAGCCCTGGTCACCCACCAGGTCCCGCTGACGGTGGTGGGCCTGGCCTGCCTGGCGCTCGGCATCGTCGTGGCCGTGTTCGTGCCGGACAGTGACGGGCCGGCCTGGGCGATGGCGGTGGCCGGTTGTCTGGCCGCGGGCGTCCTGCTGCTCGGCCGGATCGCCTTCGGCGTGTTCCGCGACCGGCGCCGCGCCGCGCTCTGACGGCGCCCCGGCCGGCGTACCGGCCGTACGGTCGGCGGGTTCCGTCCGGGCGTTGCCCCCACCCGTAACGTCGATCGCTCTCGGAATTCCGAAACGGCCGATCGAGCGAAATTGGTCAGACCGACTGAATATCGTCCAGTCGGACAATCTCAGGCCCTCTTCTTTCACCATTCCCGGACGACAGCTTCATCCCGCCTCTACTGTGAAGGCGTTCTTCCGGCTCGAAGCGCCGTGGAGGTGGAGCGATGAGCGGTAGACCGGATCGCGCCGCGGCCGTCTCATGAGACGCGCCGGCGACCTCGCCGTCGCCGCCCTGGCCGCGGTCGTCGCACTGCCGCTGGCCCTGCTGATCGCCGTCCTGCTCCGCTGCGGCACCGGCGGCCCGGTCCTCCAGCGGCAGATCCGGACCGGCCGGCACGGCCGCGAGTTCCAGCTCCTGCGCTTCCGGACCGGAGGGGACGGCCGGCTCACCGCCCTGCTGCGGCAATCGGGCCTGGACGAGCTGCCGCGGCTGTGGAACGTGGCGCGCGGCGACATGGGGGTGATCGGGCCCCTGCCGGTCGGCCCGGACCAGGCGGCGCACTACTCCCGCCGGGAGCGCGGCCGGCTCGCCGTCCGGCCCGGCCTCACCGGCTGGGCCCAGCTGCAGGCCCTGAGCCGCGGCCGGACGCCCCGCCCGCTCAGCCGCCCCGAGTGGGCGGAGCTCGACCTCTGGTACGTCGAGCACCGTTCGTTCGGGCTCGACCTGCGCATCCTCGGCCTCACCGTGCTCGCCCTGCTGCGGCCCGACACCGGCCGGGCGCACCGGGTCGGTCCGGAGCCGCCCCGATAGGCTGCGGCCCATGGCCATTCCCCCCTTCCTCGCCGAGCTCCGCGCCATCGTGGGCACCCGCCCGCTCTGGCTGAGCGCCGTCGTCGCCGTCGTGCTGGACGACCGCGACCGGGTGCTGCTCGCCCGCCGGGCCGACGACGGCCGGTGGGCGCCGGTCGGCGGCATCCTCGACCCCGGGGAGCAGCCCGCCGACGGCGTGGTGCGCGAGTGCGAGGAGGAGACGGGGGTGGTGGTCGTGCCCGAGCTGCTCGCCTCCGTCACGGTCTCGCCGCAGGTCACGTACCCGAACGGCGATGTGACGCAGTACCTGGTGCTGACCTTCCGCTGCCGCGCGGTCGGCGGCGAGGCGCGGGTGAACGACGACGAGTCGCTGGACGTCGGCTGGTTCGGGCTGGACGAGCTGCCGCCGATGATCGAGAGCGAGCACGAGCGGCTGCGCCACGCGCTGGAGTGCGAGGGCCCGGCGGTCTTCACCTGGGAGGGCAAGGAGCGCCCCTGAGCCCGGGGGCGGGCCCATCACGGCCCGCCGCAGGTCCTCAACCACCCGCCCGCGCCGGTCAGCCCTTGTACTGCCGGTAGGCCTCCTCCGCCGCGTCCAGCACCGCGGCCAGGTCCCCGCCCGCCGTGGCGGTGGCGGTCGCGGCCACCGCGCCCTCGACGAACGGGGCGTTGGCGAACCGGACCGGGAAGGGCAGCCCGTGCTCGTCCGCGTCGGCCAGCAGCGCGCGGACGGTGGTGACCGCCCCGCCGAGGTCGGCGAGCACCACCACGCCGTGGCCCTGGTCCACCCGCCGGGTCGCGGCGGCCACCAGGACGGCGCTGATGCCCGGTCCGTCCGACGGGTCGCCGCCGGTCGCCGCGACCGGCGCGGGGGAGTCGGATCCGGTCAACGCGAGCGCGAGGGAGCGTACGGCGGTGGCCAGTTCCTGGCTGTGCGAGACCAGGACGATCCCGACCCGCCCGTGGGTGGTGGTCCGGGCGGGGGTCGGCCGGGGCAGCTGGGTGGGTGAGGGAGGCGTCCGGGGTGCCGGGGGATGGGCCGAGGGGGCGTCGGAGATGGGGATGACGTCGGCGCGGGTGCCGTCCCGGCGGCTCATCGGCTGCTCCCTCGAACGGGTCGGTCGGTGGATCGTTCTGGCAAGGCGCGCTCGGTCGAACCGGTTGTCCCGGTCGGTCAGGGCGGTGCGGCGGAGCGGCCCGGGCCCCGGTACCTCGCGGGCCGGGCCGGGGAAGCGGTCGTACGGCGCCCTGGCAGCACTCTGGCAGCTGCCCGCCGCCCCCGCCGGTCGGGACACGCCTCGACCCGTCCTCCGGCCGCGCCCGTCCCCGCTCGGAGGAGTCCTCGTCAACCCGCTGACCGGGGCCGGGCGGTGTGGCTAGGCTGGCCCAGGAACGCCGTCGGGAGGAGATCGGTCAGTGGGATCCAACAGCGGGACGGACACGGAGGTCAGCGTGGTGCAGCCGGATCTGGCGCCGAACGGGAAGCCCAGGGTGGACTTCACCGGGGCGGAGTGGCTGTGCAGCAGCCAGGGCGTCGGCGACGTGCAGATCGCCTTCGTGGACGGCTACATCGGGATGCGGGACGGCCGCCAGGAGGACGGGCCGGTCCTGGTCTTCACGCCGGGCGAGTGGCGGGCCTTCGTGCTCGGCGCCCGGGACGGCGAGTTCGACCTCACCTGAGCCGAGGCGCGCGGAGCCCGTCGGCGCCGAGCCGGCGCCCGGCACCACGGGAGCGGACCCCCGGTCGACGGGGGTCCGCTCCGTAGACGATCTTTCGGGTCCGAAACATCACAACTGATGATCCATTGAGCGTGCCCCGTCAGAATTTCTGTTGACTGTTAGACAAACGCAGCTCAGAGTAAGAGCACGGGCAGACGCCGTGCCCACCGCCCCCACGCGGCCAGACACGGCGCCTGCTGTGCGGCCCGGCAGTACTGCCAGGCCATCCTCCCAGTCATCCCCTGCGCACCGGGGTGCGTCGGCCGGTCCCGGCCCCGAGATGGGGCCGGCAGTCGCCGGGAGGTTGGCGCCGAAGCCGAGAGCGACTCGGATGACGGCACCGGTGCTCGGGACCCGCACGCCCCCACGCGGCGGCGTCCCGAGCAGATCCACGGGAGCGACGGGCCGGGGCCCCGCGGATCTGGCTTGTGAAACTTGGAACTGTTGGCTTGTGTGTTCGTGCTGTGTGCGACGACGAAGCTGGGTGCTCGGCGGTTCGGCACGACAAGTGCACAGTGAGGGAAACGCGTGTAGGGCCGCGTTGCGACATGCCGTCCCCCCGGAGGGTGAAACCCAGAACGGCTGTCGTGCTGAACCGAACGTAGCCCGGACGGTTGCTCAGAGTCAACATTGGTCTCTGAGCGTCGATCTCCCGGCCACCCCCCGGCGGTGCCCCACCCACCTCGCGAACGCGGTCTGCCGGACACGTACGATGTTCCCATGTCTTTTCTCCGCCGTCGCTCCGGACAGCCCGCCGGCCCGGACTTCGACGTGCTCGCGATGGACCCGGGCGACTGGCCCGGTGACTTCGGTGCGGCCATGATGACCGGCCCGGACGGCTCCTGCCAGGGGATTTTCCTGCGCTACGACCTGTTCGGCGGCAGAGGTCCGGCGATGTTCATCGGCAACCTCCCCGAGGGTTCGCCCGCCCGGGAGACCAGCGACGAGGTGCCCTTCGAGGTGCGGCAGCTGCTCGCGGCGCTGGAGAACGACGAGCCGGTCGAGTTCGTCTCGGCCGAGGACTTCCCGGTGATGCTCGGGGACGACCTGCTGATCGTGAAGAAGGTCAAGGTCAGCGAGGAGCGCGTGTTCTGCGCCCAGTTCGGCCGCAGCGACGGCGTCCTGGTCACCGTCGCGTCCTGGGACCGACCGATTTCGGACGACCTGTATCAGCTGCTGAAGCCGCTCCCCGCGGACATGTTCCAGCAGGGCTGATCCCGCCGGGGCCGGCCGGCTCCGCCCGGGGGTCGGACGCTGCTTGACGGTATCGATCAACGGTTCGTACAGTCGCGAACATGCCGTGCCGCCTTCCGCTGCTGACCCGTCGCAGGCATCTGGACCTGCGGCGCACCGCCAGCGCGGCGTGTCCGGGCCGCTGAGGGGGGATTCGTCCCCCGGCGGCGGGCGATCGGCCGGGTGTCCGGTCGGCGCCGGGACCAGGGGCGGGCCGTGAGCCGGCCTCCGGGGCCGCCGATCGCCACCGCGCGCCCGTACGGCGTGCCGCCCGCACCTGCCGAGCCCACGCTGCCGCCCGGAGGCACAGCATCATGACCACTCGCGCCGCCAACCGTTCGACCGCCGAGCGTTCGTCCGAGGACCACGCGTCCGACGACCGCCCCGCCGACAACCGTTCGCCCAGGAGCGCGTCCGCCGGACGCCGTTCGCGGACCGCCGCTCCGGCGGCGGGTTCCGAACCGACGGGTTCCGGCCATCTCGAATCCACCGGTTCCACACCCACAAGTTCGGCCCCCGGCGGCGCGGCACCCGACCGGAGCGCGGTCGAGACCGCCCTCGCCGGACTGCCCCGGGTGGTCGACCTGCTGGCCGCCCGCGCCGAGGAGCACGACCGCGACGCGACCTTCCCGTACCAGGGGATCGAGGCCGTCCACGAGGCGGGACTGCTCACCCTCACCGTCTCCGAGCGGTACGGCGGTCCGGGCGGAACGCTCGCCGACACCGTCCGGGTGCTGTCCCGACTCGGCCGCGGGGACGCCTCGGTGGCCGTGGTCACCGCCTTCACCCTGCTTCAGCACGCCGAGCAGGCCCGCCGGGCCGACTGGCCGACGGCCGGCTACCGGCGGCTGCTCACCGAGTCCCGGCGCGGCCCGGCGCTGGTCAACACGCTGCGGGCGGAGCCCGGTGCCGGGGCGGGCGAGCTGCCCGGCACGGTCGCCCGACGGGACGGCGACGGCTGGCTGCTGACGGGCCGGAAGACGTACTGCACCGGAGCCGAGGCGCTCGCCTGGATGGCGGTGACCGCGCGGACCGACGAGGAGGAGCCGCGGATCGGCACCTTCCTGGTCCGCGGCGAGAGCGAGGGCCTGGAGATCGACCCGACCTGGGACCAGCTCGGGCTGCGGGCCAGCGCCAGCCACGACGTGGTGCTGGACGGGGTCCGGGTGCCGGGCGACCTCGCGCTCGGCCTGACGAACGGTCGCCGGACGGCCCGTCAGAGTGCCGACGCCGACGCCGAGCTCTCGTCGGCCTGGCACGACCTGGCCCTCTCCGCCGTGGCGATCGGGGTCGCCCGGGCCGCCGAGGCGTGGCTGATCCGCTTCCTCAACCAGCGCACCCCGGCCAATCTGACCGAGCCGCTCGGCACCCTGCCCCGCTACCGGACCGCCCTCGGCGAGATCGAGGCCCAGCTGATCGGGGCCGAGGAACTGGTCGAGGGCCTGGCCTCCCGGGTGGACCGGGGCGACCAGGAGGCCGTCGCCCGGACCGGTCCGGCCCACCTGCTGGCCACCCGGGCCGCGACGGCGGTGGTCCAGCAGGCCGTCGCCCTCACCGGCAACCCCGGCCTGAGCCGACGTCACCCGCTGGAGCGCTACCTGCGGGACGTGCTCAGCAGCCGGGTGCACCTGGCCCCCGACGAGACCGTCCTGGAGGCCGCCGGCCGGGCCGCCCTGGAGCGGGGCGCCCGGCCGTAGGGCCCGTGGTCGAACTCCCGGGCCCGGCGGGTCCTGACGGCGGTCCGACGGGCCCCGGCGGTGGCTCAGCGGGTCCCGACCGCGGCGCGGACGGCCCGGCGGGCGAGCGCCGCGTCGTCGTAGAGCCGGCGGATCATGATCCGCTGCTCCTCGCCGGCGCCCGGCACGTCGTACAGCCGGATCTCCCGCATCAGCACCAGCACCAGGTTCACCAGGAACGCGTCCCGGGCCAGCGTGCCGCCGCTCTGGGCGAGTTGGCTGATCTGGCGGCGTGCCGCGGTGTCCCCGGACAGGACGCTCCAGAGCACCGCCAGGTCGTAGCCGGGCAGGTACCAGCCGGCCTGCTCCCAGTCGACCAGCACCGGTCCGGACGGCGCCAGCAGCATGTTGCTGAGCAGGGCGTCGCCGTGGCAGAGCTGGAGCGGGGTGCTGCCGAGGCCGTGCAGCAGGCCGCGGAGGTCGCCGGCGTCCCGGTCGGTGAGCTGGCCCACCGAGTGGTAGCGGGAGATCTCCAACTGGTAGTCCAGGCGCGGCTGGAAGACGTCGGTCGGCGGCCGCCACAGGTTCAGCGTGCGGACCGCGGTGAGCAGCGCCCGCACCTCGCCCGGGGTCGGCGCGTTGACCGGGTGGCGCTCGCGGGCCGCCGGGCGCCCCGGGACGCGCTCCATGACCAGCACGCACCGGTCGTGGTCGGCCGCCACCAGCCGGGGCAGCCGCACCGGCGGACGGTGCCGGACGAACGCCCGGTAGACCGCCACCTCGTGGTGGAAGTCGGCCACCAGCTGCTCGAAGTACTCACTCCGCACCGCCTGCGGCGCCAGGCACTTGGCGACCACCGGAGCCCGCCCGATGGTGCCCGCCACCAGGATGTGGCGGCTGCCCTCGCGCAGGACCTGGCGCGGGGTGAACGCGGGACATATCCGCGAGACGCCCGCGAGCGCCGCCCGGACCGCCGGGGTCTGGAGCGCCGACGGGTCGATCCGCTCCGGGCCGCCGCCGACGGGCAGGCCGGGCCGCCGGGCCCGCAGCACCTGGCCGTCGGCCTGCCGGGCCAGCGGCATCCGGCCGCCGCCCGGCAGGGCGGTCTCGGGGGCCCGCAGGCCCAGTGCGGTACGGCCGGCGGGGCCCAGCGCCGTACGGCCGGTCGGGACGACCCGGGTGTCCGTGGCCCGGCCCTCGGCGCCGCGCGGGACCGCGGGACGGCTCGCCGGGGGCACGGCCCTGGGGCCGGTGCGGCCGGCGGCTGCGGTGGGGGGGCGCAGCGCTGGGCGGGTCGCGGTGGGCGTGGGGGTCGTCGCTGAGGAGTACATGGGCTGAGGGAGGTCCCTTCCGGTCCGTCGGCGGGTGCTTGCCCCGCGGGGGCGGGGGAGGGCCGGTGCCGTGTGCTTCCTGGCGTGACGGCGGCCCTGCGGGTGGTGCGGTACGTCGTGCGGTGCGCCGCTCCGCGCGGTACCCCGTAGCGGTGCGGTCGGTGGTGCGCGGGCGCCGGGCACGGACGCGGGGTCAGGAACCCCTGGTCGGCGGTGCTCCGGCCGTCCGCACCCTGGGGAATGCGGTCGGCCGGACTGCCGTGGCCGTGCCCGGCGCTCCCGCGCCACCCGGCCGCGCCACCCCCTCGGGTGAGGACCGGGAGCGCCCCGTGCCACCGTCGGGGGACAGCCCCGACGCTGGTGGGACACCGCCCGACCCGGGGGGCGAGGTGGCGCACCCCTACAACACACCCGTCGGGCACTGGCTTAGTAGTCTGGCGGGCCCTGGCGAACGGTGGCGAATGCTCGCCCGGCACTTGCCCGAGCCTCTAGCCTCGGATCAGCCGAGGAACCTGGGGGCTTCGTTGAGCAGGGAACCCAACACCCGACTGGCCGACCTGTTCGTCCTGACCGGATGGTCGAAGGGCGAGCTGGCGCGGCTGGTCAACCGTCGGGGTGCCGCGATGGGGCAGCTGCAGCTGTCCACCGACACGTCGAGGGTACGGCGTTGGATCGAGCAGGGGGAGATCCCGCGCGATCCGGTGCCGAGGGTGCTGGCGGCCGTGTTCACGGAGCGGCTCGGCCGTGTCGTCACCACTGAGGACCTCGGTCTGGAACGACACCGGCCCACCAGGTCCGGAGCGGACGCGTCCGCAGCAGTGCCATGGTCGCCGGATCGAACAGCCGCGGTCCTCACCGAGTTCACGGGAATGGACCTCATGCTGAACCGACGTGGATTGGTGGGCGCCGGAGCCGCGCTCACGGCCGGGGCGGTCATCGCCGACTCGCTGAAGGGCTGGCTGGGCGGGGACGCGGTCGCGTACGCGGCCTCCGTCCCAGGGCCGCGACAGGCGGTCGCCGGGGGCGGAGCGCACCCGGCGGCGGACGTGTACGACGCGGGCCCGGTCGGGCTCGACGAGGTGGAGTCGCTGGAGCACTCGGTACAGGTGTTCCGGGCCTGGGACGCGGCCCGCGGCGGCGGGTTGCAGCGCAAGGCGGTGGTCGGTCAACTGAACGAGGTCGGCGGCCTGTTGACGCACCGGCACGCACCGGCGGTGGAGCAGCGGCTGTGGCTGGTCGCGGCCAACCTGGCGGTGCTGGCGGGCTGGATGTCGCACGACGTGGGGCTGGAGCCCACCGCCCAGAAGTACTTCATGATCGCGGCCGACGCGGCCAAGGAGGCCGGCGACCGGCCACGGGCCGGCGAGGCGATCTCCCGGGCCGCGCGGCAGATGGTGCACCTGGGCCGGGCCGACGAGGCGCTGGACCTGATGTCGGCGGCCAAGGCGGCCGGCGGACGGCTGCTGCCCAGAACGCGCGCCATGCTCAACACCGTCGAGGCGTGGGCGCACGCCTCGATCGGGCACTCCCAGGACACCTACCGGCTGCTCGGGGAGGCCGAGGACCTGTTCACCGAGGAGGCGCCGGAGCCACCGCCCTCGTGGATGCAGGTGTTCGACGAGGCCGAACTGCGCGGCATGCAGGCCCTGGTGCTGCGCACGCTCTCCGAGCACGACCCGGGGGCGGCCCCCGAGGCCCGTCGGCACGCGGAGCGGGTGATCACCCTGCGGGAGGGGACCGGGCAGCTGCGGTCGGCGCTGTTCGACCGGATCACCCTGGCCTCGGTGCACCTGCTCACCGGCGAGCCGGACGCGGCGCGGTTCCAGGCCAAGATGGTGATGAACCTGATCGGCCAGAACTCCTCGCACCGGACCTGGGACCGGCTGCGTGAGATGTACCGGCTGACCGCGCAGTACCGGGGGCTGCCCGTGGTGGACGAGCTGCGGGAGGAGCTGGGCCGGGCGCTGCGGGCGGCGGACGCCAAGAACCGGCGCCGGCTGACCTGACGGGCCCGCGGACGTACGGGCCCGGGCCGGGCCGTCGGGCGCGGTACAGCGGGGCGGGGGTTGCGGGCTCGGGGTGAGAGGGGCCGTGCGCTCAGTGCGGCGGGGCCGGGCGGAGCAGCATGCGCAGCGCGACGACCGTGCCGTCGGTGCCGAGGACGGGCTCGCCCGCGCACTCGACGCCGTCGTACCGCCCGTCGGGCCGGCGGACCCGCAGGGTGCCGGCGGCGCAGCGGCCGTGCACCAGGGCGTCGGTCATCATCCGCCGCAGCAGTGGCCGGTCCGCCTCGGGGAGGCGGTCGGGCAGCCGGTCGAGGCTGAGCGGGCCGTGGCCCGGCTCGCAACAGAGGAGGAGGTAGGCCTCCGGGCTCCACTGGATCCCGTCGGTCAGCAGGTCCCACTCGGCGGAGCCGATCGGGCCGTCGTCGGTGATCGCGTCGTGGTCGCCGCCGGCGCCGAGGTACGGGCCGGTCGGCTCCTGGGCCGTGCCGTCCACTCTGCCGTCCGTTCCGCTGTCGGCGTCGCCCGTGCCGTCGCCCGTGCCGTGTCCGCCCGGGCCGCCGGCGCCGACCGTGACGCCGTTCGCCGTGCCGCTCCCGGCGCTCGCCGTACCGCCCCCGCCCGCCGGGGCGCCGTCCACGTGGGCGGCTCCCGGCGGGCGGGTGGCGCCTAATGGCATGTTCATGGCGGACCTATCGCTCGGTACACGGCCCGCGGTGTGCGGGCCGTTCGGACAGTGAGAAGACTGTCGCACAGCGTTGTCACCCCTGTGGGTGATTTCGACAGAACGCGGGCAAAATTTCCGCTGGCATATGCCACTGTGGCCGGAGCCGTCGTCGCCCTGTGTGCGGACGGGGGCCCGAGGCGGTAACCTTCGGTGATTCCGGCGCCCGGGCGCCCACCGCAGTACCGACCAGAGACCCCGGCGACGGAAATCCCGTTGCCACTCCGACCGCCGCAACGGATGCTGACCTCATGTTCGAGCCAGTGATAGCACCCAGTGCCAGCCTCCTAGGCCTCCTTCAGCGAGGCCGTGGTGACGGGCAGCTCCACGCGCTGGCCGCCGACCGTGCCGAGGCCATCGCCGCGCTGGAGGAGTGCGTCACCAGGGACCCGCGAGCCGACTGGCAGGTCGAGAGCCGCTCCCTCTACTACGCGCGCATCTACATGGACCTGGAAGCCCCCCTCGAGGGCATCGAGGACCACCTCCACTCCGCCGAGGACCTGGTCACCGACGACGAGAGCCGCACCGGCCTCGCCCTTTCCGTCCTGGGCCACCTCGCCGCGTACGGCCGGCGCGACGCGCTGCTGATGCTGCGCGAGTACGCCGCCACCGGCGCCAACTGGGCGTGGGCCCTCGACGAGCTGGCCCTGCGCGACGACGACCGCGGCCTGCTGCTGCTCGGCACCGCCGTACTGGACCACTTCGAGCCGGGCCCCGAGGGCGACGCCGAGCTGCGCGAGTTCATCCGCAACGCGTACGAGCCCCGGCCCTGGCGGCTATGGGCGGCCTACCACCCCAGAGTGGCGGCGGCCAGCGAGCAGTCACCCTTCGACCTGTGGCAGCGCCAGATCAACCGCAGCGGGGTCACCCCCGGCTGGTCCACCGCCGACGTGCTGGCCTGGGCCGACCAGGGCGAGCTCGGCGGCCTCGGCGCCGGCGCCTTCCTCGGCCGGCCCGACGCCCGCCCGGAGCCCGCGCGCGGCCCCGACTCGCCGTCCGGCCCCGACGCGGTGGACCGCCGCGCCGCCGCGGCCGCCCGCTGCCTGACCGCCGTGGTCCGGCCGGAGGACCGCCCGCTGCTGCTGGAAGCGGCCCGCGACGGCCTGCCCGGCGCCCGCCGGGCCGCCCTGCGCCACCTGGTGGAACAGCGCGACCCGGCCGCCGTCGAACTGATCGAGGCCGCCGCCGCGGACGTGGACGACCGGATCGTCCGGGCCGCCCTGGAGCTGCTCGGCCGGATGCGCGGCCCCGAGGTGCTGACGCACGCGCGCCGCTGGGCCGACCCGGCCAGCGGCGGCGCCGACAGCGCGCTCGGCGAGGCCGCCGTCCAGCTGCTCGCCGACGCCGGGGAGCCGGCCGACGCGCCGCTGGTGGTGGCCGGGCTGCGCCGCTGGATCTCCGTGCGCGGGGTCAGCGGTACCGGGCTCGGGTCGCTGGTCGACGGTGCGGGGCGGCTGGCCGCCGCCGACGCCGTCCCGGTCCTGCGCCACGTCTACGGGGAGGCCGCCTCCTCCGAGCTGCGCGGACGCGCCGCCCAGGCGCTGGCCGCGACCGACGTGCACTTTCCCGAGGGGCCCGCCGTCGAGTGCCTCTGGGACTGCGAGGAGTCCACGCGTGAGCTCGCCGCGCGCCATGTCGCCACCACGGGCGACGCGCGTGTGCTGGAGCGGTTGCGCAGGCTCGCCGCCGACCCGGCCGAGGAGGCCGAGGTCCACGCCGCCGTACGCGGCCGGCTGACCGCCGCCCGGGAGTTCGGGCGTTAGGGTCCACAACGTTCGGTGGGCCGGGACACCGTGTCGGTGTCCCGGCCCACTCGTTTCCGCGGGTCCTGGTTTGTGGAACCCGGTTCTACTTCACCGCGCCCGCGTCCGGAGTCAGGACGCCGCCGACAACCAGTCCGATGATCAGAACGCCGAGCAGCACCCGGTAGACGACGAACGGCAGGAAGCTGTGCGTCGAGATGTACTTCAGGAACCAGGCGATCGCCGCGTAGCCGACCAGGAAGGCGATCGCGGTGGCCAGGATGGTCGGCCCCCAGGCCGGGGCCGGTCCCTCGCCGATCTTGAACAGCTCCAGCGCCCCGGAGGCGAGCACCGCCGGGATGGCGAGCAGGAACGAGTAGCGGGCCGCCGCCTCCCGGCTGTAGCCGAGCAGCAGACCCGCGCTGATCGTGCCGCCGGAACGGGAGACGCCCGGGATCAGCGCCAGTGCCTGGGCGAAGCCGTAGACACCCGCGTGCGGCAGCGTGAGGTCGGTGATCGGACGGGCGTGGCGGACGGCCCGGGTGCGGTCGGCGAAGGCCAGGATCAGGCCGAAGACGATCAGCGTGGTGCCGATGATCCGCAGGTCGCGCAGGTGGGTCTCGATGGTGTCCTGGAACAGCTTGCCCAGGATGCCGATCGGCAGGGTGCCGATGATCACGAACCAGCCCATCCGCGCGTCCGGGTCCGAGCGCAGCGCCGGCCGGAACAGGGACAGTGCCCAGGTCTTGATGATCGAGGCGATGTCCCGGCGGAAGTAGATCAGCACCGCCGTCTCGGTGCCGAGCTGGGTGACGGCCGTGAAGGCCGCACCCGGGTCGTCCCAGCCGAGCAGGGCCGAGAAGACCCGCAGGTGGGCGCTGGAGGAGACCGGCAGGAACTCGGTGAGCCCCTGGATCAGGCCGAGGACGGCCCCGTGGAACCAATCGATCACCGGGCACCCGCCGGGGGTATCCGTCGGGCGAGGGGCAGGGGCGGCATGGGCGGGTCCTTGCGGGTCGGATGGGCGTGCGGGACCACCGTGACCCGCCCGGCCCGCGGGCCGCGCGCGAGCCCGGCGCGCGGCTGATGGTACGGGGTGAAAGTGACAGTTCTTTGTTCACCCTTTGTTCCGGCTTTGCGCACAGGGCCCTTGCCGCTCCGGCGACAGCCGGGAGCTACAGCACCGGCCGCGCCCGGACCCAGGTGCGGTCCGCCGTCAGGTAGCGCTCGACCACCAGACCGGCCTCCGCGAGCGCCCGCTCGAACGCCTCGGTGCTGAGCGGTCGGGACAGGAAGGTCTGGGTCCAGGTGCCGTCCGGGAAGACGTACTCGAACCGCACGGAGTTGACGCCGTCGCCGACCGGCGTGGTGGAGACCAGCCGGGCCCGCCCGTCCGGGCCGATCGGGCTCTCCCTCGGCACGTTCCGGTGCCAGTCCTCGCCCTCGCGCTGCACCAGCACGCAGCCGTCCTCGGCGACGTGCCGGCGGCAGGTCTCCAGCAGGCCCCGGCGGACCGTCACGTCACCGGCGTGCACCAGGAAGGAGGCGAGCATGACGACGTCGAAGCGCTCGCCGAGGTCCAGTCCCTCGATCGGGCTGCGCACCGTGCGGACGTCCGGGCGGACCCGGGCCAGCATGTCGGCGGACTCGTCCACGGCCGTCACGGTGAAGCCGCGGTCGGTCAGCGGGTGCGTCATCCGGCCCACGCCGCAGCCGAGTTCGAGGATGTGCGCGCCGGGCGGCACCGCCGCCTCGATCACGTCCGGGGCGTCGCCCGCGGGGAGGCGGGTCCACACTTCGACGGCGCAGCCGTCCGGGGTGATCGCACCCTCGCCCGTCCCGTCGTAGCCATCGCGTCGTTCGTCTGCCATGCCGTTCATCGGAACACGGACGGGTGGGCGGGGAAAGAGGGCGTCGGCGGGTCCGCGTGGGCCGCGGCGCGTTCGGGGTCGGTCTACCGGGGGCCGACCTCCAGGTCGGCCAGGGTCGCGTGCAGCCAGGCGAGTTCGGCCTCGGTGGTGGCGCGGGCGACGAGCAGCAGGCCGCGCCGGAAGGGGTCGTCGAACTCCTCGGCGCCGATCGGGCGGTCGCCCTCGTAGAAGAAGCTGGCCGGCTCGGCGAGGAAGGCCAGTCGGCGGCGGAGCACGGCGGCCTGGGCGGCGGGGTCGGCGAGGTGCCGCAGGAAGGCGAGCAGGGTGAACCAGCGGTTCTCGTCGCTGACGTCGAGCGGTTCGGGCTCGCGCAGCCGGTCGAGCAGCGCGGCGCGGCCGGCCCCGGTGAGGTGCAGGGTGTGCCGGGGCGCGGCGGCGCTCCCCGGCTCGGTCTCGCGGACCAGCAGGCCGTCGGCCTCCAGACGCTTGATCGCGGGGTAGAGCGTGCCGTCGCTGATCGGTCGGACGTGCCCGGTGAGCGCGGCGAGGTGGCGGCGCAGCTCGTAGCCGTGCAGGGGGCGGTCGTACAGGAATCCGAGGATGGCGAGCTTCAGCATGGGGCCACTCTCTCAGATCCGTCCCTCGGGGCGTGGGTATCTCGCTATCGCGATACCTCGTGTTCGAGGTATGGTCCTGCTCGTCCGCCGGAAACCCCCGGGCCGGCACCCCGAGCCGGCCCCCCAGGAATGAGGAGCGAGTGAGCATGCGCGAGGCCCCCGTCACCCCGAACGGCGACCGGATCCGCTGGGTCGAGCTGCCCGGCGCCGAGCCGGTCCGGCTCTACCTGCACGGGCTCGGCTCCAGCTCGCCGGCCTACTTCGCGGCCGCCGCCGCCCACCCGCTGCTGGCCGGGCGGCGCTCGCTGCTGCTGGACCTGCTCGGCTTCGGTCTCAGCGACCGGCCGACGGACTTCGGCTACACGCTGGAGGAGCACGCGGACGCGGTCGCGGCGGCGGTCGAGGCCGCCGGGCCGGACCGGGTCGAGGTGGTCGGCCACAGCATGGGCGGGGCGGTCGCGATCGTCCTCGCCCGGCGGCACCCGCACCTGGTCGAGCGGCTGCTCCTGGTGGACGCCAACCTGGACCGGATCGACCCCGACCGGCGCCGCCCCGGCAGCAGCGGCATCGCGGCCTACGACGAGGAGGAGTTCCTGGCCGGCGGCCTGGGCGAAGTCGCCGAGCGGGTCGGCCCGTTCTGGTGGTCCACCATGCGGCTGGCCGGGCCGGAGGCGCTCCACCGCAGCGCCCGCCACCTCGCCCGGGCGACCGAACCGACCATGCGCGAGCTGCTGCTCGGCCTCGTCCTCCCGCGGACCTTCCTCCACCCGGCGGCGGACGGCGAGCCCGCCGGTGCCGACGCCCTCCGTGCGGCCGGAGTGCGGGTGGTCGCGGTGCCGGACTGCGGGCACAACATCATGATCGACAACCCGGACGGCTTCGCGGCCGCCGCGGCGGAGGCGCTGGAACAGGGGTGAGCGGGGTCGTGGGTCGCCCGGTGCTCCCGCTCAGTGCTCCCGCAGGGGCACGAAGCGCACCGGCGTCCCCGGCCGGGCCTGGGCGGCGGCCGCGAGGTCGGCGGCCGGCACGACGCCGATCACCGGGTAGCCGCCGGTGGTCGGGTGGTCGGCCAGGAACACCACCGGCCGGCCGTCCGGCGGAATCTGCACCGCGCCCAACACCATTCCCTCGCTGGGCAGTTCGCCGTCCCGGGCACGCGCGACCGGCGGGCCCTCGGTGCGCAGCCCGACCCGGTTGCCGGTCGGGGAGACCAGGTACCGGTCGCGGCTGAGGCGGGCCACCGCCTCCGGGGCGAACCAGTCCGCACGCGGTCCGAGCCGCAGCCGCAGCACCAGTTCGGCCGGGGGAGCGGGCAGCGGCACCAGCTCGGGCCGGGCCCGGTACGGCGGCGGGGTGCCGACCGGCAGGCGGTCCCCGGCGGCCAGCGGGGCCGGCCCGAGCCCGGCGAGCAGGTCCGTCGAGCGGCTGCCGAGCACCGGCGGGACGTCGATCCCGCCTGCCACCGCCAGGTATCCGCGCACCCCGGCCGTCGCCGCCCCCATCTCCAGCACTGCTCCGGCCGGTACCAGGACCGGTGCGCCCCAGGCGGCCGGCCGGCCGTCCACCCGGACGGGCGAGGGCGCACCGGTGACGGCGACCAGGGCCGCCGCGACGGCCCGCAGCGCGACCCCGCCGAGCGTGGTCTCCAGCCCGGCGGCCCCGGGTTCGTTGCCCACCAGCCGGTTGGCCGCCCGCAGGGCCGGCTCGTCCAGCGCCCCGGCCCTGGGTACCCCGAGGTGGGCGACCCCGCGCCGCCCGAGGTCCTGGACCGTGGTCAGCGGTCCCGGCCGCTCCACCACCAACTCGTTCAACTCGTCTCCCCCTCAGGCCCGTTCCGCGGTGAAGCGGACCCGGGTGCCCGGGGCCAGCAGGGCCGGGGGCTCGCGGTCGGCGTCCCAGAGGGCGAGCGCCGTCCGGCCGATCAGCTGCCAGCCGCCGGGGGAGGGGTGCGGGTAGACGCCGGTGTACGGGCCGGCCAGGGCGACCGAGCCGGCCGGGACGGAACTGCGCGGGGTGGCCCGGCGCGGCACCTCGTACGGCGCCGGGAGGCCGGTGAGGTAGCCGAAGCCGGGGGCGAAGCCGCAGAACGCGACGACGTACTCGGGCCCGGTGTGGATCCGGACGGCGGCCTCCACGGAGACCCCCCACAGCGCGGCGACCTCGGCCAGGTCGGCGCCGTCGTACACGGTCGGGACCTCCAGCAGCGGTCCGCGCGCCACGTCGGCCGCCGCCGTCGGACGGGCGGTGCGCAGCAGGGCCGCGACGGCGTCGACGTCCGCGACGCCGTCCAGCAGCAGGGTGCGCGCGGCCGGGACCAGCTCCTCCACCGCACCGAGCGCCCCCGACTCCCGGCGCTCGCTCAGCCAGCCGTACAGCGCGGCCACCTCGGCCGGCCCGGGCAGCTCGACCAGCAGCGCCCGCTCGCCGACCCGGCGCACCGTCCCCGGTGTCACGTGAAGGCCTCCACCCGGACCCCGGCGGAGGCCAGGGCGCCGCGGATCCGCCAGGCGAGCTGGGCGGCGCCGGGGGTGTCGCCGTGGACGCAGAGCGAGCGGGCCTCGACGGCGATCCGCTCGCCGCCGGCGGCCTCCACCGTGCCGTCCCGGGCGATGGCGACGGCGCGGGTGATCACCGACTCGGGGTCGTGCACCACGGCGTCCGGCTCGCGGCGCGGCACGAGGGTGCCGGTACGGGTGTACGCGCGGTCGGCGAAGGCCTCGGCGACCACCGGGAGCCCGACGCCCTCGGCCACCTCCAGCAGCAGCGAGCCCGGCAGGCCGAGCACGGGCAGCGGCCCGTCGCAGACCGCGCCCGCCCGCAGCACGCCGGCCACCACGGCCTCGGCCTGCTCGGAGTCGCCGACCACCCGGTTGTAGAGGGCGCCGTGCGGCTTGACGTAGGAGACCTTGGACCCGGCCGCGCGGGCGAACACCTGGAGGGCGCCGATCTGGTACGCGATCTCGTCGGCGAGCTCCTCCGGGGGCACGTCCATCGCGCGGCGGCCGAAGCCGGCCAGGTCGCGGTAGGAGACCTGGGCGCCGATCCGGACGCCGCGCTCGGCCGCCAGCGCGCAGACCCGGCGCATCGTCGACGGATCCCCGGCGTGGAACCCGCAGGCGACGTTGGCGCTGGTCACCACCGACAGCAGGGCCTCGTCGTCGGTCAGGGTCCAGCGTCCGAACCCCTCTCCGAGGTCCGCATTGAGATCGATCACCGCATCGGCCACGCCCGTCCGCCTCCCAGCAGCTGTTGAGCCAGATGGTAGGGCCTGCGGATGAAGGCCGTTGCCCGTGACCCGGAGCCCCGCGGGCGCCGCGGCGTGTGCCCGGGGCCGCACGCCCCGGGGCGGCGCCGCGCGGGGTCGCGCCGGGGTGCGAGCCGGGCGCGCGGGCTGCCCGGGCTCAACCGGCGGTCGCCGGCCCCCGGAACGCGCGCTCCAGCGGGCGCAACGCCCGCAGCACGACCAGGAGCGGGATGACGCCGAAGACGCCGAACGACATGTCGATGAATCGCCATGCCAGCGGGATCCCGCGCAGCGGGCCGCAGATCAGCGCCAGCGGGATGACGGCCCCGCAGGCCAGCACGGCCCAGCGGATCACCCAGATGTTGCGGACCGGGTCCTTGAGCGGCCCCCAGAAGGCGGCGGCGATCACCAGGTGGGCGAAGGCCAGCCAGTCGGTGCCGTAGGCCAGGAAGGGGTACCGCGCGTTGGTCTCGGCGACGCCCGTGTGGACCCGGTCGATCCAGGCCGTCGCGCCGGGGAGGTGATCGCTCAGCGGGGCGGCCGGGCCGGCGGCGAAGTCCGCCAGCCAGCGGGTCTCGGTCTCCAGCGGGAACGCGGTGAGACCGCTGAGCACCAGGCAGACCAGGAAGAACCAGAGCCACCGTCGGACCTTGCGAAGGATGACCGCCGAGTCGCCGTCCATCTCGCACACCTCCATGCCGAGCATGCCGAAGTGCAGGCGGAGCCTTGTCCCGCCTGCGCGGAACCGACTCTAGACCTATCTTTTGAACGTGTTCAACTGGCCTTCGGGGTGGGTGGGGCAAGGAGGGAAACGGACGAGGTGGCCGGGCGCGCGCGGGGGTGGGCCGGGGCCGGGTCGGGGGCTGGAGGGGGACCGGGTGGGTGGGCCCGGGCGGGGACCGGTCGCGTCGGCGGGAAGGGTGGCCGGGGCCGCACCGGCCCGGGCCGGAGTCGTGGAGGGGACGCGGCGGCACTGCCCCGCCCCGAACGCAGCGGTGCCCGGGCTCCGTGGAACCCGGGCACCGACGGCGGCCAGTGCGCCGCGTACGGCCGCTACGCCGTGTAGGTGTACGTCACCGGCGCGCTGGTCCCGCCCGCCGTGGTGACCGTGACGTCCACCGGTCCGGGCTGGGCGCCCGCCGGGGCCGTGGCGGTGCAGGCGGCCGGGCCGCAGGAGACGTGGGTGGCCGGCACCCCGCCGAAGGCCACCGACCCGTACGTCAGGTTGCTGCCGAACAGGTACACCCGGGTACCGCCGGCGGCCGGGCCGGAGGTGGGAGAGACGCTGCTGAGCACCGGCGCGGCCGGGGCCGGCGGCGGGGCGCCGGTGTAGTCGAAGGTGACCGGAGCCGCGGCCGTGCCGCCGGGCGTCACCACGTTGACCGGGGCGCTGCCCGTACCGCCCGGGGTGGTCACCGCGCAGGCGGTGTCGGTGCAGCGGCCGGGGGCCGGGACGCCGCCGACCAGCACCATGCCGTTGGCCAGGTTGCTGCCGCTGACGGTCACCGCGGTGCCGCCGGTGCCCGGGCCGGTGGCCGTGTCGAGGCCGGTGACGGCGGGGGCGGCCTGGACGGTCGCCGGCAGGGAGCTCTTGCTGCCGAGGTCGTAGCCGGAGACGTGCCCGGTCGGGTCGGTGTCGTTCGGGTTGGCGACCGTCGCGGTGATCGCGCCGACGATCGGCACGCCGGGCGTGGTGGCCAGGTTGAGCTTCATGAAGTTGTAGCTCCCGACCGGCCGGGTGCCGGTGAACACGGCCTCCAGGTGGCGGTGGTCGGGGGAGAGGGCGGTGGTGAAGGTGTAGTCCGCCGGTGCGGGGAAGAACATCGCACCGTCGGTGGTGACGCCGGGCGGCAGGTCGAGGGTGATGTGGGTCGGCCCGGTCAGGTCCGTGGTGCCGGCGACGGTCCAGGACACCGACATGTTTCCGGTGGTGAAGAACCCGCCGGGGTAGTTCCCGCTCTGCGAGACGGTCACGTGCTGGGCGGAGGTCGGGACCGCCGGGGTCGCGGCCTCGGCGGTGGCACCGGTGGCGAGGACGGCGCCGGTGGTGAGGGTGGTCACGGACAGCGCGGCGGCGAGGCCCGCTTTGGCCAGTCGGGTGATCATGGGTCGATCATCACCGAACCGGTGCGCGACCCTCACGGTTTTCTCGAATACCGGTTCGGGAATGGCGGAATCCCGTCGAAACCACGTTCCGAATCCGTCACCCGAACCGCCGCCCACCTGCCGCTCCGCCCGCCCGCAAGGTCCGTTTCGGTCGAACTCGGTGCGAACCTCTAATCTTGTCCACCGTGACCGCCATCGCAGACCCGCCCATCGAGCCCGGCCTCCGACCCCCGGCCGGCCCGGCCGCCGCGCGCCCCGCGCCCGGCCCCGCCGCCGACGAGGGCCTGGCCCGCCGGCTCAAGGCGCTGGCCTGCACCGCCCCGCTGCACGACCTGGACAACCGCAAGGTCAACCTGGCCGGCGAGTACGGCGGCTACGCGATGGCCGAGGTCGGCCTCGCCGCGATCGACCTGGTCACCCTGCACATGGACTTCGACACCGGGGCCGACCGCGAGATAGTGCTCGCCCGGCTGCTGCCCCGGGTCGCCGCCCAGGCCGTCGGCCGTCCCGCCGTCGAGCACGAGCGGGTCGCCCGCTGGGTGCTGGAGTCGCTGATCAACGTCGGCAGCGTGGACCGCGGCTTCCGCGCCGTCTACGGCACCTTCGGCGCGGACGGCGAGTACGTCCGCCGCGACTACGACTTCAAGCTGATCGAGGAGGTCCCCGGCCCCGACGGCGGCGTCTACCTGCGCACCACCGACGAGGCGGTCAACGTCCTGGTCGGCGCGCTCGACACCGACGTCACCTCGGCCCAGATCGCCGCCGAGGTCAAGCTGGAGGTGCTGATCCGCCGCGGCCGCCTGGCCGACGCCCAGCTCGCCGCCGAGCAGGCCCGCTACCGCACCGTCCAGTACGCCGAGACGCTGCGCCGCGCCCTGGACGCCACCCGCCGCAACGTCCGGGCGGTGGACTGGATGCGCGCCATCCCCGATCTCATCGAGGAGGCGCTGGACCACATCGCGGACCGCTACCGGCACGAGAACGCGATTCTCACCAACATCCGCAAGGCCCGCGACGAGGCCGAGGACCCGGAGCACAAGCGCCGCGCCGCCGAGCTGGTCGACATCGTCAAGGACTGCATCCGCCGCCACACCCAGCTCCAGACCCGCCTGCTGGAGGCCGGCCCGCTGTTCCGCGCCGAGCAGGACCGCCAGGCCTTCGCCGCCCCCGGCGCCCGCAGCGGCATCGACCTCTACGGGCAGCTGCTCGCCCCCGTGCTGCGGCTGCCGATAGAGCAGGCCGTCCGCCCCACCGGCGCGTTCTTCGCCCGCGGCGCCGGTCTGCGCACCCCGGTCTCGGTGCGGGTCGCCGACCTGGTCGACCTGCTGCTCACCCCGCCGGTCGAGCGCGAGCACCTCGGCGCCGAACTGCCCGACCCGGACCTCGTCGCCACCCCGGACGACAGCCGGTTCTCCGAGGCCCAGCTGGAGTCCGCGATGCTCCTGCTCGACCTGCCCCCGGACGCCCCCCGCCGGCTCTCCGGCCTGCTCGCCGACGCCCGCAAGCAGGACCCGGACCTGCCGTACCTGGTCGCCCTGCTCGCCGTGCACGCGGCCAGCCCGCCGGTCGGCACCGCCTACCGCCAGGGCGAGGAGCGGCTGCTGTTCGCCGTGGACGACGGCACCCCGCTGCGCGACCGGGAGTTCGGCGGCGCCGACCTGATCGTCGGCAGCGCCCTGCTCGACGCGGTCGGCATGGCCGCCGACCGCAAGGACGCCGGCTGACCGGCCGGGAGCACACGTTGCCGGGACCAACCCCGCCGGGACCAACCATGACGAACCGTAACCACCGCGCCACCCCCGAGGAGCACCGCCCGTGACGACCCACCACGACACGTCCTGGGCGGCCGAGACCGAACCCGCGGCCCCCGCGCCGATCACCCCGGCCGACGTCGCGGACGCCGCCCGACTGGTCTCCTTCGGCCTCCAGGCCAAGCTGCTGCCCGCCCGCGACGCCGAGTACGCCGACCTGGTGCGCCGCCACCGCGAGGACCCGCCGTTCGCCCGGCTCGCCGACGCCATCGCGACCGGCATGGGCCTGGTCGTCCTGGAGGTCTCCCCGCGGGCCGGCATGGCCGTGGCCGCCGCCGAGGACTCGCTGTTCGCCGTCCGGATGGGCGACTACTCGCGCCGCGCCGCCTCCGAGTCCACCGACCGCTTCCTGCACGGCCTCGCCCACCTGGCCGTCGCCGCGATGGCCTTCCCGCGCCCCGAGGACCTCGCCGACGACGGCTACCTCGGCCGGATCACCGTCAACGGCGTCGACTCCTTCGTCCGCCAGGCCTGCCGCCGCCTGGAGGAGCAGGCCGACGCGGACGGCGCCAACACCGACCCGGCCTCCGACGCCCCCGGCCTGGAGGCCGCCTGGCGGGTCTGGGCCCGGCGCACCGCCACCGGCGCCACCAAGGACGCCCGCCGGCTCTCCGGCTCCACCATCGGCATCGTCGCCAAGGCCGTGCTGTTCCTGGTCGACTCCGGCTTCCTCCAGAAGGTCTCGGACGACTCCGGCGGCACCTACCGCACCACCGCCCGCTACCAGCTCCAGGTGCGCGACCTGGCGGGCAGTTCGGCCATGGCCGAACTGCTCGACCTCGGCATCGTCCCGGTCTCCGACGGCACCGCCAGCCTGCTGCCGCCGGACACCGGCGACGAACTGGTCGCCGACGCGGGGCTGCCGTTCCACTCCCTCTGAGCCCCGGCGCCCGGAGCCCACCCGCTCCGGGCCCACCGCGCCGGCCCCGGCCCACCCGCCCCGATCCGGCCCGCCGCCCATCCCTCACGCCACGCAAGCCACGGAGAACAGCCGCACATGTACGAGCTCAACCGGGTCCGCCTCTACTCGATCGGACCGGCCGGCGCCCGCTACGCCGACACGGTGCTCGACCTGCGCGGCGTCGGCGAGCCGGTCGCCGACCCGGCCCCGCAGCAGATCGGCCTGTTCGGCGAGGAACCCGACGGCCCGGTCCGCCGCCCCGCCCCGGCCGGCGTGCTCTTCCTGGAGAACGGCGGCGGCAAGTCCGTCCTGCTCAAGCTGATCTTCTCGGTCATGCTCCCCGGCCACCGCAACACCCTCGGCGGCGCCAGCTCCGGCGTGCTGCGCAAGTTCCTGCTCGCCGACGACTGCGGCCACGTCGCCCTGGAGTGGCAGCACACCGTCACCGGCGAGCCGATCGTGGTCGGCAAGGTCAGCGAGTGGCGCGGCCGCCAGGTCTCCTCCGACCCGCGCAAGTTCGCCGAGACCTGGTACTCCTTCCGCCCCGGCCCCGGCCTGACCCTCGACTCGCTGCCGGTCGCCGAACGGGTCAGCCTGGCCGGCGACCAGAAGGCCCGCGGCCGCCGCCGCACCATGAAGGGCTTCCGCGACGCCCTCACCGAGGCCGGCAAGGCCCACCCCCACCTCGACCTGGTCTTCGAGGACGGCCACGACCGCTGGACCGAGCACCTCGGCGAACTCGGCCTCGACCCCGAACTCTTCCGCTACCAGCGCGAGATGAACGCCGACGAGGGCGAGGCGGCCGGCCTCTTCGCGGTGAAGCACGACAGCGACTTCACCGACCTCCTGCTGCGCGCCGTCACCGACACCCGGGACACCGACGGCCTCGCCGACCTCGTGCACGGCTTCGCCGCCAAGCTCGGCCGCCGCGCCGAACTCACCGCCGAACGCGACTTCACCGCCGGCTCGCTGGACCTCCTGGAGCGCATCGCCGAGGCCACCACCGCCCGCGAGACCGTCCGCGAGGCCCACCGCACCGCCGAGCGCCGCACCCGCCGCCTCGCCCACGCCCTCGCCTCCCGCGCCACCGCCGAACGCGACCGCGCCCAGGACCTCGCCATCGAGGTCGCCGCCGCCGCGAGCGCCGTCACCGCCGCCGAGGCCGACCGCACCCGGCACAGCCTGATCACCGACGAACTCACCCACCGGCACGCCACCCTGAGCCTCACCGCGGCCACCGCCGAGGCCGCCGCGCTGCGCCGCGAACTCATCGACGCCCGCACCCTGCACTCCGCCTGGCAGGCCGCCGAGGCGGTGCTGCGCCAGCGCGCCGCCGCCGACCGGGTCGCCCGGGTCGCCGCCGCCATCCGCGAGGCCGAGCTGGACGCCGCCCCCGCGCTCGCCGCCCGCGCCCGCGCCGCGACCGCCCTGGCCCGCGCCCTGGAGGCCGCCGCCGCGGCCGCCGAGTCCCGCGCCGACACCGAGGAGGAGCGCGCCGGCGAACTCCAGCAGGACGGCGGCAAGGCCCAGACCGACGCCACCGAGGCCGCCACCGCCGCCCAGAAGGCCCGCAGCGAGGCCGACCACCTGCGCCAGCGCCTCGCCGAGGTCGAGCAGGAGACCGAGGCCGCCGTCGCGGCCGGCTTCATCGACGCCGACGGCGACGTGGACCCGGCCCGCGCCGCCCTGTACGCCGCCGACGTGGAGAAGGCCGCCTCCGCCGCGCTGGCCCAGGCCCGTACCGCCGCCGAGTCCGCCGCCGCCCGGCTGCGCGAGGCCGCCGCCGCCACCTCGCGCGCCGAACTCGCCGCCGAGCGGGCCGGCGACGCGCGCAAGGACGCCGCCCGGTCCCTCGCCGCCGAGCAGCGCACCGCCGCCCTGCTCGCCACCGAACAGCGCCTCGCCGACCTGCTCTCCCTGACCCCCTACCAGGAAGGCGCCGAGGAGGACGCCGGCTTCCTCACCCCCGCCCTGCTCGACCGCAACGCCGAGTACCTGCGCGAACTCCTCGACGAGTCCATCGCCACCGCCGAACGCACCCTGTTCGACCTCCGCACGGCCGCCGCCGACGACTCCCGCATCCTCGCCGCCCTCGGCGACGGCGGCCTGCTGCCGCCCGGCCCGGACGTGCTCGCCACCGTCGAGTACCTCGCCGAGCACGGCATCCCGGCCCTGCCCGGCTGGCGCTACCTCGCCCAGTCCGTCGACCCGGCCGACCACGAGGCGATCCTCGCCGCCCGCCCCGAACTGGTCGACGGCGTCGTCGTCACCGACCCCTCCTCGCTGGAGCGCGCCCGCGAGGCCCTGCAGGCCGCCGCCCTGCTGCCGCGCTCCACCGTCGCCGTCGGCGCCGCCGCCTCGCTGATCGCCCCGATCACCGACGAGCCCGCCTTCTTCCTCGTGCCGCCGAACCCGGCCATGCACGACGAGTCCGCCGCCGACGGCGAGCGCCGCGAACTGCGCGCCCGGGCGAGCGCCCGCGAGGAGCACATCCGCGAACTGGCCGGCCGCCTCGGCGCCGACCGCGCCCTCGCCGCCCGCCTCGCCTCCTGGCACGCCAGCTGCCCGCCCGGCACCCTCGCCGAACTCGCCGCCGCCGCCGAGGCCGCCCGCGAGCACGCCGAGCAGGCCGCCGCCGCCCTGGCCACCCTGCGCGCCGACCACGACGAGGCCGAGACCGACCACACCGCGGCCGCCTCCGCCCACGAGGAGCACCGCGAGGCCGCCCAGCGCGCCCGCCGCCGCGCCGACGCCCTCTCCGGCCTCGCCTTCCGGCTGCGCGAGCGCGCCAACTGGGCCCGCCGCCAGCGCGAACTCGCCGAGGACGCCGCCGAGTGCGACCGCCGCCAGGCGCTCTGCGCCGAACGCGCCCGCACCTGCGACGAGGACCGCCGCGCCGCCCAGCGCGCCGCCGACGACGCCCGCCGGACGGCCCGCGCGCTGCGCGCCGAACGCGCCGAGATCCCCGCTGCCGAGCAGGCCGACGAACCCGCCGAGGCCGCCCCCGCCGCGCTGCCCGCCCTGCGCGAGGCCTACCGCGCCGCCTCCCAGCTGTACGAGAAGGTCGGCGTCGGCGCCGACCTGCGCGCCGAACAGGCCCGCGCCGAGGGCGACGAGGCCGCCGCCGCGACCGAACTCGACCGCCTCACCAACAAGGTGCGCACCCGCGCCGAGGAACTCCTCGGCAGCCCCGACGGCGCCGACGGCCCGGCCCGCCAGGCCGCCGCCGCCCGCGCCGAGGAACTGGTCGCCACCATCGAGGCCCGCTCCGCCACCGCCAGCGAGCAGCTCGGCCGGCTGCGCGGCGAGGCCGAGCGCTCCGCCCCCGCCGACGGCGAGGCGCACACCGAACTGCCCGAGGACCTCGTCCCCACCGATCCTGAGCACGCCCAGGCCCTGCTGCGCACCGCCACCAGCCGCCTGGCCGAGCGCCGCGAGGCCCTGGACGCCGCCCGCACCGCCCACGCCGACCTCCAGCGGACCTTCGACACCGCCCAGGCCTCCGCCGCCGACTTCGACGAGCTGGCCGGCCAGCTCCGCGATGGCCTGCGCGACCACCAGGAGGACCCGGACGACCCGGTCGAGCCGTACCTGGGCTCGCTGACCGAGGCCCGCACCGGCGCCACCGAGGCCCGCCGCGCCCTGCGCACCGCCGCCGGCGAACTGTCCTCCTCCGAACTCGCCGTCCGCGACACCGCCGACGCCCTGGTCCGGCACGCCAACGCGGCCCGCTACGAGGCCGTCCGCACCCCCGCCCGCCAGCAGATCCGCGAACTGCCCGCCTCCGCGCTGCCCGAGCACGCCGCCGCCTGGGCCACCGCCTTCGCGCCCCGGCTGCGGGTGCTCACCGACGAGCTCGCCCAGCTGGAGAAGAACCGCGGCTCGATCGTGGACCGGCTGCGCGGCCTGGTCGAGTCCTCGCTCACCACCCTGCGCGCCGCCCAGCGGCTCTCCCGGCTGCCCGAGGGCCTGGGGGAGTGGTCCGGCCAGGAGTTCCTCCGGATCCGCTTCGAGGACCCGGACCACGCCACCCTGGTCGAGCGCCTGGGCGAGGTCATCGACGAGGCCACCCGCGCCGCCGTCAGGAAGAACAGCGACCTGCGCCGCGACGGCATGTCCCTGCTGCTGCGCGGGGTCGCCGCCGCGATCGGCCCCAAGGGCGTCAGCGTCGAGATCCTCAAGCCCGACGCGGTGCTGCGCGCCGAGCGGGTCAGCGTCGGCCAGATGTCCGACGTCTTCTCCGGCGGCCAGCTGCTCACCGCCGCCATCGCGCTGTACTGCACGATGGCCGCGCTGCGCGCCAACGACCGCGGCCAGTCCCAACTGCGGCACGCCGGCACGCTGTTCCTGGACAACCCGATCGGCCGCGCCAACGCCACCTACCTGCTGGAGCTCCAGCGGGCCGTGGCCGACGCGCTCGGCGTCCAGCTGATCTACACCACCGGCCTGTTCGACACCACCGCGCTCGCCGAGTTCCCGCTGGTGATCCGCCTGCGCAACGACGCCGACCTGCGGGCCGGCCTCAAGTACATCTCGGTCGAGGAGCACCTGCGCCCGGGCCTGCCCGCCGCGCCGGACCCGGACGGCCCGACCATCCACGGCGAGATCACCGCCACCCGGATGTTCAAGCGCCCCGCGGAGGTTCCCGCCCAGCCGTGAACTCACTAGCGTGATCGCCATGCTGACGATCGCGCACCTCAGTGACATCCACCTCGGCCAGGACCACGGCCGGGACGACGGCAAGCGTGCCCGCCGGCGGGCCGAGCAGGTGATGGCGTACCTCGACGCCCTGCCCGGCCCGCTGGACGCGGTGCTGGTCACCGGCGACCTCGCCGACCAGGGCCTGCCGGAGGAGTACCGGCAGGTCGCCGAGGTCCTGGTCTCCCGGCACCCGGTGTTCACCTGTCCGGGCAACCACGACTCCAGGTCGCCGTACCGGGAGGTGCTGCTCGGCGAGGCGCCGGGGGAGGGGCCGGTCAACCGGCTGCACCGACTGCCGGGCGCCGACGTGCTGATGCTCGACTCCTCGATACCCGGGCAGCACGACGGGCTGCTGGACGAGCCGACGCTGGACTGGCTGGACGCCGAACTCGCCTCCGGCCGCACCGAGTTGCCCGCCCTGGTGGCCTTCCACCACCCGCCCGTGGAACTGCACCTGCCGTACGTCGACCCGATCCGCCAGTTCGGCGAGGAGCGGCTGGAGCGGGTGCTGCGCCGCCACCCCCGGGTGGCCGCCCTGTTCTGCGGCCACGCGCACACCTCCGCGGCCACCACCTTCGCCGGCCTGCCGCTGCTGATCGCGCCCGGCGTGGTCTCCACCGTCACGCTGCCCTTCGAGGGCGGGCCCGGCATCTCCTTCGACCACCCGCCGATGCTGGCCTTCCACGTCCTGGACGAGGACCGCCGGCTCACCACCCACTACCGGGCGCTGCCGCTCCGGGACTGACCGATCCGCCTGGTGCTACGGGTGGTTGGGCTGCACCCGGGCCTGGCGCGGCGGCTGCTGCGGTGGCTGCCGCGGCGGTTGGTAGGGCTGCTGGTACGGCGGTCGGGGCGGCTGCTGGTTCCCGTACGGCGGCTGCCCCGACCCGTACGGCTGGGGCTGCTGCCGCCCCGGCCCGTACGGCTGCGGTTGCGGTTGCGGCGACTCGTACGGCTGCCGGTACACCGAGGACGAGCCGGGCCGGGGGAACGGCCGCGCGGCCAGCGGCTCGGAGGGCGCCCGGCTGCCGGCCATCGGGTGCGCGGAGCCCGGCGACTGCATCCGCTGGGCCGCGACCTGGCGGGAGATCAGGATCTCCACCAGGCACCACATGGTGCCGAACACCCCCAGCCCCATCGCCAGCAGCGCGGGCGTCAGCAGCCAACTGTCCGCGTACGAGGCCAGCGTCGCCACCACGACGCCGACCAGGGTGAAGGACAGGCAGAGCACCGCCCGGACTGCGGCGGCGCGTACCTCGTCGGGTAGGCGGCGACGGCGGCGGCGTGGCACGGACATCGAGCGACCCCCAGGCGCGTGGCGCGTGTTCGGTGAAGCATACGGAACGGGCGCACACGAAACGCGCCTCCTCGGCTCACTCTGCCCCGCCGAACCAGGACTATGCCTCCATAACCGCCGAACTGCCGCCAAACCGTGCCATCCGGGCCGTCATTGCCGTCCCGGCAGGCCTGGCAGGCGCCTCCGGTGCCCCGGCTCAGTCCAGCTGGGCGTTGAGCTCCTCCAGCGCGCCGCTGACGATCGTCCGCATCGCCCGCTCGGCGTGGCCGGCGTCCTTGGCGCAGATCGCCTCCGCGACCTCGCGGTGCAGCCGGATCGCGTACGACTCCGGCTGATCGGGCATCAGATGGTACTCGGTCCGGCCGGTGAGCACCGCCGCGACGGTGTCCCCGAGGTGGGCGAACATCTCGTTGCCGGAGGCGCGCAGCACCAGGGAGTGGAAGGCGATGTCGTGTTCGAGGAAGGTGGCCAGGTCGGCGGCCCGTGCGGTGACCGTCAGATCCACGGCCAGTGAACTGAGTTCGCGCCGGTCGTCGTCGCTGGCGTGGGTGGCGGCGAGCGCGGCCGCGGCCGGTTCGACGGCCACCCGCAGGGAGCCGAGCGAGCGCAGCTGGGCGGGCCGGTCCGAGCCGGCCAGGCGCCAGCGGATCACCATCGGGTCGAAGACGTCCCAGACCGACTTCGGCTGCACGGTGATCCCGACCCGTCGCCGGGACGCCACCATGCGCATCCCCTCCAGGATCCGCACCGCCTCCCGGACCACCGTCCGGGAGACCCCGAACCGGTGCTCCAGCTCCTCGCCGCGCAGCACGGCCCCCTCGGGGACCTCCCCCGACGCGATCGCCGGTCCGAGCTCGTCAAGCAGCCGCCCGGGCAGCCCCTGGATCTCCATCCGCCCAGGGTAGACGCCCGCCCCGCGCGCGTTCACGTCGCCCTGTGGCGGTGGTCGTGCCGCCCCGCGGTCCGGGGCGTGCCGCCCCGCGGTCCGGGTCCTGTCGCCCTGCGACCCAGACCACACCGCAAAAGTATGACGATTTGGTTTCCGCCACTTGAATACGTCATATCTTTGAGGCGATAGTGGCGGCCAGGCAACGAAGGAGCACCACCCCATGGCTCTCAGCGTCGAGAACCACGACTTCCCGCAGTCCCCCCTCACCATCGTGGTGATGGGCGTCTCGGGCGTCGGCAAGACCACCCTGGCCCGCCTGCTGGCAGACCGCCTCGCCCTCCCCTTCGCCGAGGCGGACGACTTCCACCCGGCGGCCAACATCGCCAAGATGTCGGCCAGCATCCCGCTGGACGACGAGGACCGCGCGCCCTGGCTGCGCGCCATCGGCGCCTGGCTCAAGGAGCGGGCCGAGGCCGGTACCGGCGGCGTGGTGACCTGCTCGGCGCTGAAGCACCGCTACCGCGACATCCTGCGCGCGGACGCCCCGGGTGCCTTCTTCCTGCACCTCAGCGGTGGTCACGAGCTGGTCGAGGACCGGCTCTCCCACCGCACCGGCCACTTCATGCCGACGTCGCTGCTCGACTCCCAGTACGCCACCTTGGAGCCCCTGGGTGCGGACGAGCGCGGCGCCGCCCTGGACGTGGGCCCGTCCCCCGAAGAACTCGTCGAGATGGCCGTGGCGCTGCTGCGGCCCGTCAATGGAGACCTCGCGTGAGCATTGCCCCCACTCTGCTGGCGGCCGCCCCACCGGCCCTGCCGCACACCAGCAGCGACTCCCAGCTGCTGATCGCGGTGCTGCTCAGCATCGGTGCGATCGTCGTACTGATCACCAAGCTGAAGCTGCACCCGTTCCTCGCCCTCACGCTCGGCTCCGGTCTGCTGGCCGCCGTCGCGGGCGCCCCCTTCGACAAGCTGCTCAGCAGTTTCTCGACGGGCTTCGGCTCCACCGTCGCCAGCGTCGGCCTGCTGATCGGCCTCGGCGCGATGCTCGGCAAGCTGCTCGCCGACTCCGGCGGCGCCAACATCATCGCCGACACCGTGCTCTCCCGCACCGGCAACAAGGCGCTGCCCTGGGCGATGGCGCTGATCGCGGCCGTGCTCGGCCTGCCGCTGTTCTTCGAGGTCGGCGTCGTCCTGCTGATCCCGATCGTGCTGCTGGTCGCCCGCCGCGGCAACGTGCCGCTGATGCGGGTCGGCATCCCGGCCCTGGCCGGCCTGTCGGTGCTGCACGGCCTGGTGCCCCCGCACCCGGGCCCGCTGGTCGCCGTCGACGCGCTGAAGGCCGACCTCGGCATCACCCTGGCGCTCGGCCTGCTGATCGCCGTCCCGACCCTGATCATCGCCGGTCCGCTGTTCGCCCGGGTGGCCGAGCGCTGGGTCGGCCCGCTGGAGATCCCGGCGGCCACCGCCCCCGAGGAGACGGCCAAGCACGACCGCACCCCCTCCTTCGCCGCGGTGCTGGCCACCATCCTGCTGCCGGTCGTGCTGATGCTCGGCAAGGCGCTGGCCGACGTGGTGATCGACAACCCGAAGGCGCTGGGCCAGCGGGTGTTCGACTTCATCGGCTCCCCGCTGATCGCGCTGCTCGCCGCGACCCTGCTCGGCATGGTGACGCTCGGCAAGGCGGCCGGCTTCGACAAGGCCCGGATCTCCGACACCGTCGGCAAGTCGCTCGGCCCGATCGCCGGCATCGTGTTCATCGTCGGCGCGGGCGGCGGCTTCAAGCAGACCCTGATCGACGTGGGCGTCGGCAACGCGGTCAGCGAGTGGTCCGGCAAGTGGCACATCTCCGCGCTGCTGCTCGGCTGGCTGATCGCCGTGCTGATCCGCCTGGCCACCGGCTCGGCGACGGTCGCCACGATCACCGCGGCCGGCATCGTCTCCCCGCTCGCCGCGAACATGTCCTCGACCCACGCGGCCCTGCTGGTGCTCGCGATCGGCGCCGGTTCGCTGTTCCTCTCGCACGTCAACGACGCCGGCTTCTGGCTGGTGAAGGAGTACTTCGGGATGAGCGTCGGGCAGACGCTGAAGTCCTGGTCGGTGATGGAGACGGTGATCTCGGTGGTCGCCATCGCCCTGATCATGCCGCTCAGCCTGATCATCTAGCGCGCGAAGCAGCACCGCCGAGGGGCGGCACCCGTGACCGTACGGGTGCCGCCCCTCGGCGTTTCCGGCCTCCCGGCCGTGCCAGGAGTCGGGTCAGCGCCCCGGCAGCCCCGACAGCACCGCCGCCGTCGCCGCCAGCAGCTCCTCCGCGGCCGCGCCGCCCGCCGCCGTCCGGGCCAGCACCCCCTCGCGCGCCGCCAGGACCACCGCCGCGGCCTGCCCGGCGCTCGCGCCCGGGGGCACCAGCTCCGGCAGGTTCCGCTCCAGGACCCCGGCCAGCGCGGCCGCGACCGCCCGGTCGTGCGCGGCGACCTGCTCGGCCAGCGCCGGGCTCCGGGCCGCGACCAGCCGGAACTCCAGGAACAGCAGGATCCACCCGGTCTCCGCCGGCTCGACCCGCAGCAGCGCCTCCACCAACCGCCGGGCCCGCTCCCGCGGCGCCAGCGACTCGCAGGCGGCGGCCAGCTCCGCGAGCTCGGCCAGCCGCTGCCCCGCCTGGTCGTCGAAGAGGGCCAGCAGCAGGTCCTCCTTGCTGCCGAAGTTCGAGTAGAAGGCGCCGCGGGTGTAGCCGGCGGCGGCGCAGACGTCCTCGATGCTCGTCCGGGCGAAGCCGACGGAGAGGAACAGCTCGCTCGCCGCGGCCAGCAGCCGGGCCCGGGTGTGGATGCGGCGTCTGGGTGGTCGGGGGGCGGTGTCGGCGGGGGGCGGGTTCACGGGAGAACGATACATGGTGTATTCAGTACGAGTCGTATTCAATACGAGCCGTACTGAACGAGGAGCCGCTCCGTGAGTCGACTGCTGATCACCAACGCCCACCTGCTCCACCCCGAGGACGGCACCCGCACCGACCTCGGCTGGCTGGAGGCCGCCGACGGCCGGATCGCCGCCACCGGCACCGGCCGCCCGCCCGCCGCCGGCGAGGACGTCCGGGTCCTCGACGCGGCCGGCGGCACCGTGCTGCCCGGCCTGATCGACGCCCACGTCCACCTGCTGATCACCTCGCTCGACCTGCCCGACTTCGCGAACTGGACTGCCGGCTACGCCACCGTGCGCGCCCTCGCCGAGGCCGAGCGGATGCTGCGCCGCGGCTTCACCACCGTCCGCGACGTCGGGGGCGCCGACCACGGGATGGCCCGGGCCCTGGACGAGGGCCTGGTACCCGGCCCGCGGCTGCTGCACGGCGGCAAGGCGCTGTCCCAGACCGGCGGCCACGGCGACCTGCGCCCGCTCGGCGAGGACGTGCTGCCCTGCTGCGAGTCCCGCCCGAACTTCGCCCGGATCGCCGACGGCGTGGACGCGGTGCGCACCGCCGCCCGGGACGAGTTCCGCAAGGGCGCCCACCACCTCAAGGTGCTGCTCTCCGGCGGCGTCGCCTCCCCGCACGACGAGATCGGCGCCGTCCAGTACAGCGAGGAGGAGATCCGCGCGGTCGTCGAGGAGGCCGAGAACCACAACCGCTACGTCACCGTGCACGCCTACCACCCGCGCGCGATCGACCGCGCCCTGCGGGCCGGTGTGCGCTGCGTCGAGCACGGCAACCTGCTGGACGACGGCACGATCGCCCTGCTGCTGGAGAAGGACGCCTTCCTGGTGCCCACCCTGGTCGCCTACGAGGAGACCGCCAGGCTCGGTGCCGCCTCCGGCCTGCCGGCCGCCTCGCTGGGCAAGCTCGCCGAGGTCCGAGACCGGGGCCTGGAGGCCTTGGAACGCGCCCACCGCGCGGGCGTCGACCTGGTCTACGGCAGCGACCTGCTCGGCCCGCTGCACCCGGCCCAGCTGGAGGAGTTCACCCTGCGCGCCCGGGTCCAGCCGGTCGCGGACGTGCTGCGCTCGGCGACCACCACGGCGGCCCGGCTGCTCGGCATGGCGGGGGAGATCGGCACCCTCGCCCCGGGCGCCCACGCGGACCTGCTGGTGCTCGACGGCGACCCGCTCGCCGACCTCACCGTCCTCACCCGGTCCGACCTCCACCCGAAGCGGGTGGTCAAGGCCGGCGTCCCGGTCTGACGGCCCGGCCGCACAGCCAAACGGCCGTACGGCGAAACGGCCGCACAGCCGAACGGCCATACGGCGTAACGGCGGGCGGGCGCCCGGGGAAGACCCCGAATGCCCGCCCGCCGCGGAGGACCCGCGCGCTACCGCGCTTCGCCCGGCCGTGCCTACTTGGTGCCGCGCTTCGCGAGGAAGGCCTCGACCTCGGCCCGGATCTCCGGCGTGTCCAGACCGCGCACCGTCATGGTGGTGCGGCGGCGCAGCACGTCGTCCGTGGTGTACGCCCACTCGTTGTCCGCCGCGTACGCGACCTGCGCCCAGACGTCCGGACCGTCCTCGTGGATCGGCCGGCCGAGCTCCGGGTTCTCGTCGATCATGCGGGCGATGTCGAAGGACAGGGTGCCGTAGTGGCTGGCCAGGTGCTTGGCCACCAGCGGCTCCATCCGCGAGCCCGGGTCGCGGTCGATCAGCAGGCGGTGCGCCACCGCGTTCGGCGCGCCGACGCCCGGCAGCGGGACGGTCGGGGCGATCGGGGACATGTCCTCGCCGAGGCTGGTGCCGGGCACGTGGGCCAGCTTCTCCAGCACGGTGCGGCCGATGTGCCGGTAGGTGGTCCACTTGCCGCCGGAGACCGACAGCATGCCGCCGCGGCCCTCGGTGACGACCGTCTCGCGCTTGGCGGCGGCGGTGTCGCCCGGGCCGCCCGGGAGCACCCGCAGGCCGGCGAAGGAGTAGGTGACCAGGTCGCGGTCGAGGTGCTCGTCGCGGATCGCGTGCGCGGCCTCGCCCATGATCTGGTCGATGTCCGCCTCGGTGGCCCGGACGTCCTTCGGGTCGCCGGTGTACTCCTCGTCGGTGGTGCCGAGCAGGACGTGGTCCTCCCACGGGATGGCGAAGGAGACGCGGTACTTGTCGATCGGGATGGTCAGCGCGGCGCGCCACGGCGCCCGGCGCTTGACGACCACGTGGGCGCCCTTGGAGAGGCGGATCGACGGCGCGGCGCCCGCGTCCTCCATCTTGCGCAGGTGGTCCACCCACGGGCCGGTGGCGTTCAGCACCAGGCGGGCGTCGATGCCGAACTCGCTGCCGTCCAGGCGGTCGCGCAGCTCGGCGCCGGTGACCCGGCCGCCGGTGAAGCGCAGCCCGGTGACCTCGGCGTGGTTGAGCACCACGGCGCCGGCGTCGACGGCGGCGCGCACGGTCATCACGGCGACGCGCGAGTCGTTCATCTGGTGGTCGCCGTAGACGGCCACCGAGCGCAGGCCCTCGGTGCGCAGCGCGGGCACCTGCTGGGCGGCGTGCGCGGCGGTGGAGACCCGGCCCATGCCGTCGCGGAAGGCGGACAGCGCCGAGTACAGGAAGACGCCGGCGCCGAGCTTGGCGGCGCCGTGCGGGCCGCCCTTGTAGACGGGCACGAAGAAGGTCAGCGGGTTGACCAGGTGCGGGGCCACGTCGGTGGAGAGCGCGCGGCGCTCCTTGTGGTTCTCCGCGACCAGCTTGACCGCGCCGGTCTGCAGGTAGCGCAGACCGCCGTGGACGAGCTTGGAGGAGGCGCTGGAGGTGGCACCGGCGAAGTCGCCGGCGTCGACCATGGCGACCTTCAGGCCGGCCTGGGACGCGGTCCAGGCGACGGCCGTGCCGAGGATGCCGCCCCCGATCACCAGCAGGTCGTAGGTGGCCTTGCCGAGCAGTTCGCGGGTCTCGGCGCGGGAGGCGGTGTGGCCGGCGGTGCGCTCGGCGCCCAGGGTCGGGATGGTTGCCATGGTGGTTGTGTACGGCGCGCGGGTCGGGCGGCGCCGTTACTCCTCTCGTGTGCGGTGCGGCCTCTGCGGGAGAGGCCGGTCGGCCCGGTGCGGCGGGCCGGTGAAACGCGGTGACACCCGCTGCCGGAACGGCGGGCGGCCGGTCGGGGCACGGGGCCCCGACCGGCTGTCGGTCAGTTGTTCTCTTCTTCCTCCACCCAGCCCATGGTGCGCTCCACGGCCTTGAGCCACTTCTTGTACTCACGCTCCCGGGTGGCCTCGTCCATGCGCGGGGTCCACTCGGCGGCGCGGTGCCAGTTGGCCCGCAGGGTGTCGAGGTCGTTCCAGAAGCCGACGGCGAGTCCGGCCGCGTAGGCGGCGCCGAGGGCGGTGGTCTCGGCCACGTAGGGCCGCTCGACCGGGGCGTCCAGGACGTCGGCGATGTTCTGCATGAGCAGGTTGTTGCTGGTCATGCCGCCGTCGACCTTGAGGGCGGTGAGCTCGACCCCGGAGTCCTTCTGCATGGCGTCGACGACCTCGCGGGTCTGCCAGGCGGTGGCCTCCAGGACGGCCCGGGCCAGGTGGCCCTTGGTGACGTACCGGGTCAGACCGGCGATCACACCGCGGGCGTCGGAGCGCCAGTACGGGGCGAACAGGCCGGAGAAGGCCGGGACGAAGTAGGCGCCGCCGTTGTCCTCGACGGTGTTGGCGAGGGTCTCGATCTCGGCGGCGGTCGAGATGATGCCGAGCTGGTCGCGCAGCCACTGGACGAGCGAGCCGGTGACGGCGATCGAGCCTTCCAGGGCGTACACCGGGGCCTGGTCGCCGATCCGGTAGCCGACGGTGGTCAGCAGGCCGTGGTACGAGTTGACGATCTTCTCGCCGGTGTTCAGCAGGAGGAAGGTGCCGGTGCCGTAGGTGGACTTGGCCTCGCCCTCGTCGAAGCAGGTCTGGCCGAACAGCGCGGCCTGCTGGTCGCCGAGCGCGGAGGCGACCGGGACGCCGGCCAGGTCGCCGACGGCCTCGCCGTACACCTCGGCGGAGGAGCGGATCTCCGGCAGGACGGACATCGGGACGCCCATCGACTCGGCGATCTTGTCGTCCCACTGCAGGGTGTGCAGGTTCATCAGCATGGTGCGGCTGGCGTTGGTGACGTCCGTGACGTGCTTGCCGCCGTCGACACCGCCGGTGAGGTTCCAGATCACCCAGGTGTCCATGGTGCCGAACAGGATGTCGCCGGCCTCGGCGCGCTCGCGCAGGCCCTCGACGTTGTCCAGCAGCCAGCGGATCTTCGGGCCGGCGAAGTAGCTGGCCAGCGGGAGGCCGGTCTCGCGGCGGAAGCGGTCCTGACCGACGTTGCGGCCCAGCTCGCGGCAGAGGCCCTCGGTGCGGGTGTCCTGCCACACCAGCGCGTTGTGCACGGGCTCGCCGGTGTTCTTGTCCCACAGGACGGTGGTCTCGCGCTGGTTGGTGATGCCGATCGCGCGGATGTCGTCCTTGGTCAGGCCGGCCTTCTCCAGCGCGCCGCGGACGACCGACTGCACCCGGGTCCAGATCTCGGCGGCGTCGTGCTCGACGTAGCCGGGCTGGGGGAAGATCTGCCGGTGCTCCTGCTGGTCGACGGCGACGATCCGGCCGTCGGCGCCGAAGATGATGCAGCGGCTGGAGGTGGTGCCCTGGTCGATCGCGGCGATGTAGTTACCGGTGGAGGTCATGGGGAGGGTCCTCGGCTCGGGTTCGGGGGTTACGGGGTGGGTGGGCCTGACGCGTCGGTCGGTCAGTCCCCGTGTGCGGCGGGGTCGAACCCGTCCTTTAGAAGATGGCGTTGTAGAGTCCGCCGGCCGCGAGTCCGCCCAGGATCGGGCCGACGACCGGGATCCAGGCGTACGACCAGTCGGAGCCGCCCTTGTTCGGGATCGGCAGCAGGGCGTGCGCGATGCGCGGGCCGAGGTCACGGGCCGGGTTGATCGCGTAGCCGGTCGGGCCGCCCAGCGAGAGGCCGATGCCGACGACGGTGAAGGCGACCATCAGGGTGCCGGTGCCGGACTGGGAGAGGCCGCTGTTGGTGCCGATGGTGAGGATCGCGAAGCAGAGCACGAAGGTGCCGATGACCTCGGTGATCACGTTCTGGACCGGGTTCCGGATCTCGGGGCCGGTCGAGAAGATGCCGAGGGTGGGCTCCTTGTTCGCGTTGAACTGGCCCAGGTAGGTGGCCCAGACCAGGACGGCGCCGATGATCGCGCCGAGCAGCTGGGAGCCGAGGTAGAGCGGCACCTGGCTCCACTCGCCGCTCTTGACCGCGAGGGCGATGGTGACGGCCGGGTTGAGGTGGGCACCGGACTTCGGGGCCGACATGTAGGCGGCGATGAGGACCGCGAATCCCCAGCCGAAGGTGATCGCCAGCCAGCCGGCGTTGACGGCCTTCGACTTCTTGAGGGTCACGGCGGCGCAGACGCCACCGCCGAGAAGTATCAGGGCGGCGGTGCCGAGGGTTTCGCCGACGAAGACGTCGCCGTTGGAGAACGCGGACACAAAGACTCCCTTGTCCATATGGCCCGGAGGGTGGGTGGGGGCAGGCGGCCGGTCGATCGTTGTGCGGGTGAGCGCACTGTGGGAGTGATCTCTCCGGCCATCGTTCGACAATGTCGACCGTCATGCGGAAGCTTCCTCCCCAGGTCGCCCCCGCGTCAAGGCAGGGTTACGGAGCTGTGACCCTGACCCCGACAGGTCCGTCGACGTTACCGAGCGGAGCGCCCCGAAACAGGACAAAACGCCAGAGGCGCGGACAGGCCTCCGCCCGTCCGCGCCTCAGCGTGACGAATCGACGGCCCTCCGCGAGCCGCCCGTGGATGTGCTCAGAACCGCCCGGCGCCCAGGTCGCGGGAGATCGCCCGCGCCGCGCTGCGCACCGAGGCCACCAGCGAGGGCTTCACGAAGCCGTCCTCGCAGACCCGCTCGACCGCCCCGCTGATGCAGACCGCGCCCACCGGGTTGCGCCGCCGGTCCTGGATCAGCGCGCCGATCGAGGCCACGCCCTCCCAGGTCTCCTCGATCGAGTCCGCCCAGCCGCGCTCCCGGACCAGCGCGCACTCGGCGTCCACGTCGGCCGCCTCGGTCAGCGTCCGCACGGTGTACGACTCGTACGGGCCGTCGCCCAACTCGCCGCGCGCGACCGGGTCGTAGGACACCAGTACCTTGCCCAGCGCGGTGCTGTGCAGCGGCTGCATGGAGCCCACCTCCAGCACTTGCCGGGTGTCGTCCGGCCGGAACACGTGGTGCACGATCAGCACGCCCTGCTGGTGCAGCACGCCCAGGTAGACCGTCTCCCCGGCCGCCCGGGCCAGGTCGTCCGCCCACACCAGCGCCCGCGCCCGCAGCTCGTGCACGTCCAGGTAGCTCTGGCCCAGCCGCAGCAGCTCGGCGCCCAGCTGGTACTTGCCGGTCTCCGGGTCCTGCTCGACGAACCCTTCCTGCTGCAGCGTGCGCAGGATGCCGTGCGCCGTGCCCTTGGCCAGGTCCAGTGCCGTCGAGACCTCGGACAGGCCGAGCCGGCGCTCGCCGCCGGCCAGCAGGCGCATGATCGCGGCGGCCCGGGAAAGCGACTGGATCGGGCCGGGCATGGGAACCTCCGCGCTGACAGGCGGTCGACATTGTCGACCACAGTGGTGACGGGACGAGTCTGCCAGGCCGCCCTGACTCCGTGCACCTTCCCCCCGGGTAACCCGCCCTCGACCCCGTGTTCACCTGCCGTGCTCCCAGGTCCGGGCCGGGGCGTGCACACGCGCCCCCGCGCCGGTCCTCACCGCCCCGCGCCGGGCCTCACCCCGCCCGCGAGGTCAGCCCACCGCCTCCGCGCACTGCGCCCGCAGCACCGTCACCTCCGCCGCCAGCGCCGCGATCCCGTCCGTCCCGACCCGGCAGCAGCCGCCCACCAGCCGAGCGCCGTCCGCGAGCCAGCCGCCCACCCGGGCCGAGCGGAAGGTCGGCTCGCCGCGCCAGCCCCGACGGCTGGCGTCCCAGCTCTCCCCGCTGTTCGGGTAGACCACCACCGGCTTCCCGGTCACCTCGGCGGCCACCGCCACCGCCCGGTCCGCGTCCTGCGGCGTGCAGCAGTTGACGCCCACCGCGACCACCTCGTCCACGTCGGCGGCCAGCGCGAACGCCTCCGTCAGCGGCTGTCCGGCCCTGGTCCGGTCGCCCTCGATGCTGTACGACAGCCAGGCCGGCACCCCAAGCCCGCGCACCAGCCCCAGCAGCGCCCGCGCCTCGTCCACGTCCGGCACCGTCTCCAGCGCCAGCACGTCCGGCCGGGCCGCCGCCAGCACCTCCAGCCGCGGCCGGTGGAAGTCCGCCAGCTCCGCGACGCCCAGCCCGTACCGGCCCCGGTACTCCGAGCCGTCCGCCAGCACCGCCCCGTACGGGCCCACCGAGGCCGCCACCCAGCGCCGCCGCCCGCCCGGCTCCGGGCGCGCCGCCTCCCGGGCCAGCTCCACGCTGCTCGCCAGCAGCCGGGCGGCCTGCGCCCGGCCGACCCCGCGGCGCGCGAAGCCCTCGAAACTCGCCTGGTAGCTCGCGGTTATCGCGACGTCGGCGCCCGCCGCGAAGTACGCCCGGTGCGCCGCCACCACCGCCTGCGGGTCGTCCGCCAGCAGCCGCGCCGACCAGAGCCCGTCCGAGAGGTCGTGCCCGGCCGCCGCCAACTGGTTCGACATCCCTCCGTCGAGCACCAGCGGACCGGCGGCCAGCGCGGCGGCGAAGTCCGGCGGGGGAGCAGTGGGCATGGCGGCCTCCTCGGGCAGAGTTCCTGGTCACAGCCTAGAGGCGGAGGCCCCCGCCGGGCAGGAAAACCATTTGCCGCCGGGGAACGCACTCGCTACGTTGTGCTCAGCCCGAGAAGAACGGCCTGATCACAACGGCCGGAACAGACCTCGGACGACGATCCAGCACCGGCACGGCAGGCCCGGTGGCACCGGCGACGACGGAAAGGAGCCCGGCGATGGCAGCGGACGACCAGCCGCCCCCCACCGGGCCCCGAGCCGAGGAGGAGTGGCTCGCCGCGTACGACCCGCGCGCCTACACCCCGGTCGCCGTCACCGTGGACGTGGTCGCCCTGACCTTGCGCCACGGCGGCCTGCACGTCCTGCTCGTCGAACGCGGCGCCCCGCCCTACCAGGGCTGCTGGGCGCTGCCCGGCGGCTTCCTGCGCTCTGGCGAGGAGGGCCTGGACGAGGCCGCCGCCCGCGAGCTCGCCGAGGAGACGGGCCTGCAGAGCGCCTCCGAGGCCGAGACCAGGCTCTGCCGCCTCCACCTGGAGCAGCTCGGCACCTACGGCACCCCCGAGCGGGATCCGCGGATGCACGTCGTCTCGGTCGCCTACCTCGCCTTCGCCCCAGACCTGCCCGACCCCCAGGCCGGAACGGACGCCGCGGCCGCCGCCTGGCACCCCGTCTCCGACCTGGACCTCCGGCCCTGCGGCCGGTCCCGAACCGCCGGTGTGCCCGCCGACACCCACGGGGGTGGCGTCGACGGGCGCACCGGCCCCGGCCCGCTCACGCTGGCCTTCGACCACGCCCGCATCCTCGCCGACGGCCTCGACCGGGTGCGCGCCAAGCTCGAGTACAGCCCGCTGGCCACCGCCTTCCTGCCGTACGACTTCACCATCCCCGACCTCCGCGCCGTCTACGAGGCGGTCTGGGACGAGAAGCTCCACCCCGGCAACTTCCACCGCAAGGTGCTGTCCGTGCCCGGCTTCGTCGAGAGCACCGGCACCACCACCGAGCGCGGCGGAGCCCGCGGCGGCCCCCGCGCCCGCACCTACCACGCCGGCGACGCCCGCCTGCTGCACCCCGCGCTGCTCCGCCCCGCCCGCGAAGGCACGGCCGACGACGCGGGCTCCCGCTGAGGGTCCGCGGCCCCCGGCGGCACCCTCGGCCGACCGGGCTACCATCCGGCCATGACCACTGACGAGGCGACGACCGCCGACGAGGCCCAGCAGACCGCCCACCGGCCCTTCTCGCACTGCCACTTCTGCGGTACGCCCTACCCGGCCGACATCCGCGCCTGGCCGCGCACCTGCCCCGGCTGCGCCGAGATCAGCTACCGCAACCCGCTGCCCGTCGCGATCACCGTCCTCCCCGTCACCCGCCCCGACGCCGACCCGGCCCTGGTCGTCATCCGCCGCACCATCGAGCCCGGCTACGGCGAACTCGCCTTCCCCGGCGGCTACATGGACTACGGCGAGAGCTGGCAGCAGGCCTGCGTGCGCGAACTGCACGAGGAGACCGGCATCACCGCCGACCCGGCGGAGGTCACCCTGATCCACACCGCCTCCGACCCCGACGGCCGCTTCGTGATGCTCTGCGGACTGCTCCCGGCCCGCCCGCTCGCCGACCTCCCGCCCTCGCGCCCCACCGACGAGACCGACGGCTGGCTGCTCGCCACCGCCGAAACCCCGCTCGTCTGGGACTTCCACAACGGCGTCCTGCGCCGCTGGTTCAGCGGCGAGTTCACCCCCCGCTGACCCACCGGCCGACCCTGGCGCGGCGGGCGATCACATGGCATGGTCTGCACCGACAGCCCAACCGGACGGGTCTGCCACGAGCGCTCCCGTCCCCACCACCGGCCGGGAGACCACCACCGTGAGCACCCCACCGCAGGACCAGCCGCTCTGGCGCCCCAACCCCGCTCGCGCCGCCGCCACCACCCTGGTGGCCTTCCAGGCCTGGGCCGCCGAACACCACGGCGCCCCGGCCGCCCCGCTCGCCCCGGCCGCAGAGGACCAGCAGGCCGCCGAGCGCTACGCGGACCTGCACGCCTGGTCCACCGAGGACCTCGACCGGTTCTGGACCGCGATCACCCAGTGGTTCGACGTCCGCTTCACCCGGGCCCCCGAAGCGGTCCTCGCCGACGCCGCCATGCCCGGCGCCCGCTGGTTCCCCGGCGCCCGCCTCAACTACGCCGAGCACGCCCTGCGCGCCGCCGACGACCCGGCCAACGCCGACCGCCCCGCGATCCTCCACCTCGACGAGACCACCGAGCAGCCGGCCGTCCTCACCTGGTCCGAGCTCCGCCGCCAGGTCGGCTCGCTCGCCGCCGCCCTGCGCGCCCGCGGCATCGGCCCCGGCGACCGGGTCAGCGCCTACCTGCCCAACGTCCCGCAGGCCGCCGTCGCCCTGCTCGCCACCGCCGCCGTCGGCGCGGTCTGGACCAGCTGCGCCCCCGACTTCGGCGCCCGCAGCGTCCTCGACCGCCTCCAGCAGATCGAGCCCGCCGTCCTCTTCGCCATCGACGGCTACCACTACGGCGGCAAGGACCACGACCGCACCGAGGTCGTCGCCGAGCTGCGCCGCGAACTCCCCAGCCTGCACACCGTCGTGCACGTCCCGCTGCTCGGCGCCCCCGCCCCCGAGGGCGCCCTGCACTGGGACGACCTGGTCGCCGACGACGTGGAGCCGGTCTTCGAGCCCGTCCCCTTCGACCACCCGCTCTGGGTCCTCTACTCCTCCGGCACCACCGGCCTGCCCAAGGCCATCGTCCAGAGCCAGGGCGGCATCCTGCTCGAACACCTCAAGCAGGCCGGCCTCCACCTCGACCTCGGCCCCCGGGACCGCTTCCTCTGGTACACCTCCACCGGCTGGATGATGTGGAACTTCCTGCTGGCCGGCCTCCTCGTCGGGTCCACGATCGTCACCTACGACGGCAGCCCGGGCCACCCCGACACCGGCGCCCTCTGGTCCGTGGCCGCCCGCACCGGCGCCACCGTCCTCGGAACCTCCGCCGCCTACGTGATCGCCAGCCGCAAGGCCGAGCTCCACCCCGGCCGCGACCTCGACCTGTCCGCCGTGCGCTGCATCGGCACCACCGGCTCCCCGCTCCCGCCGGACGGCTTCCGCTGGATCTACCAGGAGGTCAAGGAGGACGTCTGGCTCGCCTCCGTCAGCGGCGGCACCGACGTCTGCTCCTGCTTCGTCGGCGGCGTCCCCACCCTCCCGGTGCACCTCGGCGAGATCCAGGCCCCCTGCCTCGGCGCGGCCGTCGAGTCCTGGGACGTCCAGGGCCACCCGCACTCCGACACCGTCGGCGAACTCGTCGTCACCAAGCCCATCCCCTCGATGCCCACCGGCTTCTGGAACGACCCCGAGGGCACCCGCTACCACGACAGCTACTTCGACATGTACCCCGGCGTCTGGCGCCACGGCGACTGGATCACCATCACCTCCCGGGGCACCGTCGTCATCCACGGCCGCTCCGACTCCACCCTCAACCGCCAGGGCGTCCGGATGGGCTCCTCGGACATCTACGAGGTCGTCGAGCGCCTCCCCGAGATCGCCGAGTCCCTGGTCATCGGCCTGGAGGAGCCCGACGGCGGCTACTGGATGCCGCTGTTCGTCGTCCTCGCCCCCGGTGCGGAGCTGAACGACGACCTGATCGGCCGCATCCGCACCTCGCTGCGCACCGAGCTCTCCCCGCGCCACGTGCCCGACGAGGTCATCGCCGTCGACGGCCTCCCGCACACCCTCACCGGCAAGCGGATCGAGGTCCCGGTCAAGCGCATCCTCTCCGGCACCCCGCTGGAGCAGGCCGTCAACCCCGGCTCCGTCGACCGCATCGAGCACCTGCGCTTCTTCGAGCGGCTCCGCCTCGACCGCCAGGCCTGACCGGCCCTGACCGGCCCTGACCGGCCCCGGGGCACACGAAAGGGGCGCCCCACCGTCCTGGCGGGAGCGCCCCTTCTCATGCCGCTACGTCGGCCGCTCGCCCTACTCGCCGGAGAGCACCTGCTGCGCGGCGGCCCGCGCCTCCTCGGCGCTGTCCGCGGCCCGGGCCGCCTCGGCCGCCCGGCGGCACTGCGCCAGCGTGTACTTGGCGAGCGTGGTCCGCACGTAGGGGATCGAGGCCGCGCCCATCGACAGGCTGGTGACGCCCAGACCGGTCAGCACCACGGCCAGCAGCGGGTCGGCGGCCGCCTCGCCGCAGACCCCGCAGCTCTTGCCGCTCACCCGCGCGGCGTCGGCCGCCGCGGCGACCAGGTCCAGCAGGGCCGGCTGCCACGGGTCCTGGAGCCGGGCCAGCGCACCGACCTGACGGTCGGCCGCGAAGGTGTACTGCGCGAGGTCGTTGGTCCCCAGCGACAGGAACTCGACCTCCTGGAGGATCGACCTGGCGCGCAGCGCGGCCGACGGGATCTCCACCATCGCGCCGAACTTGGCGTCCAGCCCGGCCTCCCGGCACGCGGCCGCGAAGTCCTTGGCGTCCTTGCGGTCGGCCACCATCGGGGCCATCACCTCGAGGTGCACCGGCAGGCCCTCGGCCGCCTTGGCCAGCGACCGGAGCTGGGTCCGCAGCACCTCGGGGTGCTCGAGCAGGGTGCGCAGACCGCGCACGCCCAGCGCCGGGTTCGGCTCGTCGGCCGGGGTCAGGAAGTCCAGCGGCTTGTCCGCGCCGGCGTCCAGCACCCGGACCACGACCCGGCCCTCGGGGAAGGCCTCCAGCACCTTGCGGTACGCCTCGACCTGCTTCTCGGCGCTGGGCGCCTTCGCCGAGTCGTCCAGGAACAGGAACTCGGTGCGGAACAGGCCGACGCCCTCGGCGCCGTTCTCCAGCGCGGCCGGCACGTCGGCCGGGCCGCCCACGTTGGCGAGCAGCGGCACCCGGTGACCGTCCGAGGTCTGCCCCGGGCCGGAGGACGCGGCCAGCGCGGCCTTGCGCGCGGCGGCGGCCGCCCGCAGCTCGTCCTGCTTCTCCTGGGACGGCTCCAGCAGGACATCGCCGGAGCTGCCGTCCACCGCGACGACGGTGCCCTCGGCGACCTCGATCGCGCCGGGCAGCGCCACGACGGCCGGCACGCCCATCGCCCGGGCCAGGATGGCGCTGTGGCTGGTCGGCCCGCCCTCCTCGGTCACGAAGCCGAGCACCAGCGTCGGGTCGAGCAGCGCGGTGTCGGCCGGCGCCAGGTCCCGCGCGAACAGCACGTACGGCTCGTCGCTGTCCGGCACGCCCGGCATCGGCACGCCGAGCAGCCGGGCCACGATCCGGTTGCGCACGTCGTCCAGGTCGGCGACCCGCCCGGCCAGGTACTCCCCGGCGGAGGCGAGCAGCGCCCGGTAGGCCGCGAACGCGTCGTAGACGCCGCGCTCGGCGCTGCTGCCGACGGCGATCCGGCGGGACACGTCGGCCATCAGCTCGGGGTCCTGCGCCATCAGCGCCTGGGCCTCCAGCACGGCCTGGGCCTCGCCGCCCGCGAGGTTGCCGCGCGCGACGAGGTCGGCGGCGACCGCCTCGACGGCGGCCTGGGCGCGGGCCTGCTCGCGCGGGGCGTCCTCGGTCGGGATCTGGGTGGCCGGGGGCTCCAGCACCGCCGTCCCCATGTGCCGCACCTGGCCGATCGCGACCCCGTGGCTCACGCCCACGCCGCGCAGCGTCTTCTCCATGTCACTGTCTCCGCTGAGATGAGCGGCCCCGCCGGGAACCGCTGTGTGTGGGGGCCGCCCCGTCATCTCGTCCGGGGCGGGTGTCGGAAGGAAGGGGTCAGCTCCAGCTGAACAGCTGCTCGCCGGCCTTGGCCTCGCCGTCCTCCCGCAGGTCGCCGAGCGAGTCGGCGGTGGCCTCCAGCGCCACGATCGGCGAGATCGGCGACTTGCCGGCGGCCTCGACGGCGGCCGGGTCCCACTTGATGACGGCCTGACCACGGGTCACCGTGTCGCCCTTGTTGACGAGCAGTTCGAAGCCCTCGCCGTTGAGCTGAACGGTGTCGATCCCGAGGTGGGTCAGCACACCGTGGCCCTCGGCGTCCACGACGACGAACGCGTGCGGGTGCATGGAGACGACGACACCGTCCACCGGAGCGACCGCCGTGGTCTGCTCGCGAACGGGGTCGACCGCGGTGCCCGGGCCGACCATCGCACCCGAGAACACCGGGTCGGGCACGCCCGCGAGCCCCACGATCTTGCCGGTCAGCGGCGACGTCACAGTGGTCATGGTTGTGCCTCCCAAGTGCAGTACAGCGAGCGGCCGCGAGGAGCGGCGCGACGATCAACTGAAGCCTAATTCATGTCAACTTCGGACAACTGCTGACATTCCCGGGCGAAGACCCCGCCCTTGCCTACCTAGCCGGCCGGCGACTCACCGGCCCGCTAGTGGTCTAGTCCTCTGGCCGATGCGCCGCACTCTACAGGCATCTTGGCGAATCGAGACCATTGCTGTATATGCTCGCGAGAGCAACAAATCATGCCGCCGTCCGAGCGACCCCGGGTGCGCCCCGGTTCGCGCTCCGGCTGCCGACCCGCTATGGTTGGGCGAGTCGCCGCAACTCGGCGGTTAACGCCAGATTTCAGATGCAAAAACCCCCGGTAAACGGAACGGAAAGCATCTGGTAAGCTGGAAACACGAAAGAACGAAGCCCGGAGGGTCCGCTGGAAGGCGGTCCGAAGGAAGCGTCCGTTCCTTGAGAACTCAACAGCGTGCCAAA
>NZ_JBHVRS010000033.1:0-88289 GCF_042885595.1 Kitasatospora sp. NPDC058046
CCGTTGGTACTGCAGGGGGGACCCTGTGGGAGAGTAGGACGCCGCCGAACAATTATTCAAGGCCGCGGCCCCAGCGACTCGCTGGGGCCGCGGCCTTTTTGTGTTTTGCGAACGTGAAGAAGATCGGCAAAAGCGGGACTTCCGCCCAGACGCGGAGGGTCCCGGCATGTCGGACAATGGAGAAGGTACGCGGGCCAGCAGGCCGGCGTCGAAGCCGCGTGGCGGTGGTGGAGTCGCATGCTCCGCCCGCGGTGTAGCTGAAGCAGCAGAAGGAGTCACCACGATGTCGAACCAGCCCCAGGACCGTCCCGAGCGTCGATCGGACGACGGCCGAGGCTACGAGCCCCGGTCCCGCGGGGGCTGGTCCAACGACCGTGGCGGCGACCGCGGTGGCTTCCGCCGCGATGACCGCCCCTCCGGCGGCTACCGTCGCGACGACCGTGACGACCGTCCGCGTCGTGACGACCGTCCGTCGGGCGGCGGGTACGGCCGCGACCGCGACGACCGCGGTGGCGACCGTGGCGGCTTCCGCCGTGACGACCGCCCCACCGGCGGGTACAACCGCGACCGCGGCGACCGTCCGTCGGGCGGTTTCAACCGTGACGACCGTGGCGGCGAGCGCGGCGGTTTCCGTCGTGACGACCGTCCGTCGGGTGGCGGTTTCAACCGCGACCGCGGTGACCGTCCGGCCGGCGGTGGCTTCCGCCGTGACGACCGCCCCTCGGGTGGCTTCAACCGTGACGACCGCGGTGGCGACCGTGGCGGCTTCCGCCGTGACGACCGTCCGTCGGGTGGCGGTTTCAACCGCGACCGTGGCGACCGTCCGGCCGGCGGTGGCTTCCGCCGTGACGACCGCCCCTCCGGCGGCGGTTTCCGTCGCGACGACCGCCCCTCCGGTGGCGGCTTCCGCCGCGATGACCGCCCGTCCGGTGGTTTCCGTCGGGACGACCGTGACGACCGTCCGCGTCGTGACGACCGCCCCTCCGGCGGTTTCAACCGTGACGACCGTGGTGGCGACCGTGGCGGTTTCCGTCGTGACGACCGTCCGTCGGGTGGCGGTTTCAACCGCGACCGTGGTGACCGTCCGGCCGGCGGTGGCTTCCGCCGCGATGACCGCCCCTCGGGTGGCTTCAACCGTGACGACCGCGGTGGCGACCGTGGCGGCTTCCGCCGTGACGACCGCCCCTCCGGCGGTTTCAACCGCGATGACCGTGGTGGCGACCGTGGTGGTTTCCGTCGTGACGACCGTCCGTCGGGTGGCGGTTTCAACCGCGACCGTGGTGACCGTCCGGCCGGCGGTGGCTTCCGCCGTGACGACCGCCCCTCGGGTGGCTTCAACCGCGATGACCGCAGTGGCGACCGTGGCGGCTTCCGCCGTGACGACCGCCCCTCCGGCGGTTTCAACCGCGATGACCGTGGCGGCGACCGCGGTGGCTTCCGCCGTGACGACCGCCCGAGCGGTTTCCGTCGTGACGACCGTGACGACCGTCCGCGTCGTGACGACCGTCCGTCGGGTGGCGGTTTCAACCGCGACCGTGGTGACCGTCCGGCCGGCGGTGGCTTCCGTCGTGACGACCGCCCCTCGGGCGGTTTCAACCGCGATGACCGCGGTGGCGACCGTGGCGGCTTCCGCCGCGACGACCGTGGTGGCGACCGCGGTGGCTTCCGCCGTGACGACCGCCCGTCGGGTGGCGGCTACCGCCGTGACCGGGACGAGCGCGGCGGCGACCGCCGGGAGTACGACGACCGCCGGGGCAACTACGAGCCCGTCAAGCGTCTGCCGATCCCGGAGGACGTCACCGGCTACGAGCTGGACGCGGACGTGCGCCAGGAGCTCAAGAGCCTGCCCAAGACCCTCGCGGACGACGTCGCCCGCAACCTGGTGATGGTGGCCCGCCTGCTCGACGGCGAGGCGGAGGAGGCCTACCAGTACTCGCGCATCGCGCTCCGTCTGGCCTCCCGCGTGGCGGCCGTCCGTGAGGCGGCCGGTTTCGCCTCGTACATGACGCAGCGCTACTCCGAGGCGCTGACCGAGTTCCGCGCCGCCCGTCGGATGACCGGCCGGGCGGACCTGTGGCCGGTGATGGCCGACTGCGAGCGCGGTCTGGGCCGTCCGGAGCGGGCGCTGGCGATGGCCGGCGAGCCCGAGGTGAAGCAGCTGGACAAGGCCGGCCAGGTCGAGATGCGCCTGGTGGCGGCCGGTGCCCGCGCCGACATGGAGCAGTTCGACGCCGCCGTGGTGACGCTGCAGAGCCCGGAGCTGGCCTCCAACTCCGTTCAGCCGTGGACCGCGCGTCTGCGCTACGCCTACGCCGAGGCCCTGATCGCGGCCGGCCGGGCCGACGAGGCCCGTGACTGGTTCGCCAAGGCCGCCGAGGCCGACACCGACGGCACCACCAACGCCTCGGAGCGGCTGGCCGAGATCGACGGCGTGGAGTTCACCGACACGCTCGACCCGGAGCTGGCCGAGGACGAGGCCGAGTCGACGGACGCCCCGGTGCAGAAGAAGCGCGGTGGCGGCGACCACTCCGAGGACCGCGTGATCTTCGAGGACGAGGAGGACGTCGAGGAGTTCTACGACGAGGACGACCTCGAGATCGACGACGACTTCGACGGCGTCGTCCCCGAGCGCGCCCAGCAGGCCGAGGCCGCCGAGGCCGAGGAGTCGAAGGCCGCCAAGGCCGACGCCGACGCCGACAAGAGCTGAGCAGCTCCCAGGCAAACGCCGTGAGGCCCTGCCGTTCCCCGGGAAACTCCGGGAACGGCAGGGCCTCACGGCGTTCCGGCCCGTGTCCGGGCCGGCCGAGGTGTCAGCCCCGGGCGGTGTCAGCCCAGCGCGAGGTTGCGCAGCACCAGCCCGGTGGCCGGCTTCGGCCCGAAGGAGGTGGACTTGCGCGGCATGGTGACGCCCTGCTCGGCCAGCCGTCGTACCACGGACTCCCGGACCGGGTGCAGCAGGACGGCGGTGCCGCCGGTGCGCGCGGCCTCCTGTTCGGCGGCCACGGCGGTGTGCAGGTAGCCGATGTCGTCCGGGCCGTCGGGGACGTGCCAGGTGCGGTCCAGCAGGGTGGCGTGCAGGACGGTGGCGTCCAGGTGGCGCCACTCCTCGGGCCGGCCGTGCGGCACGGTGGCGTCGAGCAGGGACTCCTCGGGCTCGCCGAGCAGCCAGTAGACGCCGTCGCCGCCGGTCAGGACGAAGCCGTTGCCGCCGTGCCGCTTCTGCTCGGCGAGGGCCTGGAGCGCGGCGGACAGCGGCCCGGGGACCTCCTTGACCTTCCACTGGTCGCCGAGCCGCTCCAGCGCCTCGGCCACCGGCAGCCGGTACAGCACGCGGTGGATGGCACGGACCCGCAGCGGGTAGCGGGCGGTGTCCACCAGGAGCACCATGCCGCGGTCCCAGGGGCTGCGCGGCAGGTGGCGGTGCTCGCGCTGGAGGCGGAGGTACATCTCCCAGCGGTGGTGGCCGTCGGCGATCAGCGCCCGGCAGGTGGCCAGGTCGCGGCTGATCTCGGCGATCTCGGCCGGGGCGGTGACCGCCCACAGGCGGTGGTGGGTGCCGTCGCTGGTGGCGGTGGAGAGCAGCGGCTCGCGTTCGACCGTCCGCTCGATCACGCCGGAGGCGCCGCCGCCGCCCCGGTAGGTGAGCAGCAGCGGTTCCAGGTTGGCCCGGGTGGTGCGCATCAGGCCGACCCGGTCGGCGACCGGCCGGGGCATCACGTCCTCGTGCGGGAGCACCACGCCGCCCTCCCGACCGCTCACCGCGAGGGCGCCGATCAGGCCGCGCTGGAGCAGCTCGGGGGAGTCGGCGGTGGCCGGGAGCCGCTGCTCGTAGACGTAGATCGCGGGCTCGGGGTCGGCGGCCAGGACGCCCTCGCGCTGCCAGGCGGCCAGCAGCCGGGCGGCGTGCCGGTAGCGGGTGTCGCGGTCGGGGCGGTCGCCGGCGTCCTCGGGCTCGGGCCTGGGCAGGATCAGCCGGACCACGTTGTGCGGGTCAGCGGTCTCCAGGTCGAGCCGGCGGCCCGGGTCCACGACGTCGTACGGCGGGGACGTCACGGCGGCCAGGGTGCCGACCCGGTCGGGGACGTAGCGCAGGCCGCGGAAGGGGGACAGGGACAGGCCGGCGGTGGCGACGTGCCCGGGATCGCCGGGGCCGCCCTCGGGAGTCTCGACTCCGTCTTCTGCACTGGGTGTGCTCATTCTGGGCATCGTAACCGGGTACGCGTTGTTGAGAGATCGGAATACCCGTGCCGATCTGTGGGGCGGGTGTGCGACCGAGGGCGAGGTACGGCATGGACGACGGGCAGGAACGGGTGGACGGCGGCGGCCCGGCCGAGTCGGGCGGGCCGGTCGGTGCCACCCGCGGGGACGCTCCGGCCGACGGCGTGCCGGGCCGCGTGCCGGGCGACGGTTCGACGGCCGGCGCGGTGCCGGTCGGTTCGGAGGGCGGCTCGGAGGCGGGTACGGAGACCGGCGGGGTGCCGCGGCAGAGCCGCTCCGGGGAGCCCACCGGGGACGTCTACGACTGGTTCCGCCGGGGCGCCCAGCTGCTGGCGCAGGGGCACCCGGCGGCCGCCGAGCAGCTGCTCGCCCGGGCGGTGGCGGCCGAGCCGCACTCGCGCAGCATCCGGGAGGCGCTGGCGCGGGCCCAGTTCGACGCGGGCTCGTACGCGGCGGCGCTGGCGAACTTCCGTGCCGTGGCGCTCGCGGATCCGGCGGACGACTACGCTCAGTTCGGATGGGGCGTCTCGGCGGCCCGGCTGGGCGACTTCGAGACCTCCGCCGAGCACCTGGCGCTGGCCGTGGCGATGCGGCCGGAGTCCGACCACTACCGGCAGGCGTTGCGGCAGACCAGGGCGACCCTGGCGGCCCGCGCCGGGGCGTACGGCCCGCTGCTGCCGGGAGCCCCCGGGTACGTGGAGCCCCCGGCGGGCGCCGAGGGCCCGGCCGGCGGAACGGCGGGCACCGCCGGTGCCGACGGCGCCGCCTGACCGGTGGGCGCCGCGACCCGGCCGGACGCCGTACCGGGCGCTGGGCCGGAGGCCGTACCGGACGCCCTGACACCCTGACGCACGAGGACGTGCGACACGGACGACGCAGTGAACGACGACGCAGTGAATGAGGTAGCGCAGCCATGACCGAGACGGCCACCCCCGTGCGACGGACCGCCCCCGGAGGCAGCGAGCGGCCGCTGACCGACGCGTACGACACCGCGCTGCTCGACCTGGACGGCGTGGTCTACGCCGGCGCGCACGCGATCGAGCACGCGGTGGACGCCCTGGACGCGGCCCGGACGGCCGGGATGCGGCTCGCGTACGTGACCAACAACGCCTCCCGCCCGCCGAGGGTGGTCGCCGAGCACCTGACCGAGCTGGGCGTCCCGGCCGAGCCGGCCGACGTGATCAACTCGGCCCAGGCCGCCGCCCGGCTGGTCGCCGAGAAGGTGCCGGCCGGCTCGAAGGTGCTGGTGGTGGGCGGTCTCGGGCTGGAGGAGGCGCTGGCCGAGCTGGGGCTGGTCGCGGTCCGCTCGCTGGCCGACGGGCCGCTCGCGGTGGTCCAGGGCTTCGACCCCTCGGTGGGGTGGACGGACCTCGCGGAGGCCGCGTACGCGGTGCAGAGCGGCCTGCCCTGGGTGGCGTCCAACCTGGACCTGACGGTGCCGAGGGCCCGCGGCATCGCGCCCGGCAACGGCACCCTGGTGGCGGCCGTGCGGGCGGCGACCGGGGTGGAGCCGGAGGTGGCGGGCAAGCCGCTGCCGCCGATGCACCGGGAGACCGTGCTGCGCACCGGCGCGGAGCGGCCGCTGGTGGTCGGGGACCGGCTGGACACCGACATCGAGGGCGCGTTCAACGGCGGGGTGGACAGCCTGCTGGTGTTCACCGGCGTGACCACCCCGGAGCTGCTGCTGGCGGCCCCGGTCGAGCACCGGCCGACCTACCTGGCGGCGGACCTGCGCGGACTGCTCGTCCCGCACCCGGCGGTGACGCCGGTGGACGGCGGCTTCGGGTGCGGCGGCTGGGTCGCGGGCGTCGAGGCCGGGGTGCTGCGGCTGTCCGGGGCCGGGGACCGCTGGGACGGCCTGCGGGCGCTGTGCGCGGCCGCGTGGACGGTGCTGGACGCGGGCGGCGCGCCGGTGGACGGCCGGAAGGCGCTGGCCGACCTGGGGTTCTGAGGACGGTCCGGCGGTCGGCGGGTACGGCGGCCGGGGTCAGAGCAGGGTGCGCAGCCGCAGCAGGTCGCGGAAGCCCGCCTCCAGCCTGACCCGGCCGCTCGCCCACGCGGAGCCGAAGTTGAGCCGCCCGCCGACCAGCGCGACCAGGTCGTCGCTGCTCATGGTGAGCCGGATCTCCGCCTTCCCGGTTGGGGCGCCGGGGGCCACCACCACGTCCTGGATCCGGCCGTCGCGCAGCCGCCCGGTGAAGGTCAGGTCGAGGTCGGTGATCCGGCAGCTGAGCGAGCGGTCGAGGGCCGCGGCCTTGCGGACGTCGCCGGTGGACTTCGTCATGTTCCGGCTGAGCTGCTCCAGCGCCTCCCGGCACTCCTCGGCGTTCGCCACGGGCCGGCTCCCTCCCCCGGTCGCTACGGTGCTGACTGCGGGCCACGGTACCTCAGGCGGGTTTTGGCGGTAGCGTCGTCGGTGGGGTGCCCGGAACGGCGCCCGGGTACTGAGGGCGACGGAGCGACGCCCAGAGGCGATTGGGAGGCACCCGGATGCTGCCGAGGACGGTTCGGGGAGTGGTGGAGACCGCCGCCGGAGTGGTCGAGGAGGTCGGCAAGCTGGTCGTCGGGACGGCGAGCTCGATCCTGGAGAAGGCCGGGGTCGACGTCGCCGGGGTCGAGCGCAGGCTGGGCGGCCAGTTCCCGCCGTCGGTGGAGACCCTGCAGACCCTCGCCGGGGAGGCGGTCACCGCCGGGCGGGCCGGGGTGGACCTGGCCGTCGGCGTGGCGCGCAACGAGGCGGAGAAGGTCTTCGAGAGGGTCGGCGACCAGGTGACCAAGGTCGGCGTGGTGCTGGCGTACCTGGAGACCAAGCTGCGCGAGGTCGAGGAGGAGGCCCCGGCGGCCGCGTCCGGGCCGGGGGCGTACGGGGCCGAGGAGCCGGTGCCGGCGCCGCGGGCCGGCGACCTCTTCGGGCGCGGGTGGGAGGCCGAGGAGGAGCGGTCGGCCGCCCGGACGGTGGGTGAGCCGATAGTCGCCGAGCGGGTGGAGGTGGACGAGCCGGTCGAGGTCGACCCGCCGGTCCCGCCCGTCTCGTCCGTCCCGCGGGTTTCCGCGGTCGCCCCGGCCCCGCGGGAGGAGCCCGCGGCGGAGGAGAGCGCCGCCGGGAAGAGCTCTGCCGGGAAGGCCGCCGCCGAGAAGAGCACGGCGAAGAAGCCCACCGAGGTGAAGAAGGCCACCCCGGCGAAGAAGACGTCGGCCAAGACGACGCAGGCAGGGAAGGCCGCCGCGAAGCGGACGACGACCGTCAAGAAGTCCGCCACCCCCCGGCAGGCCGAGGCCGGAACCGAGCCCGGGACGCCCGCGAAGCGTGCGGCGACCAGGAAGACCACGGTCCGCAAGGCCACCAGCACGAAGAAGCCCGGCGACCCGAAGAAGTCCGACGACGCGAAGAAGCCCGATGCCCGAGACGAGTGAACCGCCCCGGTCCGTCCGGCACGCCGGGCCGCCGGCACCGCTCGACGCGGTGCTCCCCGCCGAGCCGCTCGGCGTCGAGCTGCTCCCCACCGGCCACCCCGGGGTGGACGCCGGACTGGCCCGGCTGGAGGCCCTGGACGGGGTCCCCGCCGAGGCACACGTCGCGGTGTACGAAGATGTTCACCAGCGGCTCGTCGACACACTGGCCGCGCTCGACCAGGAATGACCCGCAGGATCCGTAGGAGCTGAAACACCAGTGGCAGTGGCACGACGTCGACTCGACGCGGAATTGGTCCGCCGCAAGCTGGCCCGATCGCGTGAGCACGCGTCCGAGCTGATCGCCGCCGGCCGGGTGACGGTCGGCGGCGCCACCGCGACCAAGTCGGCCACCCAGGTGGAGACCTCGGCGGCGGTCGTGGTGGCGAAGGACGAGAACGACCCCGACTACGTCTCGCGCGGCGGCCACAAGCTCGCCGGCGCGTTCGCGGCCTTCGTGCCGCAGGGCCTGGTCGTCGAGGGCCGCCGGGCGCTGGACGCGGGCGCGTCCACCGGCGGGTTCACCGACGTGCTGCTGCGGGCCGGCGCCGCGCACGTGCTGGCGGTGGACGTCGGCTACGGGCAGCTCGCCTGGTCGCTGCAGAGCGACGAGCGGGTCACCGTGATGGACCGCACCAATGTGCGCGAGCTGACGCCGGAGCTGATCGGCGGCACCCGGGTCGACCTGGTGGTGGGCGACCTGTCGTTCATCTCGCTCGGCCTGGTGCTCCCGGCCCTCGCCTCCTGCGCGGCCGAGGACGCGGACCTGGTGCTGATGGTCAAGCCCCAGTTCGAGATCGGCAAGGAGCGGCTGGGCAGCGGCGGGGTGGTGCGCAGCCCGCAGCTGCGCGCCGAGATGGTGCGCCAGGTCGCGGGGCAGGCGTGGGAGCTCGGGCTGGGCGTGCGCGCGGTCACCGCGAGCCCCCTGCCGGGGCCGTCCGGCAACGTCGAGTACTTCCTCTGGCTGCGCCGTGACGCTCCGCGGCTGGACCCCGCGGACGCGGACCGGGCCGTGGCGGAGGGGCCCCGGTAGGGTGCCTTGCGAGCGTCCGGCCCGTCATGTCGTATGGCGCGGCCGCCCCGGGACCAAGGGCGACCCGGCAGGCGTTAGGGAGAGGGCAGCGGCATGAGCGATGAAGAACGTACGGTCTTCCTGATCGCGCACACCGGCCGGGAGACGGCGCTGCGCAGCGTCGAGGCCCTGGTGCACGGGCTGCTGAAGGTGGGGCTCCGGATCAGACTGCTGGAAGCCGAGGCGGTGGACCTGGACCTGCCGGAGGGCGTCGAGAAGGTCACCGAGGGCCCCGGGGCGGCGGACGGCTGCGAGCTGATCCTGGTGGCCGGCGGGGACGGGACGCTGCTGCGCGGGGCGGAGCTGGCGCGCTCCCACGGGCTGCCGATGCTCGGGATCAACCTGGGCCGGGTGGGCTTCCTCGCCGAGGCCGAGCGGGACGACCTGGCCGTGGTCGTCGAGCGGGTGGTCGACGCCGACTACGAGGTCGAGGAGCGGATGACGATCGACGTCATCGTCCGCACCAACGGCGACGTGGTGCACGAGGACTGGGCGCTGAACGAGGCCTCGATCGAGAAGGCGTCCCGGGAGCGGATGCTGGAGGTGGTGACCGAGGTGGACGGCCGTCCGGTCTCCAACTTCGGCTGCGACGGCGTGGTGTGCGCGACGCCGACCGGGTCCACCGCGTACGCGTTCTCCGGCGGCGGGCCGGTGGTGTGGCCGGAGGTGGAGGCGCTGCTGATGGTGCCGATCTCCGCGCACGCGCTGTTCGCCCGCCCGCTGGTGACCTCGCCGGAGTCGGTGCTGGCGGTCGAGGTGCAGCCCAAGACCCCGCACGGGGTGCTCTGGTGCGACGGGCGGCGTTCGGTCGAACTGCCCGCCGGGGCGCGGGTGGAGGTCCGCCGGGGCCGGACGCCGGTGCGGCTGGCCAGACTGCACCGGGCGCCGTTCACCGACCGGCTGGTGGCCAAGTTCGCGCTGCCGGTGACGGGTTGGCGCGGCCGGGCCGACCACCAGTAGCCGCGGTCGGCCGCGGCACGGCCGACCGCGGCCCGTACAGACGCGGTTCGTCCGGCCGCGGCCCGCGCGAACGCGCCAAAGTTCCCGCGCGCCAAGGGACTTGCCCCGCCGCGCGGCCGTCAGACCGCCAGCGGCTGGGACTCGTCCGCCGGTTCGAGGCGTCCGCCGGCCGCTGCCTGGGCGGCCAGGTCGGCGAGGCGTTCGACGGCGGCGGGGACGGTCGCGGCGGGCACGGTGACCGGGAGGCGGATGTGGTGCTCGAAGGCGCCGTCCGAACCGAAGCGGTTGCCGGAGGCGATCCGGACCCCGCTGCGCTCCCCGGCCCGGGCCAGCGCCGCGCCGGACAGGCCGTCGGTGGAGACCCACAGTGAGAGCCCGCCCGACGGCATGGTGAAGCTCCACCCGGGCAGCCGTTCGGGCAGGGCGGCGGCGAAGGCCCGCGCGGTGGCCCGCAGCCGGGTCAGCTGGTGCTCCCGCACGTCGGGCAGCGGATCGCCCAGCAGCTCGGCGGCGATCAGCTGGTCCAGCACCGGGGTGCCGACGTCGCTGTAGACCCGTTCGGTGGCCAGCCGGCGTACCAGCGCGGGCGCGGCCCGGACCCAGCCGATCCGCAGGCCGCCCCAGAGCAGTTTGCCCGCCGAGCCGACGGTGACCACCTGGGCGGCGCGGTCCAGGGCCGCCGTCGGGCGCGGCAGCGGCGTGGACGGCGGTACGCCCCAGCCGAGTTCGGCGGTGGTCTCGTCGGCCAGCACGATGCTCCCGGCGGCCCTGGCGGCGGCCAGCAGTTCGCGGCGCTGCTCCTCGTCGATCAGCGCGCCGGTCGGGTTGTGGAAGTCCGGGATCACGTACGCGACCCGGGGGCCGGCCCCGCGCAGCACCCGCCGCCACTCGTCGAGGTCCCAGGTGGGCCGCGGCGTCCAGGTGTACGGCACCGGGACCAGACGGGCGCCGGCCAGCCGCAGCGCCTGGAGGGTGTGGGCGTAGCTGGGCGCCTCGACGGCGACCCGGTCGCCGCGGCCGACCAGCGCCCGCTGGAGCAGGTGCAGGCCGCCCATCGCGCCGGTGGTGATCAGGATCTGGTCGGGGGTGGTGGGCAGTCCGCGCTCGGTGAAGCGGCGGGCGACGGCCTCGCGCAGCACCGGGACGCCGGTGGGGTAGTGGCCGTGCCCGGCGGCGTAGTACGGCAGCTGTTCGACGGCCCGGGCGGCGGCCTGGCCGACCCAGGGCTGGGGGGCGGGCGGGGCGGCGACGCCGAGGTCGAGGATGCGGCCCTGCTCGTCCGGCGGGACGGGGTGCAGGGCCTCGCCGGGCGGCGGCGCGCCCTCGGGCAGGGCGGTCCAGCTGCCCGCGCCGCGCCGGCTGCGCAGGTAGCCGTCGCCGCGCAGGGTCTCGTACGCGGTGGCGACGGTGGTGCGGCTCATCGCCAGTGCGGTGGCCAGCTCGCGTTCGGCGGGCAGCCGGGCGCCGACCGGCAGCCGGCCCTCGGTGACCAGCAGCCGGATCTGTCCGGCCAGGGTGCGGTAGGCGGGGCGGCGGGCGGCGGCCGGCTCGGGGAGCCGGGCGGTGGTGAGCAGCCGCGCGAGTGCGGGCGGGGTGACGGTGGTGTGCCAGTCGACCATGGCTGAAAAGTCCACTTGCTCGGGATTGGCCCTGGAGCGGGCAGCTTTGGACTGGCCATCATGGCAGGGCGGCCATGCCGGCCGCCACCACCGGGCGCCCCGGTGGTGCAGCACCACCGCAGGAGCAGGCCTTGGCCACCACGACCACACCAGGATCAGCCACCCCCACCAGACCCGGACCGGCCGCCGGGCGGACGCTCGCCGTCCGGGTGTTCGGCGACACCCACGCCCTCGGCCGCCGGATACCGCAGCTGTTTGTCGGCCTCGCCCTGTACGGCGTGAGCATGGCGCTGATGCTCCGCGCCGGCCTCGGCCTCGACCCCTGGGACGTCCTGCACCAGGGCCTGCAGCGCACCATCGGCCTCTCCGTCGGTACCTGGGTGACGATCTGCGGCGCCCTCGTCCTGCTGCTGTGGATCCCGCTGCGCCAGCGCCCGGGCCTGGGCACCGTCGCCAACGTGCTGGTGATCGGCGCGGCCATGGACCTCACCCTGCGGGTCGTCGACGGCCCCGGCGCCCTGCCCGCCAGGATCGCGCTGACGGCCGCGGCGATCGCCCTCAACGGGCTGGCCAGCGGCCTCTACATCGGCGCCCGGCTCGGCCCCGGCCCGCGCGACGGCCTGATGACCGGCCTGCACCGGCGCACCGGCCGCTCGCTGCGGCTGATCCGCACCGGCATCGAGGTGACGGTCCTCACCGCCGGGCTGCTGCTCGGCGGCACCGCCGGGGCCGGCACCGTCGCGTACGCGCTGGCCATCGGCCCGCTGGTGCAGCTCCTGCTGCCCTGGTGCACCGTCCCGGTGCCCGCCGAGGACGCCCGGAAGGGATGAACTTCCGGGCACGGAGTTGCCGCGCGCCGTTGTCGCTCGTCGCGCGCCGGGGGCGGAACCTCGTAAGGTCGTCTCCGTGTTGGACGAGATGCGGATACGGGATCTTGGGGTCATCGACGACGCGGTGGTCGAACTCGCCCCCGGCTTCACCGCCGTGACCGGTGAGACCGGCGCCGGGAAGACCATGGTCGTGACCAGCCTCGGCCTGCTGCTGGGGGGACGCGCCGACCCGGGCCTGGTGCGCAACGGCACCGGACGCGCCGTCGTGGAGGGCCGCCTGGAGCTGCCCCCCGGCTCCCCGGCGGCGGTCCGCGCGCTCGAGGCCGGGGCCGAACTGGACGACGGCGCGCTGCTGATCAGCCGGACCGTCTCCGCCGAGGGCCGCTCCCGGGCGCACGTCGGCGGCCGGTCCGTCCCGGTCGGGCTGCTCGCCGAACTCGGCGAGGACCTGATCGCCGTGCACGGCCAGACCGACCAGCAGCGCCTGCTGCGCCCGGCCCGCCAGCGCGGCGCGCTGGACCGGTACGCGGGCGCCTCGGTGGCCGGGCCGCTGGCCCGCTACCGGGAGACCTACCGCGTCCTGCGCGAGGTCTCCGCGACCCTGGAGGAGCTGACCACCCGGGCCCGCGAGCGCGCCCAGGAGGCCGACCTGCTGCGCTTCGGCCTGGACGAGATCGCCGCCGCCGAGCCGGTGGCCGGCGAGGACGCCGAGCTGGCCGCCGAGGCCGAGCGGCTCGGCCACGCCGACGCGCTGTCCTCCGCCGCGACCCTCGCCCACGCGGCGCTGGCCGGCGACCCGGTCGACCCGGAGGCGCTGGACGCGGGCACCCTGCTCGCCCAGTCCCGCCGGGCCCTGGACGCGGTTCGCCACCACGACGAGCGGCTGGCCGCCCTGGCCGACCGCCTCAACGAGGTCGGCTACCTGCTCGCCGACGTGGCCGGCGACCTGGCCGGCTACGCGGACGACCTGGACGCCGACCCGGTGCGCCTGGCCGCCGTCGAGGACCGCCGGGCCGTCCTGGCCCAGCTGCTGCGCAAGTACGGCGGCGAGGAGAACTCGCTCGCCGAGGTGATCGCCTGGGCCGAGGCCAGTGCGGTGCGGCTCGCCGAGCTCGACGGCGACGACGACCGGATCGACGAGCTCGGCGCCCGGGAGAGCGAGCTGCGGGCCGAGCTGGCCGAGCTGGCCGCCGAGGTGTCGCAGGCCCGGTACGCCGCGGCCGGGCGGTTCGCCGACGCGGTCTCCGCCGAACTCGCCGAACTGGCCATGCCGCACGCCCGGGTGACCTTCGCGATCGGCCAGGTAGACGACCTGGCCGGGATCGAGGTCGGCGGGCGCACCGTCGCGTACGGACCGCACGGCGTGGACGAGGTCGAGGTGCTGCTCGCCCCGCACCCCGGCGCCCAGCCGCGCCCGATCGCCAAGGGCGCCTCCGGCGGTGAGCTGTCGCGCGTGATGCTCGCCGTCGAGGTGGTCTTCGCGGGCGCCGACCCCGTCCCCACCTACCTGTTCGACGAGGTGGACGCGGGCGTCGGTGGCAAGGCGGCGGTCGAGATCGGCCGCCGGCTGGCCAAGCTCGCGGAGTCCGCCCAGGTCGTGGTCGTCACCCACCTCCCGCAGGTCGCCGCGTTCGCCGACCGGCACCTGGTGGTGGAGAAGACCAACGACGGCACCGTGACCCGCAGCGGTGTCAAGGTGCTGAACGACGAGGAGCGGGTGCGCGAACTCTCCCGGATGCTGGCCGGCCTGGAGGACTCGGAACTGGGCCGCGCCCACGCCGAGGAACTGCTGGCCGCGGCCCGGGCCCCGCGCCGCCGCTAGCCGGGGCCGGCGGCCCCCCGGACGTCGGCGACGCGCCCCCGTGGCGCCGACTGTCCAAGAGGGCCGCCGACCTGGCATCGTGGCGGCTGGACACTGGCTTCCCAGCCCCGAGCGCCGCCGGGCGGGCAATCCTCGCGAAGCGGCGCGCGAACCTGATCGAGTCGGATGCGAGACGACGTGGACCATTCCGCCGCCCGGGCCACCGCGGCCGTCCCCGAACCGGGGCAGCTGCACGTGGTACTCGTCCTGGCCGCCAGCACCGGCGGCATCGGTGCGCACGTGCGCTCCCTGGCCCAGGGCCTGGTCGCACACGGGGTGAACGTCACGGTCTGCGCGCCGGCCGGCACGGACGCGCTGTTCGGCTTCTCCCGTACGGGCGCCAGGTTCCACACCGTCGACATCACCCCCACCGCGGGAGCCCGCAGCGACGCCACCGCGATCGGCGAGCTGCGCCGGGCCTTCACCGGCGCCGACGTGGTGCACGCCCACGGGCTGCGCGCCGGGCTGCTGTCCGACCTGGCGCTGCGCACCGCGGGCCGCTTCCCGGGCCTGCGCCCCGAGACCCCGCTGGTGGTCACCTCACACCACGCGCTGCTGGCCACCGGCATGGAGCGCCGGCTGCAGCGGCTGATGGAGCGCCGGGTGGCGCGCGCCGCCGACCTGGTCCTCGGCGCCTCCTCCGACCTGGTCGCCCGGGCCCGCGAACTGGGCGCCACCGACGCCCGGCTGGGCCCGGTCGCGGCGCCGCCGATGCCCGAGGGCCTGCTCGGCCGCGCCGAGGCGCGCGCCGCGCTGCTCGGCGACGGCCCGGACCGTCCGCTGGTGCTGGCGGTCGGCCGGCTCGTCCCGCAGAAGGCCTTCGGGCTGCTGCTGGACGCCACCCGGGAGCTGTCCGCGCTGGACCCGGAGCCGCTCGTGCTGCTCGCCGGGGACGGCCCGGAGGCGGGCGCGCTGCGCGAGCGGGCGGCCGCGGAGAAGCTGCCGGTGCGGCTGCTCGGCTACCGGACGGACGTGCCCGACCTGCTGGCCGCCGCCGACGTGGTGGTGGTCCCCAGCCGCTGGGAGGCCCGCTCGCTGGTGGTGCAGGAGGCGATGCGGGCCGGCGTGCCGGTGGTCGCCACCGCCGTCGGCGGCATCCCCGAACTGGTCGGGGACGCCGCCGAGCTGGTGCCCCCCGGCGACCCGGCGGCGCTCGGCCGCGCGGTGCGCGCCCTGCTGGTCGACCCGGCCCGCCGCGAGCGGCAGGTGGCGGCCGGCCGGCAGCAGGCCGACACCTGGCCGGACGAGGCCGCCACCGTCGCCCAGGTGCTCAGCACCTACGACGAGCTGGTGCAGCGCGGCTAGGGGCGGACCTAGAGCGTGGCCCGCTCGGCCCGGTCGGTGGCCGGCCCGTCCGGCTGGGCGGACAGGTACGCCGCGCCGCAGGCGGTCAGCCGCAGGGCGGTGTCGATCAGCGGGACGTGGCTGAAGGCCTGCGGGAAGTTGCCGACCTGGCGCTTGAGGCGCGGGTCCCACTCCTCGGCGAGCAGGCCGACGTCGTTGCGCAGCGCGAGCAGCCGGTCGAACAGCTCGCGGGCCTCCTGGACCCGGCCGATCATGGCGAGGTCGTCGGCCAGCCAGAACGAGCAGGCCAGGAAGGCGCCCTCGTGGCCGGAGAGGCCGTCCACGTTGTTGCCCGACTCGTCGTGGGTCGGGTAGCGCAGCACGAAGCCGTCCTCGGTGGACAGTTCGCGCTGGATCGCCTCGATGGTGCCGATGACGCGCTTGTCGTCGGCGGGCAGGAAGCCGACCTGGGGGATCAGCAGCAGCGAGGCGTCCAGTTCCTTGCCGCCGTAGTACTGGGTGAAGGTGTTGCGCTCCGGGTCGTAGCCCTTCTCGCAGACGTCGGCGTGGATGGTGTCGCGCAGCGCGCGCCAGCGCTCCAGGTGGCCGCCGGTGGGCTCGTCCTCGGGGGTCTGCTCCAGGAGCTTGATGGTGCGGTCGACGGCGACCCAGGCCATGACCTTGGAGTGGACGAAGTGGCGGCGGGGGCCGCGGACCTCCCAGATGCCCTCGTCGGGGTTCTGCCAGTGGTCCTCGAGGTAGTCGATCAGGCGCAGTTGGAGCTGGTGGGCGTGGTCGTTGCGGACGAGGCCGGTCATGTGGGCGAGGTGGAGGGCTTCGACGACCTCGCCGTAGACGTCGAGTTGGAGTTGTCCGGCGGCGCCGTTGCCGATGCGGACGGGCTGGGAGCCCTCGTAGCCGGGCAGCCAGTCGAGGGAGGACTCGGTGAGCTCGCGCTCGCCGGCGATGCCGTACATGATCTGGAGGTTCTCGGGGTCGCCGGCGACGGCGCGCAGGAGCCATTCGCGCCAGGCCTTGGCCTCGTCTCGGTAGCCGGTGCGCAGCAGGGAGGAGAGGGTGATGGCGGCGTCGCGCAGCCAGGTGTAGCGGTAGTCCCAGTTGCGTTCGCCGCCGATGTCCTCGGGGAGGGAGGTGGTGGGGGCGGCGACGATGCCGCCGGTGGGGGCGTAGGTGAGGCCCTTGAGGGTGATCAGGGAGCGGATCACGGCTTCGCGGTAGGGGCCCTGGTAGGTGCACTGGTCGGCCCAGTCGTGCCAGAAGTCGGCGGTGGCGTCGAGCATGCCCTCGGCGTCCGGGGGCTTGGGCGCGTCGAGGTGGGAGGCCTGCCAGGTGAGGGCGAAGGCGATCCGTTCCCCGGCGGTCACGGTGAAGTCGGCGTAGGTGGTGAGGTCGCGGCCGTAGGTCTCGGCCCTGCCGTCCAGCCAGACCGAGTCGGGGCCGGCCACGGCGACGGTGCGGTGGCCGCCGTCGGCCTGCTCGACGCGGTGCACCCAGGGGACCACCCGGCCGTAGGAGAAGCGCATCCGCAGTGCGGAGCGCATCCGCACGGTGCCGGAGACGCCCTCGACGATCCGGATCACCTGGGGGACGGCGTCCTTGCCGGCCAGCGGGCGCGGCGGCATGAAGTCGATCACCCGGACGGTGCCGCCCTGGGTGTCCCACTCCTGCTCCAGGATCAGCGAGTCGCCCCGGTAGCGGCGGCGGTCGGCGGGCACGGCCGGGGCGGCGGCGGTGGGAGGGGGCACCCGCAGGTCGGCGGTCTCGGCGATGCGGACCCGTGCGGGCGAGGGGGCCGGGGCCGTCGCGGGGAGGGGGACCGAGGTGACGACGGCCTCGGCCGGGCCGATCCGCCAGAAACCGTGTTCATCGGTGCCGAGCAGGCCGGCGAACACGGCCGGCGAGTCGAAGCGGGGAAGGCAGAGCCAGTCCACCGCCCCGTCCCTGCTGACCAGGGCAGCGGTCTGCATGTCCCCGATGAGTGCGTAGTCCTCGATACGGCCGGCCACGTGGATCTCCAGTTCGCAATGTGGTCAGGGCATCGGCGAGCGGAGGGAGCGAGCGGTCTGCGGGGCCGGAGGTCCACCCCGGGACGTCCGGCCTGCCGGGGGTGGTGGCGGGCCTTGCTGGAGTGTCCGCGGGGCTCGGTCGAGCCCCTGGAGTGGGTGGGGATGAGCGGGAATACGGGGAGGTCCGGTCGCGCATCGGGGACCGGGAGTGTCCTGACCCTCCCACGCCCTCCGCGTGCTCGTGCTGTCGGCGATGCGTCCGAGCAGCTTACGACGGACGAAAGGGGCGAAGCACGCGGACGCAGCCCGGTGTGGCGCCGCAATTCGGCGGAAATGCCGTGCATCGCGAGGGCGCGGCGCAGGATGGTCCGGAAGGATCACCTCCGCCTGGCCCGGCAGGGGGAGCCGGGATGGTCCGGACGGACACCGCGCTCTGGCCCGGTCCGGCGGGTTGTGCGACCGGTGTGAAACCTGTGGCGTGTGATGCGCCGGTCGTGCGCCCCGCGCGCGCTCCCGGCGCGGTGCGCGTGCCTCGATCGGCGTCCGGGTCGCGTCACTGATACCCTGGTATCCCGTGGACCGGCGGGATCAAACGCCCCGGACCAGCCGAACCGACGACCCAGTGAGCGCCGCGCACCGAGCCGGCCTCCCGTCACGGCGAACCCCGAGCCTCCCGCCCACGTCTGCTTCGACACGCGACCCACGGGAGCCCCCTCTTGGCACAGCCCCATTCCGGCAAGGCAGCGAACGGCCGCGCCGTGACGACCAAGCACCTCTTCGTCACCGGGGGTGTCGCCTCTTCGCTCGGAAAGGGGCTGACCGCCTCCAGCCTCGGCGCGCTGCTCAAGGCCCGCGGCCTGCGCGTGACGATGCAGAAGCTCGACCCCTACCTCAACGTGGACCCGGGCACCATGAACCCGTTCCAGCACGGTGAGGTGTTCGTCACCGACGACGGCGCCGAGACCGACCTGGACATCGGTCACTACGAGCGGTTCCTGGACACCAACCTGCACGGCTCGGCGAACGTCACCACCGGCCAGGTGTACTCGACGGTCATCGCCAAGGAGCGCCGCGGCGAGTACCTGGGCGACACCGTCCAGGTCATCCCGCACATCACCAACGAGATCAAGTCCCGGATCCGCCGGATGGCGACCGAGGACGTCGATGTCGTGATCACCGAGGTCGGCGGCACCGTCGGCGACATCGAGTCGCTGCCGTTCCTGGAGGCCGTCCGCCAGGTCCGCCACGAGGTCGGCCGGGACAACGTGTTCTTCGTGCACGTCTCCCTGCTGCCGTACATCGGCCCCTCGGGCGAGCTGAAGACCAAGCCCACCCAGCACTCCGTCGCCGCGCTGCGCAACATCGGCATCCAGCCCGACGCGATCGTGCTGCGCGCCGACCGCGAGGTCCCGCAGGCGATCAAGCGCAAGATCTCGCTGATGTGCGACGTGGACGAGGAGGCCGTGGTCGCGGCCATCGACGCCAAGTCGATCTACGACATCCCCAAGGTGCTGCACGGCGAGGGCCTGGACGCGTACGTGGTGCGCCGTCTGGACCTGCCGTTCCGCGACGTCGACTGGACCACCTGGGACGACCTGCTGCGCCGCGTCCACGAGCCGCAGCACATCGTCAAGGTCGCCCTGGTCGGAAAGTACATCGACCTGCCGGACGCGTACCTGTCGGTGACCGAGGCGCTGCGCGCCGGCGGCTTCGCCAACAACGCCCGGGTCGAGATCAAGTGGGTCACCTCGGACGACTGCGAGACCCCCGAGGGCGCCCGGGCGCAGCTCGGCGACGTCGACGCGATCTGCATCCCCGGCGGCTTCGGCGACCGCGGCGTCAACGGCAAGGTCGGCGCGATCACCTTCGCCCGCGAGAACAAGGTGCCGCTGCTGGGCCTGTGCCTGGGCCTGCAGTGCGTGGTCATCGAGGCGGCCCGCAACCTGGCCGGCCTGCCCGAGGCCAACTCCACCGAGTTCGACGCCGCCGCCAAGCACCCGGTCGTCTCCACGATGGCCGAGCAGCTGGCCATCGTCGACGGCAAGGGCGACCTGGGCGGCACCATGCGCCTGGGCCTGTACCCGGCCAAGCTCGCCGAGGGCTCGATCGTGCGTGAGGTCTACGGCGGCGAGCAGTACGTCGAGGAGCGCCACCGCCACCGCTACGAGGTCAACAACGCCTACCGCGCGGACCTGGAGAAGACCGGCCTGGAGTTCTCCGGCCTCTCTCCCAAGGGCGACCTGGTCGAGTACGTCGAGTACCCGCGCGAGGTGCACCCCTACCTGGTGGCCACCCAGGCCCACCCGGAGCTGAAGTCCCGCCCGACCCGCCCGCACCCGCTGTTCGCGGGCCTGGTCAAGGCGGCCATCGAGATCAAGACCGCGGTCTCCGAGTAGTCCTCCCCGGTCGTTCACCGAACGGCGGCCCCGCGATTCCCGCGGGGCCGCCGTTCGGCGTTAGATTGTGTCGTACTGACGAAAAGGGGAGAGCGATGGACGAGCAGAGCCGCCAGGGGATCGCCGACGTGGCCGAGGAGTGGGAGGTCCGGGCCGGCGGGACGCCCTTCCAGGGCAAGGTCACCGGGGTCCGCAGCGAGGAGGTCCGGATGCCCGACGGCAGCTGGGCCCGCCGCGACTACCAGACCCACCCCGGCTCGGTCTCGGTGCTCGCCCTGGACGACGAGCAGCGGGTGCTGGTGCTGCGCCAGTACCGCCACCCGGTGCGCCAGCGGCTGTGGGAGCTGCCCGCCGGCCTGCTCGACGTGCCCGGCGAGAACCCGTGGCACGCCGCGCAGCGCGAGCTGTACGAGGAGGCGTACTGCAAGGCCGGCACCTGGCGGATCCTCGCCGACTACTACACCTCCCCGGGCGGCACCGACGAGGCGCTGCGGATGTTCCTCGCCACCGACCTGGCGCCGGCCGAGGGCGAGCGCTACGCGGCCCAGGGCGAGGAGCAGGAGATCGAGGTCGCCTGGGTGCCGGTACCGGAGCTGATCCGGCTGATCCAGGCCGGGAAGCTGCACAACCCGACCCTGGTCACCGGCACCCTCGCCGTGCACGCCGCGCTCACCGGCCCGGACGGACTGGACGCGCTGCGCCCGGCGGACTCGCCCTGGCCGGCCCGCCCCTTCGAGGCCTGAGTCGGCCGCTCGGGGGACGGCCGGCCGCCGGTCGTTGAGTCGTTGGGGTGATTTGCGGATTCGTACGACCGGATGTCACCTCGGCTGAGCCGGACGGTCGAACTACGCTTCGCAGACAGGGCGCCCGTCCCGGGCCGCCTCCGCTGAACTCCGGAGGCCGGGCACCGGAAGCCGGGTGTCGGATGCCGAGCGCGGGATGACGTCGGGAGTGGCACGGGTGGCGAGGAAGACGGCGACGATGGACCCCGGCCCCGGCGCGCCCGCCGGGGCCGTCCCGGGCCTGGAGCGGCTGCCGGCCGCGCCCACGCTGTTCGTCGGGCGGCGCGCCGAACTGGCCGCGCTGCGGGCGGCCGCCGCCCGCCCGGCGAGCGGGCGCTGCCCGGTGCTGGTGCTGGCCGGGCGCCCCGGCTCCGGACGGACCGTACTGGCCGCCCGCTTCGCCCGTACCGTCGCCGCCGACTACCCGGACGGCGTGCTGTTCGTCCGGCTGTCCGCCCCGGACGGCGGCCGGGTGCCGCCCGCCCGGGCCGCCCGGCTGCTGCTGGAGCAGCTCGACCCGCAGACCGCCGTGCCGCTGCCCGGGACGGGCGAGGACGGGCGGGACGAGCCGGGCTGCGTGGCGCTGCGCGAGGCGCTCGCCGGGCTGCGGGTGCTGCTCGTCCTGGACGACGTCCGGGACGCCGGGCAGGTGTGGCCGCTGCTCGCCGACGAACCGGGCTGCCTGGTGCTCGCCACCACGGCCGGGCCGCTCACCGGGATCGAGGACATCGACCCGGTGATCCTCGGCGGGCTGGACCGGCAGGCCTCCGGCGAGCTGCTGGCCGACCTGGTCGGCGGCACCCGGATCTCCTGCGACCCGGTCGGCGGGGCGGACCTCGCCGAGGCCTGCGCCTCCCGACCGGCCGCGCTGCGGCTGATGGCGGGGTGGCTGCGCGGGAACCCGAAGATCGCGGTCACGGAGGCGGCGCGCGAGCTCAACCGGGTGGTGGGGGAGGAGACGGCGGTCACGGGGGCCGTCGCGGAGCCGGCCGCGGGCGGCGAGGCCGCCGCGGTTGCTTCGTCGAAGGAGAAGGAGAAGGAGAAGGGGAGGGCACCGAAGAAGAAGGAGGGGGAGCGGGCGGCCAAGGCCTCCGGTGCCCCTTCGGCCGGGCCCGCCGGAGCGGCCGGAGCCGCCGGGCCGGGCGGGGCCGCCGTTCGGGGCCCCTCGGGGAAGGCGGCCCCGGGGAAGCCGGGGGAGGGCCGGGCCGGTGAGCCCGCCGCGGCCGCCGCCGCGGTGACCGAGTCGGCCGGTGACCCGGCGGCCTGGGTGAAGCCCGGCCCGGAGCCGGCCGAGCCGGTGCCCGTCCCCGACAACGATCCGCTGCTCGGCGCGTTCAGCCTGCTGTACCGCGGGCTGCCGGCCGCCCAGGCGCGGATGCTGCGCACCCTCACCCTGGCCCCGGCGCAGACCGCCGACCCGCGCACCGCCTCCGCCCTGGTCGGCTGCCCGGTGCCGGACGCGGCCGCGACGCTGGCCGCGCTGGCCGAGCGGGAGCTGCTCGGCGAGGAGGCGCCGACCGCCGACGGCACCCCGCGCTACCGGGTGCCCGGGCGGCTCTACCCCCGACTGGTCCGGCTGCGCGAGCAGGAGGACCGGCCCACCGAGACCGAGCTGGCCCGGGCCCGGCTGCTGGAGCGGCTGGTCCGGCTCACCGAGTCGGCCCGCGCGCTGCTCGACCCGGCGGCCGGCCCGGGCTCCGGTCAGGACCCGCTGCCCGCCCCGCTGCGGCTGCGCTCGGCCGCGCACGCCCGCGAGTGGCTGCTCGGCGAGCGGGAGCTGCTGCTCGGCGCGGTGGCCGACGCGATCGGCCAGGGCGACCTGGACGGATCGGCCGGGCGGCTGGTCACCGCGCTGCTGCGGGCCCTGCCGCTGACCGGAGCCGCCGCCCCCACCGACCTCTACCGGCTGCACGAGCTGGTGCTGACCGTCGCCGAGCGCAACGGCCGGCCCCGCCGGGCCTCGGCCGCGCTGCTCAACCTGGGCGACCTCCAGGCCTCGGCGGGTCGCTGGGAGCAGGCCGCCGCCCACTACCGGACCGCCCTGGAGCACGCCCGGAGGGCCGACGACGAACCGCTCTGCGCCCGGGCCCTGGAGAGCGCCGCCAACTGCCACCGGGCGCTCGGCGACGCGGTGCGGGCCGCCGACTGGTACGGCCGGGCGCTCGGCCTGCGGCAGGCGCTCGGGGACCACGCGGCCGAGGCCCGGCTGCTCGCCCGGGTGGCCGAGGCGCACACCGCGCAGCGCCGCTTCGACGAGGCCGACCGGGAGTACCGGGCCGCGCTCGCGGTGCTGCGCCGGCTGGGCGACGAGCGGGGCCTGGAGGCCGTCGGGGGCGCCCTCGCGGACCTGCGGGAACGCGTCGACGCCGGGTGGTGATGGGCCTTTCGGAGGTATTGTCGGAAGTGCCCGGTTACGACGTCTTTGGTGGGTAAGTCGCAGGGGAAGCCTACGAATCTGCCAATGTGTTCGGAAAATTTATTCACTTTGGAAGGCTGACACGCCGCCTGGGCTTCATTACACTCGAACTCAGTCGCGCAGCGATCCCGGCCCCGGGCTGTCCCGGAGGCTTCCCCACGTGCGCGTCGCCCACCGGTCTTCTCCGGTCGGGACCCCCATGGCAAGAGGACGTGTTTAGCCGTGAAGGTCGGCATCCCCCGCGAGGTCAAGAACCACGAGTACCGCGTGGCCATCACGCCCGCCGGCGTGCATGAGCTGGTCCGCAACGGACACGAGGTCTACATCGAGGACAACGCCGGTGTCGGCTCCTCGATCCCGAACGAGGAGTACGTGGCCGCCGGCGCCACCATCCTCCCCACCGCCGACGAGGTGTGGGCCACCGCCGACCTGCTGCTGAAGGTCAAGGAGCCCATCGCCTCCGAGTACCACCGGCTGCGCAAGGGCCAGACCCTCTTCACGTACCTCCACCTGGCGGCCGACCGGGCCGGCACCGACGCGCTGATCGCCTCGGGCACCACCGCCATCGCGTACGAGACCGTGCAGCTGTCGAACGGCGCGCTGCCGCTGCTCGCCCCGATGTCCGAGGTCGCGGGCCGCCTGGCCCCGCAGGTCGGCTCGTACCACCTGATGCGTCCGGCCGGCGGCCGCGGCACCCTGCCGGGCGGCGTGCCCGGCACCCACCCGGCCAAGGCCGTCGTCATCGGTGGCGGCGTCTCCGGCTGGCACGCGGCCACCATCGCCGTCGGCATGGGTTACGAGGTGACCCTGCTGGACCGCGACATCAACAAGCTGCGCGAGGCCGACCGCATCTTCGGCACCAAGGTCAAGACCATCGTCTCGAACTCCTTCGAGCTGGAGAAGGCCGTCCTGGAGGCCGACCTGGTGGTCGGCGCCGTGCTGATCCCGGGCGCCAAGGCCCCGAAGCTGGTCACCAACGAGCTGGTCTCCCGCATGAAGCCGGGCTCCGTGCTCGTCGACATCGCCATCGACCAGGGCGGCTGCTTCGAGGACTCGCACGCCACCACGCACGACGACCCGACCTTCAAGGTCCACAACTCGGTCTTCTACTGCGTGGCCAACATGCCGGGTGCCGTCCCGAACACCTCCACCTACGCGCTGACCAACGCCACCATGCCGTACGTGCTGGAGCTGGCCAACCGCGGCTGGAAGGACGCGCTGCGCCGCGACGCCGCGCTCGCCAAGGGCCTGAACGTGCACGAGGGCCAGATCACCTTCCCGGCCGTGGCCGAGGCCTTCGGCCTGGAGTCGGTCTCCCTGGAGAGCGTGCTCGCCTGAACCCCCTGACCGCCCGGCGGTCGTTCGCCCCCGACCCGATCCCTTCGGGCCGGGGGCTTCGCCGTGCCCGTGAACGGCGGGTGGATCGGGTAGGTCGCTCTGTCGTCAATATCTGTCGGTCACGTCACCCGCCCGCAGAAACGTTGGGGCCGGTGACCCGCTCATCCCTTGACAGCAGCCCGCTCGATAGTCGACACATCCTGCCCACTACCGTGGATTGTGTTGCTGCGAACGCCTTGAACGGCCTAGAGTCGCAAACCGTCGGCATGCTGCCACGCTGACGAATCGACATAGAGTCCTGGATGCCCAAGGAGGTAAGACGACTTGTGAATGAGTCGACAATTGCTCCCGGGGGTGGTCAGCCAGGACTGGCGGCGCTCACCGCCGGCCAGCCGAGTGAGGAGCCCGGGGCCCGGCAGCCCTCCGTGGGCTCGGCCGAGGTCGGCTCGGTCGCACTCCGTACTTTCGAAGCACGCCAGAACACAGCACAGGTGACCACGGTGACCGATCACGACGCCGACTTGGCGGCCTACGGCCTGGCCTACGGCGAGTTCGCCTACGGCGCCTACGACGACCCGGACGCCGAGTACGAGCCGGACCCGGAGTACGCCGCCACGCTGGCCCCCGACGCCGCGCGCCAGCGCCGCGAGCGGGTCGGCCCGACCGGCCGTCCGCTGCCGTACTTCCCGATCCCCGCGCCGGTCGCCGAGCACGGCCCCGCCCAGATCATCGCCATGTGCAACCAGAAGGGCGGCGTCGGCAAGACCACGTCGACCATCAACCTGGGCGCGGCGCTGGCCGAGTACGGCCGCCGGGTGCTGCTCGTCGACTTCGACCCGCAGGGCGCGCTCTCGGTCGGCCTCGGCGTCAACCCGATGGAGCTCGACGTCACCGTCTACAACCTGCTCATGGAGCGGGGCCTGACGGCCGACGAGGTGCTGCTGAAGACGGCGGTCCCGGGGATGGACCTGCTGCCCTCCAACATCGACCTCTCCGCCGCCGAGGTGCAGCTGGTCAGCGAGGTGGCCCGGGAGTCCGCGCTGGCGCGCGCCCTGAAGCCGCTGCTGCCCGACTACGACTACGTCATCATCGACTGCCAGCCCTCGCTGGGCCTGCTGACGGTCAATGCGCTGACGGCCGCTCACAGCGTGATCGTCCCGCTGGAGTGCGAGTTCTTCGCGCTGCGCGGTGTCGCGCTGCTGACCGAGACCATCGAGAAGGTCTGCGAGCGGCTCAACCCCGACCTGCGCCTGGACGGCATCCTGGCCACCATGTACGACTCGCGCACCGTGCACAGCCGCGAGGTGCTGGCGCGCGTCGTCGAGGCGTTCGGCGAGCACGTCTTCCACACCGTCATCGGGCGGACCGTGCGCTTCCCGGAGACCACCGTCGCCGGCGAGCCCATCACGACGTACGCGACCAACTCGGTCGGTGCCGCCGCCTACCGCCAGCTCGCCAGGGAGGTGCTCGACCGGTGCCGCCCCGCCGAGTGAGTCTCCCGGGTGCCGACGAGCTGTTCCGGACCACGGGAGGGATGGCGCTGTCGCCCTCCCTCGCGCCGCGTCCGGCCGCCGAGGCATCCAGACCGGAGACCGCGCGGACCGTCAACGGCCGACCGGACGGCGCCGAGGGCACCGAGGCCGCCCAGGGCGCCCAGGACGACCGGCAGGTGACGCCGGAGCAGCAGGCGGGCGCCTCGGTGCCGGCGCCCGCGCAGCGGTCCGGAGCGGGCGTCGGGCCCGCCGCAGGCGTCGCCGCGGCCGGACAGGCCGTCCAGGGCGGCCGCAGTGCCGCCCCGGCGGCCCGCACCCACCAGGGCGCCGCCGAGGAGCCGTCCGGTGCCGCCGGCCGTGCCCGGCCGCGCGGCCGCGCGCCGCGCCGGCCCAGCGGGCGCGAGCGGCACGACGAGAAGATCACGGTGTACGTGTCCGCCGAGGAGCTCATGGACCTGGAGCACGCCCGGCTGGTGCTGCGCGGCGAGCACGGCCTGGCCGTGGACCGCGGGCGGATCGTCCGGGAGGCCATCGCGGTCGTCCTGGCGGACCTGGAGCAGCGGGGCGAGGCCTCGATCCTGGTGCGGCGGCTGCGCGGCCGGTAGGCGGCGCGGAAGGGCGGTCGGCGGTTGCGCCGGGCGTCGAGGGGGGCCGCGGGCCCGGCGTGGGGAGGCCGCCGGAGCCGTGTCGGGCGCCGCAGGGCGCCGCAAGGGCGGCAGGAGGCCCGCGGGACGCGGGCCGGAGGGCCGGCGACGTCCCGGGTGCCGGAGGGCCGTGTCGGGCGCCGCAGGGGCGTTCCCGGGGCCCGGGGGACCCACCGTGGCCTGTTCGACGGGACGGGTGCGTGCGGAGGGGCTCGTACGGGCCGGTGAGCGCCGGGCGGGCGCCGGTCCGGGGCGCGGGTGGCACGGCGTGTCGGTCGGCCCCGGGGCCGGACCGGAGGCGGGGACGGGTGAAGATGGACCGTCATGCCCAGAACCGCCGGACCAGCCGCCACCGTCACCGCCACCACAGCCGCGAGCGCGACCGAGAACGAGTCGCGGGGCGGCTTCCGGGTACGGCTGGACAACTTCGAAGGCCCCTTCGACCTGCTGCTCAGCCTGATCGCCAAGCACCGGATGGACGTCACCGAGGTGGCGCTGGCCACCGTGACCGACGAGTTCATGGCGCACATCCGGGCGATGGGCCCCGACTGGGACCTGGACGCGGCGACCGAGTTCCTGGTGGTGGCCGCCACCCTGCTCGACCTCAAGGCCGCCCGGCTGCTGCCGGTGGCGGAGGTCGAGGACGAGGCCGACCTGGCCCTGCTGGAGGCCCGTGACCTGCTGTTCGCGCGGCTGCTCCAGTACCGGGCGTACAAGCGGGCGGCGGCGCTGTTCGGCGAACGCTGGGCGGCCGAGCTGCTGCGCCGGCCCCGGACCGCCGCCCTGGAGCCCCGGCACGCGGAGCTGCTGCCGGAGGTCGTCCTCGGCATCGGGCCGCGGCGGCTGGCCGAGCTGGCGGCCAGGGCGATGGAGCCCAGGCCCGCGCCGGTCGTGTACGTGGACCACATCCACACCCCGCCGGTGAGCGTGCGGGAGCAGGCCTCCCTGGTGGTGGGGCTGCTCACCGAGCTGGGCGAGGCCTCGTTCCGGCGGCTGGTGGAGGACGCGCCGGACGACCTGGTGGTGGTCGCCCGCTTCCTGGCGCTGCTGGAGCTGTACCGGGAACGGGTGCTCGCCTTCGAGCAGCCGGAGGCGCTCGGCGAGCTGCTGGTGCGCTGGGTGGCCGAGGAGGGGCGGAGCGCGGTCGAGGTGACGGACGAGTTCGACCGGCCGGCCGGTGAGGCCGGTGGAGACGGCGGGGTCGGTGGAGACGGCGGGGTCGAGGAGGGTCGGCGGCGATGAGCGGACGGGACGAGGGCGGGCGGCCGGTGCGGCGCCCGCTGGGGATGCCGGGGCGGCCGAGGGCCGAGGAGTGGCTGGAGCCGGCCTTCGCGCTGCTGCCGGACCCGGTGGAGCCCGCGGGGCCGGTCGGGCCGGTGGAGCCGGCCGGGGCGGTCGTCGTGCACCAGAAGTCGGCCCCGCCGGCCTCCGGTGCCGAGGGGCCCGACGACGCCGGGCTGCGGGCCGACCTGGAGGCCGTGCTGATGGTCGTCGACGAGCCGGTGGCGGAGGAACGGCTGGCCGGCGTGCTGGAGCGGCCCCGGGCCGAGGTGGCGGCCGCGCTGCGCGAGCTGTCCGCCGAGTACACGGCCCAGGGCCGCGGTTTCGACCTGCGGCTGGTCGCGGGCGGCTGGCGGTTCTACAGCCGGGACACCTGTTCCGCGGCCGTCGACCGCTTCCTCCTGGACGGCCGGCAGGCCCGGCTCAGCCAGGCCGCACTGGAGACCCTGGCGGTGATCGCCTACCGGCAGCCGGTGTCCAGATCCCGGGTTTCCGCCGTCCGTGGTGTGAACTGTGACGGCGTGATGCGTACCCTGGTACAGCGAGGACTGGTGGAAGAGGCCGGATCCGAGCCCGAAACAGGTGCGATCCTGTATCGGACGACGAACTACTTCCTGGAACGGATGGGGCTCCGCGGCCTGGACGAGCTGCCGGAGCTCGCTCCCTTCCTGCCCGAGGTCGACGACGTGGAAGCGGAGTCCCTGGAGGGCACGATGATCGCGGAGGCGGTCGCCGCCGCTGCCGCGCAGGCCGCGGACGGCAGTGGCGAGGCCGGTCGGGCCGGGCCCGATCGGTAGGGGGCGGTGAGGTCGGCCGAAACGACCGCACATCCCAGACGGAACGACGTACGGACACTTTGATGCGTAGCAGTGGCAACGGCAGGAACAGCAGCGGCGGCGGTAGCGGTCGCGGCGGACAGGGCGGGGGCCGGGGCGGCGGCTCCTCCTACGGCAGCGGCAGCGGCGGCGGCGGTAGCCGCGGCGGCTCGGGCTCGCGTGGGGGTTCGTACGGCGGCAGCGGTGGCGGCTCCTCGTACGGGGGCGGCCGTGGCGGTTCGGGCTCGGGTTCGAGCGCGGGTTCGCGCGGCGGCTCGTTCGGCCGTGACGATCGGCGCGACGACCGCCGTCGGGACGACCGTCGGGACGACCGCCGCTACCCGGACCGCCCGCTGCGGCCCGAGGAGCGCCGGTACGACCGCCCCGAGTACGGCGGCGGCCCCAACGCCACCCCGGCCCGCGGCGGCTACGCCGGCCGGCGCCCCAGCCCGGCCCCGCGCCCGCGCCGTGAGGGCCAGGGCGCCCCGGGCGACCCGCGCCGTCAGCCGCAGCGCTCCCGCGAGCTCCAGGCCAAGATCGAGGACGCCGTCCTCGCCCGGCACGACAAGCCGGCCGTCAAGCTGCCCAAGACCTTCGGCGAGCCCGAGGGCGAGCGCCTCCAGAAGGTGCTGGCCCGGGCCGGCATCGGCAGCCGCCGCGCCTGCGAGGAGCTGATCGAGCAGGGCCGGGTCGAGGTCAACGGCAAGCGCGTCACCGAGCAGGGCAAGCGGGTCGACCCGCAGAACGACGAGATCAAGGTGGACGGCCTGACCGTCGCCACCCAGTCGTACCTGTTCTTCGCGCTGAACAAGCCGGCCGGCGTGGTCTCCACCATGGAGGACCCGGACGGCCGCCAGTGCCTGGGCGACTACGTGACCAACCGGGAGACCCGGCTGTTCCACGTCGGCCGCCTGGACACCGAGACCGAGGGCATCATCCTGCTCACCAACCACGGTGAGCTGGCCCACCGCCTCACCCACCCGCGCTACGGCGTGACCAAGACCTACCTGGCCGCGATCCAGGGCCCGATCCCGCGCGACCTGGGCAAGCGGCTGGCCCAGGGCGTGGAGCTGGAGGACGGCTACGCGCGCGCCGACAGCTTCAAGGTCATCTCCAACATCGGCAAGAACTACATGGTCGAGGTGACCCTGCACGAGGGCCGCAAGCACATCGTCCGCCGGATGCTGGCCGAGGCCGGCTTCCCGGTCGAGAAGCTGGTGCGCACCCACTTCGGCCCGATCGCCCTGGGCGACCAGAAGTCGGGCTGGCTGCGCCGCCTGACCAACCCGGAGGTCGGCCAGCTGATGCGCGAGGTCGGCCTGTAGGCCCCGTCCGCTCCACCGGAGCCCCCGGTCGCACGTGCTGCGGCCGGGGGCTCCGGCGTTCCCGCGGCGGGGTCGGGTCGGCGTGCGGGCGTCCGTGCGCGGACGCCCGGTGCGGATGTGCTGTGGGGATGTCCGGGGGTGGATGTCCACGTTTCGGACGGGTCGTGTGAGCCGGGACGCAACCGCTGGTCACGGCCTTGTCAGCGCCATGATCCGTGGCCGAGGATGGCCACCGGAGCGCCGCCCCGCCCGGTGGCGGGAGTGCGCCAGCACGGGGTGCGCGGGTCGGGGCGGGAGCGGCCGACGGAAACGGGCGAGCAGGGGGAGAGGGCGTCGTGTCCGATGCAGCACTGGGGCGGGCCGGCGGACAGGCCCTCGGCGCGCTGGGACTGGCGGAGCCGGACGGGCAGGTCTACGCGGCCCTGGTGGCCAGCCCGCAGTCCACGGCGGAGGAGCTGGCGGAGAGCTGCGGGCTGACGTTCCAGCAGAGCGTGCGGGCCCTGGACCGGTTGGCGCAGCAGGGCATGGCCACCCGGGCGCCGGTGGACCGGCACCGCTACCTGCCCGTCCCCCCGGACGTCGCGATCGGCACCCTGATCGGCCACCGGGAGTCGGAGCTGCGCTACGCCCGGGCCGAGATGCACCGGCTGATGGACGCCTTCCGGGAGGCCTCGCGGTACACCGACCCGGCGCACTCGGTGGAGGTGCTGACCGGCGGCGAGGCGATCGCCCAGCGGCTGGAGCACATCACCGAGACCAGCCAGTACCAGGTGCGCGGCTTCGACCGCCCGCCGTACATCCAGGACCCGGTGGCGCCGTTGACCCTGCAGCGGCGGCGGCTGCGCGAGGGCGTGAAGTTCCGGACGGTCTACGACCGGGAGGCGGTGGCCTGGCCGGGGCGGCTGGAGAAGAACATCCTGGTCGGCGTCGAGGACGGCGAGGAGGCGCGGGTCCGGCCGACGCTGCCGATGAAGATGATCATCTCGGACGACCGGATGGCGATCATCCCGATCAGCGTCGGCGACAGCGTGCTGGACGCCGCGTACGTGATCCACCCCTCGGCGCTGCTCCAGGCGCTGGACACGCTGTTCGAGGCGGAGTGGGAGCGGGCCGTCCGCCTCCAGGCGGCGGTCGGCACCGAGGACGCCGGGTCGGAGCCGGAGACCGACCACCGCAAGCTGCTGGGCCTGCTGGCGGCCGGGCTCACCGACGAGTCGATCGCCCGGTCGCTCGGCTGGAGCGCCCGGACCACCCAGCGCCGCCTCCAGAGCCTGATGCGCTCGCTGGGCGCCACCACCCGCTTCCAGGCCGGGATGGCGGCCCGGGAGCGGGGGTGGCTGTAGCGGGGACGGGAGGCCCCGTCAGCTCCAGGGGCTGAGCGAGGCCCAGCGGCCGTCCGGGCCGCGCTCGACCTTCTCCAGGCCGACCACGGCGGTGCGGTTCAGCCGCCCGTAGATGTGCGGGAACAGCACGCCCGGAGTGGCACCCGGCGGCGGGGCGCCGTGCGGGGCCTCCCACTTCACCATCGGCTCCACCAGCGACTCCTCGATCAGCAGCGCCATCAGCGGGTCGGGGGTGTCGGAGAAGAAGGCGTTGGCCACCGCGAGCGCCGTCCGCTCGTCCGCCGAGCAGTGGATGAACCCGTCGGTGAGCAGCGACGCGGTGGCGTACGGGCGGCCGGGGTCGGACAGCCAGTCGTCCAGGGGGGCGAGGTGGAGGATCATGGTTCCTTTTCTACCCGTTGTCTCCGGATTGGTCCTGGGGTGCCGCCCGCGGCGGTCAGAGCCCGGCCACCTTGGCGGAGGCGGACACCTCGTACACCAGGGTGAGGGTGCGCCGGGCGCCGGGGGCGAGCGGGACGTCCCAGCGGACGATCCCCTCGGCGTCGAAGGAGTCCGGCGCCGGGGAGCACTCCTCCTTGCGCAGCCGCACCTCGACCGCCGACACCTCGGAGACCGGCACCCGCTCGCGCACCGTGACGATCCGCTCGTCCCGCTCCTCCGGGCCGGAGAAGCGGGACAGGTGCAGCCGGACCGTCCGGGTGGTGGTCTGGCGGCCGGTGAGGCCGGCGGTGGCCTGGCGCTCCTCGCTCTCCCGCACCACCCGGTAGCCGTCCGAACTGCCGAAGGACAGCTCGGCCTCGGCACCGGCGGCGGTGAAGCGCAGCTCGCCGCGGCCGGTGAAGCCGCTGCCGCGGACCAGCTCGACCGGGCCGGACAGCAGCGGGTGCCCGGCCGCGTTGCGGAACCGGACCACCTGGGTGACCAGCGGGGACAGCTCCGGGGCGCAGGCGTACTCGCTGCCCGCCGGGCCGGTGAAGGCGCCCAGCGGCACCCGGTGCGCGCGGCCGTCGGAGGGCACGGTCGCGGGGGCGGGGGCGGGCAGCACCCGGACCTCGCCGCCGTCGTCCACGCCCGGCACCCGGGAAGCCGGGCCCAGGACGGCGACCGCCTCCTCGCGCAGCTCGACCTCGACCGTGCGGCGCTCCTCGTCGGTGCGCTCGCGCAGCACCAGGACGTCCTCGGCCACCGCGGGCGGGGCGGTGGCGAGGGCGGAGCGGGCGGTGGAGAAGGTGAGCCGGGCGTTCGTCCAGTCCTCGCCGGTGCGCTGCCAGACCACCGCCTCCGACTCCAGGCGCAGCTCGCCGCCGTCCAGGGTCGCCCGGTAGGAGGGCCGCCACAGCGCGCAGGGCACCAGGTGGGAGACGGTCAGCTCGGCGGGGCCGGACCGGGCCGCCTCGACCGTGAGCTCCAGGTGGGCGGTCAGCTCGGCCGGGTCCTCCTCGGCCTCGTCCAGGGCGGTCAGGGCCTGCGAGCGCTCCTCCTCCAGGCGGCGCAGCCGGGAGTGGGTGGCGCGCAGCTCCTCGCCGTAGCGCTCGCGCTCGGCGTCCACCCGGTCGAGCTCCCGGGCCCAGCGGTTGGGTTCGAGCTCGCCGAGGCCGGCCGCCTCGCCGATCTCGCGCAGCAGGTCCGCGGAGAGCTGGGCGAGCAGGGCCAGCCGGGCCTCCAGCCGGGCCCGGGTCTGGTCGGCCAGCCGGCTCTCGGCGTCCAGCCGGTGCAGCCGGTGGCGCAGGTCGGAGTCCTCCGGGCCGGGCGGCAGCGGGGCGCGCGGGGCCCAGCCGCGCACCAGCCGGGACTCCAGCACCCGGACGCCGTCGGTGCCGGACTCGACGCGCAGGGTGCGGTCGACGGCGAGGGCGGTGAGCGGGCCGAGGCGCAGCCGCTGCACGCCCGCGGCGAGCGCGACCGTCGTGCCGCGCTCGACCTGGCCGCGGTCCTCCAGGCAGGTCACGGCGGTGACGGGGAGGGGAAGGGTGACGGGGAGGGGACGGGTCTCGACGGTCATCGCTCAGTTCCTCCGGTTTCCGCCGACGATGGCCTTTCCGGCCGGGATCTTGATCAGGTAGCCGCCGTCCAGTTCGGTGCGTCCGCCCGGCGGCAGGTCGACCCGCCAGAGCCGGGTGCTGGGCGGGCAGTCCGGCGTGGAGACGGTCGGGGCGTGCCAGTCGGCCCGCTCCTCGATCCGGATCTCGGCGTCGGAGCCGACCGGCACCCGCTCGCGGACCTCCACCGTGACAGCGCGTCCGAGCCGGTTGGCCAGCTGGACGTGCACCCGGTGGTCGAGGACGGTGCTGTTGCCCTTCAGCATGCCGGTGGTGGACTCGTGCAGCTCGGTGCGGCGCGCCACCTCGATGCTCTCGGCGACACCGATGCCCAGCCGACGGGTGCCGCCGGGGGCCAGCGTGGGCAGGGCGGCGGTGAGCAGGAACTCGTCGTCCACGGTGACCTCGGCCGGGCCCGCCAGGACGGCCTGGTCGGTGCGGTTGGCGAGCACCAGGGTCGCGTACACCTTCTCCTCGACGGCGGGGACGGTGACGTACTCGGGGCGGACGGCGAGCGGGATCTCACCGACGGTGACGGTGTGCCAGGTGCCGTCGGACGGGATGTCGGCGGGGGCGGCGGCGTCGAAGCGGTGGTCGAAGGAGCCGGCCGACTCGCGGGGCGGGACGGCGTGCCGGGGGAGGGCGAGGGTGCGGAGCTGCGCGGTGCTGCCGGCGCCGGGTGCTGTCCAGGCGGGTTCCTCGTACTCGAATCGCTCGAACTGTGCGGGCCGTGTGATGTGGCCGGTCCGTTCGGGGCGGGGGTGCAGGGTGCCGCGCCGGGCGGCGGGCTCCTCGGGGCCGGCCAGGACGAGGTCGGGGTAGTCGAGCAGGGTGGCGTCCGGGGCGAGGCCGGGTGGCGGCGGGGGCGGGGCGGCGTGGCCGACGCGGCGGCGGGCCTCCCCGGGCGGGAAGCCGCCCGGGCCCTGCGGCGGCGGCGCGGCGGCGGCGACCGGGTAAGGGGTGGGCGGCGGGGCGCCGTAGCCGGCGAAGCCGCCGGGGGCGATCGGGGCGCCCGGCTCGATCGGGGCACCGGGTGGCGCGGGCATCGGCTGGTCGGCGTTCAGCAGGCCGCCTCCGCCGTACGGGACGGTGGGGGCGAAGTGCTCCTCGGCCGCGAAGGCCTCGGCCCGGGAGCCGCCCGGACGGACGCCGCCGAGGCGGGCGGAGCGGGGCGCCACGGCGGCCGACACCGCGATCGGGGTCTCGCGTCGCGGGGCGGGTCGGTCGGCGCCGGCCGCGTCGTAGCCGGTGAAGAGGTCGGCCAGGCCGGCCGGGGGCTCGCGCCAGCCGGAGGGCGGCGGGGCGGGTTGGCTGCGGCCGATCCGCAGCGAGGCGAGCCGGGGCAGGTCGGTGCGGCGGTCGAGGTCGGCGGTGGACAGGGCGAGGCGCACGCCCGTCCAGTCCTCGCCGGTGCGCTGGGCGACGGCGGCGCGCAGGACCAGGTGGGCCGTGTCGGCGCCGGTCCGGTAGGACAGCCGGTAGGCCGGGACCCAGCGGGCGGCGGGGACGCCGTACTCCAGTTCCAGCTCCATGGCCTGGTCCTGGTCGTGGCCCTGGTCCTGGTCGGGGTGGGTGCTCGCGGTGGTGAGGGTGAGCAGGACGGTGGTGCTGGTGCCGACCGGTTCGGTCCGGTCGGCGGTGGACGCCCGCTCCAGCCGGTCGGCGGCCAGGTCGCGCTCGTGGTCGGCGAGTTCCAGCTGCCAGGTGAGCTCCTCGGCGCGCTCCTGGAGCCGGGCCAGCCGCTCCTCGACGAAGTCGGCGAGCTCCAGCCAGGCGTCGGCGGGCGTGCGGCGCAGCGGTTCGTCGCGTCGGCGCTGCGGGGGGACGGCGCGCAGCGCGGCGGTCTCGGCGATCGAGGCCTGGACCAGTCGCAGGCGTTCGCCGAGCGCGCTGCGGCGCTCGTTGACCTCGTCCAAGTCCCGCTTCAGTTCCGGGAGTTCGTCCGGTTCACGGAGTTCGGCGAGCAGCTCCAACCGGGCCTCGGTGACGGCGGCGCCAGCCGGTCCGGCGAGCACCCGGGCGCGTAGCGAGCGGCCGTCCAGGGCGGCGGGCAGGCCGGTCAGCCGCAGCCGTCCGCCGGGCGGGACCGGGACGGTCGCCCGCCGGCGGCACACCGCGCCCTCGGCGTACACGACGACGGAGTCCAGGACCGACGGGTGGGCCGGTACGGCCGGCGGTTTCGACTGCCCGCTCCGGCCGCTGTGCTGATCGTCCATGCGCAACCCCTTCGTTCGCGTGTCGCCCGCCGCGTGGCGCTCGTCGTGCTGTCCTGCTGTTCCCGCGGTGCTCGCCCGTGCCTTCCCCTTTCCCGGGCGGCCAGTCTGCCCGGCTTCGGGGCGGACGTCGCAGGATTTCCGGGTGCGGCGCGTGCACTGTGTGGGACGGGGGCGGGCGCGTGGCGGTTGCCGGTGCCGGAAGCTGCCGGGGCCGCCCCCGTGGTTGCCGGGTGGCGGGTGGGGACTTGGGCGGGGCGGATGAGGGAGGATGGGGCGCGGGTGCTCCCGGACGGTTCCGGCACCTGTCGAGAATCGTGATGAGGAGAGCGACCCGCCATGCGCACTGCCGTCGTCGTCGGCACCGGACTGATCGGCACCTCCGCCGCGCTCGCCCTGACCGCTCGCGGGCTGACCGTCCACCTGGAGGACGCCGACCCGGACGCGGCCCGCACCGCCGAGTCGCTCGGCGCGGGCATCACCGACCCGGTCGACGGCCCGGTGGACCTGGCGATCATCGCCGTGCCGCCCGCGCTGGTCGGCAAGGTGCTCGCCGACTGCCAGCGCCGCAACCTGGCCCACTGGTACACCGACGTCGCCAGCGTGAAGGCCGGCCCGGGCAGCGAGGTCGCCGAGCTCGGCTGCGACACCGTCCACTACATCGGTAGTCACCCGATGGCCGGCCGCGAGCGCTCCGGCCCGCTGGCCGCCCGCGCCGACATCTTCGAGGGCCGCCCCTGGGTGCTCACCCCGACCGCGGACACCGACACCGAGACGCTCAACGCCGCGCTGGAGCTGGTCGCGCTCTGCGGCGCGGTGCCGATCGTGATGGACGCCGCCGAGCACGACCGGGCGGTCGCCCTGGTCTCGCACGCCCCGCAGCTGGTCTCCTCGCTGGTCGCGGCCCGCCTGGAGAACGCCGACGAGACCGCCATAAGGCTCTCCGGCCAGGGCGTGCGCGACGTCACCAGGATCGCCGCCTCCAACCCCGGCATGTGGGTCGACATCCTCTCCGCCAACGCCGGCGCCGTCGCCGACGTGCTGGAGGGGGTCGCCCGCGACCTCGGCGAGACCGTCACCGCGCTGCGCGCCATGCAGGCCGACGAGGAGGGCGAGCGGCGGGTGGGCGCGGCCGGGATCGAGGCGGTCATGCGGCGCGGCAACACCGGCCAGGCCCGCATCCCCGGCAAGCACGGCGCGCCGCCTACCCGCTACGAGACCCTGGCGGTCGTCCTGGGCGACCAGCCGGGCGAGCTGGGCCGGCTGTTCGGGGAGGTCGGCGAGGCCGGGGTCAACATCGAGGACGTCGTCATCGAGCACTCGACCGGGCAGCAGGTCGGCTTCGTCCAGCTGTCGGTGGCGCCGACGGCGGTGAAGCGGCTGACCAAGGCGCTGCGGGCGAGCGGCTGGAGCGTGCGGGACTGAAGGTGCGGGGCGTGCGGGGCTGAGGTGCGGGGCCGGTCCGGGCGGGTCGGAGGGGCCTGGCGGTCGGGCCTGGTTTCGGGCTTGGTCTCGGGCCTGGTCCCGGGCCCGGAGGTCGGCCGACCGGCGGCGGAGCGGGTCACGGCGGCGGTCCATTAACCTTGAGGGAGACATCCCCGGCCGTCCGCCTGCCCAGGCTCCGGCTCCCATGCTCAGAGAGAGGTTCGCCCGTGGACACTGCCGACCGAGCGCACGCCCCGGTCGTCGTCGCCATCGACGGACCTTCCGGCTCCGGCAAGTCGACCGTCTCGCGGGCGGTCGCCGCCCGGCTGGGCCTGAGCTTCCTGGACACCGGCGCCATGTACCGGGCGATGACCTGGTGGATGCTGGTCAACGAGGTCGACGTCGAGGACCCGGAGGCGGTGGCCGTCGCGTGCGGCAAGCCCGTCATCGTGTCGGGGACGGACGCCGACGGCCCCACCATCACGGTGGACGGCCAGGACGTGTCCGGCCCGATCCGCGGCCCCGAGGTGACCGCCAAGGTCAGCGCCGTGTCCGCGGTGCCGGCCGTACGGTCCCGGCTGGTGGACTTGCAGCGCGGCTGCGCCGAGGTCGCCGAGCGCGGCATCGTCGCCGAGGGCCGGGACATGGGGACCGTGGTGTTCCCGCAGGCCACCGTCAAGGTCTTCCTGACCGCCTCCGTGGAGGCCCGGGCCGCGCGCCGGGCGGCCGAGCTTCGCGCCAAGGGCGTGGACGAGGCGACCATCACCGCGATGGCCGCCGACCTCGCGCGCCGCGACGCCGCCGACTCCTCGCGGGAGACGGCCCCGCTGGCCCAGGCCGCGGACGCGGTGCTGGTGGACACCAGCGAGCTCACCCTGGAGCAGGTGATCGACCGGATCGCCGGGCTGGTGGAGGAGCGGGCCGGGCTGTCGTCGGTCTGACCGACCGATCGGCCGATGGTCCGACCGACTGATCGACTGATCGGCCGACCGGACATCGGACCGGCGCTGATCGACCGGGTACCGGAGCGGCCGTGGAGGCCGGTCCGACCCACTGAACGAACCGCGGGCCGTCGAGGCGCCGCGGCGGAAACCATCGCGCTGCCCCGAGCGGGGCAGGTACGCACGGCACGCCCCTGGGAAGGGCCGGGCCGGGAAACGGAACAGACGAACATGACCGCAGAGCACGACACCGCCGATCACGGCGGGCTGGACGCCGCCGACTACGCCGAGTTCATGGCCCTCGCGGCCGAGGAGGGCATCGACCTCGACGGCTTCGACGCCGAGGACGGCGGCGCGCACGTCCGGCTGCCGGTGCTGGCCGTGGTCGGCCGCCCGAACGTCGGCAAGTCGACCCTGGTGAACCGCATCATCGGCCGCCGCGAGGCCGTCGTCGAGGACAAGCCGGGCGTCACCCGCGACCGGGTCACGTACGAGGCCAGCTGGAACGGCCGCCGCTTCAAGGTGGTCGACACCGGCGGCTGGGAGATCGACGTCCTCGGCATCGACGCCATGGTGGCCGCCCAGGCCGAGCTCGGCATCGAGCAGGCCGACGCGGTGCTGTTCGTGGTGGACGCCAAGGTCGGCGCCACCGACACCGACGAGGCCCTGATCAAGATCATCCGCCGGGCCGGCAAGCCGACCGTCCTGTGCGCCAACAAGGTCGACGGCCCCTCCACCGAGGCCGAGGCCGCCTACCTGTGGTCGCTGGGCCTGGGCGAGCCTTACCCGGTCTCCGCCCTGCACGGCCGCGGCTCCGGCGACCTGCTGGACGCCGTCATGGACGCGCTGCCCGAGGCCCCGCCGCAGACCTTCGGCGACGCCGCCCCCGGCGGCCCGCGCCGCATCGCGCTGATCGGCCGGCCCAACGTCGGCAAGTCCAGCCTGCTGAACAAGGTCGCCGGCGAGGAGCGGGTCGTCGTCAACGAGCTGGCCGGCACCACCCGTGACCCGGTCGACGAGATGATCGACCTCGGCGGCAAGACCTGGAAGTTCGTGGACACCGCCGGTATCCGCCGCCGGGTCCACCTGACCGCCGGCGCCGACTTCTACGCCTCGCTGCGCACCTCCTCCGCGCTGGAGAAGGCCGAGGTCGCGGTCGTCCTGATCGACGCCAGCGAGACCCTCGCCGAGCAGGACACCCGGATCATCTCGATGGCCGTCGAGGCCGGGCGCGCCGTCGTCGTCGCCTACAACAAGTGGGACCAGCTCGACGAGGAGCGCCGCTACTACCTGGAGCGCGAGATCGAGCGCGACCTCGTCCAGGTGCAGTGGGCCCCGCGGGTCAACGTCTCGGCCAAGACCGGCCGGCACATGGAGAAGCTCGTCCCGGCGATCGAGACCGCGCTGGAGGGCTGGGAGACCCGCATCCCGACCGCGCGCCTGAACGCCTTCCTCGGCGAGCTGGTCGCCGCCCACCCGCACCCGATCCGCGGCGGCAAGCAGCCGCGTGTCCTGTTCGGCACCCAGGCGGGCACCCGTCCGCCGCGCTTCGTGCTGTTCGCCTCGGGCTTCCTGGAGGCCGGCTACCGGCGCTTCATCGAGCGCCGGCTGCGCGAGGAGTTCGGGTTCGTCGGGACGCCGATCTCGATCTCGGTGCGGGTCCGGGAGAAGCGCAAGAAGAAGTAGTAGGAGCAGCAGCAGTCGGTAGGACCGGTCGGTCCGCCGACCGACGGCCGGAGGGCCTCGCCACGGTGGTGGCGGGGCCCTCCGGCGTGTCCGGGGTGGGTTTCCCGGTCGGGGCCGGTCCGGGGTGCGGGCCGGGTGTCAGCGGTGGTCGACGGTGGGGCCCGGGGGGAGGGAGAGCATCTGGCGGTGGCGGCCGCCGCTGGACGGCGCGGGGGCGAGACCGGTGGCCGTACCCATCACCGGGGAGGGCGCGGGCGGCGCCGGCGGTGCGGGCGCGGGCACCGGCATCGGGTGCGGAGCCGCGCCCAGGTAGCCGGCCGCGACCCAGCCCTGACCGTCGGTGAACTGGGCGGTGGGGACGGCGGGTTGGTCCTGGACGGGGGCCGGGGCGGCGGGGCCGAGGTTGTCGCCGGTGGGGGACTCGGGGTGGTGGCCGTGGTGGTGGCCGGTGCTGTGGGTGCCGGGGTGGGCGCTGCTGGTGTGACGGCCGGTGCGGCTTCCGGCGTGCGTGCCGGGGTGGCCTCCGCCGGTGTGGTTGCCGGTGTGGGAGTTGCTGTGGGGAGTGGCGTGGGCGCCGGTGTGGCCCCCGCTGTGGCTGTGCTGCTGGCCGCCGGTGGGGCCGGAGCCGTGGTGCTGGGAGCCCGGCATGAACTGGGGGAGGCCCGGCGTCTGGCCCGGGAGGGTGTGGAAGGTCTGCTGCTGGGGCGGGTACGGGCGCTGCTCGCCGTGCAGCGGGTAGCTGTCGCGGACCGCGAAGCCGGTGAACTTCAGGTCCTCCTCGTTCGAGCGGTCACCGGGCAGGGCGCGGAAGAGGCGCCGGTACTCGGAGTACAGCTCGTCGTAGATCGGCGTCGCGGAGTGCGGGTGCTCGGCGTCGTACGAGGGGCGCATGCCCGGGATCGAGCGCGAGGCGCTGGCGGACCGGCCGGGGGACGCGGAGACGTCGTAGCTGTACACGTAGGGGCCAACGAGCGAGAGGGGCGGGGGATGCGGGCCCTGGGGGCGGGGGTGCGCCTACACGCCGGAGTGCGCAACGGGTGCGCGCGCCGGGCGGGGTGTGGGCACGCCGGGGCGGACGCGGGCACGGCGGAGTGGAGCGGGGAGCGCAGGGCGCGGGCGGGGTGCGGCGGGGTGTTCCCGGGCATGGCGCGCGGCGGGGTGTCGCGGGCGTGCGCCCGCCGGACGGCTGCCGTGGGGGTGGGAGGCGGCCGTCCGGCGGGTCGGGGCGCGGAGCCGGATCAGGTGCCGGCGAGCGGGAGGGAGGCGGCGACCACCTGGCCCAGCGCCACCGCCCGTTCCAGCGCCTGGCGCAGCAGGTCCTCGCGGGGCTGCCGGCCGACCATGCCGGCCGGCACGGCGTACATCGTCACCTCGGAGAGCTGGCTCGCGGCCATCCGCCAGGCGTCGGTGACCTGGAGCGGCTGGTGCGCCTGCCACCAGCCGGTGCTGCCGCCGGCCGCGGCGGGCTGGAGGATCGCGTGCAGCTTGCCCATCGCGACCAGGACGGACCAGCCGGGCAGCTGGTCCGGGGTCTCGTCGAGGTCGGTGACGGGCTGGAAGCCGGCGTCCTGGAGCAGGTCGAGGAACTCGTCCTCGCCCGAGGTGCTGCCGGGGCGGCCGACCGGTCCGGTCGGCTCGACCACCAGCGAGGCGTGCCCGACCTTGCCGTGCAGGACCAGCCCGCAGGTGATGCCGAGGATGGCGGCCTGGCCGGGGGCGGCCGGCTGGGTCGGGGCCGGGCCGACGGGCGCGGCCGGGGCCGGCGCGGGGGCGCTCGGCACGGCGGCGGGGACGGCGAGGTCCGGGCCGCCGGGCTGGGTCTGGCTGATGCTGCGGACGGCGCCCGCCAGCTGCTCCTCGGAGACCGGGACGACCTGGGAGGGGATGCAGCGGGCGTGCGCGAAGGCGAGGACGGCGGTCTCGTCGCCGACGAACAGCACGGTGCTGGTGGGCTCCACGTGCGTGTCGCCGGGGGTCCGGCAGGAGGTGCACTCGTAGCCGTCGGGGGCGCGGTCGCCACCTAGCAGGCGGTCGGCTTCGTCGTCGCCGATCTCGGACCGGACCTCGTCGCTGACGTCGAGCATGCGCGGCACAGGGTCTCCTCGGATGGGTGTGGATGGGGTGCTGGGGCGGACACGGAGAGGTCGCCATGCCCAACGGGCCCTTGTGTCAGGCGTCACGGGTGCCCCTGGAGGCTGACGTGAATTGCCTCGGATCCGACCGCACCGCGTGTTCTCGTGGTCGCAATCTGTCGATGTCGGTGCCGGGACTGCCGGAATCAAACAGTGAGGTGAGTCACGGAGTCCGGATGTTTGATCTAGGAATCGACGGTTAAAGCGGACAATTCGGGCATGATTGCATGGTCGTTACCGCCGGTAACCCTTGGCTGAGCTGGGCAGACCGTCGAAGTTTTGGATTCCCCGTTGATCGGCTCGTAGCTTCTTGGACGGCGCAACGAGCGCCACCCGGGTTCACCCCCGACGCACAGCCCCCCGGTCCGCCGGGCGTGGCAGGTGCCCGCCGACGCGATCGCTCGAACACGTCGTCGGCGAGCGGCTGGGTGGCCGGGGCGGCAAGCGGCACGTCCGACACGTGCCCGGCCGCCCGACGGACGCAGCGAGTGATCACGGCCCTTCCCGGGGTCTGGTTCCGCATGCCCGCCCGGGGCTGTCGAGAGGAACCTCATGACCTTCCGTAACGAGACCGCCGCTGCCACCACCTCCACCGCCACCAAGCGCAACCGCGTTCGGATGGCTGTCGTGGCGGGCGCCGCTGTCGCGGCCCTGCCGGTGGCCGGCCTCGTCACGGCCACCTCGGCCTCCGCCGCCTCCGTCTCCACCTGGGACGCCGTCGCCCAGTGCGAGAGCGGCGGCAACTGGGCCATCAACACCGGCAACGGTTTCTACGGCGGTCTGCAGTTCACCTCCAGCACCTGGGCCGCGTTCGGTGGCACCGCCTACGCGTCGCAGGCCAACCAGGCCACCAAGGCGCAGCAGATCGCCGTCGCGGAGAAGGTCCTCGCCTCGCAGGGCCCGGGCGCCTGGCCCGTCTGCTCCGTCAAGGCCGGCCTGACCAAGGGCGGCGCCCCGGCCGCCGTCGACACCTCGGCGGGCTCCGCCGCCGGCTCGACCGCCGCCAAGCCGGCGCAGACCCCGAAGCCCGCCGCCAAGCCGGCCGAGGCCCCGAAGGCCGCGCCCAAGGCCCAGGCCGCGCCGAAGGCTCAGGCCGCGCCGAAGGCCGACGCCCAGAAGTCCGCGCCGAAGGCTGCCGCCCCGAAGGCCGACGCCCAGAAGTCCGCGCCGAAGGCCGACCAGGGCGCCAAGTCCTGGAACCGCTCGAACGACGCCAAGCCGGCCGCCAAGGGCGACTACACCGTCAAGGCCGGTGACACCCTGAGCTCCATCGCCGCCGCGCAGGGCCTGGACTGGCACGACCTGTACCAGAACAACGCCAAGGTCATCGGTGGCAACCCGGACCTGATCTTCCCGGGCCAGACCCTCAGCATCTGAGGTCTCCCCAGCTGAGGCCTCCTCGAGCACGTGAGGCCCCGTGCGCGGCCGGCGTCGGCTGCCCGGGGCTCACCGTGCCGGTGCCCGACCGGGTGCCGATGTGCCGATCTGTTCATGCGCCGATCTGTCGGTGCGTCGGCTGTCGGTGCGTCGACGTACGGATGTGCGTACCGATGTGCACGGCTTTCACGGCCGCTTCTCCGCCGCGCGGGTTCCTCCGCCGGCCGGGGGAGCGGCCGTCGGCGTTCCCGCGGGCGGGAGTCGGGGTCGCGCGGGGGTGCGCCCGCCGTCGGCGGCGGCCGGGCTGGGCGCGGGGCTGGGCCCGAGTGGGCGCGGGTCGGCCCAGGCGGGCGCGGTGCGGGAGGATGGTGGGGTGATCCAGGGCGAGCTGTTCGGTGATCCGGGTGGGTCCCCGGCCGCGCGCGAGCGCTCCGAGCCGGCCCCCGGCGCCGTCCTGCTGCCCGGCTGGCTGGACCTCGACGCGCAGCGGCGCCTGGTCACCGCCTGTCGGGAGTGGGCCCGCCCGCCGGCCGGTCTGCACGCCGTGCGGATGCCCACCGGCGGGATGATGTCGGTCCGGATGGTGAGCCTCGGCCTGCACTGGTACCCGTATGGGTACCGGGAGGTCGCCGAGGACGGCGCGCCCGTCAAGCCGTTCCCGCGGCTGCTCGGGGACCTGGCGCGCAGGGCCGTCGCCGAGGCGTACGGGGCCGCGCTGGGGGAGGTCGCGGGGGCGGCGTCGTACGCGCCGGACATCGCGATCGTCAACCACTACGCGCACGGCGCGAAGATGGGCCTCCACCAGGACCGCGACGAGCGGGCGGACGCGCCGGTGGTCTCGCTCTCGCTGGGCGACGGCTGCGTCTTCCGGCTCGGGAACACCGAGACCAGGACCCGGCCGTGGACGGACCTGGAGCTGCGCAGCGGCGACCTGCTGGTGTTCGGCGGCCCGGCCCGGTTCGCGTACCACGGGGTGGTGCGGACGCTGCCGGGGATGGCCGATCCGGCGCTGGGGCTGCTCGGGCGGCTCAACATCACGGTGCGGGAGTCGGGGCTGGGGGCGTAGCCGGAGGTCGTGCGGCCGGTGGGGGCCTCCTGGCCGACCGGGCCGTCCCGTCCGTCACCTGCTCGTCGGCTCGCCTACTCGTTCGAGTGAACTGGGCGTTCCGGACCGCTGCGCGGGAATGACCCGGGTCGCCAAAGGATTCGATTGAGCTGGAGAATTGTTCGGAGTCCGGAGAGGAAACGTGCCCATGGGTACCCCCGTCGACGACCTTGTCGATCTGCTCGACCTTGAGCAGATCGAACTCAACATCTTCCGTGGGCGCAGCCCCGAGGAGGCGCTGCAACGGACGTTCGGCGGCCAGGTCGCCGGGCAGGCGCTGGTCGCGGCGGGGCGCACGGTGGACGACGAGCGCCCCGTCCACTCGCTGCACGCCTACTTCCTGCGCCCCGGGGTCCCCGGCGTGCCGATCGTCTACCAGGTCGACCGGATCCGTGACGGCCGGTCCTTCACCACCCGCCGGGTGCTCGGCATCCAGGGCGGCCGGTCGATCTTCGCCCTCACCGCCGACTTCCACAGACCCGAGGAGGCCGGCATCGAGCACCAGTACCCGATGCCGCCCGTCGCCGCCCCCGAGGAGCTGCCCAGTGCCCTGGACGAGGTCGGCTCCCGGCTCGGCGAGCTGCCCCCGTTCATCAGCCGCCGCCAGCCCTTCGACATCCGCTACGTCGACCGGCTGCGCTGGACGAAGGAGGAGCTGGAGGGCGTCGAGGCGCGCAGCGGCGTCTGGCTGCGCACCAACGGCCCGCTGCCGGACGACCCGCTGATCCACGTCTGCGCCCTCACCTACGCCAGCGACATGACGCTGCTGGACGCCGTCCGCGCCCCGGTCGAGCCGCTGTGGGGCGAGCGGAGCTTCGACATGGCCTCGCTCGACCACGCGATGTGGTTCCACCAGCCGTTCCGGGCGGACGACTGGCTGCTGTACCAGCAGGAGTCCCCGATCGCGCACGGCGCGCGCGGCCTGGCCCGCGGGCAGATCTTCGACCGGCACGGCCGGCTGGTGGTGTCCGTGGTGCAGGAGGGGCTGTTCCGTCCGCTGAAGCGCCGTGAGGGGTAGGTGTGTGGCCGGAGTGGTGCCCCGTGTTGTGCCCGGTGTCGGCGCGTTGCCGCCGTGTTGCGGTTTCGGCGACATCGGGCCGACGGGAATGATCCGTCCGCGCGGACGGTGTTGTGGATGACGGAGGACGGGCGGCCCGAACGGCGGGCCGTCCACGGACCGACCGGGAGGGTGGACCGATGACGGAGACGGCCGCGGAGGACTGGAAGCACTGGAGTGACGGCCGGGCGGCGTCGGTGAGCGCGCAGCACGGCCAGCTCGCACTCACCGGCACGCACTGGCTGGAGCCCGAGCCCGCCGAGATCCCCGGCCTGCCCGGGCGCTGGTGGGCCGACGCCGAGGGCGTCCGGGTCCGGGCGGCGGCGTCCGACGGCATCACGGTCGACGGCGCCGACGCGCCAGTGGACGGCGAGGCGTTGCTGCGCCCGGACAGCGACCCGGCCGCCGACACCGCCGTTCTGGGAGACCTGCTGCTCGTCCCGATCGAGCGCGAGGGCGAGCTGGCCCTGCGGGTCTTCGACCCGGCCGCACCCCGCCGGACGGCGTTCGCGGGCATCTCCGCCTTCCCGTACGCGCCCGAGTGGGCCGTGCCCGCCGTCTTCACCCCGTTCGAGGACGACGACGCCCGGTCGGTCGTCGTCCCGAACGCCGACGGCCGGGAGCGCCCGCTGGCCGTCTCCGGGCAGATCGCCTTCACGGTGGCGGGCGAGCACCGCACCCTGACCGTCAGCCGGTCGGGCGATCGGCTCAGCGGCGTGATCGCGGACACGACCAGCGGCATCGACACCTACCGCTTCCGCTTCATCACCCTGCCCGCGCCCGACGCCGAGGGCCGCACCGTCCTCGACCTCAACCGGGCCTACCTGCCGCCGTGCGCCTTCTCGGACCACTTCATCTGCCCGTTCCCGCCGCCGGGCAACCGGCTGGACTTCGCGGTGGAGGCGGGGGAGAGGCAGGTGCTGAGCCGGTAGCGGGGGCCTCGCGGGTGGGGCCGGGGCGTCGCGGGCAGGGGCGGGGCTTTCGCTGGGGCGGCCCCGGTGCGGGGCCGTCCGGGGGCGGAGCGGAGCATGAGGGACTATGTCGAACAATCAACATTCCATGCCGTCCCCCGCGCCCGGCCCGTCCCCCGCATCCTCCGCCGCTGATCCCGAACCCGAACCGGAACCCGGACCGGGGGACGGACCCGGGCCGGAGGCAACCGCCGGCTCACCCTGGTACCGGCGGGCCTTCGCCGACCTCAGCCCGCTGCGCGACCACCCCGACTACCGCCGAGTCTGGGCCGGGCAGGCCGTCTCCTCCATAGGCCAGCAGATGACGGCCGTCGCCGTCTCCGTCCAGGTCTACGACCTGACCGGCTCCGCCTTCGCGACCGGCCTGGTCGGCATCTTCTCCCTCGTCCCGCTGGTCGCCTTCGGCCTCTACGGCGGCGCGATCGCCGACACCGTCGACCGGCGCCGGCTGGGCCTGCTCGGCTCGGCCGGTCTGGCGGTCGTCTCCGCCGCCCTGGCCGCGCAGGCGCTGGCCGGCCTCGGCCTGGTCGCCGTCCTGTACGCCGCCGTCGCCGTCCAGGCCGGCTTCTTCGCGATCAGCTCGCCCGCCCGCTCCGCGATGATCCCCCGCCTGGTGCCCAGCCACCAGCTCCCGGCGGCGAACGCCCTGAACACCGTCAGCATGAACCTCGGCCTCACCGTCGGCCCGATGCTCGGCGGCGTCCTCATCGGCGCCTACGGATCCCAGGCCGCCTACCTGGTCGACACCGTCGCCTTCACCGGCACCCTCTACGCGATGTGGCGCCTGCCCGCCATGCGGCCGCTCGGCGAGCGCAAGGGCCGCGCCTCCGTCCTCGACGGCCTCCGCTTCCTGCGCGAGCAGCCCAACCTGCGCACCAGCTTCCTCGCCGACCTGGCCGCGATGGTCTTCGGCATGCCGCGCGCCCTCTTCCCGGCCATCGCGGTCACCTTCTACGGCGGCGACGCCGGCACCGTCGGCCTGCTGGTCTCCGCCCCGGCCGTCGGCGCCCTGATCGGCGCGCTCTTCTCCGGCTGGGTCGGCCGCGTCCACCGCCAGGGCGTCGCCGTCCTCGCCGCCGTCGCCGCCTGGGGCCTGGCCATCGCGGCCTTCGGCGCCCTCCACAACCTCTGGCTCGGCCTCCTGCTGCTCGCGGTCGCGGGCTGCGCCGACACCGTCAGCATGATCTTCCGCAACACGATGATGCAGGTCGCGGCCCCGGACGAGATGCGCGGCCGCCTCCAGGGGATCTTCATCGTGGTCGTCGCCGGCGGCCCCCGCCTCGGCGACTTCGAGTCCGGCACCGTCGCCGCCCTCACCAACCCCGCCACCTCCGTGATCACCGGCGGCCTCGCCTGCGTCGCCGCCGTCCTCCTCCTCGCCGCCCGCCGCCCCGCCTTCCTCACCTACGACGCCCGCCACCCCACCCCCTGACCCACCCCACCCCCCGAACCTGGCAGCGAGCACCCCCCGACGTGCTGTATTGTTTTCCACGTCGCCGGGACAACCGGAGACAAGGTCGAGAAGCCCACAGCAGAGCCCCCCAGGCCCCGCTGCAGGCACCGAGACCACGGGACGTGGCGCAGCTTGGTAGCGCACTTGACTGGGGGTCAAGGGGTCGCAGGTTCAAATCCTGTCGTCCCGACATTGTGTCGGAAGGCCGTTGGCCGGGAGGAATCCCAGGTCAACGGCCTTTTGTATGACGCCCCGTCAGGGGAGCGAGTCACCTGCGAACATCCCTAAACGATCTTGTCGGGGACCAGCTGGGGACCGGCGCCCTCCAGGCGGGTCCTGAGGAGCTGCTCCCGGGGGCCGCAGGCCGAAGGCCCAGTCGTCCCCTCCCGGCCACAATGGCCGCTGGGAAAGCCGTATGGACACCCTCCCCGGAACATTCCCGTGGTGATTCCGCGAGCGCGCCCCATGACACCAGACGCGCGCGGGAAGCGGATTCCCTCCGGGCCGCGGAAGGAATCCGACCGGGGGCCAGAGGGGGGCCTGCCTGCCCTTTCCCGTTCCGGAACGCATGCCCGTCGGCCGAAATCAGCCTCACCGGCGCGCCTCTGCGCGGTTGTTCGCTCTCCACAAGCGGGCGGCACCGGCGGGCCGTCGGGCTGTCGTAGGCCGGCCGTAGGCTTCGCACATGAGTACGGTGCACGCCAGGGTCTGGCGCTTCGCGGTCGAGAAGGGGCCCGACGGGCCGGAGGCGGTCCGGGCCGTCGAGGTCGGCCAGGGGCCGATCCCGGTGGCGCTGGCTGCGCTCGTCAACATCAATGCCCTGGCCTGCGACCTGCGCCGCACCGTCGACCAGCGCGTGCGCAACCACGAGATCAGCCTCCTGACCAGCTACTTGCGCGGGGATACCGGACCGGGGCCGCTCGGCGTCGACTGCGATGCCCTCGACTCCAGCTCCGGCCACATCCGACGCTTCATCAGCGAGTGCACCGGGCTCGGCGTCATGAGCGCCGCCAGCGAGACCCTGTTCGACTGGAAGTCCGGCACGGACGGGCTCAGCAGCTTCGACGTCCTGCCCGACAAGCTCGTGGGCACCTACGCCAGGACAGGCGTCCGCCCGGACCTGCTCTACGACCTCGCCGCCGGCCCGCTCGCTGGCGAGGCGCGCGGCCGGCGCCGGGATGCCAAGCAGATGCTCCCGGCGGTCAAGGGGACCGCGCAGCAGAAGGAACGCTTGCAGAAGCTCGCCACCTGGTCCGTGAAGCACGGCGACCACGACTACTTCATGAGCTGGGTGTGGCTCGGAACAGGCGGCGTCTACGTCGACATCTTCCTGCCCGAGGACTCCCCGGCCACGGCCGGCCTGAAGACCGGGTGGATCGAGGAGCCCGGCAGCCAGCAGCCCTGGCACTTCCGTGTTCCGCGCCCCGAACCCCGCCGGCGGAACGCGACCGATCCGGAGCGCGGCCCCGGGCAGACCTTCGTCGTGGACGAACCGGCCACCGACTCCCCGGGCATGACGATGGCTGACGACCCGGTGCCGACCGGGACCACTCATGACATGGTCCGCGTCGATGGCCCGCTCTCCCCCTTGGAGCAGTTCGAGGCGGATTTCCCCGACCCGGCAGCCAGCGCGGGCGGGACAAGGGCTGACCGTGCCCAGCGGATGGTCGAGGCGGCGATGGACCGCGCCTTCAGCCGAGACGAGGCCCCGCTGGGTGCGCTCGAAGGCGTGCCGGTGCGCGGGACCTGGCTCAGGGCGGACGCCGTCGGGCCCGCACGCCACGAGGTAATGGTCGGAGTCCTTGGCGAGCGTGTCCCCGTAGACCTCCGGGCCCAGCGCAGGCGTCTTGAGGCAGGGATGGGCACCCGGCTGGACCTGTTCCTCGAAGGTCGCCTGCTGACGCTCGTGCACCCGGTCGGCGAACCGCGCCCCAGCTGGGGCCGCATCGCCGAGGAGGCCCTCGGCTAAGCCGGGTCGGCCCGTACAGGCAGATCGACCCCGAACGTCCGTTCTGGCACCTCGTGCGTTAAATGCGATGCCAGGGTGGGCCGTTGTCCGCGATGATGGCGTGGTGCGAGTTACCCGCCTGCTGATCTCGAACTTCCGGGGCTGGAAGTCCCTCGACTTGCGTCCGCGTGACCACGTCGTGCTGGCGGGAGTCCCCCGCGCCGGCCGCAGCGACATCGTCGAGGCGCTGGCCCGCGTGCTTGACCCGGACGCCGCGCAGAGCCCCCGCCTTTCCGACCTCCATCAGGAGCCTCCCGCTGCGCAGACGGACGCCCCGCTGGACGACGAGATGGTGCTCCCGGCCGACAGCAGCCCCGGCGTAGTGCTCTGGCAGACCGAGCCGTTCGTCCGGGCTGACTTCGCGGAGGTCGAGGTCACGCTGACCGACCTCGACCCAGCCATCGAGCAGCTCGTCGACGGCCACCTCCAGCCGCTGGAGCCGTCCGGAGCCGCGGCTGAGAGCGACGACGCCGACCCCACCGCGCCCCAGTGCGTGCGCATCGCCTACCGCCTCAGCTACGACACCGAGGCCGAGACGTGGGAGAGCGCGGTCTACTATCCGGACCGCAGCAACCCAGAGACCGGACAGTACATCCGGGTGCCGGCCGCCGTCCGCCGAGAACTCCCGGTCATCACCCTCAATGCCGGGGTACCACTCCAGCTGCGTGCTGGCGGAAACCTGCGGCGGTACATCGAGGAGCGCGACGCCAAGGCTGCCACCGCAGCCTTCGAGGTCCTCCGCGACGCGGTCGGCGACGCGGTGGCCGCCCTATCAGCGGACCCCGCCATCACGGAAGCGGTCGACGCCGTGCTGGCGGTCGGCGGCACCGGCACCCGCCTCGGTGACACCCCGATCGCCGCCACGGACGTCGGCTTCCTCGCGGAGGACGGCTCGGTCGCGGCTCTCCTGCGTACCCTCCGGGCCTCGCTTCGGCTGGACACCGCCGGGCCGCTGGCGCTGGCCAACCACGGCAGCACCGTCACCGCGATCCTCTCCATGGCCGAAGCGATGCTCCTCGCGAACGTCCCCGGCGCGATCGTGCTCGCCGACGACTTCGGCGACCAGCTCGACGCCGCAACCGCCGAGCACCTCGCCTCGCTCATCCGCAACCGCTCCGGCCAGACCTGGCTGTCCACCCGCCGGCCCGACGTGGCGCGCGCGTTCGAGCCCACTGAGGTCGTCCGCCTCGTGCGCCACAACGGCGCCCGTACTCACCACCAGCTTCCGCAGGTCAACGACCGCAAGGAACTGATCGCCCACCGCCAGCTCCACACGCAACTGCTCCCCGCGATCACCGCGCCGGCCGTCGCGGTCACCGAAGGTCCGCACGATGTCGCGGTGCTCGCCGCCGCCAATCGCCGGTACCCGCCGGCCAAGCTGCCGCTGTCCGCGTGCGGTGTCCGCCTCGTCGCGGCGGGAACGGGAGGAGACGGCGGTATCGATCAAGTTCCGCGGATCGCCGACCTTGCCAAGCAGCTCGGCTTCCGCGTCGTCGGGGTGATCGACCGGGACAAGCCGGGGCCGCAGACCGACGCCCAGGTGGCCAAGGTGCAGCAGGCGTGCGACGCAGTGATCAGGCTGCCGGAGAAGACCGCCATCGAACGCGCGATGACGGCCGGCATCGCCTTCCCGCAGCTGACTGCGGCCAGTTCAGTCCTCACAGCCTTCGGCGAGACCGATCCCCTGGCCGGCGGAGCGACCGAGGGTACTGTCACGAAGCTCTGCGACCGTCTCCACAAGAAGGGCCTTCACGAGCCGTTCCTGGATGCCCTCTACCAGGAACTGCAGCCGGGACCGGCGGATTCGGAGGAGAATGCAGCTGAGGACGACGACGAGCAGCCCGTGGTCCATCCGCCTCTTCTGGAGGCGGTTTTGGACGCTATCGCCCGTGCGGCGGCCCCCGCCTACAGCGGCCCTGCCATGATCGACCTGCCGGACGTTCCCCGACCGACCGGGGGCACGGCGTGACCTACGAAGCGCAGGGAGCGCAGCGCGACGTCATCGACAGCACCGCGCCGGTGCTCGTGGTCCTCGGCGGAGCGGGGACGGGAAAGACCACCACCGCCGTTGCCGCCGCCCGCCGCCACCTCGACGGAGCGGACGAGAAGCTTGCACTCCGGCGCCAGGCCGCTCAGCGATCCGGGCGGCGGACGAAGCTGCCCGCCCCCGAGCGGGCCCTCTTCCTCTCCTTCTCCCGCACCGCGGTCGCCCAGATCCTGGACCGCTCCTCCCGGGTGATCGGCCCCTGGGCGCCGCGCCTGGAGCTAGCGACCTTCCACGGCTTCGCCTGGCGCATCATCACCAGTTTCGGCCAGTACCACGGCTACCCCGCACCCCAGACGGTGCTGAGCGAGGCACAACGCCTCTTCGGTGCCTCCGCATCCGGATCCGGGCTCACCTACGACCAACTGCTCCCGGCCGCGAACCGGTTGCTGGCACTGGAAAAGGTCCAGGACCACTACAGCAGTCGGTACGGGCTCGTGATCTGCGACGAGTTCCAGGACACCGACGATCAAGAGTGGCAGTTCCTCCAGCGCATCGCACCGGCCGCACGCCGCATCCTCCTAGGCGACGCCAACCAGTGCATCTACGCCGGATTCAAGAAGATCGACGCCGATGCCCGGATCGCCACCGCCATGCTCCTGCCCGGCGCCGAGAAGATCCCGTTGCTGCCGCTCAGCTACCGCGACCCCAGCGGCACACTCCCGGCCGCCGCCGAAGCCGCCCTGCGGCGGGACTTCGCGCACCCCGCCATCCGCACCGCCGCTGACGCCGGCAGGATCTCCGTCACTGACTACACCACCGGGCACGGACACCCCGAGGTCATCGACCTCGTCCGGACAGCCCGGAAGGACGGCCACACGGTCGCGATCTTCACCCACACCAACCAGGCCACGTTCAGCCTCTCCGACGCGCTTCGCGTCGAGGGCATGACCCACGAACTCGTCGGCCTCACTGAGGCATACGGCGAAGCCCTCGCCGCCCAGCTCGCCCTGCTCAAGTTCGCCCTGAACCTCCCGAACTCCAACGTCCTGCGCGCGCTCGCCATCTACGTCCAGGCCACTGAGCGCAAGGGCAACAAGTTCCGCGTTCCGCTCGCCAACCAGATGCTCGACCCATCGACCAACCTCGTTCTGCGGAACGCGCTGAGGCGGCTGGCCCGCGACCTGCAGGAAGCAGTGAGAGACGGGGAACGTCCTGACATCACGCGGCTCGCTGAGGTGATCACGAGCGCCTACAGCACGGTCGGAGCCTCCCGTGGGCAGGAGACCTGGCTCCAGGCTGCCCGCCAAACCCGTTTTGCCCTAAGCAAGTTGGCCGACGGAACAGACGTCGTAGCGGTTGAGCAAGAGATGCTCCGGGCCCGTGACGACGCCCTTGTCGGCACGGTCACGGCCCGGCGCGCTCCCATCCAGGTCATGAACCTCCACCAGACCAAGGGCCGCGAAGCCGACACCACGATCCTCCTGCTTGGTAGCGACGAGTACCACGGCTCCGAACGCGAGCCCTTCCCCACCGGCTCCAAGTTGCTGTACGTCGTGATGACCCGGGCCAGGAAGACCGCACACCTCGTGGTGCCCGACCTGGCCCACCCGCTCTGGAGGCCGCTGGTGGCCGCCCTCCGATGAACGACCGGGCTTTCCGGAGTGGCACCCGGCCGGCCGATGGCGGCGGACTGCACCATGGGAGTGACAGAGTGCTTGTACCTTGTCCGTGGAGGCGTCAGTGAGTGCCGAGCAGCCCGTTCCCTACCTGCCGCCCGTGCACCGGGCCTTCCTGCGGGCTACCGCTGCGGCCGAGAAGGAGATGGGCTTCCTGGTCGCCCAGGACGTGATGTTCGAAGAGGAGTACATCACCACGCTGCTGTGTAGCCGCCTGGTGCCCGAGGTCACTTACGTGAAGTTCTCGAAGAAGCAGGAGAGCCAGGTCGGAGGGGATTACCTCTGGTGGTGGGTCGACCGGGGCGGGGAGGCGTTCGGCTGCCTTGTCCAGGCCAAGGTCATTCATCGCAAGGGCCGGGGGTGGAAGATCGGCTTTCATCACGAGACCCGGACCGGCCTGCAGATGGACCAACTCCTCGCGTCCTCTGACTACTTCGAGGTCCCGGCCGCCTACACCTTCTACGTCGGCGATGACGCCTACCGCAGCACCATGAAATGCTCCAAGCGGCACCAGGTTGTTTCGTGCCACCAGCGACAGGGTGCTGGTGTGACGATCCTGCCCGCACTCAACGCACAGCGTACGGTCGAGAACGCGAAGCTCCGCGCGACGGCCCCGCCGAGCAAGCTGCCCTTCCTCGGCGGCTTCGATCCGATCGAGGACGTCTTCCACCACGCGGAGCCCCTCAGCAGGCTCACCGCGCCAGGCCTCGCCAACGACGACCCCGCCTTCATCCGCTACTACCGGATGCGGCTGGGCCAGGGCATGAACGGTCTGCGCGAGCTGCTGACCCCGGGGCAAATCGGGGCGCGGAAGGTCGCCCGGTTCATGACCGACAAGCTCGCCCAGCAGGCGGCTGGCGCGTTCGAGACGGCGGTCCTGCCAGACGTTCACGTCGACCAGACGGAAGTCGGCGGTCGGGTCTTCGACACGCTGCCCGGAGCACGGGGGCACTTCGGCCGCTCGTTCTTCGAGCATGTGTTGCGGGGCCTGCGCACCGGGCTCCCCGACTACGTCGAGGCAGCCCTGCGGAACCCGGCCGACGGTGTCCCTGCGCAGCTGGCCGAGCATGTCGACGGTCTGGTCGTGGTCTACCTGTAGTCAGCTGTTCCGCTGGCGAGCGGTCAACTGCTGGTGACAAAAAGGGGCTACAGCTGCTGGCTGCGGGGCGGCCGCAACCTTCGGCGGCCCCGTGGCCGCGCCTACACGAGGTCGCCGGCCTGCCAGCCCGGGGGGACCTTGGGCAGTCCGATCAGGGCGTCGATGTTCAGGTGCTCGGCGAGTAGGGACTTGAGGTTGCGACCGTTGATGAGGCGGAGGCGGCCGTTACGGTGGGCGAAGTCGTAGCTGTCCTTGCCGAACCACGAGGTGGTGACGACGATGCCGTAGCCGGCGTCTTTGTCGTGCATGACGCCGGACATGGCGCGGACGGTGTTCACCGGGACCACGTTCTTGGAGCGTTTGGCCTGGATAGCGAAGACGGTGGATCCGGTTGGGTCGGTCAGTGTCGCGACGGCGTCCACACCGTCGTCGCGGGAGCCCTGGGTGCGCCAGGTCTCGTAGCCCATGGCTTCGAAGAGTTCGCGTACCAGGCGTTCGAAGTCGTAGGGGTTCATCTGGAGCAGGTCGGGCCGGCTGTCCAGGGTGGCGACCACGGCGGTGTCGGTGGTGATGCGGTAGCGGGATAGGTCGGCCTCGACGACGGGTGTGACCGGTTCCAGGTCGTGGGGGTGCTTGGAGACGGTGGCGCCGAGCCGGTGGAGGCACTGCTGCGGGTCGAGCCGGGGCTCGTCCAGGACCAGTTCGGCGAAGTCCTTGCGCTCAGCGACGACGCTGACGACGCAGGCCCGGACGGTCTGGCCGGTCGCCCGGTCGGTGGTGTTGACGCGGCCGTTGAGGATGACGGTCTCCACGAACGCGGCCGGGGTGGCGGAGAACGCCTCGTCCAGCGCGCGCAGGGCCAGGCGGGCCACCAGTCGGGCGTAGGCCTCGTGGATCTCGGCTTGCTTGGCGGGCTGGGGGACGACCTCGGCACGCTGCGCGACGTAGCGGTAGGAGGCCACCGAGGGGACGATCTCGTGGTTGGGTAGCTCGACGTCGACCAGGAGCTGCTGGGCCTCGGGGACGTAGACCGCCTGGGCCGCGGTCCGGCAGCCCGGGGGGACAGGAGAGCGCCGCAGCAGGTCCTCGATCCGCTCGGCGACGCCCTGAGGGCCCTCGTGGGCGAAGGCCTCTTCGACGTGCGGGTGCCACGCCTCCAGGCCTTCGGGACGCAGCAGCAGGACTGATTCCAGTTCCTCACGGCGTCGGTTGCACTCGGCGGTGCTCTCCTCGGCCTGGGCCTTGAGTCGGGCCGTCTCGGCTTGCCGGGCTTGCCGTTCGGTTTCCTTCGAGGCCTGGGCGTCCGCGCGCTTCTTCGCCTCCTCCTCCCGGCGGCGAGCCGTCTGGCGCTTGGCCAACTCGGCTTCCACGCGGGCGGCTTCCTTGGCGCGGGCGGCCTCCTCGCGTTGGAGGTGCTTCTCGCCGACGGCCAGGAGCAGGGCGTGTTCGACGGCCGGGTCCACCTTCCGCTTCCTGGGGCGGGGGTGAGCCGCCGGGGCGGCAGCGTGGCCGGTCGCCTGTTGGGCACCGCCCTGCGCCTGCGCGGCTCTCGCCTGCTGCTTCAAGCGGTACGCCTCGGCGAGGATTTCCGCCACGGTCTTCCGGCGTGCCACCCAGTCCACCCCCTGGTCCACGGCAACGCGGACCCGCATGGGGGTCCGCGCTGCCTGCGCGATATGCCAGCAGCCCTACCCGGCTGGGGCCACCGGAAATCCGCCGCGCGGTGCGAGCGAAGGCCGAACCAAGCGACACTGGGGCGCAACGTGCGGGCACCACCGAGGAGATGGAACGCTCATGCGGGCGGGAGCCGGGAAGAGCCACCGTCGTGCGTCTCCACCGGGAGGTTGCACCGGTCGAGGACGGCGTCCAGTGGCACGGTGATTCCAGAGGCTCGGAGGCTGCCATGGATGTTGCGTGCCGTCTGCTCGCGGCGCAGCAGCCGGACCCAGGGTTCCGTAGCTTCTTCATCGTCTTTCACAAGCCACTTCTATAGCAGGGTGGTTGACGATGACGGGATCGCTGCTGTGCGGCGCTGGTCAGTGGGGACTTCCGATGGATGCCGGGTGAGGACGCCTACTGGACGAGACGCAGATGGCGCACTGGCGCTTCTGCTGCCGCCGATGGGTTGTGCCGGTCGGCCGACAGGTGCCTGCTGAGGGTCTGGCCGGCCTTTTCGATGGAGCTCTTGTCCGGGTGGAGGTAGCGCTGGGTCGTGGTGATGTGCCCGTGCCCGGCGATCTTCTGGAGGACGTGGATGGGGACACCGGCGTCGGCGAGCCAGGTGAGGCCGGTGTGCCGGAGGTCGTGTCGGCGCAGGTACTCGTAGCCGAGGCCGACGACGACTTCGTCCCAGTGGGTGGCGTCGCGCAGGATCGCGGTGGTGATGCGTCCGCCGCGAGGTCCGGTGAACAGGCGGGCCATGGGGTCGTTGCCGACCACGGTCATGCGCCAGCTCACGAGATCGCGGATCTCTTCGATGATGGGGACGGTGCGCCGCCGCTTGCCCTTGGTGCCCTTGTCGATGAGGCCGCCGGGGCCGGTGGTGGTCTGGCGGCACAGGTCCCAGGTCCAGTCGAAGCGGTTGATGTCCTTGACGCGGACGCCGGAAACTTCGCCGATGCGGGCGGCGGTGCAGGCGGCGAAGCGGACGATGTCACCCCAGCCGCGGTAGTGGTTGTGGGAGCGCTCGACCAGGGCGTTGGCGAGTGCGTCGAGGGCGTCCCAGTCGGCGAGGGCGAGGGATCGGGGATCGTCGAGTTCGTCCTCGGCCCTCTTGTAGAGACGCTGCCAGCCGCTCATGCGGGAGGGGTTGGAGTCGATGAGGCCGTCGCGGACGGCTTGCTCCATGATGCGCACGAGCGGGGCGAGGCTGTTCTTGACGGAGGAGATGCTGAGCCCGTCGGCGATCCATGAGTGCAGGGCCCGGTCGGTGATGCCGTTGGTGATGCTGGTGACGGGTATGTGGCCGAGGACTGGGGTGACGCGCAGCTTCCAGCCGGCGGTGTAGGGGTCGAGGGTGGTGGTCTCCAGGCCGCGCATCGCCAGGTCCCAGTTCTCGTCGCCGTACTCGGCGAGGGTCATGGTGAGGGTCTTGGGGGTGATGCCGCGTGCTGCTGCCCGCTTCATGCGGGCGATCCAGGCCTTGGCTTCCTCCTCCGTGGGGAGGGAGGAGGAAGCCGACTTGCGGCCGCCGCCGTTGGGGTCCGTCCAGCGCACACGGGCGCGGTAGCGGAACTGCGGGCGGCGGTCGGGGCGGTGCTCGATGTCGTCGGTGAGGTCGACACCCATGGGGATGAGCTGGGTGTGGTCGGGCATTCAGGCTGCCTCGGATGGGTCGGTGCGCTTCTGGGCGAGCCACAGCTGGGTGTCGGGGATGCTGTAGAGGTAGAGGCGGGGCGCGATCTGGATGAAGGGCGGTCCCTGCGGGGGAGTGGCGGTGCGCCAGCGCCGCAGCGTCGAGGGGTCGACGTTCAGCAGCGTGGCGAGTTCCTCGGTCGAGTACCAGCCGCTGTGCAGGAGGTCGAACTCCGGTGCCGGATCGGCCTCGTGCGCGGGTGTTGCGGCGACGGCCGGGGTCGGAACCGAGAGCTGGCTTGCGGCGGGAACGTGGGGTCGGGCGAGCATGGTCTCCCTCTGGTGGGGTGCTGGAGCCGTTCGGGCTCGGCCGGGCACGCCTACAGTCACCTGTCCGCCTGGACGGGCGGAACAGGGTTTGGCGTGCTGAACGGGGCAGACCGTACGTACGTGTCGTTCGTCGAAGCGCGTCGAGACTTGGCGGGCACGTTGGGTGGAAGGCGACTTGACGTCTGCGACTGCCGAGGAGGGCCAGTCGCGGCCGGGAGTCTGTGCAGGTCACCCGAGGGTGAGGAGGTGCTTCTCGGTGCCGACTGCGATGCACGCCGCGAATGGCGTCCTTGCCTGGTGGGCGGCCGGAGCACCGGGCAATGGCCCGGAGTACCCTGAAAGTGACGGCAAGCGCGGGACGGCAGCTACGGTCTGTGACAAGCGTAAGGAGTCCAGAGCCGTTGGTCCCCTACGTCGCGTCGACGCTATCTCAAGAGCTGCGGACTTTTAATCCGTAGGTTCAGGGTTCGAGCCCCTGGTGGCCCACCGACAAAGGAGCCAGGTCAGAACCCAACTGACCTGGCTCTTTTTCTTTTTTGGCTTCCTCGCGGCCCGCGTCGGTGCCTAATCACGCCTTCGTTTTGTCCTCTTTGTCCCTAAGTGGGGATAGGGCGGGGATAGTGCCCCGAGTCGCCCCCTCCGGGCCCCTTCCGCCCACGTCCGTGGCGGCCTCTCGGGCTCTATCCACACACTCAGAACCACGCTCCGTGAGCACCAGGCGCCGACATCCAGGGGGGATATGCGCGCGGAGGGCGCTCCCGCCCGCTATGGCGAGGCCCGCCATCTCATTCGTCGTCCACCGCTGTGGCTACGGAGTTCTGTATCGCCGTATGTGTGGTCGGGTAGGCGTGAGCCCGCGTAAAACAGATTCCTGGCGCTGTCCACGGCCACGCACTCGGAGTCGACCGCGGTGTCGGTAGCCAGGGCTGGCGAGGTTCAGGGTACACCCCATGCCGGGCCTCAGCTCCGCTATCTCAATACCCCGTACGTACGGCGTGCCGTATCGCCGCATGTACGGCGCGCCCGTACGGCCATCAGGTTTGACCGGACAGAATGCCGGATGGTTGGATGCAGGGTGTGGAATCTGACGAACCACCAGGCCGCGAGAGCGATTGGCCTCATGAGGCCCAAGTCGAGTGGCCACAAGCTCTTCCCTACTGCAGCTCTCGCCCTGGCACCCATCCCGGTTACTTCGTGAAGCAGGCCCGCCAGCTCCAGGAGCAGGCGGAGGAGATGATGCGGCTTGCTGTCTACGCCGAGCGCTCCTCGGGGGCGTCATGGGAGGAGATCGGCAAGCAACTTGGCGTCACCCGTAGCACTGTTCACGGACGGTACGCAGCAGGGTTCAACGAGTGGGCGAGGGGCGGGCGCGGCAGCTTCATCAAAGGCTTGACTCAGCTGCGCCGAGCCTGGGTCGACGTGGAGGCGAGGGCTTCTTTCCAGATCAGCCAGCTTCCCTGGGCCGGCATCCGTGGCGACGATCGCCACGTACGGCTTGCGGATGATGGGCCACGGCCCGATCGCCGGCTGCACTTCGCCACAGACTCCGACAGCCAGACTGGCGTGCTCCATGGAGGCCATCACGGCGAACTCCGCGTCGCCGACGACACCTCGGAGCTGCCGGTAGACGAAAGACTGCGCCGCTTGGAGTCGGCAGTTGCGTTGCTGCTGTGGGCCACTCCGCACGACGAGCGCTGAAGATCTCCGCCAGCCCCCCGACTGCTTGCAGGCGACACGGGAGGCTGGCGGCCCTGGCACCACCCCCATCGAACAAAGGAGATGCCTGTGTCCACGAGTATGCCCCGAGGGCCGGAGAATGACGAAGGGCTGGTGTCGGAGCCGATCCCTACAACCTTCCTGGAGCGGGCGTTGGAACTGCTCCCGAAGGCGGACCCGCCCGTGGTCGTCGGCCTCGTCCTGGTCTACGCAATGACGCAGAGTGTGGCCCCAGAGAAGGTGATGGGGCTGATCCTCTGCGCTGTCGCCCCGGTGATTCTCTGGCGGGTCCTCCAACGCCTGCGCTGGGTCTGATCCTCCAGCCAGCTGACCGTGGTCCGGGTGTTCGCCCGGGCCACCGGCGTTTCCGGGGCTCCTTGGCCGACGGGCCATCGGCCCGAAGGTAGTTCGGTCGGTTGCCTCACGCTGCCGTCCGGGCGGCCTTGACGCTCAGCAACAGCTCGTCGACGCCGACCACTGACCGGTGGTTGTGGAGCCGGTCGCTGATCTGAGCAACCTGGTCGGTGCACCTGGTTGCGCCGATCTGCCGGGCTGTCTCAAGTGCGCTGGAAAGTACGGATGTGGCTTCGTCGACCTGGCCTTGATGAAGCAGAGCCTCGGCACGGTAGGTCTGGAACACGGCATACGTCTTCGAGCGGGGCGTGGTGAGTAGGGACAGGCCGTGGTCGATGCGCTTCATGCCCGCACCAGCGTCACCGAGGTCGATGAGGCACCGGCCGCCGTCGATCTCGACGTCCGCTTCGCTCATCCACGCTGCCCAGCTCGGAGGGGCGTCAACGTTGGTGCGGGCGAGTTCGGCTTCGGACTTGGCCAGGTGGTGCCGGCAGGACGCGGCTTCGCCGAGGGCCGCGTGGGCGCGGGCCTTGCGCAGGTGCAGGAGTGAGCGCACCGTGGCGTGCATGGGCCGGGCGAGTGCGTGTTCGAGCAGGCGCGCGGACTCCTCGGCGTTGTTGGTCCAGAGCCCCTGGTAGGCGACGTCGGCGATGACGCTGCTGATCATGTCGCGGTCGCCGGCCGCCTTGGCGTGTTCGAACGCTTGGGTCCACAACGCGGATGCCTGGTCCTGGCGTCCGACGTCGAAGCGAGTCCAGCCGCAGGTCTGTGCGAGCTGGCCGGCAAGCCGGTTGAGCGCCACGCCGGTACGGGCGTCGTAGCGGGCGTTCTCCAGCAGGCCGGTGACGGTGGTGAGGCTGGAGTCGAGCAATGGAACCACGTGCTGGCGTTGGACGGTCGGCATGGTGGTCAGCGGCAGTGCGACGGTCCGCAGGTATTGGACGGTCTCGGTACCCACCAGCGGGCGTTCGGTGGCGGAGGCTGGGGCGGCGGCGATCGCCGGCAGGGCGGCGGCCATCCCGACGACAATGAAGTCCCGTCGGTTGAGCGACATGTTCCCCTCTTCCTCATCGGGGTGGGGCAACCAGTTCGGCCAGGGGTGCGTCACCAACATAGCCTCGGGGACGTCGAACGCGTCCGCCAGCAGGATTTGGGACTCCCATGTCGGGCGCTTCTTGTCCAGTTCCCAGTCAGATATGAGCTGGCGCGTGCATCCTGACCTTCGATCGCGCCGATTCGCTGCTTCTCTCATCCGACTGGCCAGGTCCGCGCCGCTCCAGCCGTACATTTCCCGGGCCGCCCGCAGGCGCCGCCCTCCTGGATCAGCCATTCGACCATGACAGCACCCCTTCGGGTGTCATCACAACGGGTATGCCGTATGACAACAGAGTGACACCAAACATCTTTTCGGATGGGCGAGTTGGCGGCACTCTCGTACTCAGCCGGCCACCGAGCCGGACACGGAAAATCCCCCTGCGGAGGCAGAGATGGACATCGTGATCAAGGACACCGCCGAGTACGTGACGCCGGCGCTGGACGAGCTGGGCACCGTCGTCGAGGTCACCCTCGGCTCCGCCGGCAACAACAACGCCGACGACACCCAGTACTGGTCGTAAGACCTACGACGGGTGCCCGCACCTGCCGCGCGCTATGCGGCGGGTGCGGGCACCCGCCTGCTTCATACCCATCGAGCCGAGGGAGGGCACAGCATGGCCGTGATGCGGTACGTGACGGGGGCTTTCGACACCGGGCAGCAGGACCCGGGCCAGGTTGGCTGGAAACCGCGCGGCGGAGCCGCGCTCCCCGTCACCCGCGCGCTGGGGACGGTGTGGGCCGTCGGCTTCGAGGACTGGGAGACCTCCGTCGAGGCCGCCCCGGACGGTCGGGTTGAGCTGGTGACGGTCGGCTGCTGCCTGGCGGCCGACGCAGAGCGCAGCGAGGCCCTGGAGCAGACCGCGGCGGGCCGCTGGCACCGCGCAGCCCGCCTGCCCGGCAGCTACCTGGCCGTGGTCCGCGACGGCGAACGGGTCCACATCGCCGGTGACCGGGCCGCCACGGTGGTGGTGCACTGGCTGCTGGACGGCGGCACCGTGCTGTGGTCCACCTCGGCGCTCGCGCTGGCCGCCTACCGGCAGTGCGAACCGGACCTCGCCCGGGTGCTGGCCGCGTTCAGCGTGCGCGGCGTCGACCTGCTCGGCAAGCACAGCTGCTTCACCGGCGTGAACCGGGTACCGCCCGGCCAGGCGCTCGTCCTGGAACCCGGCCGGGCGCCGCGCACCGAGCCGCTGCCCTCGGCCGGGCCGCTGGACTTCACGGCCGGCGCCGGGCTGCTGAAGGAGCGGCTGACCGTCGCAGTCGAGCGCCGCGCGCTTCTCCCGGGCCGCCTGTCCGCCGACCTGTCGGGCGGGATCGACTCCAGCACGCTGACGGCGCTGGCCGCGCAGATCACCGACCTGCTGGCCGTCACCTACACCGACCGGCACATGCAGGACGAGGACGACGGCGTGTACGCCCGCCGGATCGCCGCGGACTACCCGGCCATCACCCACCGGATCGTCCACGGCGACACGGAGAAGGTCCGCCAGTTCGACGGCCTCACCGGCCTGCTGCCGATCACCGACAGCCCGTCCCTCAGCGTGGGCGTGCTGACCGTCAAGCGCGCCCAGCTCGCCCCGGTCCGCGCCTGGGAGAGCGGGGCGCACCTGACCGGTCGCGGCGGGGACGACGTCCTGGACGCCGTCCCCACGGCCGTGCTCGACCTCTACCGCACCGGCCGCCGCGTCGAGGCCGGCCGCCGTCTGGCCGCGTTCGCCCGGGAACGCCGCTGTTCCACGGCCGCCGTGCTGCGCCAGGCCCACACGACGCTGCGCTCCCCGTACGGCCACGCCCTCGACGCGCTGGCCGACACGATCTGCGGCCGCGCGCCGTTGGACCGCAGCCAGCTCGTCGCGCCCTGGGAGTCTCTGTCCTGGTGCGGAACGCTGCCGGCCGCCGCGTGGCTGACCCGCGACGGCCGCGCCCAGGTCGCCGCCCTGCTCACCACGCCGCCTGGTTCCGAGACCGGCCCGGCGCAGCTGCACGAGCGGCTGTTCCTGGAGCGGATGGGCGAGGAGCACGCCACCTACGACCAGATCGCCCGCCAGCTGTTCCAGGTGCCCGTCCACGCCCCCTACCTGGACAACCAGGTGGTGGACGTCTGCCACGCCGTCCCGGGCTGGCAGCGGCGCGTCCCGGGCGACTTCAAGCCGATCGCGCGGGCCGCGTTCACCGGCCGCGTCCCCGGCTACCTGCTGGGGCGCCGTACCAAGACGGCGATGACCCGCACCGTCACGACCGGGATGCGCGCCAACGCCCCGATCATCCGGGCGTTGTTCAACACCTCGCTGCTGGCCGGCGCCGGACTGATCGACCCCCGCGCGGCCCGCACCGCGCTGGAGGCCGCGCTGCGCGGGGAGCCGGCCGCGCTGGCCTGCCTGCACTACCTCATCGCCACCGAGCTGTGGCTGGCCACCATCCCGACGGGCCGGGACACCTGGTGGGAACCGAACGAGGAACACGAGGAGATCACGTGGTGACGCCGACCGGCGCGGTCCACTCCTGCACCAGTGCCTGGGGTACCGCTCTGATGGACACCCGCCACGGGCCCGGCACGTGGCGCTTCCTGGACCCGGTCGGCGCCGATCTGTGGCGGGCGGTCACCAGCGGGGTGCCCGCCGAGCAGGCCATCGACCGGCTTGCCGCGCACTGGCAGCAGCGTGGCCAGGATCCGGACACCGTCCGGGCCGACCTCGCCGCCGTGCTGGCCGCTCTCCGGAAGGCCGACCTCCTCACCCCGGCCGACCGGCCCACCGAGGCGGACGACGCCGAGCCGACGGTGCACTTCGCCGCCCCCGTACCCACCGGCCTGGGCCTGCGCCTGGCCGCGCCGGTGGCACTGGCGGCCGCGCTGGTGCTGCTGCGCCTGCCGATCCGGTACGGCGTCGCCGCCGCCCGCCGCACCGCCACGCTGCCGGCCCGCCCGGCCACTGTCGCGCAGGCGCAGGCCGCGCACCACGCGGTGCGGCGGGCGGCGCGCTGGTGGCCGGGCCGGGTGGCCTGCCTGGAGGAGTCGCTGGCCGCGTTCCTGACCGGCGCGCTCACCGGCCGCCGGGTGCGCTGGGTCCTCGGCGCCACGTTCCTGCCCCGCGGCGCCCACGCCTGGACCGAGGCGCACGGCGAGATCATCGGCCAGGAACCGGCCGACCGGGTGTGGCACTACCTGCCGGTCCTCCAAGTCGGCCCGGCCGCTTGAGGATTCGCCACCCCGAAGACCCGTTACACCCGTTCGGGTGAATCGTTGGCCCCGGCATGACGACCACCCGACAGCCTGAGGCCGGCCCCGGCCAGCGGCGACGCTCCCTGTTCCGTACGCGCCGTCCCGACCTCGCCGACCAGGCGCTCCCGCAGTACAGCGTCGCCGCCGAGCGGCACGACAGCGCCGGCACCGACGGCCTCGCCACCGTCCTGCGGCGCCTGCCGCACCTGTGTGCCATCGTGATCCGGCTCGCCTGGCAGGCCGACCGGCGCGCGGTCAAGCTTCTGGCCGCCCTGCTGCTCCTCGGCGGGATCCTCACCGCGACCACGCTCTACGCCACCCGGGGCGCCCTGATCCCGCTGTTCACCACCGGCGCGCTGGACGAGCGGCTGCGAGGCGCCGCCCCGGCCCTCGTGCTGATCGCCGCCGTCGGCATCGCCCGCTCGCTCGCGGCCGCGGGCACCACCGCCATCACCGCCCGGATCGGGCCGCGCGTGGACGGCCTGGCCGAGATGCGCTACCTGGACGCCGCCACCCGCGTCCCGCTCGCGGCCTACGACGACCCCGACTGGTGCAACCACGCCGAGGCCGCGAACAGGGCCTCCAAGGACACCCGGCTGATGGTCGACTCGATCGCTGCCACCGCCGCAGGCCTGCTCGGGCTGCTGGCGGCCGTCGGCATTCTCGCCGCCCTCCACCCGCTGCTCGTCCCGCTGCTGCTCCTGGCGGTCCTGCCCCGTGGCGCGGCCGCGGTGCGCGCCGCCCGCGCCGAGCACCTGGCCGAGCGGCACACCCTGGCCGACCGGCGCCTTCGGCACACGCTGATGTTCCACACCGCCGGGCGGCCGACCGCGCTCGACGTACGCGCCAACACCATGCGGCCGTGGCTGCTCGGCCAGTTCTCCACCCTCGTGGACCGGCTCGACCAGCACGCCCGCCGCGTCGGCGCCACCACCGCCCGCTACCAGCTCACCGGCGACGCACTCGCCGGCGGCGCGATGCTCCTGGTGTACGGGACGCTGCTGTGGCTGGTGGTCGCAGGCCAGGTCCCGCTCGCCGCCGCCGGGACCGCGGTCGTCGCCGTCCAGACCAGCCGAATCCTGCTGGCCAGCCTGGTCGCCGGCCTCAACACCACCTACAGGGTGGGCCTGTATCTCGGGGACTGGGAGGACTTCATCCACGACGCCGAGCAGAGGGCCCGCCCCCTCCTGGAACCGGTCGACGTACCGGCCGACCCGCAGGTGATCCGCGCCGAGGGCGTGACCTTCTCCTACAACGGCTCGGAGGCGGCGGCGCTGCGCGACGTGAACGTGACGGTCCGCCAAGGCGAGGTGCTGGCGATCGTGGGCGCCAACGGGTCAGGGAAGAGCACCCTGGCCAAGATCTTGGTCGGCCTGTACCACCCGGCCGAGGGCGCCGTCACCTGGGACGGCGTGGACCTGGCCGCCGCGCCACCGGAGCAGATCTGGGCCCGGCTGGCGATCCTGCCCCAGGACATCGCCCGGTGGCAGACCGACGCCCGCCAGAACATCACCCTCGGCACCGACCACGACGACGACGCGATCCTCGCCGCCGCCGCGCAAGCCGGCGCGGACGAAGTGCTCGCCGGCCTGCCGGACGGCCTGGACACCAACCTCGCCCCCTCCTACTGGTCCGGTCGGGACCTGTCCCCCGGGCAGTGGCAGCGCCTCGCCGCCGCACGTGCGTTCCTGCGTGCCGACGCCCCCGTGCTGGTCTGCGACGAACCGACCTCCGCCCTCGACCCGCTCGCCGAAGAGGCGATGTACGAGCGGATCCGGCGCCTGTCCAAGGGCCGCACCGTCATCCTGATCACCCACCGGCTCGGCTCCACCCGCACCGCCGACCGGATCATCGTCCTGAACAAGGGCACCATCACCGAGGAAGGCACTCACGAGACGCTGCTCGCGGCCGACGGCGGCTACGCGGCGATGTGGCGCACCCAGGCGCAGACATACGGCGATCAGTGAACGCACCATCCCCGGTCGCCCGTTCGGTACGTCAGGCAGCCGGGGATGGTGAGACGGGCAGTGTCACCCGGCGGCCGGCTCCCGGGCCGTCGGCTGGGTGCCACGACGACCTACCCCAGAGGGTGGTCGTCGTCGGCCTCGGGAGCGCTGGCGGGCCGCAGCCGTCCGGCCTGCTCCAGGGCCTGCTCGAAGGCGGCCTTGACCGCCTTCTCGTCCGTACCGCGGGCCACGACTTCGATCGTGCCTCGCAGGCCGTGACGTAGCTGTACGGAGCTGACGGCGGCCTGGTCGGTGTACAGGTCGCGCTCGAACTCGAAGCAGGGCTGCCCGATGAGCGGCAGTTGATAGATCACCGAGCCGGAGCGCCGGTCGACGCCGGCCACGGCGGAGTGCAACTGCTGGTGTCGGGGCCGACGTTCCCACAGTTCCCCGCGACCGTGCCAGGGGGTGCGCTTCTTCGGCAGGATCGCGGGCCGTTCCCTCAGCCCGGGGCAGCCGTGGACCAGGAGTTCGTTCCACAGGTCCACGATGGCCTGCGCGTCCTCAGAGCTGGTCATAGCGACCTCGATCCCGCCGAGCACCAGCAGGTACACCAGCGGGGCGCTGGTGCTGCTTCGGGACTTCACCGGGACGAGGGCGGCAGCCTTCTCGGCGCTCTCGCGGTCCAGGGACGGCAGGACGGAGGTGTAGGTATCGGCGGTCAGCACGTACGTGGCGTGGCCGAGTACCTCCTGCACGACCTTGAGGTCCGCGCCGGCGCCGAGCAGCAGGGTGGCCGCGAGATGGCGAAGGTCGTGCAGGCGTACGGGCGGCAGGCCCAACTTGGCGCACAGCAGCTCGAACCGGTCGGTGAGGTAGTCCGGGTGGATCTCGGTGCCGTCCTCGCGGACGAACACCTTGTCGGTCACTGGCCACGGCCGCGCGGCTTCGGCCGCGTCGCATCGGGCCTCGGCCATCCGCTCCCGGTGGTCTCGTACCTCCCGGAGGGTGTGGCTGTCGAGGGCGAGCGTGCGCTCGCTGTCGGCCTTCGGCTTCTTTCCGAGGAGCTTGCCGTCGACGGTCACCACCTGCCAGTCGACCGTGATGACCGCCGTCTCGAGGTTGGCCTTCGGCCACTCGAAGCCGGCGCCCTCGCCACGGCGCAGCCCTCGGAAGATTGCCAGGTGCCAGAACGCGCGCAGCCAGTCGTTCTCGATGCCGTCGAGGAACTGGCCGGCCTGCTTCGGGGTCCACACCATCACCTTCGATGGCTTCTCGCCGGTGCGCCGCCACTCCTCGACGCGCTCCGGCGTCCACAGCAGCGCCTTCGGCCGCTTGCCGGAGGGCAGGTCGACCAGGCTTGCCCAGTTCCTGCTGACCTGGCCCTTCTTGACCGCTGTCGTGAGAGCGGAGCGCAGGGTCGCGCGGATGCGCTGCATGGTCGCTGGGGAGACGATGCGCATCTGGGCGTGGGGCTTGCGCCCGGGTATCTCCGGCGCGGGCACCGGCGGAGGCGGGGCGTTCCTCTTGGGGCGGCCCGGCTTGCGCCCGTACAGGGCCTTCCACTCGGCGTACTCGGCGCGGGCCTTGGCGATCACCGCGAGCTCGTAGGCGATGATGACGTTGCGGGCCTGGATCGCGTCGAACATGTCGGTGATCGGCTCGGCGGTCAGGTCCTCCAGCTTGATGTGGCCGAGCGCGGGGATCAGGTAGATCCGGATGTGGCTCTCATAGGAACTGACGGTCGTCGGCTCCAGGGTCTTGCGCTGCTCAAGCCACTTCATCAGGTACTGGGCCACGGTGGTGCGGTGGTCGATCACCTCGCCGCGGTCGACCTTCGCAATGGCCTTCTTCAGAGCGGCCACCGCGGCGTCCTTGTCGGGGTAGCCGCCCTTGTGGTCACGCTTGGGCTTGCCGTCGGCGCCGGGCTTGAGCTTGAGGTAGTACCACCACGTGCCGTGGGCCCGCTTGCCTCGCAACTTCTGGCAGTGGGCGCCAAGTTCGCGCATCTTCGGCTTTCCGCCGGCGTCCAGGACGGGCTGCCTGGTTTCGTCCAGGACGGGTTCGCGGCAGGTGCAGCGGCGGTACACGGACCCGGGGGTGTCGTTCTTCTCGCGCTCGCTCATCTCTCTCAATCGGCCCTCAGGCCCCGTTGGTTGGGGCGAAGGTCGCGGCATGCCCACAGTCACCAAGGCTGTGCTGGTCAGGGCACAGGCCGGTGTGGCGGTGGGGAGTTGGCCGTGACCGTACGGCCGATGGCGGCGTTGGGTCGCGTCGAGGCTGGACGGGGTCAGCCGCGTGGCCGCCGACATGGACGGGCGTGGACCGGGGTAGACGAGGAGGAAGCCGGGGTGTCGCCGTCGTGCGGTCGTTGCCCTGGTATCGGGTGGTCGAAGACGGTCGGCTCGGGCGGTATGGATTCCCCGGGGAAGGCCGCCATTCGCGGCTCGCATAAGCGCTGACCTGCACGGATGTGGCCTTCGGTGTACTGGTGCAGCCGGTGCGGCACATACAAGAACTGCCCGCACCGGCCGTGGACGGCGGGACGGTAGGACCCGGCGCAGACCACAGTGCGGGCATGACGACGAGCCCCGTTCCCGCCCTTCCTGACCCGCAGGTCCAGCCGACGATGACCGTGCCCGAGGCCGGCCGCATCTTCGGCCTTGAGCGTGCTGCCAGCTACAACGCCGCCCGGCGCGGCGACATCCCGACGATCACGGTCGGCCGTCGCGTGCTCGTGCCGACCGCGAAGCTGCGCGTTCTCCTGGGCCTTGATGCCCTGGCCACCGACACCGCCGCCTGAGCGCCGCCGCCTCGCCCTGATCGTCGTGTCGGCCTGCGGACCCGGCACCCCACACCTTGGTAGGAGACCACCGGCATGCCCTGGTTCGCCGTCGGCGACAGTACGGACGACCACCCCAAGATCCTCGCGGCAGGCAACGCGGCCACCGGGCTGTGGGTGCGCTGCGGCGCCTACGCGAGCGCCCACCTGACCGACGGGGTGATCCCCGGAGCGGTCGCGGTGAAGAACGGCACCACCACCCAGATCGCCAAACTGCTCGCCTCCGGGCTGTGGCACGAGGCCGGGCACGCGTGCGCGCGCTGCCCTCAGCCCCGGCGCGGCGACTACGTGATGCACGGCTACCTGGACGCCAACCCGAGCCGGGGCCAGGTCCAGGAGCGGCGCCGGCGCGCGGCGGAGAAGAAGCGCCAGCAGCGCAACCCGCCGTCGAGCGGCGACGATTCCGCCGACGACCAGGGACCAAACTGTGCCCCGTCCGGCGAGGACTGCGCAGGCCAGCAGCCGGCGTCCCCAGGGGACGTCCCGCGTCCTCGTGCGCGCCCGGCCCCTCCCCGCCCCTCCCACAGGGAGGGGGCTGGTGTGGGTGGGGAAGGTGCAAGTGGGTGGGGGCCGGCAGCGTGCCGCCTCCCCCTGCCCGATGGTTTCCGGCCGGAGGCTGCGGGGTTGGCGTGGGCGGCGGCCGACGGTCACCTGGACCGGCTCGGCGGCCCGGCCGGGCTGGCGGCCGTGACGGCGGCGTTCACGGACTGGCACCGGGGCCGCGCCACCCTCGGCGCGGACTGGCAGGCCCTGTGGCGCAAGTGGGTTCGCGAGCAGCGGGAGCAGCCCGGACTTCCGGTGCCCGACCGCCCGGCCAGGCCCGGCCGCCGGACGGCCCGCCGAAGGCCGGCCCCGGCGGCGCAGGTGAGCGTCGCCGACCGGCTCGCCTCGATCGAGAACGAGATTTCCCGCGACCAGGAACCCGGTCCCGCCGGCCGGCCGTTGACGCTGCTTCCCGCGCCTTCGGGTGGCCGGGACCGGCCCGCAGGCGCGGCCCCGATGCCAGGGCAGCGGCCGCTCATGGCCGCGCTGCCCGGAGGCCGCGTGGCCGAGCCCGACCCGCTGGAAGTGCTGGAGGCGATCGCCGACCACGGCCAGGCCCACGCCGTCGCCCTGTTCGGCTGGCGGCAGGTGGCGGCCCTCCTCGTCGGCGACACCGCGTCAGCCGAAGAGGCGTGAGCGTGCTGCCGACACGAGGACTCGCCCGGTGCCGCCGGTGCGGAACGTCCGTGCACTGGACCATCACCGCCGCAGGCGCGCGGCTGGCCGTGGACGCGAACCCGAGCGCTCTGGGCAACACCGCGGTCTACCGCGACGGCACCGGCACGATCCGCTCGCGCCGACCGAGCGCGGACCTGCCGCTGCTGCCGTACGAGCGGCTGCACCTGCCGCACGCGGCCACCTGCATCGCGCTGTCGCTGGAGAGCAACCCTTCGAGCCGTCGCGTGTCTTGACGGTAAGGAGACGAACCAGCCTGCACGTCCAGCAGGCCGGTCGAGAGCAGAACGGGAGGAAGGGCGCGTGGCACAGGAGTACGAGACGGTGCTGGCAGCACTGCGCCGGTGGGGAAACGTCCGGCCGACCGAGGGCGGCTGGCTGGCGCGCTGCCCCGCGCACGACGACCGCCAGGGCTCCCTGCTGGTGCTCGCGGCCGGGGACGGGCGGGTGGAACTGGACTGCCTGGCCGACGGGTGCGAGACGCAGGACATCGCGGCGGCGCTGCGGCTGGGCCCGGAGTACGTGGTGGTCGCGCCGCCGGCGTTCGATGACGGCCCCGGCTGGATCTGGCCCGGGTACGTGCCGTCGGCGGGCCTGAGCCTGATCGACGGCGAGGACGGCGTCAGCACCTGGGCGGTGGCCTTGGACGTCGCGGTGCGGGCGGCAACGGCGGCGGCCCTGCCCGACGGGCAGCAGCTCCAGGCGGCGCGCACCGTGCTGGTGCTCGCATCGCCGCAGACGGCGGACCGGACGGCGGAACTCCTGGCGGCCTGCGGGCCGGGCGGCGAGCGGGTCGAGGTGGCCCCGGTGCTGGGCGGCCGCGGTGGGCGGCGAGGCCTGCGCCTGCCCGGCGACGCCGACCAGATGGAACACCTCCTGCGCGAGCGCCGGCCCGACCTCGTGGTGGTAGACCTCATGACGATCTGCCCCTACCGGGTCCCCGTCGAGAAGGCGATGCAGGTGCTCGCGGAACTCGCGCAGCGCGTCGGCACGGCCGTCCTGGCCGTCCGGGACGCCTCGAAGCGTGCGGGCTGGTCGTCCACGCGCAGGGCGATGGAGGCGGCGCGGTCCTCGCACGCGGCCGCGGTGCACATGGCCGTCCACGGCGTGGACGGGGCGATGGCGCTGGTTCCGGTGGCCAACAGCGGCTGGGCGGTCATGGGCGGCTTGCAGTTCCACCAAGCAGGCCGGACCCGGCCCGTGACGTGGAGCAGCCGCTGCGCGCGCGGCCGCGACGAAGCAATGACCGGCGCGGACCTGCTGCGGCGACGCCCGGCGAGCACCAGCGCCTACAGGCTCCTGGGCCGCATGCTGGCCGCCGGCCCGGCACCGGCCCGGGACGTGCTGGCGGCTGCGGCGGCCGTCGGGCTCGCCCCGCGCACAGTGCAGCGGGCGCGGCGCCAGCTCGGGGTGGTGGCGTCGAAGGCGGGAGGCGGCTGGGTGCTGTCCCTGCCGGGCCGGGGCTCCTCGGGCGGAGGAGCCCCGGGTTCAGGTCAGTGACTCGGCTCGGGGCCGCGCGGGGTGCTCGGGGTCGGGGAGGGCGCCGAGGTCGGCAGCAGGGTGGTGATGGCGGTCGGGGACGGGGCGGGGGCCGTGACCGTCGGGGCGGTCACGACCTGCGTGGCGGTGACGGTCACGGTGACGGTCGGGGCGGGCTCGGTGATCGTGACCGCAGGGGCAGTGACGGTGACCGTGGTGGGCGTCCCGGGCAGGGTGATGGCGGCCGGGCTCGGGGCGTCGGCGGGGGCGGGGCAGACGGGCGCCGGGGAGAGGTCGGCCAGCGGGGCCACGGCGGGGGCCGCCGGGGCGGTGGCGGGCAGCGGCTGTGCCGGGGTGGGGCTGAGGGTCACGGCCGCCGGGTTGGCCGGGGCGGTGGTGGGGTGGGTGCTGATGGCCATGCCGGTGGTGAAGGCGGTGGTGAGGGCGAAGGCGACTGCCGCGTGACGGGCAGTGATCCGGTTGGTCGGGGCCATGGTTGGTCTCCTTGGGGTTGGGGCCGGGGGTTCGCGGTCCCCGGCTGGCGGTACCAGCCTCGCAGAGAAGTTGACTCAGGTCCATAAAAAAGAGCAAGGTAAATTCCTCGGGGACTGCTCGGTGCGACACCCGACCGCTGGTCCGGCACCGTGGCCTGCCAACCGACATGACCAGGAGGGCCACGTGACCAAGCCGCTGCCCGCGGTGCCCGCGTCCCGCCCCGGAAGGCTTGGCCGCCGCCTCTACGCGGAACTCGCCGCCTCGGCGCCGGCCGTCCGCCGGCGCTTCTACGCGACCCTCGACACCGGCGACTGGGCGCAGGTCCTCGCGGCGGCCGACGCCGAGGCCGGTACCCCCTACGCCCTGTGGGCCGACGACCCGGTCGGGTTCGTGGAGGACGTGCTCGGCGAATCCCAGTGGAGCCGCCAGCGGGACATCCTGGAGGCCCTGGTCGACCACCGCCGCGTCGCCGTCCCGAGCTGCTTCGGCTCCGGCAAGACCCACATCGCCGCCCGCGCCGCCGTCTGGTCCTCCGTCGTCCACCCGCCCGGCACCGCACTCACGGTCACCACCGCCACCCGGGCCCGCCAGGTCCAGCGCCAGATGTGGCCCCACATCCGCCAGATCGTCGCCCGTGCGGGCCTGCCCGGCGAAGTCGGCGTCGCCCAGTGGAAAATGCCCGACCGCCACGGCTCGGACACCGTGGTCGCCTACGGCTTCAGCGCTCCGCCGCACGACGAGTCCGCCGTCCAGGGCATCCACGCCCCCCGCCTGATGGTCATCGTGGACGAGGCCGGCGGCATCGGCCGGATCATCGGCGCCGCGATGCGCGGCCTGCTCACCGGCGAGCACACCCGTGCCCTGCTGATCGGCAACCCGCCCACCGACGACGAAGGCAGCTGGTTCGAGCAGACCTGCGCCGACCCCGCCGTGCGCGTGCTGCCGATCAGCGTCCACGACACCCCGCTGCTGTCCGGTGAACGCACCCGGCGCTGCCGTGCCTGCCCGCCCCAGGCCCCCGTCCACCTGCTCGCCACCCACCTCGTGGACCCCCAGTGGGTGGAAGAGGCCGTCCGCGACCACGGCGAGGACGCGCCCTTCGTCCAGGCGAAGGTGCACGCGAGGTTCCCCCGAGGGGGCCAGGCCCGCGCCATCCCCTCCTCCTGGGTCGAGCGCGCCAGCGACAACCCCGAACCGGACGGCCCGGACTACGTCGCCCTCAACGCCCTCGGCCTGGACAGCGAAACCAGCACCCACCGGGTACGGCGAGGCGCCTGGGTCAGGCTCGGCGTCGACGTCGCCGCCGACGGAGGCGACGAGTTCGCCATCGCCCGCTCCGTCGGCGACCTGGTCGAGCTGCGCCACGCCACCGCCGGCCAGGACAACGCGGACGCCGTGGTCGTCGCCGGAGTCGTGCTGCGGGAGATCAAGGCCGCCCATGACCTCGCCGCCGCGCTCGGCAGCACCGCCCCCGTACGCGTCAAGATCGACGGAGTCGGCATCGGCTGGGGCGTCGCCGGCCTGCTGGAAGCCTGGCGGCGCGAAGGCCTCCACCACGCGGAGATCGTCACCGTGCTCGCCAGCGAGAGCACGGGCCGGGACGACGAAGCCGCCACGCTGCGTCCCTCCAACAAGCGGGACGAGATGTGGCTGGCGATGCGATCGCTGCTGTCCCCCCACGGGCAGGGCTCGCTGCGGCTGCGCATCGACCGCCGCACCCAGGCCCAGATGTCCGCCCCGAAGCTGGAAACCAACTCGGGCGGACGTACCGTCATCGAGTCCAAGAGGTCGATGCGGCGACGCGGGGTCAGCTCGCCCGACCGCGCCGAGGCCGTGTTGCTCGCCCCCTACGAGCCGCAAGTCGGTCGCCGCCGTGTCCGGGTGATTGCCTGACGAACAAGCAGTAAATGCCTGGTCTACGGGAGGCGAATTGGATGCCAATCCGACGGTAATGCATGGCCCAACTATTCCCGTTGACATGGGACATGGGCCGGGCTTTGATGGCAAGTCTTCCGGAACGCGGTCAGCCAGAACTGGTGGGGGCAGTCGCCAGTTTTGGCATGTCCGCGTTCTGTCGGTTGAGCGCGCGATAATCCATTAAGAGGGGGGACCATGCCATCGCTAAAGCGTCTCACCGGGATGCTCGAATTCGGATTGACGGAATTCCCGGACACGCCGCCACACGCACTGGCCCGCAACATCACCTCCGTGCGGCCCGTCCGCCCCGGGGACCGTCCTCGGGCATCCGGCGACCTCTCGACGACCCTCGCCATCGCAGACCTGGATCACTGGGCCCCGACCGACCCTGGCTTCGAAGAACTCGTGAGCCGCACCGCCGAAGCCGGCATTGCCGCTCTGGCCGTCGTCTCCACCGCCGGCCGCGTACCCGCGGGACTCGCCGACGCCCTTCGGCACTTGCGCGTGCCGCTGCTCACCCTGCCCACCACAACCTCGTGGGCCGATCTTGCGGACGCGGTGACCCGTGAGTGCGTGATCGACCTGCGCCACGGCGCCGAGTGGCGCGACTGGCTGCTCGGGCAGGCCCGTCCCGCACCGGACGTCCGCCGCTCGGGCCGCATCGTGCGGTGGCTGGCCACCGAGACCGGCGGCCGGGTCGTGCTGATCGGACGGGACGGAGCTGTTGTCGCCATGGCTCCGCAGCGCTCGGCGGGCAAGCTCGCCCCGGTCGCCGACAAGATCCAGGAGATCGCGGCCGGCCGCATTGAGTCGGCAGCCCTCGAGAGCGACGGCGCCGAGGTGCGCCTCGTTGCCGTCGGCAGCACCCGCCCGCGCGCCGTCCTGGCCGTCGTCAGGGAGCCGCCCTTCGACCGTCACCTCCTCACCCAGGTCACCAACCGCACCGCTGACCTGCTCTCCCTCCACCTCGCGGTCGAAGACGCCGACGCAGCGATCCAGAACCAGCAGTCCGCAGAGAGGGAACTGCGCGTCGCCATCCTGGAACTGCTGATGACGGGCGAGGTCCTCAAGGCCCGCCGTACGGCAGCCCCGGTCTACCCGGGCCTGCTTGACGCGGCGGCCGCCCGGGTCTACATCCTGGAGGCCCCGCCAAGCGAGCGAGACCGCCTGTACGACGAGTGCCGGCGAGCCGTCGACAGGCTCTCCCTGGTCGTGCAGTGCCCCATCTACGAGGAGCACCTGGTCGTCATCGCCCCGCAGCCGTGCACCGTCACGGACACCGACGACGAGATGGACACGGCGCTGCGCCGCCTGGTCGCCCTACGCCCCGACCGGTACCTCGGAGCCAGCGGGCTCCGGCTGATCGCCGAGACCGACCAGTCCCACCGGCATGCCCTGAGGGCCCTTGCCCGGGCCCGGATCGACCGCACCCGGACCGCGTACTACAGCTCGCAGGGGAGGCTGCCAGAACTGCTCAACCGGCTGTACCCGGGCTGGGCCACGGCCGTGCTGCACCCGTTGCTCCGACAGGATCAAGCGGATCGCGACATGCTGCTCCAGACGCTCACGCTCACGCTCCAGTCGTCGGTGAGAGCGGCTGCCGAGCTCACCGGTGTCCACCGCAACACCGTCGCGAACCGCGTGCGGGCCGCAGCGACCATCCTGGGGGTCGATCTCGAAGCCCTCCGCGACCGGGCGGTGGTGGCGGCCGCGTTGGAGGCGCTGTTCCTGGACGAGTACGTCGATGAGGGGACGCACTCTGGACCGGCCGACCTCCAGGACTATCTGGCCCACCCCGAAGCGCAGGCCTGGGGGCAGGACTTCCTCCAGGTCCTGACGGAGGAACTGGTCGACACCCTGAAGGCGTGGGTCCTGGCCGACGGTGACACGGCCCGCATGGCCGGCGCCCTCAGGATCCACGCGCAGACCGTCCGCAAGCGGCTGCGCATCGCTTCCCGGTTCCTCCAGCGGGACCTGCTCGGTCAGTCCGCCGACGCGTACGACGTCGTGCTGGCGATCGCCGGTGAGTTCAACATCCCCCTGCCGCTCTCGCGTTGACGGCCCCACCCTTGCGCCGACTACGCTAAGTGACATGCGCTACTGTCGGTGTTCACTGTGCAGCGGTGATACGCCTCCTGTGCAGCGGGCAGATTCCGCATCGGCCGCACACCATCTACGGTCGAGTAGGGGGGAGATCCCCAATCCGTAACTCTCGGAATGGAGGGGAAACTTGCGCACACCAGCCGTGCTGACTCATCATCAGCACGCAAATCGGATCACGAATCGACGTGCTGCCGTACGCCGTCCGGGTGCTTGGGGGAGCACCGTCGGCGAAGCGGGGGGGAGCACAAACCCGATCTCGCGCGAGACCGCGCACGGGGCGACCGCCCTGCCCCGAGCCGAAGGCGCCACGCCGACGCACACGGCCCTCGGCCGACAGGTGCACCAGGCCCAAGCCGCCCAGCTGGAAAACGGCATACCCGTCTACCAGTACTGAGGACAACGCCCCTTCGGGTACCGCCCGAAGGCCGCACGGGCGCACAGAGCGCCACGCAGAGACGAACAACCGCTGCTGCCGCCGGCGCCCACCCACACGGGCGCCTGCTGGCGAGGGGAGTGCAGCTTGAACACTGACAGCACGACGACCGACGACAGCAACACCGACCTCCACGAGTGGGTGATCGCCGCGTACGTCCCCGTGGACACGCAAGGCGCAGCCTACGCACGCCGCCGCGGCGTCTACCGCGTCCCGGCCACAACCAAGATCCGTTCCGCAGACGTGATCTGCATCCGCTGCCGCAGGCCCTACGACGAGGTCTGCGAAGACCCGTGTGCCGGGGCCGACCAGATGCTGCACGGAGGGCCCATCGGCACGCGCAAGCGCCGTCCCGCCCCCGAGCATCGCCACCAGGTCGCCGCGGCCGAGAACTTCCGAAAGCCGGACCCAGGGGACGCGGGCAACCGCAAGCGGGAGCAGCCGCCGGGACGCTAGGCACCGAAGTGCCTAGCCTGCCTGCCGTGACCGTACCCAGCAGGCACCAGCCCCACCTGACCGACGACGTCGCGCACCTGACCGCACGCCGGGTGCGCGACGTCGTCGCCGTCGTCCTACTCGCACTCGGCACCATCGGCCTCAACGTGGCCGCCTACACCACCGACCCCCGCCTCGGCCTCGCCGGCACCAGCCTGCTCGCGCTCTCGGCCGCCGCCGTCCTCGGCCACCACAACGAGCAGCAGTAGGAGAACGCATGCCCCGCCGCTGGTTCCCCACCCTGCGCCGCCCCGCGCCGGCCACGAAGTCCACTGCGGACTACACCCTCGGCTGGACGCCCGCAGGCGTGGACCGGGCCCGTCCGTGGTCCGTCGAACGCGCGGTGCGCGACGGCATGGAACGGGCCGTGTGGATCTACAAGGCCGTCGACACGATCTCCAACCACGCCGCCGACCGGCCGCTACGGGTCCGCCCACGCAGCGGCACCTCCGACGAGCCGCTACCTCCCCACGACGCGCACCCGCTCTACCGCGCGATGAACATCAGGGCCAACCCGGCCGAGGGCGCGTGGACCTTCAAGAAGCGGGTCAGCATGCAACTGCTGCTGTCCAAGCGCGGGGTGTTCCTCGAACCGACGTTCTCGCGCGGAGGCGACCTGCTGCGGATCGACCTGCTGCCACCCGGCCGCACCCGGCCGGTACCCTCCACCGGCAGCGACCTGATCTCGCACTTCGAGACCGTCACGATCACCGGCGAGCTGCGCCACCTCGACGTGGAACGTGTGCGGTGGATCCGAACCCCCCACCCGCTCGACCCCTACTCCGGCATCACCCCGCTGGAAGCCGCCGGCCTGAGCGCCGACCTCGACTTCTTCACCCGCCACTACAACCTGTCGTTCGTCAACAACGACGCCAGGCCCGGCGGCGTGATCGGCATCGACGGCGACATGGACGACGACGAACTGCGCCTGCTGCGCGCCAGGTTCGGCACCGGGCCGTCCGCGGCCGGCTCCTGGACAGTGCTGAACGGCGGCAACGTCACCGTCACCGACACCTCCGTCACACCCCGGGACATGGCCTACGAGACCGTCGCCGCCCTGTCCAAGATCGAGCTGCTCGCCGCGTTCGGCGTTCCGGAGTCCCAGCTCGGCAACGCGTCGGGCAGGACGTTCGACAACGCCCGGGCCGAGAAGACCACGTTCTGGGAGATCACCATGCCGCCGCACCTGCGGCTGATCGCCGACGCCTTCCAGGACGACGCCGGGGACGACAACGAGGTCTACTTCGACACCTCCGACATCGACGTGCTGCGCGAACCCCGCACCAAGCGCCTGTCCGAAGCCCGTGAGGAAGTCGCCGCCGGCGTCCGCTCGATCCGCTCCTACGCCGAACTCGCCGGATACGCCGACGAGATCGATGACACCCCCGAGACCCGGGCCCTGTGGCTGGCCTCCGGTCGGACCGCCCTGCCCGCCCGCACGGCAGATGCTCCGGCCCTCGGGACCACGACGCCGCCCCCGGTGCCGGCCACGGGCAAGACCTTGGCACCCGCCGCCGACCTCGTCTTGGACGAGACCGCGGCCGACTCCCTCCGGGGCCGCCTGGACGACGCCCTCCAGACGCTCACCACCCGCTGGACGGAACGCACCGTCGCCCGGCTCCACTCCCCCCGGCACCGCAAGGACACCCGGCACTGGGACGACCGAGGCGGCACCACCGATGCCGCCACCGGCATCAAGGGCCTGCCCGTCGACCAGGTGATCGACATCGCGACCTGGCAGCAGGAAGCCGTCCAGGCCCTCCGGCCCCTCATCGAACAGGCCGCCACCACGGCCGTGACCGAGCTCCACGCCGCCCTCGGGTCGACCGGCACCGCCACCGCCGCCGTCTGGCCCACGATCGCCCCGCTGCTCACCGACTGGCTCGCCAAGCAGGCCCAGGCCCTCGCCGACGACATGGCCGGCTCCGATCGGGAGGGCAAGAACCTGGCTGACATCGCCGAGGCCACCCGCGACTGGGGCCGCTCCCTCGCGAACCGGGCGAGCGTCAAGGCAAGCCACCTCGCCACCGTCACCGTCGAGAGCGCCCGTGACCAGGCCGCCGCCGCCAGCGCCCGCACCGGGCTCGTCCGCCGCTGGGTTGCCCACGACGACGGCCGCACGAGGCCCGACCACGACGCGGCCGACGGCCAGACCCAGCCCTACGGACAGCCCTTCACCATCGGCGAGGACCTGCTACGCCACCCCGGCGACACCGCCGCCCCGCCCGGGCAGGCCGTCAACTGCCGATGCCGCCTGGCCTGGAGGCTCGAACGCTGACCGCCCGCCCGACCTGCAGACCGCGACGACCCCGCCCGTCCCCCCGTGTGAGGATGAAGCATGACCACCGGAACACCGAGCGACCGCCAGCAGCTCAACGAGGACTGGCTGCGCAGCCGGCGCTGGGACATCCGCTACGCGAACGGCGAGCCCGTCACCACGCTCGACGGGCTCGCTCAGGTACTGCGCGTCGACCGGCAGGAGGCGGCCCGCCGAGTCCTGGCCCAGCCGTTCGGCAAGGCAGCGCCGCAGCAACTCCGCGACGAAGCGGCTCAGGAGGATCCGTCCTGACCCTCGCCCACATTCAGGGCGACCACCCAGCTGACCCGCTCGTCTGGCTGGTCAATCTCCCGCCCCGCGATCAGGTCCTCCACGTAGTCCGGTAGACGGTGTCGACGCGGGGCGTCAGCACCGTTGAACTCGTCCGGCACCACCTCTGCGAACGGCCACTGCCCGGACGACGGCCCGTCATTCAACGATTCATCTGGACCCAGCCGATCCATCCGGAAGACCTCAGGGACTGGCATGCCCAGCGGCATGTCGAGGTCGTAGATCACGTGCGGCCGACTGCTCCCATCCGACTCTGCCCTGTACCTGTCGGCCTCGGCCCTCGCCTGCCGCGCAGCAGCAGCTTCATCCGCCCGCCGAACGGCGTCCGCGCCTTCCTCGTCCATCCGCTCGAACCTGAACGCTGCCGCATCCAGGCCGTGCAGGCTGTCCGCCGGTCCTTCGCAGAAGAGCTTGTGCCATGGCACGCTCTGGTTCCGCACCGGGGCGTAGCCCTTCTTGCCATGGTCGAGGCGGGCCTGAACGATCCGCGCGGACACGATGGTGCAACCCAGGTGAGCCTGCTGCCCAGGTCCGTGCATGCAAGTGCTGATCCCGCCGAGCCCCGTGCGGGGTACCCAATTCCTGTGGTTGTAGAGGACGTAGAGCGGAATCATGCCCTTGTCGTCGGCAGACTGGATCAGCGCGTCGCACTGGCTGCGGCCCGTGGTGCCAGCGGGCGCGTCAAACTTGAACGCCCCACCGCGGCGAGCCCGCTTCGCCTGCACACGCAGCCCGATCCCGGAACTCCCTGAGTGAAGCCACCACTCCCAGTCCGACCCGTTCTTCGCCTCCTCAGCTGCCACGAATCGGTGGGAACGGATCTGAGCTTGGTGGAGGCGGATGAGGTCAATGAGGTTACGCCGGGTCAGATCGTCCTCGTGGGGCACCAGGCGGCCCCCGTCGAAGTGGTCTTGAGCGAGCAGTTCGAAGGTCCTCGCGGACAGCGCCCGGAAGGTATGGCACAACGATTGCCCCACAACACTTCCGGGGAGATCCTCCAAACTGATGGCCGGGTTGAGAGGCCGAGAGCAGCCCGGACAGTAGTTGTACCCCGGGTGGAGTTCCGACCCGCACATGCAGACCACAGCCATCCCCCTCAGTCTCCCCGGCGCCAGGAACACCGTAGTCCACGAAGCTGACGCTAAGCATGCTGATCGGGACGCTTGCCCTTCCACCCAAACCGGAGGGGCAAGTGAACGTCACCGCCAGGGTCGTCCGGCTGAGATTCCGTTCGAAGAACAAGCCGTTCGATGAGCACCTTCACCCGAGGGACGGCCACGGCCGGTTCGCGCACGGCTCCGCCGGCATGGGGCTGAACCCGGTGTTGGAGCGCATCAGGGCGGCTGCGGGTCGGTCGTCCAGGGCGCCGCGCTCCGAACCCCACTTCGACGAGGAGCAGCACGGCCTGGTGTTCCGCGACGGGCAGAGTGAGCGTGTCGCCAAGGCGTACAAGGCGAACGTCGTGGAGGGGATCACTCGCGACCTGCGGGACATGCCGGACGAGACGCTGCTGCTGGAGTCTGACCGGGCCTGGCTCGACAAGGTGCGCTCGGGGCAGATGCATGCGTACGAGGACCACGCGACCGGCATCGCCAACTCCGTCCCGCTGGGCAACTCCCCTGCGGACCCGTCCTGGACGCGCGTCGACGCGGACCGGGCCCGCGAGCTCCTGCGGCGCGACGCCGTCAACCAGGTGGTCGCCACCTGGGCGATGACCTCCAACGACGAAGACCCCGGGGCCCTCGCCCTCCAGGAGACCGCACGGGACGCCTTCGGCCTCCACCCAGCCGCAGACTGGCCCAGCACCGACCAGATCGCACGGGAGACCGCCGGCCAGCGGGCCGCCCTCGGCACCGGCCAAGCGGCGATCCTGACGGCGATGTGGGAACGCACCCAGAACCACCTCGCCGAAGCCCAACTCGGCTCTCTGACCGTGTGGCGCGGCGTGGCCACCCCCGACGGGCGGCCGCCCGCAGGCTGGACGGCCGACGGCAGCACCCTCTCCGACCCGCTGCTGCGCCCCCTCTCGGCCTTCTCCCTCGACCCGGACGTAGCCCACGGCTTCGCCACCGACGAGGGACCCGGCTTCGTGATGAGCGCGATCGTGCCCGCAGAGCGGGTGATCGCGACGCCGGCCACGGGGCTCGGCTGCCTGGACGAGTCGGAAGTCGTCATCCTGGCCGGCCCCGGCACCTGGCACTGGCAGACCGCCGAGTAGCCCCCGACCGCTCGGCGCGACACCACCCCCGGCCCGGTGCCACGCTGCCGCCGTCCTGATCCCCGGCAGAAGGCGGTGCGGTGCACGACTTCCCTGCCGTCACCCTGCGGTTGCGCCGCAAGAACCGGCTCTGGGACGAGGCCCGGCACGCGCGTGACCTCCAAGGCCGTTTCGCCCACCACCCGGGCGCCGGCCGAGTCGGCCTCCCGGGCACCCTCGCCGACGACCACGCGGTGAGCCAGGGAGACCTGCTCGGGAAGCGGGGGAGGTCCCCCGCGAAGCTCAAGGCCGCCATGTGCGACTCGCTCGCCAAGAAGATGAGCGGCGTCCCCGACGAGCAACTGCTGTCCGACCGCCAGCGCGACCGCCTCGCCCGGGTCCGTGCCGGAGACCTCGCCGCGTACCGGCCGGAGTCCGGGGCGAACGGCTACGCCGACCACATCGACCAAGCCGACCTCGACAGCGGCGCCCGCCGCGAGCCCTGGGGCTACGTGAGGATGGGCGCCGAGGAGTACCGGGACTTCGCCCGCGCCGAGGCCGTCTCCCACCACGTCGCCGGGTGGGCGGCGACCTCCAACGACCATGACGCGAACGCCCTCGCCCTCCAGGAGACCGCCCGCCAGGCCTTCAACCTCACCGACACCATGGCCTGGGACCACGGGGACGCCGACCTCGACGCCGAAACCGCCCAGGCCCTTGCCGAAGACGGCCCCGTGCTGCACGCCTTCCTCACCGCCATGTGGGAGAGCACCCAGGCGCACTTCGCCGACCTCGGCGTCACCCACGTCACCGTCCACCGCGGCTTCACCGGCGGCTACGACGACACCCACGTCAGCGAGATCGACGGCCAGGGCACGGTCACGGACCTGCCCCTGCGCCCGCTGTCCTCCTTCACCACCGAAGAGCATGTCGCCGCCGACTTCGCCACGCACGGCGGCGAGGTCCACGTCGGCTACACGATCAGCGGCGACGTGCCCGTCACCCGCGTCCTGGCCGTCCCGGGGACCGGCATCGGCTGCCTGGACGAGTCCGAGATCGTCGTCCTCGCCGGCCCCGGAGACTGGCACGTCCAGCAGGTCTACGCCGAGACCGACGACGACAACTGGTACGACGGGTAGAACGAGACCCAAGCCCGCCGCCCGCCTACCGTGACCGCCACCAACCCAGCGAACCGGGAGCGACACGGTGGCACCGACCCCCAGCAGCACGCTGGACCACAAGCAGGCGATGCTCGGCGTGCTGGAGACCGACGACGACCAGGGCACCTTCACCACGCTCGTGTCGATCACCGGGCTGCGCGACCACGATGGCGACGTGATCGAGCCCGGCGCCTACGCCCGCACCCTGACGGAGATCACGCCGAAGGGCGTGTGGTCGCACGACTGGAACGTGTGGACCGCCCGCACCGAACACACCGAGGAACTGCTGCCCGGCGACTCCCGACTGCCCGCCACCCTGCCGAACGGCCAGCCCTGGCCCGCCGAGGCCGGCGCTCTCCTGGTCAAGGGCCGCTGCAACCTGGCCACCCAGGCCGGGAAGGACATGTACGCCAACCTGCTGTTCTTCGGCGACCAGGTGCAGTGGTCGATCGGCTACCAGGTCCGAACGGCCAAACGCTCCAAAGGGGTTCGCCGCATCACCGACCTGGACCTGTACGAGTACAGCCCGGTGCTGTTCGGCGCGAACCCCTACACCTCGACCCTCGACCTCAAGCAGCACCCCGGCAAGGCCCGAGGCGTCCTGGCCGACACCCAGGTGGAACTGGCGCCGCTGGCCGGCACCCTGGAGGAGCGGATCGACGCCATCGCCTCCGCCGTGGAACAGCGCCTGCGCCCCACCGGGGAAGACCGCCTTGAGCACGGCACGGTGCAGGTCATCGGCACCTACCCGGACCGGGTCGTCGCGACCGTCTGGAGGTACACTGAGAACGGCTTCGGCTCGACCAGCTGGGAAGTCCCCTACACGCTCTCCGGCGACGGCGTCCCGTCCGTCGGCCAGCCCAACCCCGTGCGCCTGGTCCTCGACGTCGAAGGAACCGGACCCGACGCGGCGCTGGCCGCCCTCGCGCCCGACGTCGAACGGGTCGCCTCCCAGATGAAGACCCTCGCGGACCTCCAGCACAAGGCGGGACGCGTCCTGTCAGGGGAGAACGCCGACCGCCTGGCCTCCGCCGTACAGCATCTGGTCGCCGTGCTGGCCGCCGCCGGCATCGACTGGCAGACGCCCGAGCCCCCGACTGGCGAGAGCAAGAACCTGGCCACGGCGGTCCTCGAGCCGAACGAGATCAGCGCGGCCCTCGCGCTGTTCGCCGATGCCCGGGACGGCAGTTGAAACTTAGTGGAGCGCACGGGTTCAGCGGTGTCGTAGTACGGGTGCAGTTGCACCGCTAGATCCACCGCGTCTTTCCGAAGGCGTATTGGACCCATTTCCCGGCGCTGTTCTTGTGGTATAGCGCTCCCTCGGCCCGGTATAGGTAGTCATCATTGTTCATCATCGGCGTATAGCAGGTGACCTGGCCTGCCCGGACATGCCCGTTTCCGTTGGCCGTGTCGCAGTTGAAGGTGACAATGGTGTTATTGGGTGGGTAGAGGCGTTGAATGTAGGCATTCCCGAACTCATTGGCGTGGAGCTTCGCTCCGAAGTTCACGAAGGCCCACAATGTGGAGCATCGCGAGTTCTGCCGAAGATACACAATGCCGTAGACGCCGTCGCCCCTGACGATTTCTGCGGTCTCTTTGGTCTTCGAGTCGGAGGCGCAGGTGCGACCGCCGATCACCGCGTAAGGCGACTTGCCGGCGTACGGGTTGGCGCGTTGTGCCGCTTGAGCCGGTGTGGCCAGGCACAGTAGCGGCAGGACGGCGAGCGGGACGAGGAGAGACTTTGCCTTCACCACGTTCTCCCAGTGCAGAGGGTCGCGGAATTCATACCCAGAGTTACGTGACTGTACACAGCCCGCGCAGTTCTGGTGGCAGTTTGCCGCCGGTGGCGAACTGCCACCGCCGCCTGCCTGCTCCACTTGCACCACCTGAGCCTCGGCGAGACTCGCGACGCCGCCCATGCGCGGCCAGACCGAGCGACTGGCAACGAAACCACGGGCACCGCGCACAGTCCGCGTCAGCAAGGCCCTGCTGCCCGACGACGTCAGGCGCGACATGCTCGCCCGCTGCCACGAAGGTCTCCACCCCCGCCCCCGGCGACCCTCGAAGCCGTCATCAGCCGCCTCACGATCCTGTGCGACGACGAGGACTTCGGGGAGATCCCGTAACCCTCCCCGACCCTTGCCGGCCAGCTTGCCCGCTGAGCCGATCGGCAAAGGTCGGAACTGAGTTTGTGATCACCGGCTAGTGCCGTACAGTCGGGACCACCGACGCGGGGTGGAGCAGCTCGGTAGCTCGCTGGGCTCATAACCCAGAGGTCGCAGGTTCAAATCCTGTCCCCGCTACCACGAACGCTGAAGGGGCGGACACAGGTATGTGTCCGCCCCTTCAGCGTTCCTCGGCTTCTACAGGCGTCGATTTCGGTTCGCCAGCACGCCGGTTGACCTGTTGATCGGGGGATTCCAGCCGGTTCCGGACGCGGCGCCGGAGATTGCCGACGGCGAGACGCCGAGCCGCTCGGCCAGGTTGGTCGGCGAGTAGTTGCCCCGGCCGAGCTCGTCGTTCCGGTAGGCGTCGCGGGTGATCTTTCCCAGGTCGACCGTGGCCCACGTCGCCAGTACCCGATAGCCCTCCCGCACCCAGAACTGGGCTTCGAGCGCCCAGATCCCCGACGGCAGGCTGGTGTCGTGCACAGCCGACCACGCGGCCGGGGCGATCAGATGACCGGCGACGTACACCTCCGCGTCCTGCACGCCACGGTGTGGTCGGACGGTCGGGGGCAGGGCCGTGTGTGCCAGCGCGGTCATCCAGCCCTCCGGGGCCTTGACCAGGCAGCCCCAGGGCCCGCGGGTCCGGGTCAACGGCCACAGTCGCCATGCCGCGTACCGGTGCAGCCACTCCTCCGCCTGCTCGGAGCTGTCCGACGGCCCGTACAACTCGACCGAGGAGGAGGAGATGATCCGCAGGGCCCACCCGGCGGAGGTCCGAACGACGTGGAACGCCGTCCCGTCGACGGTCAGGGGCGGCTTCGTATCGCGGTCGTCGGCCGGTGGGCACGAGGCGGCATCCAGGAGTGGCAGTTGGGGTCTGGGGAAGGGGTACATGCGTGTCTCCAGCGCGCTGGCCGGCGGCAGCCGGGTGTCCGGCACCCTGCCGGACACCACCACACTCACCCACGTCCCACAGGCATGGGCACAGCCAAATCAGCTGCTAGAAGGGTGACTTGAAAGGGGAGAGCCCGACGGTCGGCGACGCCGGACACGCGCCTCGGCGCTCGACGCGACACTAGCGATCAGGTCTTCCTACGGTGTGCCGATCACCGTGGCGATCCGGTGCTGACCGGTCGCACGGCTCGACCCTCTCCGTCCCGCGCTGGCGGGGTGGCCCGGCACCATCCCGAGGAGCGCCACACCGTGCCCACCACCACCGACAAGACCCGACTCAAGGAGCTCAACGGCGCGCTGCGCGCCAAGGCCGCCGAACTCGACACCATCAGCGCGTCCTTCACCGTCGAGGACGGCGGAGTCACCGTCTCGGCCGAGAAGGCCGCCGCGTTCCGCAAGGCCCTCGGCGAGGCCCAGGAGATCAAGCAGCTGATCACCGACCTGGAGGGCGCGGCGAACGTCCACGCCTTCCTCAACGAGCCCACCTCGCAGCCCTTCGCCCCACAGGACGCCGCTCTCGCGGCCCACCTCGCCAGCCAGGTGAAGTCGCTCGGCCAGCAGTTCCTCGACAGCGACGAGTTCAAGGGCCTCAAGGCCGCCGGCTTCCGCGGCTCGTTCGACCAGATGGTGACCATCGACGGCGCCGCCCTGGACCAGCTCGGCCGCAAGGACGTCTTCAGCCGCAGCGCCGGCACCGCCGGTGTCCTCGGCTTCGGCACCCCCGAGCACCTGGACATCGTTCCGCGCGCGGTGCGCCCCGGCCGCATCCGGGACCTGTTCCCCTCCCAGACCACCACCGCCAACATCCTGTACGGGGTGCGCGTCACCGGCTTCACCAACGCGGCCGCGATCGTGCCCGAGCGGGCCATGGAGGTGCCGCCCGGCGGCACGGCCGCCGTCGAGGTGTACGCGCGAGCCCCGCAGTCGCAGCTGACGTTCAAGACCGTCACCTACCCGGTCGCCGAGATCGCGACCACGCTCCCCATCCACAAGAACACCCTGGCCGACGAGCCGCGGCTGCGCGACATCATCGACAGCGAACTCGTCGACGGCGTCAAGATGACCGAGGACAACGAGATCCTCTACGGCGCCGGCGGCGACGAGAAGATCACCGGCATCGTCAACACCCAGGGCGTGCAGACCTACGCCCAGGCCGACACCGACAAGCAGAGCGCGGCGATCCGCCGAGCGGCCACCCGCGCCGTGCTCGCCTTCTACCCGCCGAGCGGCATCGTGCTCCACCCGTTCGACTTCGAGGACCTGGAACTGGAGACCGACGGCCAGGGCGCGTACCGGGTCGCCGTGAACGTCGCGATCGGCGCGCAGAAGGTCGTCTGGCGGCTCGCCGTGGTGGACTCCATGGCCATCAACCAGGGCAAGTTCCTCATCGGGTCCTTCGGCCTGGGCGCGCGCCTGTACGACCGGGAGCAGGTCTCGGTCCAGGTCAGCACGGAGAACCGCGATAACTTCGAGAGGGGCGTCGTCACGATGCGCGGGTCCGAGCGCATCGGCCTCGAAGTGCCGCGCCCCGAGAGCTTCGTCTACGGCAACTTCAAGGCGCACTGATGGCCGCCCGCAAGCCCACCACGAAGCCCACCGCCGCCCCTGCGGCGAAGACCGCCGGCGCGGACGGCCCGGACCTGGAGACCCCGCCAGCCGAGCTCTCGGCCGCCGCGCCGCTCGACCCGCCGCCCGGCCCCACAGCCGAGCCGGAGCCGGACCACGTGGAGCCGACGACCCCGGGCATCGCCGCCCACCAGCCCCTGGCCTCCGGCCACGTTGACCTGGTGGACGAGGACGGCACCCTGCTGCCCCACGACCTGGAGCAGCTGTTCGACCTCTCCCATCCCGAGCAGACCGTCGTCTTCCCCCGACTGCGGATCTACCAGCGCCGGACCTACCCCGGCACCCACCGGACGGTCACGCAACTGCTCTACGTGCC
>NZ_JBHVRS010000034.1:0-86442 GCF_042885595.1 Kitasatospora sp. NPDC058046
GGACGCGAAGATCACGCAGATCTACGAGGGGACCAACCAGGTCCAGCGGATCGTGATGGCCCGCAACCTCCCGTAACGCGCACACACACGCACCGACGGCCGGTCCTGGGAGCGGCCCGGCCGTCGGCGCCGACCCCGCGCACGGATGTTAGGTTCCGGTGGATGAGCGAGAAGGAAGAGCAGGACCAGCCCATGAATGACGGGCCCTCGAAGCCGGCGATGCGCGAGGCGCTGGTGGCCGCGGCCTTCGAGCTCTTCCTGGAGCGCGGCTTCGAACAGACCACCGTCGACGACATCGTCTCGCTGGCCGGCGTCGGCCGGCGCTCCTTCTTCCGCTACTTCCCGGCCAAGGAGGACGTGGTCTTCCCCGACCACGAGCGCAGCCTCGCCGAGATGACGGAGTTCCTGGAGTCCGGCACCGGCGAGGAGGACCCGGTCAAGCACGCCTGCGACGCCGCCCGCCTGGTCCTGCGGATGTACGCCGAGCAGCCCTCCTTCTCCGTCCAGCGCTACCGGCTGACCCGCAAGGTGCCCGGCCTGCGGGCGTACGAGCTGTCCGTGGTCTGGCGCTACGAGCACACCCTCGCCGCCTACCTGCGCGGCCGCTTCGCCGACCGCCCGGACGGCCCCCTGCGCGCGGACGTGATCGCCGCCGCCGTCGTCTCCGCGCACAACCACGCCCTGCGCACCTGGCTGCGCTCGGGCGGGAAGAGCGACTGGGTGGCCGAGGTGGACGCGGCGATGGCCTTCGTCACCGGCACCTGGGGCGACCGCCCGGCCGAGGCCGCCGCCGAGGGCGAGTCCGACGACGTCGTGGTGCTGGTCGCCAGCCGCCGGGCGCCGCTGTGGCGGATGGTCCAGAGCATCGAGAGCGCGCTGGGCACCGACGCCCGCTGAGGCCCGACGCGCGGGCCCGGCAAGGAGCCCCCGCCCCGGTACGCGCCGCCCCCGACCGTCACCCGGACGGCGCAGCCGCGCCCGCAGCGGCCCCGGTTGACGGCCCGTGCGCCGTGCGCGGCTCCCGGCGCCGGGCGAGACTCGGTCGCAGGACGGGGCCTCCCGGGCGGCGGGCGGCCCGGGAGCGCGAGGGAGCGGCGATGCCGACGACGTCCCGGCAGCCGGGCAGCGGCCCGAACCTGCACGAGGTGCTGCTGCACAAGGGCTACCCGCGCCTGCTGCTGATCTCGGCACTGGTCGGCATCCCGGTCTCGCTGGCGGCCTTCGGCTTCGTCGGCCTGGAGCACGAACTCCAGCACTGGGTCTGGGAGAGCCTGCCGGCCGCGGCCGGCTACGGGCGCGCCCCCTGGTGGTGGCCGCTGCCCGCGCTGCTGCTGGCCGGCCTGCTGCTCGCCCCGGTCGTGACCCGGCTGCCCGGGCGCGGCGGCCACGTCCCGGTGGACGGGCTGGGCGGCCCGCCCACGCCGCCGGTCGCCGTCCCCGGCGTGGTGCTGGCCGCGCTCGCCGGTCTGCCGCTGGGCGTGGTGCTCGGCCCGGAGGCACCGCTGATGGCGCTCGGCGGCGGCCTCGCCCTGCTCGCCGTCCGGTCCGCCCGACGTGCCGAACAGCCGCAGCTGGTGGCGGTGTTGGGGACGGCGGGGGCGGCGGCCGCGATCTCCACCATCTTCGGCAGCCCGCTGGTCGCCGCCGTGATGCTGATCGAGGCGGCCGGGCTGGGCGGCCCGCAGCTGATCGCGCTGATCCTGCCCAGCCTGCTGGCCGGCGGGGTCGGCGCGCTGGTCTTCACCGGCTTCGGCCACTGGACCGGCCTGGCGATCGGCGCGCTCTCGCTGCCGCAGGTGCCGAAGAGCGGGGTCCCAGACGCGGGTGACTTCCTCTGGGGCGTCCCGCTGGCCGTCGCGATCGCCGTGGTCTGCGTGGCCGGGCAGACCGTCGGCCGCCGGGTGAAGACCCTCACCACGACCGGCACCGCCCGGCAGACGGCTCTGCGCACCGTGCTGTGCGCGGTCGCCGTCGGCGGCTGCCTCGCCGCGTACGCCCTGCTCACCGGCCGCTCCCCGGAGGAGGCCGCGCTCTCCGGGCAGGCCACCCTGGGCACGCTCGCCGCCGACCCGGCCGCCTGGCCGGTCGGCGCGCTGCTCGCCCTGGTGCTCTGCAAGGGGCTGGGCTGGTCGATCGCCCTCGGCAGCCTGCGCGGCGGCCCGATCTTCCCGGCGATCCTGCTCGGCGCGGCCCTCGGTACGGCCTGCGCGCCGCTGCCGGGCTTCGGCGCCGCGCCCGCCCTGGCCGTCGGCCTCGCGGCCTCCGGTGCCGCCGTCACCGGCCTGCCCGTCACCAGTACCGTCCTCGCGGCGGCCCTGCTCGGCGGCGAGGCGGCGAACTCGATGCCGCTGCTGATCGTGTCCACGGTGGCGGCCTTCATCACCGCGGAGGCGCTGCGCGGCCGGCCGAAGCGGGAGGCCGCCCCGGCCGGCCGCACGGAGGACTCCGGGGTCAGCTGACCTCCGCACCCGGGCCGTCCGGGACCGCGGTCAGGTACTGCTCGATCTGCTGCTGGTTCTCCACCAACCGCAGGCACAGGTGCCGCAGTTGGGCCAGCTCCTCGGCGCTGAAGCCGCGGAAGACGGCGGCCATCGCGCGCTCGGTGGGCGCCCGGAACTCCTCCAGCCAGGCCAGCCCCTCGTCCGTCGCGGTGACCAGCACCGCCCGGCGGTCGTTCGGGGCGGGGGAGCGGCGGGCCAGACCCTCCCGCTCCAGGGTGTCCACCAGGCCGGTGGCATTGCGCGGGCTCACCCCGCCGGCCCGGGCCAACTCGCCCACCGTCAGGCCCGGTTCACCCCCTCCGTCCGCTCCACCCGCCCTGCTCGCCGCACCGAGCCGCACCAGCACGTCCAGCGCCCCCGCGCTCAGCCCCCGCCCCCGTGATCCGTGCGCCCGCAGCTTCTCCACCGCGTGGAACGCCGAGCGTGCGGCGGCCGCCGCCTCCAGCGCCAGGGTGTCCCCGCCCTTGGTGAACACGCCCATGGCCGTCCGCACCCTGCTGTCGTACAGCCGGCCCTCGGCATCCCGCCCCAACGGGCCGGCCGCCGCTTCCTCCGATGTATGTACCTGCTTCATAATGAAGTCATTCTGCATTGTGCGGCGCGCCTGTCAAGGGGGTGGTCCGTCAACCCGCCCGCCGAGGGCGGGACTTCGATGGGAGCCGGACGTGCGATCCGCGAGAGTGCGTCGGCCGCCCGAGCCGCCAGCCAACCGTTCCCGTACGCCGGAGCCGCGTATCGGCCCGTTCGAATGACGCTGCCGAGGGACGGGGCGGGACGGGCGGTGCGGCGGCGGTCCGTGGCGGGGGGCCGATCGGGACGAGGGGTGACGGGGGAGTGCTCCAGCCGACTGATCCTGCGAGATAGGCATACGAACTGTATTTCCGCTGGTGGGATCGGCGATTCTGACGGGGCGTGAGGCCGGACGGGTCGCGGCGCCGGTTGCGGCGGGGTGCGGGCCGTGGCTGTCTGAATCGCGGCGGGGCCGACCGGCGCCGCCACTCGATCCAGAAACTCCGTGGAGGAGATTTTCATGCGTGCTCTCAAGCGAGTCGTGGCTGTCGGCGCCCTCACCGTTCCGCTGGTCCTCGGCTGCGCCGGCCTCGCCTCGGCCGGCACTGGAGGCATCGACGCGAACTTCGGCAAGGGCTACTTCACCGCCAACGAGAACGGCGCCGGTCTCGCGGCCCTCGAATCCCACGTCGGTCCCGACGGTGTGTCGCACGAGGACTTCTGGATCTGGGCGGACGACGAGGGCGTCACCGGCTCCTTCACGGGTTCGGGTGCCACCTTCGTCGACCCGGCCGCGGCCCCCGCCGACGCCCCGGCCGCCGCGGTCGCCGCGCCCGCCGCCGCCCCGGCTGCGGCTCCTGCCGCCGCTCCGGTCGAGGCTGCCGCCCCCGCTGCCGCCCCGGCCGAGGCTGCGGTTCCGGCCGAGGCCGCCGCTCCGGCCGCTGTCAACGAGGGCTGACCGAGCCCTGCCACCTCGGGTGTGACCCGCACCGTCCCGTCGGGCCAGGCCCACCCGGATGCCCGGCCGGTTCCCACCGGCCGGGCATCCGCCCGTGGCGGTCGCACCACAGCGGTGACCCGCGCCACAGGGGCGATCCGCACCGGAAAAGCAGAAAGGCCCCAGATCAACTGGGGCCTTTCTTTCGGTGTCCGAGGGGGGACTTGAACCCCCACGCCCGATAAAGGGCACTAGCACCTCAAGCTAGCGCGTCTGCCATTCCGCCACCCGGACTAGGTGTCGTCCTCGCGGCTTCCGATCTCTCGTCCGTCGCGCTGACAGATGTAACTGTAGCAAAGATCGGCTTGGGGTCCCAAAACGGTTTCCGGCGGGCTCCCGGCGGGCGGGTCCGACGGGTGGCGGGGGCAAGGGGCGGCGTGTGGCGGGGGCGTGACCAGCGGGTTTCGGGAACGTGCGGGGGCTGGATCGGGATCGGGGGCTGGGGGAGGATGGGCGGACGTGCTCGTACGGCCCGGGTGCAGGTCCTGGGGGTGGCGCGCTGGTGCGTCGGTGCGGGCCCAAGACGCGAGGAGTGACCGTGAGCGAGCGGAGCGAGTCGGCGGCGCCGAAGGTGACGGCTGAGTCGGAGGTCGCCGAGATCTGTCGCGATCTGATCCGGATCGACACCAGCAACTACGGGGACGGATCCGGCCCGGGGGAGCGGAAGGCGGCCGAGTACGTGGCCGAGCAGCTCGCCGAGTTCGGGCTGGAGCCGAAGATCTTCGAGTCGGCCAAGGGGCGGGCCTCGACCGTGGTCCGGATCGAGGGCGAGGACCGTTCCCGTCCGGGCCTGCTGATCCACGGCCACACCGACGTGGTGCCGGCCAACGCGGCGGACTGGACCCACGACCCGTTCGGCGGTGAGATCGCGGACGGCTGCGTCTGGGGGCGCGGCGCGGTGGACATGAAGGACATGGACGCGATGACCCTGGCGGTCATCCGCGACCGGCTGCGCACCGGGCGCAAGCCCCCGCGCGACATCGTGCTGGCCTTCCTCGCCGACGAGGAGGCCGGCGGCACCTACGGGGCGCGCTTCCTGGTGGACAAGCACCCGGGGCTGTTCGAGGGCGTGACCGAGGCGATCGGCGAGGTCGGCGGCTTCTCCTTCACGGTCAACGACCAGGTCCGCCTCTACCTGGTGGAGACGGCCGAGAAGGGCATGCACTGGATGCGCCTGACGGTCGAGGGCCGGGCCGGCCACGGCTCGATGGAGAACGACGACAACGCGATCACCGAGCTGTGCGAGGCGGTCGCCCGGCTCGGCCGGCACCAGTTCCCGCTGCGGATCACCAAGACCGTCCGGGCCTTCCTGGACGAGCTGTCGGACGCGCTCGGGGTCGAGCTGGACCCGGAGAACATGGACGAGACGCTGCGCGTGCTCGGCGGTATCGCCAAGATGATCGGCACCACGCTGCGGAACACCGCCCAGCCGACCATGCTCGGCGCCGGCTACAAGGTCAACGTGATCCCCGGTCAGGCCACCGCGCACGTGGACGGCCGCTTCCTGCCCGGCTACGAGGAGGAGTTCCTGGCCGAGCTGGACAGCGTGCTCGGCCCGCGCGTGAAGCGCGAGAGCCTGCACTCGGACAAGGCGATCGAGACCGGCTTCGACGGGGCCCTGGTCGAGGCGATGCAGACCGCGCTGCGGGCCGAGGACCCGATCGCCCGCGCGGTGCCGTACTGCCTGTCGGGCGGGACGGACGCCAAGTCCTTCCAGGACCTGGGCATCCGCTGCTTCGGCTTCGCGCCGCTCCAGCTGCCGCCGGAGCTGGACTTCGCCGGGATGTTCCACGGCGTGGACGAGCGGGTGCCGGTGGACGGGCTGAAGTTCGGCGCCCGGGTGCTGGACCGTTTCATCGACGCCTGCTGAGCCGTTCCGCGCGGCGGTGCCCGCGCTGATCAGGTGACTGGGTCGGCCCGCTCCCGGAGTTCCGGGGGCGGGCCGACCGCATTGTCCGAGCTGATGATTGTGGGACAGGAAGAAAGAGATCGACAGAAGCGATTCTGCTCGGAATTCCAGGCCGATCATGTGTGCGAGATCTCACCGTTGCGGGTGAATGGGAGATCCACTCCGTACCCCGTTTGCCGCAGCGTCGTTCATCCCTGTGCAGCCCGCCGAACGGGTTGCGTTGTCCATACAGGAGGAATGATGAAGGTCAAGAAGATCGCCGCTGTCGCCGCCGCCACCGGTGGCCTGGTGCTCGCCGCCGCCGGTGTCGCGTCCGCTCAGGGCGGCGCCGCCGCCGAGGGTGTGGCCGCCGGTTCCCCGGGTGTCGTCTCGGGCAACCAGATCCAGGTTCCGGTGCACATCCCGGTCAACTTCTGCGGCAACACCGTGAGCGTCGTGGGCGTGCTGAACCCGGCGTTCGCCAACCACTGCGCCAACTTCTGAGTCGACCTCCGGGCCGTCGGGGCCTGTTGAGCCGACTCACGCGAGCCCCCGGGCGGCGGACGCGCCGCGCCGGGGGCGTTCGCGTCCGCGCCGGGATACCGGATACACGGGATCCGACACGATCACTCGATCGAGTGAAGCGGGGTTTCGTTGCTCAACCTCCCCGTTGGCCTCTCGTTAACCCGTGTGCAGCCGAAGCCCTTGCGTGATTTACGGATATACGGAAATTCCGACTTTTTTGCAAGGTTCATGCCAAGGTCGACACGTCGTCTCGAAATGTCAGGGGAAAACATGAGGAAAGTAGCCAAGAAGGGGATCCTCACGGCCGTGGCCACCGGCAGTGTGCTGGCCTCGACCGCCGGCTACGCCTACGCGGGGGGCGCCGACGCGCAGGGGGTGGCCACCGGTTCACCCGGTGTCGTCTCGGGCAACTCGGTCCAGGTGCCGATCGAGGTGCCGATCAATGCCTGCGGCAACACGATCGATGTGATCGGCTTGCTGAACCCGTCCTTCGGCAACCGCTGTGCCAACGTCAGCGGCGGCGGCCATCAGGCGTCCAAGCCCGCCCATGGCGGCCAGTCCGGGCCCGCCGGCGCCGGCCGTACCGACAGCTCCAGTGCCAGCGGGAGCCAGGGTGCCACGGCTCCGGCCAGCACCCTCCCGGCCAGCACTCTGCCGGCCAGTACCCTCCCGGCGAGTGCCGTCCCGGACGCCGCGGGTCCGGCCACCAAGGTTCCGGGTGCCGATGGCACGGGTGTCGACGTCCCGGGGGCCGGCGCCTCCGGTGTCGCCGCCAACTCGGCGGGCGTGCTCTCGGGCAACAGCGTCCAGGCGCCGGTGGACGTTCCGGTCAACGCCTGCGGCAACTCGGTGAACGTGGCCGGCGTCGGCAACCCGGCCTTCGGCAACGACTGCGCCAATGTGGAGAAGGTCGAGAAGGTCACCCCGACGCCGCCGGCCGAGGGCTGCGTGGAGACCTGCCCGACCCCGCCGCAGACCTCCTCCGAGGAGGTGACGAGCGTCGCGCGCACCGGCGTGGCTCCGGCCACCTCCGCGTCCGCCGCCGTGGCGCCCGCCGCCAAGCCGGCGCCGTCCGCCCAGCTGGCCACCACCGGTGCCGGCAACGTCGAGCTGCTCGGGGCCGCCGGCCTCGCGATGCTGCTCGGCGGCGGCGTGCTCTACCGCCGGGCCCGGGCCGGCGCCCGCTGACACGGCGGGAGGGGAACCAGGGCGCGCGCTGAACGGGACCGGTGCGCGCCCGCCCCCGGGCGTACCTGAGGAACGACGCATCCGCGGCCGCCGAGCGAACGGGCGGCCGCGGACGCGTGAGGGCTCGCTGCCGCCCGGGGCCGCGGTGCCCCGCCCGTCACCAGTTCCGGACCTGCCGGATGATCCGCCGCTTCAGCCGGACCGTCCGGCTGCCGTCGGGGAACAACCTCAGCCGGTCGAGCTCCCAGTGCCCGTACTCGGCGTGCTCGGTGAGCAGTTGGCGCGCCGCGTTGCGCGTGGTGCCGCGCGGCATGCGCAGGGACTGGTACTCGTACTCCGGCTGCCGGACCGGCTTCCGTGGGGTCAAAACGCTCCTCCTGGGGATCACCTTCAGGCAAGCCTACGGCCTGCCCCGGACAGTCGGCCCGGGTATTTCCGGCCGTCCTCCCGTGCGCGGGCGACGGTCGGAACGGGTGCGGCCCCGGCCGCCGACTGACAGTGCATCAGTCCTGTTGCCACTGTGGAGGGGATACCCCGATCCCGGCGCGCGAAGCGGCAGCCGGACGGCCTCGGCGGGCCCGGCGTGCGCCCTCCGCGCCCGCTTCGCGCCGGTGGCGCGTGGGGACGAAGCGGGACGGATCGGACATCAGGGGGGAAGTTGCGGTGAAATCGCGGGTGTAGGTGACAACCGCTGTGCGTGGCGACACCGCGGGGAGATAGCGTCTGCACCATGTCTGATGCCGCGCAGCCCACCATTGCCGAGGTACGCGCCGCCGCTGAGGCGGTCAAGGCCGCCATCGACCGTCATCTGGAAGCGGTGTCAAGCCCCAACGCAGCCGATGATCCCGCCGTCACCGCCGCCTACGAGCAGCTCGCGACGGCGGCCATCGCCTACGACCAGCTCCTGTACGAGGCCTACGACGAGGTCACGCCCTTCGAGATCCCCGGGGACGAGGGCCCCGGCGGGTACCACGGCCCTGAACAGCCCGAGGCGATCAGCGTGTTGATCCGCCGTGACTACCACGTCGTCGACCCCGAGCGGCTGCGTGCCCAGGCCGAGCGGCTGGACGAGTCGCTGACCCCGGGCGGCGCCGGCGCGGGCGGGGTGAACGCCGCGATCGGCGTGCTGTTCGGCGAGTACGAGCCCGACGAGATCGCCGCCCGCAGCGAGGAGTTCGGCCTGGAGGAGGCCGACTCGACGCTCTGGGTCGCGGCCACCGAGCCGACCGAGCCGGGCGAGTGGCTGCCCGAGCCCTTCGAGCACGCCGACCCGCAGCTGCTGATCTGCCGGTTCGACGTGAGCGAGGTCTACGACGACGAGGACCCGGACGACTGACGCGGACAGGACGACCGACGCCGTGCAGGACGGCCGACGGGCGGGCCCGGGAACACCGGGGCCCGCCCGTCGTGCGTTCCGGCCGGCGGCCCGTCGGAGCGGGGCCGGCCGGAACGCCGGTCAGTACGCCGAGGCGGCGTTCTCGGCGAGGACCGCCCGCAGCCGGGTGGTGCGCGACTGCGCCTGGCGCTCGGCGACGGCCTGGACGAGCGCCGGGCCCGCCGCGTGCACCACGGACAGGTGCCGCTCGCCGCGGCCGAAGGCGGTGTAGACCCACTGCCGGGTGAGCGCCTGGGCGGCGTCCTCCGGGACCACCACGACCGCGCCCGGCCAGCGCCGGCCGACCGCCTGGTGGACGGTCAGCGCCCAGCCGTGCCGCAGCCGGGCGGCCTCGGCCGGCGGGACGGTCCGGTGCGAGCCGTCCGCGTACTCCAGGTGCAGACCGGTGGCGTCGCCGTCCAGCACCCGGGCCGGGCGGGTGACGCCGGGGGTGGGGGAGTCGACCACCCGGTCGCCCGGGTCGAAGCCGCCGAACCGGCCGGGGCCGGGGTTGAGCCGGGCCTTGGCGGCGGCGTTCAGCGCGCGGGTGCCGGCCGGGCCGCCGTGGCCCGGGGTGAGCAGCACCACCTGCTCGGCCGGGATGCCCAGCGCGCGCGGGATGGAGTCGGTGAGCAGCTGGACGGCGCGGTGGACGGCCTCGCCGGCGTCCTTGGCGGTCAGGATGACCACCTCCTTGTCCGGCGCCTCGACCGGCTGGAGCTCGCCGATGCCGACACCGGAGACCAGCTCGCCGATCGGGCCGAAGTCCGGGGTGCGGGAGGCGACCGCCGGGCAGGCCTTGGCGGCCAGCAGGTCGGCGAAGACCCGCCCGGGGCCGGCCGACCAGAGCTGCCCCGGGTCCCCGCTGAGCACCAGCCGGGTGCCGTCGGCCAGCGACTCCAGGACGACGGCGGCCAGGTCGACGTCCAGCAGCGGGGCATCCAGCACGACCAGCAGGTCCAGGGCGAGCGTGCCGTCCGGGGCGCGGCCGGGGCCGGCGGCGCCGGAGAGCAGCTCGGCGAGGGTGACCACGGGGGCCCCGGCGCCCGCCTCGGCGAGCGCGGCGAGGGAGTCCCGCCCCTGGTCCGTCCAGGTGGCGGCCCAGGCCCGCAGCCCGAGGCCGCGGGCGGCGGCGACCAGCGCGGCCGGCTCGGCGCGGGCCGCCTCGCCGCCGGTGTGCAGCACCAGGGCGTGCTCGGCGACGGCCTTGATCAGGGCGGTCGCGGAGGAGGACGACGCGGCCTCGGCGGCGGCCGCCCACGCGGCCGGGCCGGGGACGGCGGGGGGCTGCTGGGCGGAGCCCTCGGCGGCCTCCGCCCCGGCCTCCGCGTCCTCGGAATCGTCGGCGTCCCCGGGCTCCTCGGCGTCCCCGGTCTCCTCGGCGTCCTCGCCCGGCACGAAGGTGGCCATCAGCTGGAGCAGCTTCTCGGCGAGGCTGTCCTCAGCCATCGCCAGCCCGGCCAGGGCGAGCAGCGTCCGGGTCGGCGCCTCGGCCTCCTCGTCGCCCCCCGCCGCGTGCGCCTCGGGGCCGGCCAGCTCCTCCTGGAAGGAGAGCACCCGCCCGTCCTCGACGGCGGCCTGGATCGCGGTGGCCGGCTCGGGCATCCGGAGCCGGTCGAGCCCGACCGCCACCTCGGCCAGCTCCAGGGCGGAGTGCCCGCGCAGCGCCGCCTGCTCCAGCAGCCACGGCACCAGCGCCCGGGCGCGGCGCTCGTCGCCCGGGCCGGCACCGGCGCCGAGCAGCTCCCGGGCGAAGCCGTCCGCGTGCTCGGGCCGGACGCCGGGCAGGCCCAGCACCGCCCACGGGTCCTCGCGCAGCCGTGCGGGCGCCTCCTCGCCGAGCGCGGCCACGGCGGCGGCCGCCAGGTCGGCCGGGGCGCCGCCGGCGGTCAGCACCTCGACGGTGGCGCGGAGCACCTCCTCGCGCTGCCGGTCGGACACCACCGGGGCGGGGGCAGCCGGGGCGGGGACCCGGGCCGGAGCGGGGGCGGCCGCGACCGGGGAGGTCGGAACGGGGGCGGCCGCGACCGGGGCCGCGGCGGCCGGCTCCGGCTCGCCGGGCTCCGACCCTCCGGGCTCCGGGGCCTCCTCCGTCGGATCCTCCGCGGCCGGGGCTTCCGCCATCGAGGCCTCCGCACGGGCGGCACCCGCCCGTGCGGCACGGTCCGCGGCGTCCTCCGGCTGCATGCCGCGGATCCGCTGGGCCAGCTCCGCGAACTTCGCGGCCTTCGCCTCCGGGGTCAGCTTGGCCCCGGCGGTCACCTCCGGAGCGCCGTTCCCCGTGTCAGTCATCGTCGTCCGCTCCAAAGGTCACTCCACTGCAGGTTCTGCTCGACGACCCGGGCCGGTGGTCACAGCTCCGTCCACCCCTGGTCCGGGTAGTGGTGCACCGGCGACGAGATGTCGTCCAGCGCACCACGGATCTCATCCGGAAGCGTAAGCGCCTCCACCGACAGCGCCGACTGCAGCTGGGCCACCGTCCGTGCTCCGACCAGGGCGCTCGCCACCCCGGGCCGGTCCCGGACCCAGGCCAGCGCGACGGCCAGCGGGGTGCTGGCGAGCCCGTCGGCGGCGGTGGCGAGGGCGTCCACGATCCGCCGCGAGCGTTCCCCGAGGTACGGCTGGACGAACCCGGACAGGTACGGCGAGGCGCCGCGCGAGTCCTGCGGGACGCCGTGCCGGTACTTGCCGGTGAGCACCCCGCGCCCGAGCGGCGAGCCGGCCAGCACGCCGACCCCGGCGTCCAGCGCGGCGGGCAGCGCCTCCCGCTCGATGCCGCGCTGGAGCAGCGAGTACTCCAGCTGCGCCCCGGCCAGCGGCACCCGCCCGTGGTGGGCGTGCTGCCAGGCGGCGGACTTGGCGAGCTGCCAGCCGCTGAAGTCGCAGACCCCGACGTAGCGGGCGCGCCCGGAGGAGACGGCGATGTCGAGGGCGCTGAGCGTCTCCTCGACCGGGGTCACCGGATCGAAGGAGTGCACCTGCCACAGGTCGACGTAGTCGGTGCCGAGCCGGCGCAGCGAGGCGTCCAGGGCGCCGAGCAGGTGGCCGCGCGAGCCGTCGAAGCGGCGGGCGGACTCGGGGACGCTGCCGGCCTTGGTGGCGATGACGAGCTCGGAGCGGGGGACCAGGCTGTCGGTGAGCCGGGAGATCAGGTACTCGGCGCCGCCGTCCGCGTACACGTCGGCGGTGTCGACCAGGTTGCCGCCGGCGTCGACGAACTCCTTGAGCTGTTCGGCGGCCTCCTGCTCGTCGGTGTCGCGGCCCCAGGTCATGGTGCCGAGGCCGAGTCGGGAGACCTGGAGGCCGGTACGGCCGAGGTGACGCTTTTCCATCGGACGGGCCTTCCACTGGCCGGTGGCCCCGGGAGCCCCGGCGGCCCTGTGAACGCGCAGGTGGGGAGAGCGCTCCCCACGTCGGCTGAGCGTAGCGGCCGGTGCGCGGAGAGAGGTGCAGACCCGCAGAACGATCAACAGCACCGGTGTGACCGGATCCACCCCTACCCGTCAGTAGCGTGTTCGGTGCGGGCACGGTTACCCTCGCGACCAACCCCAACCCACTGGAAGGTGCGGCAGATGCGACTCGGGATCAACCTCGGCTACTGGGGACTCGGCATGGACGCCGACAACATCGCCGTGGCCCAGGAGGCGGACCGCCTCGGCTACTCCGTCTGCTGGGCGGCGGAGGCGTACGGCTCGGACGCCGCGACGGTGCTCAGCTTCGTCGCCGCGAAGACCGAGCGGATCGACGTCGGCTCGGCCATCTTCCAGATCCCGGCGCGCACCCCGGCGATGACCGCGATGACCGCCGCGACCCTGGACACCCTGTCCGGCGGCCGGTTCCGGCTCGGCCTCGGCGTCTCCGGCCCGCAGGTGTCCGAGGGCTGGTACGGGGTGAAGTTCGACAAGCCGCTCGCCCGCACCCGCGAGTACGTGGAGATCATCCGCAAGGCGATGTCCCGCGAGCGCCTGGTGCACGAGGGCGAGCACTGGACGCTCCCGCTGCCCGGCGGCCCCGGCAAGCCGATCAAGCTCACCGTGCACCCGGTGCGCGAGCACATCCCGCTGTACATCGCCGCGATCGGGCCCAGGAACCTGGAGCTGACCGGCGAGATCGCCGACGGCTGGCTCGGCATCTTCTTCTCGCCCGAGCACGCCGCGCTCTCCCTCGACCCGCTGACGGCCGGCCGCGCCAAGGCCGGGAGGACGCTGGAGGGCTTCGACCTCTGCCCGACCGTGAACCTCGCGGTCGGCGAGGACATCAAGGCCGGTGTCGACGCCCTGCGCTCGTACGCCGCGCTCTACATCGGCGGCATGGGCAGCAAGGAGAAGAACTTCTACAACCAGCTCGCCCGGCGGATGGGCTACGAGCAGGCCGCCGACGAGGTCCAGGAGAAGTACCTCGCCCGGGACCACGCGGGCGCCGCGGCCGCCGTCCCGCACGACCTGATCGACGCCACCTCGCTGATCGGCGACACCGCCCGGATCGCCGACCGGATGCAGGCCTACGCCGAGGCGGGCGTCACCACGCTCACCCTGGCCCCGGCCGGGTTCACCCTGGACGAGCGGATCCTGGCGCTGCGCACCGGTGTCGAGGCGCTGGAGCGCGCCGGACTGGCCTGACCGGGGCCGGGTGTCCGAGCGGCCCGACCGCCTGTGGTCCGACCGGCGGCGCTACAGCCAGTCGTGCCGCTTGAACACCCGGTGCAGCACCAGGCAGACCACGGTCATCAGCACCAGCACCGCCGGGTACCCCCAGATCTGGTGCAGCTCCGGCATGTGCTCGAAGTTCATCCCGTAGATGCCCGCGATCATGGTCGGTACGGCGGCCAGCGCCGCCCAGGCCGAGATCTTCCGCATGTCGTTGTTCTGCTGGACGCTGACCTGCGCCAGGTTGGCGTTCAGGATGTCGGACAGCAGCCGGTCCATGCCGTCCACCTGGTCGTTCACCCGGGCCACGTGGTCGGCGACGTCCCGCAGGTAGGGCGCGGCCTCGGGGCGGACGAAGCGGGCGCCGCGCTCCAGGGCCAGCATCGGCTCCAGCAGCGGGCCGGTGGCCCGGCGCACGGACATCACCTGGCGCTTGTAGCCGTAGATCCGTCCGGCGGTGTCGCGGTCGACCCGGGAGGGGGAGAAGATGTCCGCCTCCAGTTCGTCCAGGTCGGTCTGGAGCCCGGCGGCCACGTCCATGTAGCCGTCGACGATCGTGTCGCAGACCGAGTGCAGCACCGAGCTGGGCCCGTACCGCAACTGTTCGGGGTCCTGCTCCAGGGCGGCCCGCAGTCCGCTGAGCGGGCTGTCCTCGCCGTGCCGGACGGTCATCACGAAGTCCGGGCCGAGGAAGACCATCACCTCGCCGACCGTGACGACGTGCCCGCCGGGGTGGTAGCCGAGGGTCTTCAGCGCGACGAACAGCGAGCCCTTGTAGGCCTCCACCTTGGGGCGCTGGTGGGCGCTGACGACGTCCTCGACGGCCAGCGGGTGCAGCGCGAACTCCTGGCCGACGCGGTCGAGTTCCTCGGCGGTGGGCTCGAACAGGCCTATCCAGACGAAGCCGTCCGGACCGGCCGCGCGGGCGGCGGCGAGTGCGCCGGCCAGGTCCTCGGGGGCCTCGATGCGGCGGCCGTCGTGGTAGGCGGCGCAGTGGACGATCATGCGGGCCATTGTCACCCGAGCGGGGCCGTCCGGCACGGATCCGGGGGATTCCGGTCCACCGGCCCCCGGCGGCCGGGGCGGTGGCGGACCCGGCCGCCGCGGGCCGGACGGGCGGGAAATCCGGTCTCCACGGCCGGGCCCGGAGGCCGTAGGCTGACCCCATGCCCACCCTGCTGCTCGTCCGTCACGGCCGCTCCACCGCGAACACCGCCGGAATCCTGGCCGGTTGGACCCCCGGCGTGGACCTCGACGACACCGGCCGGGACCAGGCCGCCGCGCTGGCCGGCCGACTGGCCGGCATCCCGCTGGTGCGGGCGGTCAGCAGCCCGCTGGAGCGCTGCCGGCAGACGCTGGAGCCGCTGCTGGCGGTCCGGCCCGAGCTCGGGCCGCCGGCCGAGGACGAGCGGCTGGGGGAGTGCCACTACGGCGAGTGGACCGGCCGTCCGCTGGCCGAGCTGGCCAAGGAGCCGCTCTGGCGCACCGTGCAGGACCACGCCGCCGGGGCCGCCTTCCCCGGCGGGGAGTCGCTGCGCGAGCTGAGCCACCGCACGGTGGACGCGGTGCGCGAGTGGAACCGGAGGATCGCGGACGAGCACGGCGAGGACGCGGTCTGGATCGCCTGCTCGCACGGGGACGTGATCAAGGCCGTGGTGGCCGACGCGCTCGGGCTGCACCTGGACCACTTCCAGCGGATCAGCGTCGAGCCCTGTTCGGTCACCGCGATCCGCTACACCCCGCAGCGGCCCTTCGTGCTGAGGATGGGCGACACCGGCGACCTCGCCTCGCTCGCCCCCCGGCCGGGCCCGGCGGCGGCCACCCCGGCCGGCGACGCGGTGGTCGGCGGCACCGTCTAGGCCGCGCCGCCGACGGGCCGTCCGGGGAGGCGCCGTCCGCGGCGGCACCGTTCGCTTCCCCGGGTGCCACCCCGCCCGCGGCCGTCGGCTCGGCTCCCCGGCCGGAGCCCGAAGGTCGTAGGGTGACTAGCGAGTCCATCCGGCCGCGGCCCGCCCCCGGCGGAACCGCGCCGACCGACACGATCCGGAGCGAGAGCGTGCCCCGTCAGGTCTTCTTCTACGACCAGCCCGAACGGTTCGTGGCCGGCACCGTCGGCCAGCCCGGCGCCCGGGCGTTCTACCTTCAGGCCAGCGCCCGGGGCCGGATCACCAGCGTGCTGCTGGAGAAGACCCAGGTCGCGGCGCTCGCCGAGCGCATCGAGGAGGTCCTGGACGAGGCGCTGCGGCGCAGCGGCGGCGACACGTCCATCCCGGCCGCCGCCCCGAACGACCTGCTCGACACCGCGCCGCTGGACCTCCCGCTGGAGCAGGAGTTCCGGGTCGGCACCATGGCCCTGGCCTGGGACAGCGTGGACGCCTGCCTGGTGGTCGAGGCGCAGGCGCTGGTCGAGGAGGAAGAGGAGGAGGACGCCGCCGAGGCGGCCTTCACCGACGACGAGAACGGCCCGGACATGCTGCGGGTGCGGCTGTCCGGCGCGATGGCCCGGGTCTTCGCCAAGCGCGCGCTGGACCTGGTCGCGGCCGGCCGCAAGCCCTGCCCGTTCTGCAACCTGCCGCTCGACCCGGAGGGCCACCTGTGCCCGCGCGCGAACGGCTACCGGCGCTGAACACCGACACCCCGCCGCAGGCCGACCCGTCGGCCGCCGCCGCGCTGGCCGCCGACGTGCCCACCGCCCTCGCGCTGCTGCGCCAGGGCGGGCTGACGGTGCACGGGCGGCTCACCGACGCCTCCAACGCCGCGCTGTACTGCACGGTGGCGCACGGCTCGCTGAGCGCGCAGGCCGTCTACAAGCCGGTCGCCGGGGAGCGCCCGCTGTGGGACTTCCCGGACGGCACGCTGGCCGGCCGCGAGGTCGCCGCGTACGAGCTGTCCGCCGCGACCGGCTGGGCGCTGATCCCGCCGACCGTGCTGCGCGACGGCCCGCACGGGCCCGGCATGCTGCAGCTGTGGGTCGAGCCGGACCCGACGGCCGAGCCGCTGCTCGCGCTCCAGGACCCGCGCGGCCCGGAGGCGGGCTGGCTGCCGATCGTCCGGGCCGAGGTCGAGGGCGGGCGGACGGCCCTGCTGGTGCACCACGACGACCGGCGGCTGCGCCGGCTCGCCGTCCTGGACGCGGTGCTCAACAACGCCGACCGCAAGGGCGGCCACCTGATCCCGGCCGCCGACGGCCGGGTGTACGGCATCGACCACGGCGTCACCTTCAACACCGAGGACAAGCTGCGCACCCTGCTCTGGGGCTGGGCCGGCGACCCGCTGCCCGCCGAGGCGCTGGAGGTGCTGGCCCGGCTGGCCGAACAGCTGGACGGCGAGCTCGCCGAGCGCCTCGCCCCGCACCTGACGGCGGCCGAACTGGACGCCACCCGGGCCCGGGTGGCCGCGCTGCGCGGCTCCGGCCGGCACCCGCTGCCGCCCGAGGACTGGCCCGCGATCCCCTGGCCGCCGGTCTAGGACGGGGCTTCGGCGGGTCCGAACCGGTGCCCGAACCGGTGCCCCGGAGCGCCGGTGGTCCGGACCGCTCGCCGAAAACGGCGGCAGATGGTCTGGACCTGTCCCCGGAACAGGTCGCACACTGCTCCGATGGATGTGCGACGGACGACCCCCACCCCCCGAACCACGCCGGACCTGCCGTTGCACCGGTTACAGGTCCCGCTGCCCCAGCTGCTCCCCTTCGCCATCGGCAGTTTCGACGCGATCGGCCCGCTCTCCCGGGCCGGCTTCCCCCACCGGCACTCGTTCTACGAAATAGTCCACGTCACCGGCGGCCACGGCGCCCACGTCCTGGACCTCGTCCACCGGCCGCTGGCGCCACCGCAGTTGTGCGTGATCACGCCCGGCCAGGTGCACTACTGGGCGGACGCCGAGGAGCTGGTCGGCCGGGTCGTCCTGTTCAACGAGGACTTCCTGCTCGGCCACCCCCAGGACCTCGCCGCCCTGCGGGCGCTGGCCACCCGCCCGGCCCTCGCGCTCGGCGACCAGGCCGACGCGGTCGCCGCGCTGCTCGCCGACATGGAGTACGAGTACCGGACCAGGGGGCCCGGCTACCAGGGCGTGCTGCGGGCCAGCCTGCACATCCTGATCGTCCGGGCGCTGCGCGCCTGCGCCCCGGCCGACCGCCCGTCGGTGCCCGGCCGCCCGGCCGAAGTGGCCGCCGCCTTCACCCGGTTGATCGCCCGGCCGGGCGGGGTGCGGCACTCGGTGGCCTCCACCGCGCAGGAACTCGGCGTCTCCCCGGGGCACTTGCAGACCCTGGTGAAGCAGGCCACCGGCCGGACGCCCGGCGGGCTGATCCGCCGCCAGCAGACTCTGGAGGCCAAACGTCTGCTCGCCTGCACGGACTTGACGATCCGTCAGGTCGCCAAGGAGGCGGGCTTCGTCGACCCGGCGTACTTCTGCCGGTTCTTCCGCCGGGAGACCGGGATGACCCCGGGGGAGTTCCGGTCCAGGGTCGACGGAAATCACCACGATCCCCGGATCATGTCCATCGCGGTCGCACCGGACGGCCCGTAACTTTGCTGGTGGCCACCGGTGGCCGGTCCGGCGCGCACGGACGGGCGGCCGGTCCGGCCCTTGTCATGCCCCCACCATGGCAAGGGCCGCCCCCACCCCCCGCCTCACGATAAGGAGACGGCGCATGCCCACGCCCGACGGCATGATCAGCCGCAAGACCGTCCTCAAGGCCGCCGCCGCGCTCGGGGCCGCCCCGCTGCTCGTCGGCGGCGGGGTCGCACTGGCCCGGGACCAGATCGGCACCGGCGAGCCGCTCGCCCTCACCCCCGAGTGCCACGACGGCGACGCCCCCACCATCGAGCAGACCGAGGGCCCGTACTTCAAGCCCAACTCCCCGCTGCGCAGCTCGATGGTCAACGACGGCCCCGGCACCCGCCTGGTGGTCAGCGGCTACGTCTTCGGCCGGGCCTGCCGGCCCATCTCCGGTGTGCTGCTGGACTTCTGGCAGGCCGACGACGGCGGCAACTACGACAACAGCGGATACACCTTCCGCGGCCACCAGTTCACCGACGCCAACGGCGCCTACAAGCTGGACACCATCGTGCCCGGCCTCTACCCGGGCCGCACCCGGCACATCCACGTCAAGCTCCAGGCCCCCGGCCGCTCGATCGTCACCACCCAGCTGTACTTCCCGGGCGAGCCGCGCAACAACACGGACACCATCTACGACGCCCGGCTGCTGATGAACGTCCGGCAGAACGGGTCGACCCGCGAGGGCAGCTACGACTTCGTGCTGAACGTGGCGCAGACCCCGGGCACGCCGAGCCCCACGCCCACCCCGACCTCCACCTCCACCGGTGGCCCGACCACGCCGCCCGGCGGGAGCTGGGCCGCGGGCACCTCGTACAACGCGGGCGACCGCGTGACCTACTCCGGCGTCTCCTACACCTGCCTCCAGGCGCACACCGCCATGGCCGGCTGGGAGCCGCCGAACGTGCCGGCCCTCTGGCAGCGGTCGTAGCGGCTCCGGCCGCTCCACCCGAGGAGCCGGGCGCCCGGTCGGCGGCAGGGCCGACCGGGCGCTCACCCATGCCCGGAGCCGGGTGCGGGGGGCGTACACCACGCGTTCCGACAGCGCCGGATCCGTGCAATACCAGTCGGGAAACTGTCGGGCAACGGTAGGAAACGAATCCAGTCGATCTTTCGTACTGGTTAGGCTTTCAAATGTTCGCAAGGTTAAAGTTGTTTCCATGCATGCCTGGCCCGCCTCCGAGGTTCCCGCCCTGCCTGGTCAGGGGCTCCCCCTCCGTATCCACGACACCGCAGCGGGCACAGTCCGGGAGGTCGTGCCGCAGGACGGCACCGCCCGGATCTACGTCTGCGGCATCACGCCCTACGACGCGACCCACATGGGCCACGCCGCCACCTACAACGCGTTCGACCTGGTGCAGCGCGTCTGGCGGGACGCCGGTCACGACGTCCTGTACATCCAGAACGTCACCGACGTCGACGACCCGCTGCTCGCCCGCGCGGTCGAGACCGGCCAGGACTGGACCGCCCTCGCCGAGCGCGAGACGGCCCTGTTCCGCGAGGACATGACCGCGCTGCGGATGCTCCCGCCGGCCCACTACATCGGCGCCGTCGAGTCGATCCCGTGGATCGTCCCGATCGTGCAGAAGCTGCTGGCCTCCGGCGCCGCCTACCACGTGGACGGCGACATCTACTTCTCGGTCGACGCCGACCCGCGCTTCGGCGAGGTCTCCGGCCTCACCCGCGAGGCCATGCGCCCGGTCTTCGCCGAGCGCGGCGGCGACCCGGACCGCCCCGGCAAGCGCAACCCGCTGGACGCCCTGCTCTGGCTGGCCGCCCGCCCGGGCGAGCCCGCCTGGGACACCGAGCTCGGCCACGGCCGCCCCGGCTGGCACATCGAGTGCGTCGCCATCGCCCTCCGGTACCTCGGGATGTCCTTCGACATCCAGGGCGGCGGCAGCGACCTCTCCTTCCCGCACCATGAGATGGGCGCCGCGCACGCCCAGGTCGCCACCGGCGCCCACCCGTACGCCCAGGCGTACGTGCACGCCGGCATGGTCGCCCTGGACGGCCACAAGATGTCCAAGTCCCGCGGCAACCTGGTCTTCGTCTCGGCGCTGCGCCGCGAGGGCGTCGACCCGGCGGCGATCCGCCTGGCGCTGCTCTCGCACCACTACCGGGCCGACTGGGAGTGGACCAAGAGCACCCTGGACGAGGCCGTCGAGCGCCTCGCCCGCTGGCGCGCCGCGGTCTCCCGCCCGGACGGCCCCTCGGCCGAGCAGCTGCTCGCCGAGGTGCGCGAGGCGCTCGCGAACGACCTGGACGCGCCCGCCGCGCTGGCCGCGGTCGACCGCTGGGCGGACCGGCAGGAGGCCGAGGGCGGCACCGACATCGGCGCTCCCGGCCTGGTGACCCGCACCGTGGACGCCCTGCTCGGCGTCGCGCTGTGACCCGGGTGCGGTAGACCCGGCGCCGGGGCCACCGCACCACACGCCGAAGGGGCGTCAGGACCACGCGGTCCCGACGCCCCTTCGGCGTGTGCGGTACGGGCTACTCGTCCTCGGCGCCGTCCTGGCTCTCCCGGGCGCCGCCCGGCGCCTCCGGATCGGCCGGCCGCTCCGCCGTGGCGTGCCCGGCCACCGGCTTCTCGCCGGTCGGCCCGACGTTCTCCCGGCGGCGCAGGTAGCGCTCGAACTCGCGGGCGATGGCGTCGCCGGAGGCCTCCGGCAGCTCCGCGGTGTCCTGCGCCTCCTCCAGCTGCTGGACGTACTCGGCCACCTCGCTGTCCTCGGCGGCCAGCTGGTCCACGCCGAGCTGCCAGGCCCGGGCGTCCTCGGCGAGCTCGCCCGGCGGGATGCGCAGGTCCAGCAGGTCCTCGAGCTTGTTGACCAGGGCCAGGGTGGCCTTCGGGTTCGGCGGCTGCGAGACGTAGTGCGGCACCGCGGCCCACAGCGTCACGGCCGGCACCCCGGCGTGGGTGCAGGCCTCCTGGAGCACCCCGACGATGCCGGTGGGGCCCTCGTAGCGGCTCTCCTCCAGGTCCAGCCGGCGGGCCAGGTCCGGGTCGGAGGTGACCCCGCTGACGGGCACCGGGCGGCTGTGCGGGGTGTCCCCGAGCAGGGCGCCCAGGATCACCACCAGCTCGACGCCCAGCTCGTGGGCGAAGCCCAGCAGCTCGTTGCAGAACGAGCGCCAGCGCATGCTCGGCTCGATGCCGCGGACCAGCACGACGTCCCTGGTCGTCGGCTCCGTCACCCGGATCACCGAGAGCCGGGTGGTCGGCCAGGTGATCCGGCGGATGCCGCCGTCCAGCCAGACCGTGGGCCGGTTGACCTGGAAGTCGTAGTAGTCCTCCGCGTCCAGCGCGGCGAACACCTTGCCGTTCCAGGTCTCGTCGAGGTGTGCCAGAGCCGCGGAGGCGGCGTCGCCCGCGTCGTTCCAGCCCTCGAAGGCGCAGACCATCACCGGGTCGATCAACTCGGGAACATCTTCCAGCTCGATCACCCAGCGTCTCCCTCCGGTCGGCGGTCGGACCTGCGCCGCCCCGGCTGGCCTGCCGGGGCGCCGACGGGCCGGCTGCCGACTGTCGAACCTCTCGTCTCCCATGGAACGCCTCGCTCCATGGTCCCTACCTGCCCAGCCTACGGGCTTTGATGCGCACCGCGGCCGGGCACCGGGACAGTCTGGGGGAGCGGACCGCCGGGATCCACCGGATATCGGCGGCGCCGGAGCTGACGGTCCGTCAGGCGTTCACCAGGGGCGGAGCGTGTTCGACCGGCGACGCGCTGTGCCCGCCACCGCCCGGCGCACGGGCCGGCCGGGCGCGCTACTCCGGGTCCACCCAGCCGTCGCGGTACGCCGTCCAGTGCTCGGGCAGCGCGGCGAAGTCCACGTACAGCGCGACGCCGAAGCCGGCCCGCCGCCGGTCCTCCCGGCCCAGGCCCAGCCGGACGCCCCGGACGGCGGCCCGGACGGTCTCGGCGTCGCCCCAGTGCCCCCACTTGTCGTCCCAGAAGAACGGCAGGCCCATCAGCAGGTCCACGTCGGCCGGGGTGGCCCGCAGGGCGAGTTCGGTCTGCCGGGCGACGTAGCCGCCGTACAGTGGCTCGGTGGGCATCGAGGTGTCGTAGCTCATCACCGCGATCTGGTCGACCCGGCGGGCGGTCTCGGTGAAGTACGCCTGGTCCCACCACTTGCCGTGGTCGGTGAGCAGGATGCCGGCCGTGTGCAGGCCCGGGACCGGGTCGATCTGCGGGGCCGCCACCGACAGTTTGGCGCCGCGCCCCGCGGTGACCGGGCGGACCTGGTCGAGCAGGGCCAGCCAGCCCGCCGAACCCGGGCGGATCGGCTCCATGTCGAAGTGCACCCCGTCGAAGCCGAGGTCCAGCACCTGGCGGGCGGAGGCGGTGACCCGGTCCCGGGTCGGGCCGTCCTCCAGGTCCAGGGCGTCCTTCTCCGGCTTGACCTCGTCGCCCAGCCAGCCCTGCAGCCGTACGCCGGGCAGCTCCCGGTGCACGGTGTCGGTGAACCAGCGGCCCCGGGGGTGGACGGCGGGCGGCAGCGAGCCGTCGTGCTCCAGCGGGCCGGTGTGCACGTAGAGGTCCCGGATGCCGGTGCCGGCCAGTAGCCGGCCGAGCGCGGCCACGTCGGCCTCGGTCCTGCGGCCGTCCACCCAGGCGTGGCCGAGCCAGAGCGCGTCCCGGCCCCGGGTGCGGGCGTCGGCGGCGGGCTCGCCGGTGTAGTGCAGCCGGAACAGTACGAACACCGAGCCCAGCGCGGTGGCCGGCACGGCCGCCACCAGCACCAGGGCCAGCAGTGACCGGCGCCACCACGACCACGCCCGCCAGCGGTCGCGCAGCGCGCGGAACGGGGCCGTCAGGGCCCGACCGGCTCGCTGCGCGGAGGTCCCGAATCGGGCCACGCGCTTGCTCCCCCCTTGCGGTCGAACGCTCAGGATACGGAATGGAACGGCGGGCCGACCCGTGGGCCGGATACCCTGGCCACGTGCGGGCCCGAGCAAGCGGGTCCGCAAAGCCGACAGCCGTCGCACCAGGGAGAAGCCCATGGCCACAGCAGCCACCCCGTCCATCACTCAGCAGAACCGTGCGAACGCGCTGCGTGAAGCGCTCGCCACCCGGGTGGTGGTCGCCGACGGTGCCATGGGCACCATGCTCCAGGCGCAGGACCCGACGCTGGAGGACTTCCAGAACCTCGAAGGCTGCAACGAGGTCCTCAACATCACCCGCCCGGACATCGTCCGGTCCGTCCACGAGGCCTACTTCGGGGTCGGCGTGGACTGCGTGGAGACCAACACCTTCGGCGCCAACTTCAGCGCCCTCGGCGAGTACGAGATCGCCGAGCGGATCTTCGAGCTCTCCGAGTCCGGCGCCCGGATCGCCCGCGAGGCGGCCGACGCCCACGCCGCCGCCGACGGCCGCACCCGCTGGGTGCTCGGCTCGATCGGCCCCGGCACCAAGCTGCCGACGCTCGGCCACGCCCCGTACGAGACGCTGCGCGACGGGTTCCAGCAGAACGCGGCCGGCCTGATCGCCGGCGGCGCCGACGCGCTGCTGGTCGAGACCAGCCAGGACCTGCTGCAGACCAAGGCCGCCATCCTGGGCTCCAAGCGGGCCCTGGCCGAGGCCGGCCTGGACCTGCCGGTGCTGGTGCAGGTGACGGTGGAGACCACCGGCACCATGCTGCTCGGCTCGGAGATCGGCGCCGCGCTCACCGCGCTGGAGCCGCTGGGCGTCGACTACATCGGCCTCAACTGCGCCACCGGCCCGGCCGAGATGAGCGAGCACCTGCGCTACCTGGCCAAGAACGCCCGGATCGGCCTGTCCTGCATGCCGAACGCGGGCCTGCCGGTGCTCGGCAAGGACGGCGCCCACTACCCGCTCTCCCCGGCCGAACTGGCCGACGCCCACGACGTGTTCACCCGCGAGTACGGCCTCTCGCTGGTCGGCGGCTGCTGCGGCACCACCCCCGAGCACCTGCGCCAGGTGGTCGAGCGGGTCCAGGGCCGCCCGATCGCCCCGCGCGACCCCCGCCCCGAGCCCTCGGCGGCCTCGCTGTACCAGGCCGTGCCGTTCCGCCAGGACACCTCGTACCTGGCGATCGGTGAGCGCACCAACGCCAACGGCTCGAAGAAGTTCCGCGAGTCGATGCTGGCCGGCGACTGGCAGGCCTGCGTGGAGATCGCCCGCGACCAGATCCGGGACGGCTCCCACCTGCTGGACCTCTGCGTGGACTACGTCGGCCGCGACGGCGTCGCCGACATGAAGGAGATCGCCGGCCGGCTGGCCACCGCCTCCACCCTGCCGATCGTGCTGGACTCCACCGAGCCGCAGGTGCTGCGGGCCGGCCTGGAGGCGCTCGGCGGCCGCGCGGTGCTCAACTCGGTCAACTACGAGGACGGCAACGCCCCGGACTCGCGCTTCGGCCGGATCGCCTCGCTGGCCCGCGAGCACGGCGCCGGCCTGATCGCGCTGACCATCGACGAGGAGGGCCAGGCCCGCACCGCCGACAAGAAGGTCGAGATCGCCGAGCGGCTGATCGCCGAGCTCACCGCCGACTACGGCGTCGACGAGGGCTCGATCCTGGTCGACTGCCTCACCTTCACCCTGGCCACCGGCCAGGAGGAGTCCCGCCGGGACGGCATCGAGACCATCGAGGCGATCCGCGAGCTCAAGCGCCGCCGCCCGGCCGTGCAGACCACGCTGGGCCTGTCCAACATCTCCTTCGGCCTCAACCCGGCCGCCCGGGTGGTGCTGAACTCGGTCTTCCTGCACGAGTGCGTGGAGGCCGGCCTGGACTCGGCGATCGTGCACGCCTCCAAGATCCTGCCGATCTCCCGGATCCCCGAGGACCAGCGCGAGGCCGCCCTCGACCTGGTCTACGACCGCCGCCGGGACGGCTACGACCCGCTGCAGCACCTGCTGGAGCTGTTCGACGGGGTCTCCTCGGCCTCGGTCAAGGCGTCCAAGGCGGAGGAGCTGGCCGCGCTGCCGCTGGACGAGCGCCTCCAGCGCCGGATCATCGACGGCGAGCGCAAGGGCCTGGAGGCCGACCTGGACGAGGCGCTGGCCGGTCGGCCCGCGCTGGAGATCATCAACGACACCCTGCTGTCCGGCATGAAGGTGGTCGGCGAGCTCTTCGGCTCCGGCCAGATGCAGCTGCCCTTCGTGCTCCAGTCCGCCGAGGTGATGAAGACCGCGGTGGCCCACCTGGAGCCGCACATGGAGAAGTCCGACAGCGAGGGCAAGGGCACCATCGTGCTGGCCACCGTCAAGGGCGACGTCCACGACATCGGCAAGAACCTGGTCGACATCATCCTGTCCAACAACGGCTACAACGTGGTCAACCTGGGCATCAAGCAGCCGGTCTCGGCGATCCTGGACGCCGCGCAGGAGCACAACGCGGACGTCATCGGGATGTCCGGCCTGCTGGTGAAGTCCACCGTGATCATGAAGGAGAACCTGGAGGAGCTGAACCAGCGCAAGCTGGCCGCGAGCTTCCCGGTGATCCTCGGCGGCGCCGCGCTCACCCGGGCCTACGTCGAGCAGGACCTGCACGAGATCTACGAGGGCGAGGTCCGCTACGCCCGGGACGCCTTCGAGGGCCTGCGGCTGATGGACGCGCTGATCGCGGTCAAGCGCGGCGTGCCCGGCGCGGCCCTGCCGGAGCTCAAGCAGCGCCGGCACGCCCGGGTCGAGGTGGAGGAGCCGGAGCCCGAGGTCAACCTCGGCCAGATCCGCTCCGACGTCGCCGTCGACAACGCCGTGCCCGTCCCGCCGTTCTGGGGCGACCGGATCGTCAAGGGCATCCCGTTCGCGGACTACGCCTCCTGGCTGGACGAGGACGCGCTGTTCAAGGGCCAGTGGGGCCTGAAGGCCTCCCGGGCCGGCGACGGGCCGTCCTACGAGGAGCTGGTGGAGACCGAGGGCCGGCCGCGGCTGCGGGCCTGGCTGGACCGCCTGCAGACCGAGGGCTGGCTGGAGGCCGCCGTGGTCTACGGCTACTACCCGGCCAACTCCAAGGGCGACGACCTGATCGTCTTCCACGAGGACGGCACCGAGCGGACCCGCTTCACCTTCCCGCGCCAGCGGCGCGGGCGCCGGCTCTGCCTGGCCGACTTCTTCCGCCCGGAGGAGTCCGGGGTGCGGGACGTGGTGGGCCTCCAGGTGGTCACCATGGGCAACCGGATCTCCGAGGCGGCCAACGAGCTGTTCGCCGAGAACTCCTACCGGGACTACCTGGAGCTGCACGGCCTCTCGGTGCAGCTGGCCGAGGCGCTGGCCGAGTTCTGGCACGCGCGGGTCCGCTACGAGCTGGGCTTCTCCGGCGAGGACCCGCAGGACGTCAAGGACATGTTCGCGCTCAAGTACCGCGGCGCCCGCTTCTCGCTCGGCTACGGGGCCTGCCCCGAGCTGGAGGACCGGGCCAAGATCGCCGAGCTGCTGAAGCCGGAGCGGATCGGCGTGGTGCTCTCCGAGGAGTTCCAGCTCCACCCGGAGCAGTCCACCGACGCGATCGTGATCCACCACCCGGAGGCGAAGTACTTCAACGCCCGGTAACCCCCGGTTCCCGCCGCATTCGCTCTTTCCGGACGAAGCGGGCGTATCCTTGATGATCCTGAACGGGCCGGTCCGCTCACCTGCGGGCCGGCCCGTGCCTTCCCCGGGGCCGCCCGGGCCTGCCGGAAGGACCCCCGCCATGACCACCAGCCCCACTGCCACGCGCATCCTCGACCACGGGGACGACCGCGGGCTCCAGGCGGTGCTGCTGGACATGGACGGGACGCTGGTGGACACCGAGGACTTCTGGTGGCAGGCCGAGGCCTCGCTCTTCGCCGAGCTGGGCCACGAGCTGGACGAGGCGGACCGCGCCCACGTGGTCGGCGGTCCGATGGTCAGGGTGATGGAGTACCTGGTCGCCCGGACCGGTGCGGACATCGCGCCGGCGGACCTCGGCGTGCTGGTCAACCAGCGCTTCGTCGACCTGCTGGCGGGCGGCGTGCCGCTCATGCCGGGCGCCGAGCGGCTGCTCAACACCCTTGCCGCGCACGGCATCCCGGCCGCCCTGGTGTCCGCCTCGCACCGGCACGTGATCGACATCGTGCTGCGCTCGCTGGGCGCCCACCACTTCGCCTTCAGCATCGGCGGGGACGAGGTGCCGCGCACCAAGCCGTTCCCGGACCCGTACCTGGAGGCGGCCCGGCGGCTGGGCGCGGAGCCGGCCCGCTGCGTGGTGGTCGAGGACACCCCGACCGGGGTGCGGGCGGGCGAGGCGGCCGGCTGCCCGGTGATCGCGGTGCCCTCGGTGGCGCCGGTCGAGCCGGCTCCGGGGCGGCTGGTGGTGTCCTCGCTGGAGCAGGTCGACCTCGACCTGCTGCGCTCCCTGGTCGCCTCGCGGGTGTGATTGTCGTCTCATTGCGAGACGGCTCTACTCGCCGGTACGAGGCCCGGCGAGCCCCCGGACCGGCGCTGCCGGGGGAGAAAACGGTCATTGGCTGACAACTCGTCGGGCGCGCGGTGATGCCCTCAACGACCGTGTCCCAAACGTCATCTGCACGGGTACCGGTCGTGCGTGTTCGATATGGCACGCTACTCCAGTTCGTGCCACCCAGAAGGACGCGCCTCGTGAAGACTTCAGCTGAACGCCTGGCAGTACTCGGTTGCGCCGGCCTGGTCGCCGTGTCGGTGGCGGGCTGCGGATCGGTGACCGACGTGGTCAAGGGGGACAGCGGCAAGTCCATCACCATGGGCACCAGCCAGCTGACCGGTGTCCTGGACCCGGCCGCCGCCTACGACTCCGGCTCCTGGCTGCTGCTGCGCAACACCTTCCAGTCGCTGCTCACCTTCCAGGCCGCCGCCAGCGCGCCCTCCCCGGACGCCGCGCAGTCCTGCGAGTTCACCAGCGCCGAGGCCACCGAGTACCACTGCACCCTGAAGCCCGGTCTGAAGTTCTCCAACGGGCACCCGATGACGGCCCAGGACGTGGTCTTCTCGATCGAGCGCACCAAGAAGATCAACGACCAGAACGGCCCGGTCGAACTGCTGGACTCGATCAAGTCCGTCGAGGCCAAGGGCGACAACGAGGTGCTCTTCCACCTCTCCGCGCCCGACGCCACCCTGCCGGCCAAGCTGGCGAGCCCGGCCGGCGCCATCGTGGACCACCAGGTCTACCCCGCCGACAAGGTCGTCCCCAACGACAAGCTGATCGGCTCCGGCCCGTACCGCATCGACTCGGTCGAGAACCTGAACGGCGGCAAGCAGCTGGGCAAGGTCGTGCTGTCGGCCAACGACAAGTACGGCGGCGAGGCCAAGCTCCGGAACAGCAAGTTCACCGTGCGGTACTTCGACAAGGCCGAGGACCTGAAGACCGCGCTGGACAAGAGCGAGATCGACCTCACCGACAACAGCCTGGAGCCGAACACCGCCGCCCAGGTCCGCTCCGACCAGCAGGGCGGCAAGGCCGACCTCCAGGTGACCGAGGGCGACAGCAACGACACCCGTTCGCTGGTCCTCAACACCAAGGACCCGCTGATGAGCAACGTCGCGGTCCGCCAGGCCGTCGCCCAGATGATGGACCGCAAGGCGCTGGCCCGCGACGTCTTCGCCCGCACCGTCCAGGCGCTCTACTCCATGGTCCCGGCCGGCCTGCCCGGCCACACCACGGCCTTCTTCGACCGCTACGGCGACCAGGACGTGAACAAGGCCAAGAAGATCCTGGCCGACGCCAAGGTCCAGACCCCGGTCAAGTTCACGCTGACCTGGTCCCGTTCGCGGGCCGGCAGCAACGAGGCCGAGACGCTGAAGAAGCAGCTGGAGACCGGCGGCCTGTTCCAGGTGACGCTCGCCCAGGAGCCGGACTGGGACTCGTACCGCAAGGGCTGGGCCGAGAGCAAGTACCAGGCGTACATCATCGGTTGGTTCGCCGACTACCCGGACCCGGACAACTACCTCGCCCCGCTGCTGATCAACGGCGGTGCGTACCACCACGGTTGGGACGACCCGCGGATCAGCGGCCGGCTGGTGCCGGAGGGCCTCAAGCAGACCGACCGCAGCGCCGCGGCCGGCACCTACGCGCAGATACAGCAGATCGAGGCCGAGAACGTGCCGCTGATCCCGCTGTACCAGAACAAGTCCTTCTTCGCGGCCCGCTCGTACGTCACCGGCGTCGAGTCCACCGTCGACACCACCGGCTACTTCCGCTTCTGGGAGATCAGCCGGACCAACAAGTAGCGCCCGCAGGACGGCGGCCCGCCCGCTTCCCCGTCGGTACGGGGGAGCGGACGGGCCGCCGTGACGTTTCTGCCGCCCTGGGGCCGCTGGCGGCCCGCTACAGGGCGCCCGGGCGCACCAGCCCGCTCTCGTACGCGTACACCGCCGCCTGCACCCGGTCGCGCAGCTGGAGCTTGGTCAGCACATGGCCCACGTGGGTCTTCACGGTGGTCTCGCTGACGAACAGCTCGGCCGCGATCTCCGCGTTCGACAGCCCGCGCGCCACCAGCTTCAGCACCTCCAGCTCACGCTCGGTCAGCGCGCCCAGCGCCTGCGGCGGCGCCTCGTCGCCCGAGGGCAGCTTGGTGGCGTACATGTCCAGCAGCCGGCGGGTGATGCTCGGCGCCAGCATTGCCGCGCCGTCCGCGACCACCCGGATCGCCTGCACCAGCTCCTCGGCCGGGACGTCCTTCAGCAGGAAGCCGCTGGCGCCCGCGCGCAGCGCCTCCACCACGTACTCGTCCAGGTCGAAGGTGGTCAGCACCAGCACCTTGGCCGGGCCGTCGCGCCCCGGGCCGGCGATCCGGCGGGTCGCCTCGACGCCGTCCATCCTGGGCATCCGGATGTCCATCAGCACCACGTCGGGCTGCAGCGCCCGCACCTGGTCCAGCGCCTGCTGGCCGTCGCCGGCCTCGCCGACCACCACCAGGTCGGACTCGGCCTCCAGAATCATCCGGAAACCGGTGCGCAGCAGCGGCTGGTCGTCGACCAGCAGCACTCGGATCGTCACCTAGGACTCCTTGCTCATCGGATCCCCCGTGGGATCGCTTTCATCCGACGTACGGGCCAGCGGCAGCGGGTACGGCGGCGGGGTGCCGCCGAACTCCGGGCAGCTGGCCTGGTGGTCGCACCAGTCGCAGAGGCGGTTGCGGGTCGCCGGGAAGTCCCCGGTGGCCACCGCGTGGCCGATCCGCTCCCACAGCGCCCGGAGCTTGCGCTCCACCGCGAGCAGGTCCGCCTCGTCCGGGTCGTAGCTGACCACGTCCCCGCCCCCGCCGAGGTAGACCAGCTGGAGGCGCTTGGGGAGCACGCCCTTCCAGCGCCACACCACCAGGGCGTAGAACTTCATCTGGAACATCGCCTTGCCCTCGAAGTCCCGCGAGGGCGCCCGGCCGGTCTTGTAGTCCACCAGCCGGACCTCGCCGGTCGGGGCGACGTCCACCCGGTCGATGTAGCCGCGCAGCAGCAGCCCCGAATCCAGGGCCGTCTCCACGTACAGCTCCCGCTCCACCGGGTGCAGCCGGGTCGGGTCCTCCAGCCGGAACCACTGGCCGACCAGCTTCTCGGCGTCCGCCAGCCAGCGGGTGAGCGCCGCACCGTCCGGGTCGTCCGGGAACAGCGAGCCCAGCTCCGGGCGCTCGCCCAGCAGCCGCTCCCACTGCGGGCGCAGCAGGCCCAGCGCCCGATCCGGGGTCCGCTCGGCCGCCGGGCTGTCGAACAGCCGCTCCAGCACCGCGTGCACCAGCGTGCCCCGGGTCGCCGCCGAGCTCGGCGGCTCGGGCAGCCGGTCGATCACCCGCAGCCGGTACAGCAGGGGACAGGTGAGGAAGTCCCCCGCTCGGGACGGGGAGAGCCCGGTCGGGGGTGCCGCCGGGCGCCCGGCGGCACTGCTGGTCTGGGTGTGCTGCATGGCTACGACCCTATTGCCCTTTGCTGTCATCCCGCTGCCACGGTGCTGCCACAGCCGCCGGTGAGTGGGTATGAAGGCAGAAGGAGGGCCGCGCAGCGCCGGGGGGCCGCGATCACGTAGCGTGGGCGCACCGGGCACGACGGGGGAGACGACCGAAGGGATCACGGTGAGCGACAGCAGGGGGCAGCAGCCCTCCGAACGGCCACCGCAGGCGGGCGACGGGCGCCCGGCCGCGCCGCCGCCCGAGCGCCGCGGCGGAATCCTGATGGGCCGGCCCTTCGGCGTGCCCATCTACGTCACCCCCTCCTGGTTCGTCATCGCCGCGCTGATCACCTGGGTGTTCGGCGGGCAGCTGGGCGACGTGCTGCCCGACCTCGGCGGCGCCCGCTACCTGGTCGCGTTCTTCTTCGCGGTCGCCTTCTACGCCTCCGTCCTGGTGCACGAGCTCGCCCACACGCTGGTGGCACTGCGGTACAAGCTCGGGGTGCGGCGGATCCAGCTCCAGTTCTTCGGCGGGGTCTCCGAGATCGAGAACGAGGCGGAGAGCCCCTGGCGGGAGTTCTGGCTGGCCTTCGTCGGCCCGCTGCTCTCGCTGCTGCTCGGCGGCGTGTTCTACCTCGGGGTGCGGGCGGTGGAGCTGTCCACCGTGCCCGGGGTGCTGCTCACCGGCCTGATGGTCTCCAACCTGGTGGTCGCCGCCTTCAACCTGCTGCCCGGCCTGCCGCTGGACGGCGGCCGGATGCTGCGCGCGGTCGTCTGGGCGATCACCGGCCGGCCGATGACCGGCACGGTGGCCGCCGCCTGGGTCGGCCGCGGGCTGGCCGTCGCCGTGCTGATCGGCCTGCCGCTGCTGAGCGCCGCCCGTGGGGTCGAGCGCACCACCACCGACACCCTGGTGGACGCGGTGCTGGCCGCGGTGCTCGCCGCGATCATCTGGAACGGCGCCACCGGCAGCCTGCGCAACGCCCGGCTCAAGGAGGTGCTGCCCTCCCTGCGGCTGCGCGAGCTGGCCCGGCGGGCCGTCGAGGTCACCGCCGACACCCCGCTCGGCGAGGCGCTGCGCCGCGCCCGCGAGGCCGGGGCCGGCGCGGTGATCGTGGTGGACGGCCGGGGCGAGCCGATCGCCCTCGTCCGGGAGTCCGCCGTCCGCTCGGTGCCCGAGCACCGCCGCCCCTGGGTGGCCGTCGGCCCGCTCGCCCGCGACCTCGAACCCGGGCTGCGGCTGGACGCCGACCTCGGCGGCGAGGACCTGCTGCGGGCCGTCCAGGCCACCCCGGCGGGGGAGTACCTGGTGGTCGAGCCGGACGGCCGGGTGTACGGCGTGGCCGCGCTCAGCGACATCGAGCAGCGGCTGACCGCCGCCGTCTCCGGCCGCTGATCATGGTGGTAAGGCGGAAGGCTCCGCTTCCCTTAGGATTGTCCGCATGTCCGAACCGACCGGTGCCGCCCGCCGACGCGGGCCCTTCCAGGTCGGGGACCAGGTCCAGCTGACCGACCCCAAGGGTCGCCACTACACGTTCACGCTCCAGGCCGGGAACCAGTTCCACACCCACAAGGGTGCGTTCCCGCACGACGAGCTGATCGGCGCCCCCGAAGGCACGGTCGTGCGCACCACGGGGAACGTCCCGTACCTCGCGCTGCGCCCCCTGCTCCCCGACTACGTCCTGTCCATGCCGCGCGGCGCCGCCGTGATCTACCCCAAGGACGCGGGGCAGATCCTGGCGATGGCCGACATCTTCGCCGGCGCCCGCGTCGTCGAGGCCGGCGTCGGCTCCGGCGCGCTCTCCACCTACCTGCTGCGCGCCGTCGGCGACACCGGCATGCTGGCCTCCTACGAGCGCCGGCAGGACTTCGCCGACATCGCCCAGGGCAACGTCGAGCGCTACTTCGGCGGCCCGCACCCGGCGTGGAAGCTCACCGTCGGCGACCTCCAGGACAACCTGGTCGAGACCGACGTCGACCGCGTCATCCTCGACATGCTGGCGCCCTGGGAGTGCCTGGACGTCGCCTCCGAGGCGCTCGTTCCCGGCGGCCTCATCTGCTGCTACGTGGCCACCACCACGCAGATGTCGAAGACCGTCGAGGCGCTGCGCGACCACGGCACCTTCACCGAGCCGCAGGCCTGGGAGACCATGGTCCGCACCTGGCACCTGGAGGGCCTGGCGGTCCGCCCGGACCACCGGATGATCGGCCACACCGGCTTCCTGCTCACCGCCCGCCGCCTGGCGGACGGCGTCGAGCCGCCGCTGCGCCGCCGCCGTCCGGCCAAGGGCGCGTACGGCGAGGACTACGACAACGGGACGCCCGAGCCCACCCTCCAGGAGCGCGCCGCCGCCCGCAAGGCCGCCCAGGCCACGGAGGCGGACCAGCCCGACCTGGGCTGAGCCCCGAACCCACCGACAAGGGGTGGTACGAGCACACCGCTCGTACCACCCCTTTCGCATTCCGCCGATCACGGTGTGGGACGATGCTGGCTCACGCCTTGGCTCTTGGAGCGCTGGAGGGGACGCCTGGTGGAGACCGCGGTCGGGACGACGGCGACGGTTGGACAGCAGACACCGCGGGGCCGCTCCGGGCCCGGGCACGCGCGCACCGTCCCCTGGCACTGGGCCGTCGCCCTGGCCGGCTGCGGCGCGGTGGTGGCGGCCGCGCTCGCGGCCTCTCCGGCGACCGGCACCCCGGTGCCCGCGCACGGCACCCCCCAGGCCCTCGTCGCGAGCGCCGCCCCCGACCCGGCCCGGGCCCAACTCCCGCTGGACTGCGGCCCGTTCCCGGTCAAGACGGCGCTCAGCGTGCCGGCCCGGCTCGGCGACGGACGCCCCGGCACGGTGGTCGCCGCGCACTGCGCCACCGAGACCGGCACCCCGCCGGACGCCGTCTACCTGCTCGGCTTCGGCCCGGGCGGGCGCCCCGAGGTGGTGGCCACCCTGCTCCCCGAGCGCGAGAACCTCACCGTGAGCCGGATCGCGGTGCGTTCGGACGGCGCCATCACCGGCCACGCGCAGGGGTATTCGAGCGAGGACGTGCCGCGGTTCCGGCCCGACATCTCGCTCGACCTCACCTGGACGCAGCGGAGCGGCGGCTGGGAACGCTCCCAGACCGCCGCCCCGCTCCACCAGGCCTGAGCCCGGCCCGTCCTACTCCGCGTCGGGGCCGTACACCTCGACCCGGTCGGCGACCCGGCGCACGTGGATGCAGTCGCCGGGGCACTCCTTCGCCGAGTCCACCACGTCCTGAAGGATCGTCAGCGGCACCGGGGCACTCTCCCCGGGCTGCTGGCGCAGCTCGTCGTCCGGCCCCTTCACGTAGGCCAGCCCGTCGATGTCGAGCTCGAAGACCTCGGGCGCGTACTGCACGCAGATGCCGTCACCGGTGCACAGATCCTGGTCGATCCACACCTCCAGCGCCTCGGCCGCCGCCGTCTGCTCGGTCACCGACATGGTCCCCTGCCGTTTCTGTCCCGGGTCGCCCCTATTCCTGGAGCAATCCCGCCATTCGTACAACGATCGGACCTCGACTTGTGGTCGCGATCGGATATCACTTCGCTCGACGATACATCTGGCCCGCTTTGGGTGGTGCGCGGTGGGTATCCCCCTTAGCAGAGGGGAAGCACGCTGGGGCGAAGATCGGACACGCCCGTTCCATCTTTCTTGATCTAGGGGTTTACGGACCCCTGGTCCCAGGTAGGGTCTGGAAGCGTCCAGCTCCCCGGAGGAGGTGAGGACCGTGGCAGCCCACGATGACGACTACAACCGCAGCACCGGCAGGCCCGCTCGTGGTTCCGACGAGGCCGCTCAGGTCTCGTACCTTGAGCAGGAAATCGCCGTGCTGCGCCGCAAGCTCGCCGACTCGCCGCGCAATTCGAGGATCCTCGAAGAGCGGATCGTCGAGCTCCAGACCAACCTGGCGGGCGTGACCGCCCAGAACGAACGGCTCGCCTCCACCCTGCGAGAGGCCCGCGACCAGATCGTGGCCCTCAAGGAGGAAGTGGACCGGCTGGCACAGCCCCCGGCCGGCTTCGGCACCTTCCTCGACGCGAACGAGGACGGCACCGCGGACATCTTCACCGGCGGGCGCAAGCTCCGTGTGAACGTCAGCCCGAGCGTCGCCCTCGACGAGGTGCGGCGCGGCCAGGAAGTGATGCTCAACGAGGCCCTCAACATCGTGGACGCGATGGCCTTCGAGAACATCGGCGAGATCGTCACCCTCAAGGAGCTCCTGGAGGACGGCGAGCGCGCCCTGGTGCTGGGGCACACCGACGAGGAGCGGGTGGTGCGCCTCGCCGAACCGCTGCGCGGGCTGACCATCCGGTCCGGGGACGCCCTGCTGCTGGAGCCCCGCTCCGGCTACGTCTTCGAGGTCGTCCCGAAGTCCGAGGTCGAGGAGTTGGTCCTCGAGGAGGTCCCGGACATCGACTACCGCCAGATCGGCGGCCTGAGCAACCAGATCGAGCTGATCCGCGACGCGGTCGAGCTGCCGTACCTGCACGCCGACCTCTTCAAGGAGTACGAGCTGCGCCCGCCCAAGGGCGTGCTGCTCTACGGCCCGCCCGGCTGCGGCAAGACGCTGATCGCCAAGGCGGTCGCCAACTCGCTGGCGAAGAAGGTGGCCGAGGTCACCGGACGCCCCCAGGGGAAGAGCTACTTCCTCAACATCAAGGGCCCCGAGCTGCTCAACAAGTACGTGGGCGAGACCGAGCGGCAGATCCGCCTGGTGTTCCAGCGGGCCCGGGAGAAGGCGGGCGAGGGCACGCCCGTCATCGTCTTCTTCGACGAGATGGAGTCGCTGTTCCGCACCCGCGGTTCCGGCGTCAGCTCGGACGTGGAGAACACCATCGTCCCGCAGCTGCTCGCCGAGATCGACGGCGTGGAGGGCCTGGAGAACGTCATCGTCATCGGCGCCTCGAACCGCGAGGACATGATCGACCCGGCGATCCTGCGGCCCGGCCGCCTGGACGTCAAGATCAAGATCGAGCGCCCGGACGCCGAGGCCGCGAAGGACATCTTCTCCAAGTACCTCAAGGACTCGCTGCCGTTCCACCCGGACGACCTCAAGGAGCACGAGGGCTCCGTCGAGGCCACGGTGGTCGCGATGATCCAGTCGGTGGTGGAGCGGATGTACTCCGAGACCGAGGAGAACCGCTTCCTGGAGGTCACCTACGCCAACGGTGACAAGGAGGTCCTGTACTTCAAGGACTTCAACTCCGGCGCGATGATCCAGAACATCGTCGACCGCGCGAAGAAGATGGCCATCAAGGACTTCCTCGACCACGGTCAGCGGGGCCTGCGCGTCTCCCACCTGCTCGCCGCCTGCGTCGACGAGTTCAAGGAGAACGAGGACCTCCCGAACACCACCAACCCGGACGACTGGGCCCGCATCTCCGGCAAGAAGGGCGAGCGGATCGTCTTCATCCGCACGCTGGTCACCGGCAAGCAGGGCGCCGAGTCCGGCCGCTCGATCGACACTGTCGCCAACACGGGGCAGTACCTGTAAGCACGCGGTTGTCCGGGCCGGCAGCGGTCCCCGGAGCTGTACGCACACCGTCCGGCTGTGGCGCCTCGCGGCCCCGCAGCCGGACGGCGCGTCTCCGGGCCCGCCGTTCGGCGCCGGGTTCTAGGCTCGACCCACCGTGCGCGGGCAGAGGCCCGGCACCGGTGTTGTTCGGCGGTACGTCAGAGTGCTCCGCCCGTCGGGGGCGGTGCACCGGGCAAGGAGGGCCGCATGACCGTACGGCGCGTGATGGGCATCGAGACGGAGTACGGGATCTCCGTGCCCGGGCACCCCAACGCCAACGCCATGCTCACCTCGTCCCAGATCGTCAACGCGTACGCGGCGGCGATGCACCGGGCACGGCGGGCCCGCTGGGACTTCGAGGAGGAGAATCCGCTGCGCGACGCACGGGGGTTCGACCTGGCCCGCGAGGTCGCGGACGCCAGCCAGCTGACCGACGAGGACATCGGCCTCGCCAACGTCATCCTCACCAACGGGGCCCGGTTCTACGTGGACCACGCGCACCCCGAGTACAGCTCGCCCGAGGTGACCAACCCGCGCGACGCCGTGCTCTGGGACAAGGCCGGCGAGCGGATCATGGCCGCCGCCGCGCAGCGCGCGCTGGAACTGCCCAATGGGCAGACCATCCACCTGTACAAGAACAACACCGACAACAAGGGCGCCTCCTACGGCACCCACGAGAACTACCTGATGAAGCGGGCGACACCGTTCGCCGACATCGTCCGCCACCTCACCCCGTTCTTCGTCTCCCGTCAGGTGGTCGCCGGCGCCGGCCGGGTCGGCATCGGCCAGGACGGCTCGGCGCACGGCTTCCAGCTCAGCCAGCGGGCGGACTACTTCGAGGTCGAGGTGGGTCTGGAGACGACGCTCAAGCGCCCGATCATCAACACCCGGGACGAACCCCACGCCGACGCCGAGAAGTACCGCCGGCTGCACGTGATCATCGGCGACGCCAACCTCTCCGAGATCTCCACCTACCTCAAGCTGGGCACCACCGCGCTGGTGCTGTCGATGATCGAGGACTCGTTCATCGCCGCCGACCTCGCCGTCGACCAGCCGGTGCGCACCCTGCACCGGGTCTCCCACGACCCGACGCTCAAGCACCTGATCACCCTGCGCAACGGGCGCAAGCTCACCGCCGTCCAGCTCCAGCTCGAGTACTTCGAGCTGGCCCGCAAGTACGTCGAGGACCGCTTCGGCACCGACGCGGACGAGCAGACGGTGGACGTGCTGACCCGCTGGGAGGACGTCCTCGGCCGGCTGGAGCGCGACCCGATGTCGCTGTCCCGGCAGCTGGACTGGGTCGCCAAGCGGGAGATCCTGGAGGGCTACCGCAGCCGGGACGCCCTGGAGTGGGACAACCCGCGGCTGCACCTGGTCGACCTCCAGTACAGCGACGTACGGCCCGAGAAGGGCCTCTACAACCGCCTGGTGGCCCGCGGGCGGTTCGAGCGGCTGCTCACCGAGGGCGAGGTCGAGCGGGCCGTCTCCAAGCCGCCGGACGACACCCGGGCGTACTTCCGCGGGCGCTGCCTGGAGCAGTACGCGGAGCACGTCGCGGCGGCCTCCTGGGACTCGGTGATCTTCGACCTGCCCGGCCGGGACTCGCTGCAGCGCGTGCCCACCCTGGAACCGCTGCGCGGGACCCGCAACCACGTCAAGGAGCTGCTGGACCGCTGCCGCACGGCCGAGGACCTGCTCCGGGTGCTGTCCGGCGGGTAACTTTTCGATCACCATGGGTGAACGTCCGCCGAATGGGAATCATCCGGGGTGGCAGCGGGTGTTGGACAGGAAGCGCCACCGGCAAACCGGGAGCGGCAGTCGCACCTTGTGTATAGGGTCGGTGCAGCAAGCAACGACCCAACCGTGCCAGACGAATCGAGCGGGGTGAGGGAAATGGCGAGCAAGGACACCGGCGGCGGCCAGCAGCGGGCGAACCGCTCCTCCGAGGAGGTCGAGGAGCAGGCCGCGGAAAGCCAGAATTCCGAGGACCTCAAGGAGCGCCAGGAAAAGCTGAGCGACGACGTCGACGCGGTTCTGGACGAAATCGACGAGGTCCTCGAGTCGAATGCCGAGGATTTCGTTCGCGGATTCGTCCAGAAGGGCGGGCAATAGCCCGGTCCGGGCATTCCGAATTCACGGTCGCGACCGATCGGGGCGGCCGGGCGGCGAACACCGCCCGGCCGTCCGGCACCGGCCCCTCCACCCGTGGACAGTGATCGTCGGGCGGGTAGGGTGCGGGCAGCGCGCGCTTCAAGCTACCTGGAAGGAATCGTGTGGAAGCCAACACTCGTGGCACCGGGCGTCTACCGGCTGCCTTCCTGACCCCGGGGTCGTCCTCGTTCCTCGACTTCCTCGCCGAGCACAAGCCGGAGATGGTCCCCGGGCTCCGGGGGCTCCCCGAGGGCGTCGTGGTCGAGGCCCCGCACGGGACCACGCTGGTGGCCGCGATCTTCGACGGCGGCGTCGTGATCGCGGGTGACCGCCGGGCGACGATGGGCAACGTGATCGCCCAGCGGGACATGGAGAAGGTCTTCCCGGCCGACGAGTACAGCGCGGTCGGCATCGCCGGCACCGCCGGCCTCGCGGTCGAGATGGTCCGGCTGTTCCAGCTGGAGCTGGAGCACTACGAGAAGATCGAGGGCGCCACCCTCTCCCTGGAGGGCAAGGCCAACCGGCTCACCACCATGATCCGGGGCAACCTGGGCATGGCGATGCAGGGCCTCGCGGTGGTGCCGCTGTTCGCCGGCTACGACCTGGACCTCGGCCGCGGCCGGATCTTCAACTACGACGTCACCGGCGGGCGGTCCGAGGAGCGCGGCTTCGCCGCCACCGGCTCGGGCTCGGTCTTCGCCCGCGGCTCGCTGAAGAAGCTCTACCGCGACGGCCTGACGGCCGACCAGGCCGCCACCCTGGTCGTCCAGGCCCTGTACGACGCGGCGGACGACGACTCCGCCACCGGCGGCCCGGACCTCGCCCGGAAGATCTTCCCGATCGTCTCGCTGATCACCGAGGACGGCTTCCGCCGGCTCACCGACGCGGAGGTGACGGAGATCGTCGTCGCCATCACCGACGAGCGCCTGGACCGGCCCAACGGCCCGCAGGCCCCGCTGATCTAGCCATCACCTCACAGGAAAGGGGACGACCGCCGGTGTCGACACCGTTCTACGTCTCGCCCCAGCAGGCCATGGCGGACCGCGCGGAGTACGCCCGCAAGGGCATCGCGCGCGGCCGCAGCGTGGTCGTGCTCACCTACGCCGACGGCATCGTCTTCGTCGCGGAGAACACCTCCAGGGCGCTCCACAAGGTCTCCGAGATCTACGACAAGATCGCCTTCGCGGCGGTCGGCCGCTACAACGAGTTCGAGAACCTGCGCATCGGCGGCGTCCGCTACGCCGACCTGCGCGGCTACTCCTACGACCGGGCCGACGTCACGGCCCGCGGCCTGGCCAACGTGTACGCCCAGACCCTGGGCACCATCTTCTCCTCGGTCGGCGAGAAGCCGTACGAGGTCGAGCTGATCGTGGCCGAGGTCGGCCGCACCCCTGACAACGACCAGATCTACCGGCTCACGCCGGACGGTTCGGTCGTGGACGAGAAGAACTACGTGGTGGTCGGCGGCAACGCCGACTCGATCGGCAACTACCTGGGCCAGCGCCACCGCGCCGGCATCGGCCTCACCGAGGCGGTGAAGCTCGCCGTGGACTCGCTTGCCCGCGACCCCAACGGCGGCAGCCCGCGCGGCCTCACGCCGGAGCAGCTGGAGGTGGCGGTCCTCGACCGCCAGCGGTTCCAGCAGCGCAAGTTCAAGCGGATCCTGGGCAACCAGCTGGGCCGGCTGCTCGACGGGGACCAGTCCGCGGAAGCGGACGACGAGGACAACCCGGCGGACGGCACGCCGGTGTAGCAGTGCCTGTGGAGTCCCGGACGGCGGCCCCGCCGCCGTCGTCCGGGACTCCGGTGCCCCTGCGGCGGCCCAGTCGTCGTGGAGGCGGTTTCGGACAGCTCCGACAGAGAATGGAGTGCTCATGGACCGCCGGATTTTCGGGCTGGAGAACGAGTACGGCGTGACCTGCACGTTCCGCGGGCAGCGACGGCTGTCCCCGGACGAGGTGGCGCGGTACCTGTTCCGCCGGGTCGTCTCCTGGGGCCGCAGCAGCAACGTCTTCCTGCGCAACGGCGCCCGCCTCTACCTCGACGTCGGCTCCCACCCCGAGTACGCCACCCCCGAGTGCGACGACGTCGTCGAGCTGGTGACGCACGACAAGGCCGGTGAGCGCATCCTCGAGGGGCTCCTGGTGGACGCCGAGCGCCGGCTGCACGAGGAGGGCATCGCCGGGGACGTCTACCTCTTCAAGAACAACACCGACTCGGCCGGGAACTCCTACGGCTGCCACGAGAACTACTGCGTGGCCCGGCACGGGGAGTTCTCCCGGCTGGCCGACGTGCTGATCCCGTTCCTGGTCACCCGGCAGCTGATCTGCGGCGCGGGCAAGGTGCTCCAGACCCCGCGCGGCGCGGTGTTCTGCGTCAGCCAGCGGGCCGAGCACATCTGGGAGGGCGTCAGCTCCGCCACCACCCGCTCGCGCCCGATCATCAACACCCGGGACGAGCCGCACGCGGACGCCGAGCGCTACCGCCGGCTGCACGTGATCGTCGGCGACTCCAACATGTCGGAGACCACGACACTGCTCAAGGTCGGCTCCACCGACCTGGTGCTGCGGATGATCGAGGCCGGCGTGGTGATGCGCGACCTCACCCTGGAGAACCCGATCCGGGCGATCCGCGAGGTCAGCCACGACCTCACCGGCACCCACCAGGTGCGGCTCGCCAACGGCCGGGAGGCCAGCGCGCTGGACATCCAGGAGGAGTACTACACCAAGGCCCTGGAGTTCGCGGACCGCAAGGGCATCAACACCGGCACCGTCGCCCGGGTCCTCGACCTGTGGGGCCGCACCCTGGAGGCCGTCCGCAGCGAGCGGCTGGACGGGGTCGCCCAGGAGATCGACTGGATCATGAAGTACAAGCTCATCGAGCGCTACCGCGAGAAGCACCAGATGAGCATGTCCAACCCGCGGGTGGCGCAGATCGACCTCGCGTACCACGACATCCACCGCCGCCGCGGCCTGTTCTACCTGCTCCAGGGCAAGGGCCAGGCGCAGCGGGTGACCACCGACCTCAAGACCTTCGAGGCCAAGTCGATCCCGCCGCAGACCACCCGGGCCCGGCTGCGCGGGGACTTCATCCGGCGGGCCCAGGAGCAGCGCCGGGACTTCACGGTCGACTGGGTGCACCTGAAGCTGAACGACCAGGCGCAGCGCACGGTGCTGTGCAAGGACCCGTTCCGTTCGGTGGACGAGCGGGTGGAGAAGCTGATCGCGGGGATGTAGCCCCTGGCCGTGTGATCAAGGCGGCGACCGGCCCCGGTGGTGTCTACCGGGGCCGGACGCGTGCCGGGCATACGCTGTCCGTCGAGTCAGGAGAGCCGACTTCGACCGACAGTTAGGACCACCGTGCGCCGCACCGCCGGTTTGCTTCTCACCCTGCCGTTGCTGCTCGCGGTCGCCTGCAGCAGCTCGCCCAAGGCGGCGGGCCCGGTGACGCCGTCCGCGGCGAGCGCCGCCCCGACGGTGCCCGCGCCGGTCGGCGAGGCGTCACCGATGCCCACTCTTTCGGGTGGCGGGTTCGGCAGCAAGGCCACCATCACCATCCCCGAGGGCCAGCAGCCCGGCGGCCAGTTCGTGGTGAACACGGTCAGCGAGGGCGACCGGGCGACCGTCAACAAGGGCGACTGGGTGACGGTCAACTACACCGCCAGGGACTGGACCACCGCCAAGGACCTGCCCAGTTCGTACGACGCCAACGGCAAGCCGCAGCTCTACCAGGCCGGCAGCGGGCAGCTGGTGCCGGCGCTGGACCAGAGCGTGATCGGCAAGAAGGTGGGCAGCCGGCTGCTGGTGGTCGCCCCGCCGGCGGCGGCCTTCGGCGAGCAGGGCTCCACCCAGCTGGGCGTCAACAAGGGCGACACCGTGGTGTTCGTGCTGGACATCATGGAGAGCCTGCCGCCGGACTCCACGCTGACCGGGGCGATGGCCGAGCCGGCCGCGACGATGCCGCAGGTCAAGGACAACGGCAAGGCGCCGGCCACGATCACGATCCCGACCGGGCAGGCCGCGCCCACCGACCTCCAGCAGGCGGTGCTGATCAAGGGCGAGGGCAAGCAGGTCAAGAGCGGGCAGACCCTGGTGGTGCAGTACACCGGGGTGCTCTGGGCCAACGGCCAGCAGTTCGACGCCTCCTGGACGCACGGGGGCGCGCAGGCGGTGCAGATCGGCACCGGCAGCGTGATCGAGGGCTGGGACAAGGGCCTGGTCGGGCAGAACGTCGGCAGCCGGGTCCTGCTGGTGGTGCCGCCGGCGCTCGGCTACCAGGACAAGGCGCAGGGCTCGGTTCCGGCGAACTCGACCCTGGTCTTCGTGATCGACATTCTCGAAGCGGTCTAGGAAGTCACCGGGGGGATTCCGTACGCTTGGGCGGACGCTCGTACAACGAAGCGTCCGCCCTCATCCTGAGCTGTCATACTGCCCACGCACTGTGGCAGGCGCCGCCCGGCGCCGAGGTCCGGGGCGGGCGGTGCGACGGCAGGCCGGCGTGCCCACGCCGGGCGCAGACCTGGAAGACCTCGTGGCGAGATGGATGGGGAGTCATGACTGAGAAGACGCCGAGCCCGGGCGGGGCCGGCACCGCGGCGAACGACAGCTCCGCGGGTGACCCGGCCGCCTCTCGTCCCGGCGGTCCGGTTGGCGGGGACCGCGAGTCGATCGTCGTCCCCCCGGCGATCCTGGCGCAGCAGGCGGGCTGGGCGCAGCCCGGCGAGGCGCCGCGCGCCGCGGGCGGGACCAAGACGGACGACGCCCCGCAGATCTTCGCCTCCAACGTGCGCAAGTCCGACACGTCGGAGGCCGGGTACGACGAGAACCCGCCCGGCGTCGGCAAGCTGGGCGTGATCCTCGGCACGGTGATCGCCCTGCTGCTGGTCGGCAGCGGCGTCACGCTGTACATGGTGAACAAGGACGGCTCCAAGGACAGCGCCGCGGCCAAGCCGGACGCGGCCAAGAGCGCGCCGCCCACGCCGACCGCCGACCCGGTGCCGCCGATCAAGGACAGCGCCAAGGTGCTGCCGACGGTCGCCGGCGACTTCGGCAAGAAGGCCGACATCCAGATCCCGGGTGAGGCCTCCGACGGCTCCTTCGTGGTGAAGGTGCTCACCGAGGGCACCGGCGCCAAGGTGGAGAAGAACTCCTGGGCCTCGGTGGACTACACCGCCAAGGACTGGAACACCGGCAAGGACATCCCGAGCTCGTACGACGCCAACGGGAAGCCGCAGATCTTCCAGGCCGGGACCGACTCGCTGATCCCGGCGCTGGACCAGGCCGTGATCGGCAAGAAGGCCGGCAGCCGGCTGCTGGTGGTGGCCCCGCCGGCCGCCGCGTTCGGCGCCCAGGGCAAGGCCGACATGTCGATCGGTCCCAAGGACGACCTGGTCTTCGTGATCGACATCCGCAACGCCAACGCGCCCGACGCCGTGGTGAGCGGTACCGTCACCCCGCCGCCCGCGGACTTCCCGCAGGTCAAGGACAACGGCAAGAAGCCGGCCGAGATCACCCCGGTCGCCGGGGCGAAGGACCCGACCGAGCTGAAGTCGCACGTCCTGATCAAGGGCACCGGGCCGAAGGTGGAGAAGGGCGAGAAGGTCGTCGTCCAGTACACCGGCGCGCTGTTCTCCAGCGGCAAGGTGTTCGACTCCTCGCTCAGCAAGGGCCAGGCGTTCACCTTCCCGGTCGGCGGCGGCCAGGTCATCCAGGGCTGGGACCAGGGCCTGGAGGGCCAGACCGTCGGCAGCCGGGTCGAGCTGGTGATCCCCGCCTCGCTGGGCTACGGCGACAAGGGCCAGGGCGACATCCCGCCCGGTGCGACGCTGGTCTTCGTGGTGGACATCCTGGACGCCGGTCAGGGCTGATCCACTTTCGGGTGACAATGGTGCACGTGTGACCTTCGGGTCCGGCCGCGTGGCCGGTCCCCAACGGGCGGCGGGCGCCCGTACCGTGGTCCGGGACGAACGGACCGGGTGCGGGCGTCCGCCGCTTGGTCGTGACAGCAGAGCGAATGTGAGAAGAGGGACTGTGAGCGTCAACCTCAACGAGAAGCCCGAGATCGACTTCCCGATCGGCGACGCCCCGACGGAGCTGCAGATCCGCGACATCGTCGTGGGCGACGGCGCGGAGGCCAAGCCGGGCCAGAACGTCAGCGTCCGGTACGTCGGTGTGACCTTCGAGACCGGCGAGGAGTTCGACGCCAGCTGGAACCGGAGCCCCAACGAGTTCCGCTTCCCGCTGGGCGGCGGCCGGGTCATCAAGGGCTGGGACCAGGGCGTCGTCGGCATGAAGGTCGGCGGCCGCCGCGAGCTGACCATCCCGTCGCGTCTGGCGTACGGCGCCCAGTCGCCGACCTCGGCGATCCCGCCGCACTCGACCCTGATCTTCGTGGTCGACCTGCTGGCCGTCTGAGCCCGCTCGTGCCGTGGGCCGGACCCCTCCGGGGGCCCGGCCCACGGGCGTGTCCGGGGGCGTTCGGGGAGGCCGCTTTTGCCGTGCGTACCGCTACCGGTACGGTCGGTCCCGCCGGGTGGTGATCGCCCGGTTGGCGCACCCCGCGCGCGGCGCGGCACACCGGAAGGGTCAGCGATGGCGATCGCGAAGGCAGAGCGGCTGATGAATCTCGCCCTGTGCCTGATGAACACCAGACGTCCGCTCTCCAAGAAGGAGCTGCGGGAATCCATCGAGGCGTACCGCGAGGCCTGGCAGAACAGCAGCGAGGACGCCTTCAACCGGATGTTCGAGCGGGACAAGGACGACCTGCGCGAGCTCGGCCTGGTGATCGACGTGGACGAGAGCACCCTGGACGGCGAGCTCGGCTACCTGGCCCGCGCCGACCGCAACCGGCTGCCCGAGATCGCCCTGGACGCCGAGGAGGCGGCCGCGCTGACCCTGGCGGCCCGGGTCTGGCAGCAGGCCAAGATGTCCGGTGCGGCCAGCGGCGCCCTGCAGAAGCTGCGCGCGGCCGGGGTGCCGTTCGCCGAGGCCGAGGGCCGGACCGCCCTGGAGCCGCGCATCCCCGCCCGGGAGGCCGCGTTCGAGCCGCTGCTCACCGCCGCCCGGGACCGCCGTCCGGTCACCTTCGAGTACCGCAAGGCCGGCGCCGCCGCCGTCGAGCAGCGCAGCGTCGAGCCGTGGGCGCTGGAGTGCTGGCGCGGGCACTGGTACCTGGCTGGGTACGACCGCGACCGGGGCGACGCCCGGGTGTTCCGGCTCAGCCGGATCACCGGCCGGGTGAAGGCGAAGTCCGGGGCGTTCCTCGGCGCCGTGCCCGAGCACGTGGACGTCCGGGCCACCGTGGCGAAGTTCGCGGGCGAGGGGGCGACCGCCACCGCGACCGTCCGGGTCCGCCGGGGCGCCGGCTTCCCGCTGCGGACCAAGGCGCTGGGCAGCACCCGGGTGGACGAGCTGTGGGACGAGCTGGAGATCCCGTACGGCAACGGGCTCGGCGCGGACCTGGCCGAGTTCGGGCCGGACGTGCTGGTGCTCGGGCCGGAGGAGCTGCGGGCGGATGTGGTCGACCGGCTGCGGGCGGTCGCGGGTTTCGAAGGAGTGGGCGCGTGAGCAACGCCATCGACCAGACGCGACGGATGCTGTCGCTGGTCACCTACCTGCGCGAGCGGCCCGGGGCCGAGGTCGCCGAGGTGGCCCGGGCGTTCGGGATCAGCGAGCGCGAGCTGATCGCGGACCTCAACGTGCTGCCGATGTGCGGCACCAGCTTCCGCGGCGGCGACCTGCTCGACATCGACACCGACGGCGAGCGGATCTGGTGGCACAACGTCGACGACGTCGCCCAGCCGCTGCGGCTGGCCGCCGACGAGGCGACCGCGCTGCTGGTGGCCGCCCGCGCGGTGGCCGGACTGCCGGGCCTGCGGGCCGGGGATCGGGAGGCGCTCACCCGGGCCGTCGCCAAGATCGAGAACGCGGCGGGGGAGAGCGCCGAGGGCAGTGCCCGGGTCGGCGTGACCTTCGAGGCGGAGAGCCACGTCTTCGCCGACATCGACCGCGCGCTCAGCGAGGGCCGCCGGCTCTGGCTGCGCTACTACTCGCACGGGCGCGGCGGGATGACCGAGCGCGAGGTCGACCCGATCCGGCTGCTCACCGAGGGCCACACCTACCTCGAGGCCTGGTGCCGCACCTCCGAGGACCACCGGATGTTCCGGCTCGACCGGGTCGCCGAGATCCGCGTCCTGGACGTCCCTGCCGACCCGCCCCGGCGCGAGCCGCGCGACCTGAGCGGCGGGCTGGTCAACCCGGCGGCGGACGACCCCGAGGTGGTCGTCGAGGTCTCCTCCGGCGGCCGCTGGGTGGCCGAGTACTACACCCACGACCGGGCCGAGGAACTGCCCGACGGCGGGCTGCGGATCACCCTGCGCAGCGCCGACCCCTCCCAGCTGCGCCCGCTGGCGCTGCGGCTGGGCCGGGACGGCCGGATCGTCTCGCCGCCCGAGCTCGCCGAGCAGGCGCGCTCGGCCGCGCGGGAGGCGCTGGCCGCCTACGGGGAGGGGCGGGTCTGAGCGGTGGAACCCGGGACCAGATTCAAGGTGTACTGCTCCGAGTGCCGGGAGAAGGTGGAGCTCCCGGCCGAGGACTTCCGCCTGACCCTCGGTCGCACCCCGGCCCAGGCGCACTACAGCTTCGGCTGCCCGCGGTGCGGGGCGGCGGTGCGCAAGCCGGCCGGGGAGAAGATCGTCGAGGCGCTCACCGGGGCCGGGGTGCGCACCATGCGGCTCGTCCCGGCCGAGGGGTAGCACGCGTATAGGCTGGGGCGCATGTCCTGGATGCTCGTCGCCGCCGTCCTGCTCGCCACCGCGGGCCTGCTGGTCCTCGGGGTCCTCGCGATCCGGCTCTGGCTGGACGTGCGGGCGCTGGCCAAGGGCGTGGACGCGGCCTCGCGGGCGCTGGCCGCGGCGGCCGGGGACCTGGCGGACGCGGTGCCCGCCCAGGGCGCCCCGGCGGGGGAGCGGAGCGTCCCCGCCGCATAGCACGGTCGGGACCGCGGTGGTACGGGGGCTGCTGCGCGCGGGCGGGGGCGGGTTACGCTCTCAGTTGGCTCCTGAACCGTGTACCGGGGGCCGCTGTCCTGTTCGGGCGGCCGTCGTCATGGCGTCATCCGCAGCGGTTACCATCCGCAGCGGACGGCCCGTCGGGCCGCCATGACTGAAGGTGGTCGCGCATGCGCATCTCGATGACCGCGATCGTGGTGATCGTGATCCTCGCCATCGTGCTGTTCGGAGCCAAGCGGCTCCCGGACCTGGCGCGCTCGCTGGGCAAGTCGATGCGGATCCTGAAGAGCGAGGCGCAGGCGATGCGCTCGGACGGCGAGTCCGAGCAGCCGTCCCGGCCCGCCCCGGCCCCGGTCGACGGTGCCGCGGCCAGGACCGTCCAGGCGGCTCCGGGAGCGTCGGCCACGGCCCGTCCGGTGACCGAGCCCGCCGCCGGGGCCTCCGCGCCCGACGGCGACCGCCCGCACTGAGCGCGGCGCACGTGAGGCACCTGACGCCCGCCGCGCACACCGTGTGCGCGGCGTTCGCGACCACGGAGGCCCGCCGACCGGCGGGCCCCGACGCACGAGTTGAGGACCGGGGTTGAGCAAGCTCTCCAAGGCGCCGAAGGCGTCAAAGGATCCTGAGGGGCGGATGGCCCTCGCCGACCACCTGAGGGAACTGCGCAACCGCGTGGTCAAGTCGGTCCTGGCGATCGTGCTGATCACCATCGTGGCGGCGGTCTACCACAAGCAGATCGAGGACTTCCTGCTGCAGCCGCTGCCGCGGTGCGAAACCCTGGAGCTGGCCAAGCACTACCACGGCAAGTGCGCCCAGGTCTCGAACATCGGTCTGACCGCCGGTTTCACCTGGATGCTGAAGGTGGCCCTGACGGCGGGCGTGGTCGGGACCGTGCCGATCTGGCTCTACCAGGTCTGGGCCTTCGTGGCGCCGGGCCTGCACAGGCACGAGAAGAAGTACACGGTCGTCTTCCTGATCTGCGGGACGCCGCTGTTCCTGGCCGGTGTGGCCGTGGCCATCCTGGTGCTGCCGACCACGGTCGACGTGCTGCTCTCGTTCACCCCGAACGACACCACGCCGATCCTGCCGCCCGAGGACTACTTCGACATCGCCACCCGGATGGTGCTGGTCTTCGGCCTGGCCTTCGAGTTCCCGCTGCTGCTGGTGATGCTGAACATGGTCGGCGTGGTCGGCGGCAAGCGGCTGCTGGGCTGGTGGCGCGGCATGGTCATGGGCATCACGGTGTTCGCGGCCTTCGCCACGCCGAGCGCCGACCCGCTGAGCATGCTGGCGCTGGCCGCGCCGATCTGGGCGCTGTACTTCATCGCGGTGGCGATCGCGATCTTCAACGACAAGCGCAAGGCGCGCCGCAACCCGGACTCCGGGCTGGACGACGAGGAGGCCTCGCACCTGGACCTCTCGGTGCAGCCGGTGGCCGGTGCGGAGTCCGTCCAGGCCTCGGCGGCTCCGGCGGCCGGCGCCTCGGTGCCGGCGTCCCGCCGCGAGGAGATGGACGACATCACGTGAGTCGGTAGGGCCTGAGGGAGCCCCGGTCCGCCGCTGCCGAGCGGTGGGCCGGGGCTTTCCGCTGGTCGGGGCGGTTCCGGGTTTCGGCGGGTGGTCTTGGCAGCTCGCATGGCATGTGACATATTACTGGCGTGCTGAAGACCGAGACACCTCCCCTGGACGTGGTCGTGGTCGGCGCCGGTGTGGTCGGCGCCGCCTGCGCCTACTACGCCGCCCGCGCCGGGCTCGCCGTCGCCGTCGTGGACCGCGGGCCCGTGGCCGGCGGCACCACCGGCGCGGGCGAGGGCAACCTGCTGGTCTCCGACAAGGAGCCCGGCCCCGAACTCGACCTCGCCCTGCTCAGCACCCGGCTCTGGCGCGACCTCGCCGAGCGGCTCGGCCCGGCGATCGAGTACGAGCCCAAGGGCGGCGTGGTGGTGGCTTCCACCGCCGCCGGGCAGGACACGCTGCGGGCCTTCGCCGACGGGCAGCGGGCCGTCGGGGTCGAGGCCGAGGAGGTGCCCGGCGAGCGGCTGCGCGAACTGGAGCCGCACCTGGCCGAGGGCCTGGCCGGCGGCTTCCACTACCCGCAGGACGCCCAGGTCCAGCCCGCCCTCGCCGCCGCCCACCTGCTGCGCGAGGCCCGCCGGATGGGCGCCGAGCTGATCACCGGGGAGAGCGTCACCGCCGTCGACCGGGGCCCGGACGGCGCCGTGCGCGGCGTACGGACCGACCGGCGGCACCTGGCCGCCCCCGCCGTGGTGAACGCGGCCGGCACCTGGGGCGGCGAGGTGGCCGCGCTGGCCGGGGTGCACCTGCCGGTGCTGCCCCGGCGCGGCTTCGTGCTGGTCACCGAGCCGCTGCCGCGGGTCGTGCGGCACAAGGTCTACGCCGCCGACTACGTGGCCAACGTGGCCAGCGGATCGGCCGGGCTGGAGACCTCCGCCGTGATCGAGGGCACCCCGGGCGGGCCGGTGCTGATCGGCGCCAGCCGGGAGCGGGTCGGCTTCGACCGCACGCTCTCCCAGGAGGTGCTGAGCCGGCTCGCCGCCCAGGCCGCCGCCCTCTTCCCGGTGCTCGCCGACGTCACCGTGCTGCGCGCCTACCGGGGCTTCCGCCCGTACCTGCCGGACCACCTGCCGGCCATCGGCGCGGACCCCCGGGTGCCCGGGCTGTACCACGCCTGCGGGCACGAGGGGGCCGGCATCGGGCTGGCCCCGGCGACCGGGCTGCTGATCAGCGAGCAGCTCACCGGCAAGCAGCCGGAGCTGGACCTCGCGCCGTTCCGGGCGGACCGCTTCCCGGCCGAGTGACGGCGTGACGGCCCGGACGCCTGCGACCGAGGCCTGTGTGAGATTCCTTCCTGGACCCGTGAGATTGGAGAGGCCGCCGATGCGCCGCCGCACCCCCGCCGGGCTGGTCGAGGCCGAGCCCGGGCCCGCCCACCACATCGAGTTCGACGGGCGGCCCGTCCCCGCGCTGCCCGGGCAGTCGATCGCCGCCGCGCTCTGGGCCGACGGCGTGCTCGCCTGGCGCACCACCCGGGTCGGCGGGAAGCCGCGCGGGGCGTTCTGCGGGATCGGCGCCTGCTTCGACTGCCTGGCCACCGTGGACGGCCGCCCCAACCAGCGCACCTGCCTGCTCCCCGCCGAGCCCGGCACCACCGTCACCACCCAGGAGGGCCACGGCCGTGCCGACCTCGCCGTCTGAACCCCTCGACGCCCCGTCGTACGACCTCGTGGTGGTCGGCGCCGGCCCGGCCGGGCTGGCCGCCGCCGTCACCGCCGCCGACCTCGGGCTGCGCTGCGCCCTGCTGGACGGCGGGCAGAGCACCGGCGGGCAGTACTACCGCCACCCGGCGCCCGGCCTCGGCGCGGCCCGGCCGGACCGGCTGCACCACCACTGGTCCGCCTACACCGGGCTGGCCGACCGGCTCGACGCGCACGGGCGCGCCGGGCGGGCCGACTTCCGGGCCGGGCACCAGGTCTGGGCGCTGGAGCGCACCGGGGACGGCTTCGCGGTGCACGTCACCCGCGGACCGGAGAGCACCGACCGGGCCACCGTCCGGACCCGGTCGGTGCTGCTCGCCACCGGCGCGTACGAGCGGCAGCTGCCGTTCCCCGGCTGGACCCTGCCCGGGGTGGTCACCGCGGGCGGCGCCCAGGCCATGCTCAAGGCCGGCTTGGTGCTGCCCGGGAAGCGGATCGTGGTGGCCGGCAGCGGCCCGCTGCTGCTCGCGGCGGCCTCCTCGCTGGTCACCGCCGGGGCCGAGGTGCCCGCCGTGGTCGAGGCCACCGCCTACCTCGGGTACGCGCGGCGCCCCGGCGTGCTGGCGGCCGTCCCCGGCAAGCTGGTCGAGGGCGCCGGGCACGGCGGTGCGCTGCTGCGGCACGGCGTACGGCTGCGCCCGCGCAGCGCGGTGGTCGAGGCGCACGGGACGGACCGGGTCACCGGCGTCACGGTGGCCCGGCTGGACGCCGACTGGCGGCCGGTGCCCGGCACCGGGCGGCGGATCGACTGCGACGCGCTCGCCGTCGGCCACGGCCTGCTGCCGCAGATCGACCTGGCCACCGAGCTCGGCGCGCGGACCGTGACCGGGCCGGACGGCGCGGTCGCGCTGGAGGTCGACGCCCGGCTGCGCACCAGCGTGCCCGGCCTCTGGTCGGCGGGGGAGACCAACGGCGTCGGCGGCGCGGACCTCGCGCTCGCCGAGGGCGAGCTGGCCGCGCACGCGGTGGCCGGGGAGCGGCCCGCGGCCGCGCTGCTGCGCCGCCGCTCCCGGCTGCGGGCCTTCGCCGACCTGATGGCCGCCGCGCACCGGCCGGGCCCCGGCTGGACCGGATGGCTGCGTCCGGACACCGACGTCTGCCGGTGCGAGGAGGTGCCGGTGGCGGCGATCCGGGAGGCCGTCGAGGACCTGGGCGCGGGCGATCCGCGCACCGTGAAGCTGCTCACCCGGGCCGGGATGGGCTGGTGCCAGGGCCGGATGTGCGGTCCGGCCGTGGCCTGCCTGGCCGGCCCGGGTGAGCCGGGGCCGGACCGGCGGCCGCTGGGCTGCCCGGTGCCGCTCTCCCAGCTGGCGGCGGGGCCGAACCCGGAGGCGTAGGGCGTGCCCGACCGCTCGCGTCGGGCGGGAACGGTCGGCACGCCCCCGGGGTCCGTCGTCGAAGGACGGGCCGGGGACCTTGTCTCCGGCCCGTCCACTCTAGTAAAATGTCACACCTCATCAAGGAGCTCATGTGTCCATCACCCAGCACGACAGCACCCGTCCCTGGCGCGGCATCATGGTCGCCACCACGCTTCCGCTGCGCCCGGACCACTCCGTCGACTACGACGCCTACGCCGAGCACGTCCGCTGGCTGATCGACTCCGGCTGCGAGGGCGTCGTCCCCAACGGCTCGCTGGGCGAGTACCAGACGCTCACCGCCGAGGAGCGCGCCAAGGTCGTCGAGGTCGCCATCGAGGCGGCCGGCGACGGCTCCCGGGTGATGCCCGGCGTGGCCGCCTACGGCAGCGCCGAGTCCCGCCGCTGGGCCGAGCAGGCCGCCGAGGCCGGCGCCGGCTCCGTCCTGCTGCTGCCGCCGAACGCCTACCGGGCCGACCACGCCTCGGTGCGCGCCCACTACGCCGAGGTCGCCAAGGCCGGGCTGCCGATCGTGGCGTACAACAACCCCATCGACACCAAGGTCGACCTCGTCCCCACGCTGCTCGCCCAGCTGCACGCCGAGGGCTCGATCGTCGCGGTCAAGGAGTTCAGCGGCGACGTCCGCCGGGCGTACGAGATCGCCGAGCTGGCCCCCGGGCTGGACCTGCTGATCGGCGCCGACGACGTGCTGCTGGAGCTGGCGCTCGCGGGCGCGGTCGGCTGGATCGCCGGCTACCCGAACGCCCTGCCCGCCGCCTCGGTCGCGCTCTACGACGCCGCCGTCTCCAAGGACCTGGAGAACGCGCTGCCGCTGTACAAGTCGCTGCACTCGCTGCTGCGCTGGGACTCCAAGACCGAGTTCGTCCAGGCCATCAAGCTCTCGATGGACATCGCCGGGCGCCCCGGCGGCCCGGTGCGCGCCCCGCGCCTGCCGCTCGTCCCGGAGATCGAGGAGGCCGTCCGCGCGGCCACCGAGAAGGCGCTGGCCGACGGCCTGGTCTGACACCGGCGCGATCCCGGGCCTCCGGGCCGGCTGCGGCGGCAGTCGGCCCGGCCTACCCACCAACCATCCGAACCTGTACGGGAGTTGTGACCCATGCGCAGCCGTCACGTGTTCCACGCCGTCGACTCGCACACCGAGGGCATGCCGACCCGGGTGATCACCGGCGGCTTCGGCGTCATCCCCGGCGCCACCATGGCCGAGCGCCGGGTGCACTTCCAGGAGCACCTGGACCACTTCCGCACCCTGCTGATGTACGAGCCCCGCGGCCACGCCGCGATGAGCGGCGCGATCCTCCAGCCGCCGACCCGGCCGGACGCCGACTTCGGCGTGCTCTACATCGAGGTCTCCGGACTGCTGCCGATGTGCGGGCACGGCACCATCGGGGTCGCCACCGTACTGGTCGAGACCGGGATGGTCCCGGTGGTCGAGCCGGTCACCACCGTACGGCTGGACACCCCGGCCGGACTCGTGGTCGCCGAGGTGAAGGTCGAGGACGGCGCCGCCAAGGCGGTGACCATCCGCAACGTGCCCTCCTACTCCGTCGCCCTGGACCGCAAGGTCGAGGTGCCCGGCTACGGCACGGTGACCTACGACCTCGCGTACGGCGGCAACTACTACGCCATCCTGCCGCTCGCCGAGTTCGGGCTGCCCTTCGAGCGCGAGCGCAAGCAGGAGATCCTGGACGCCGGCCTGGCCATGATGGACGCGATCAACGCGGGCCCGGACCGGCCGGTGCACCCGGAGAACCCGTCCATCCACAGCTGCCACCACGTCCAGCTGCTCGCCCCCGGCTCCACCGCCGAGCACTCCCGGCACGCGATGGCCATCCACCCCGGCTGGTTCGACCGCTCGCCCTGCGGCACCGGCACCTCGGCGCGGATGGCCCAGCTGCACGCGCGCGGCGAACTGCCGCTCGGACGGGACTTCCGCAACGACTCCTTCATCGGGACCACCTTCACCGGGCGGCTGGTCGAGGAGACCGAGGTGGCCGGGCTGCCCGCGGTGGTGCCCACCGTCACCGGGCGGGCCTGGGTCACCGGCACCGCCCAGTACTTCCTCGACCCGAGCGACCCGTTCCCGGCGGGCTTCCTGCTCTGACCCCTCCTTCCTCCTTCGTCCCCGTACCTCCCCCCGAAGGGCTGCTGGCCGTGACCATCACCTCGTACAACCCCGCCGACCCCGACGACCTCGTGGTCGCCGTCGAGGAGCCCGGCGCCGAGGCCGTGCGGGCCGCCGTCGGGCGGGCCCGGGCGGCGCAGGGCGACTGGCTCGCCGCCGGGGCGGGCGCCCGGTCGGCGGCGCTCGGCCGGATCGCGGACGCCGTGGAGGCGCACGCCCACGAGCTGGCCGCGCTGATCGTGCGCGAGGTCGGCAAGCCGCTGGCCGAGGCGCTCGGCGAGGTCGCCCGCACGGCGGCGATCTGGCGCTACTACGCGCAGGCGCCGTACGCGCCCTCCGGGGCGGTGCACGAGACCGCCGCCGGCCCCGGGCTGCTGTTCACCCGCCGCCGCCCGTACGGGGTCGCCGGGCTGATCGCGCCGTGGAACTTCCCGCTGGCGATCCCGACCTGGAAGGCCGCGCCGGCCCTCGCCGTCGGCAACGCGGTGGTGCTCAAGCCGGCCCCCGAGGCGACGGCCTGCGCGCTGCGGCTGGCGGAGCTGGCCGGGCTGCCCGAGGACGTGTTCACGGTGCTGCCCGGCGGGGCGGAGGAGGGCGCGGCGCTGGTCGACTCCGCCGACGTGGTCTCCTTCACCGGCTCGACCGGCGTCGGCCGGGCCGTGGTGCGGGCCGCGACCGATCGCGGGGTGCCGGTGCAGGCCGAACTCGGCGGGCTGAACGCCGCGCTGGTGCTGCCGGACGCCGACATCGCGCAGGCCGCCGGGCACATCGCCGCGGCCATCGCCGGGTACGCCGGGCAGAAGTGCACCGCCACCAGCCGGGTGATCGCGGTCGGCGCCGCGTACGAGCCGCTGCGCGAGGCGCTGGTCAAGGCGCTGGCGGCGGTCGACGACGCGGTCTGCGGGCCGGTGATCAACGCCGGTGCGCGGGAGCGGCTGACCGGGGCCGTCTCCTCGGCCGTCGAGGCCGGGGCCAGCGTGCTCACCGGCGGCGGGGTGCCCGAGCGGACCGGCTGGTACGTCGAGCCGACCCTGCTCGCCGAGGTGCCGGCCGAACACCCGCTGGCCCGCGAGGAGTTCTTCGGCCCGATCGCGGTGCTGCACGCCGCGGCCGACCTGGACGAGGCCATCGCGCTCGCCAACGACACCCCGCACAGCCTCTCCACCTCGGTGCACACCCGCAGCCTGGACGTGGCGCTGGCCGCCGCCGACCGGCTGGACGCGGGCATGATCCGGGTCAACGCCCCGTCCAGCGGCGTCGACTTCCACCTGCCCTTCGGCGGGGCCAAGGGCGCGAGCCACGGCGACCGCGAACAGGGCCAGGCCGCCCTGGACTTCTACACCGTCAGCCGGACCGTCAGCGTGCTGCCGGGCGGAGGTGCGCTCTGATGTTCGTACGGACGGTCGACTACCACACGGCCGGCGAGCCGTTCCGGATCGTGCTGGACGGCGTGCCCCCGATCCCCGGCGACACCGTCGCCGAGCGCCGGGCCATCGCGCTCGGCGCGGGCGGCAGCGCGACCGCGCCCCGGCCCAGCGCGCTGGACGAGGTCCGGCAGCTGCTCAGCCGGGAACCGCGCGGCCACGCCGGGATGTACGGCGGCTTCCTGGTCCCGCCGGACGACGACGAGGCGCACCTGGGCGTGCTGTTCTGGCACAAGGACGGCTACTCCACCGCCTGCGGGCACGGCACCATCGCGCTCGGCGCCTGGGCGGTGGACTCCGGACTGGTGGCCGCCCCCGCGGACGGCGTGGCGCGGGTGCGGATCGATGTGCCGTCCGGCCGGGTCACCGCCCTGGTGCACCGCGCCGGCGGGCGGACCACCGGGGTGACCTTCCGCAACGTGCCCAGCCGGGTCACCGCGCTGAAGCTCCCGGTGGAGACCTCGCGCGGCACCGTGGAGGTCGCCGTGGCGCACTCCGGCGCCTGCTACGCCTCGGTGCCCGCGGCCGCCCTCGGGCTCGCCGTGGAGAAGCAGCAGCTGCCCGAACTCACCGCCCTGGGGCGGGAGATCAGGGCCGCGCTGGCCGGCTCGGAGGCGGTCGCCCACCCGACGGACGCCCGGCTGTCGGGCGTCTACGGGGTCATCCTCCACGACGAACTCCCCCCGGTGGACGGGGTGCTGAACCAGCGCAACGTCACCGTCTTCGCGGACGGCCAGATCGACCGCTCGCCCTGCGGATCCGGCACCTCCGCCCGGCTCGCGGTGCTCGCCGCCGAGGGGCGGCTGGCCCCGGGCGAGCCGCTGCGGCACGAGTCGATCATCGGGACGGTCTTCAGCGGGCAGGTCCTCCCGGGCGGCGACCCGCAGGGCGAGGGCGTGGTCACCGAGGTCGGCGGGACGGCCTTCCGCACCGGCGAGCACGGCTTCGTGCTGGAGCCGGACGACGACCTGGGAGCGGGGTTCCTGCTGTGACCACCGTGCGTGCGACCGAAGCCGTGAAGCCAACCGAAGTGCCCGGCGCGGCGGTTGTGCCGCTCCAGTACGCCGTGCCGGGCACCGGCGGGGTCGGGCCCGCCGGGGCGGTGGGGGCGATCGAGCGGGTGCTGCTGGACGGGTTCGACCCGGAGGCGGCACCCGCCCGGTCGGCCGTACCGGTGCCCGCCGGCGAACTGCTGATGATGCCGGCCGCCGCCGGGCCGTACGCCGGCGTGAAGATCGCCGGGGTCGCGCCCGCCAACCCGTCGGCCGGACTGCCCCGGATCACCGGCAGCTACCTGCTGCTGGACGGGCCCACCCTCCAGCCGCTCGCCCTGCTGGACGGCGCCGCGCTCACCGCGCTGCGCACGCCCGCCGTCACCGCGGCCGCGCTGCGGCGGCTGGCCGTGCCGGAGGCCGAGCACCTGGTGCTGTTCGGCTCCGGGCCGCAGGCGTACGGGCACCTGGACGCCCTGCTCGCCGTCCGGCCGCTGCGTCGGCTCACCGTGGTGGCGCGCAACGCCGAACGGGCCGGGGCGCTGGCCGATTACGGGCGGAAGCTCGGGCTGGCGGCCGAGGTCGGCGACCCGCGCGCGGTCCGCGAGGCGGACCTGGTGGTCTGCTGCACCACCGCGCGCACCCCGCTGTTCGACGGCGCCCTGGTGCCCGCCCACGCGGCGGTGGCGGCGGTCGGCTCGCACGAGCCGGACGCCCGGGAGGTGGACGAACTGCTCGTCCAGCGCGCCGAGTTGTACGTCGAGGCACGTACCGTCGCGGAGCGCGAGGCCGGGGACCTGCTGATGGCGGGCGTGGCCGGGCGGCAGCTGTGGAACCTCGCCGAACTGGTGCGCGGCGACGCGCTGGTGCCCGACGGGCGGCCGCGGTTCTTCAAGAGCGTCGGGATGGCCTGGCAGGACCTGGCCGTCGCGGCGGAGGTGTACCGGGCCGCGTCCTAGCGGTTCAGTCGCCCAGGAAGACGAGCCAACTGCCCGGGGTGGCGGCGCAGTTGGCGAGCAGGTTGCGCAGGTCGCGGACGGCCGCCCGCTGCTCCCCGGTGGTGCAGCGGGCGAGCAGGGCGGTGGCCTCCTCGAAGGCGGCGCCGGCGTCCTGCTCGTTGAACGGGGTGTCCCCGTACGGGTCGATCCGGCCGAGCCGGTGGCGGGTCGGATCGGTGTGCCGGGCCAGGACGGAGGTGAGGGCCTCGCCGGGGCTCGACAGGTGCAGCAACCTGGCGCTGGTGCGGCGGCCGCCGTTCGGGCGGCCGTCGTACAGCGCGATGTCGATCGACACGGCGTTACTCCTGGTGGTGGTCGGGAGTTGTGGAGCCGGAGCCGGTGCAGCGGGATGGGATCCCCCGCTGCACCGGCTCCTCACGTTTTCCGGACGTTTTCCGGCAGGCTCCCGTGCGGGCGGGCGGGCGGTCCGGGTCCGCGCGTCAGGCCCGGTCGTCGGCGTAGGCGGTGAGCAGGCGGGCCAGGTGCTTGCCGGTGACCAGCAGCGGCTCCTCGCTGCGGGCGACCTGGGCGGCGAGCTCGGCGCCCTCCAGGGTGCTGATCACGGTGCCAGCCAGCTCGCGGGCGTCCTGCTCGCCGATGCCGGCGGCGAGCAGCCGTTCCGTCACGACGGCCCGCCAGTGGGCGAAGGCCTCGGCCACCGCCTCCTCGATCACCGGCACCCGGCCGATCGTCTCCAGGGCGGTGCTGGTGATCGGGCAGCCGTCCTGCCAGTCGGACGCGCGCAGTTCGGTGGCGAGCAGCCGGGTGCAGGCGGTCATCGCCTCGCCCAGGTCCGGTGAGGAGCCGAGCCCGGCGTGCAGCATGACGGCGAACTCCTCGTCCCCGTGCCGGATCGCCTCGGCGGCCAACTCCTGCTTGCCGCCCGGGAAGAAGTGGTAGACGGAGCCGAGGGTGGCCTCGGCCTCGCGGGAGATCTGCTTGATCCCGGTGCCCTCGTACCCCTGGCGCTGCAGCAGCCGGGAGGTGGCCCGGACGATCCGCTCCCGGGTGCCGGGCTTCGCTTCGGCCTGCGCGCCGTCCTTCGGTGCGGCCTTCGCCGGGGCCTTCACCGGGGCCTTCGCAGCGACCCTCACGGCGGCCTTCGGGTCGGCCTTCGCGGGGGTCTTCTCGGGCGTCTTCACGGCGTGATCCTAGCCGAGATTCTGAGTAGAGCGTTCGTTCCAGTCCTGTGCTAGCGTCGGCTCCGGCGCTCTGGATAGAGCGTTCGTTCTAGGCATTCGTCCAGTGGAGGGGAACACGCATGTCCGTGGAGCAGCAGGCGAGGCGATCCGTGACGGTGATCGGGCTCGGCCCGATGGGGCAGGCCATGGCCCGGGCGTTCCTGGACGCCGGGTACGCCGTCACGGTGTGGAACCGCACGGCCGCACGGGCCGACGAACTCGTCGCCCGGGGCGCGCAGGCGGCGCCCAGCGCGGAGGCGGCGGTGGCGGCGAACGAACTGGTGGTGCTCAGCCTCACCGACTACGACGCCGTGTTCGCCGTCCTGGAGTCGGTCGAGCCGGCGCTGAAGGGGAAGGTGGTCGCGAACCTCAGCTCGGACACCCCCGGGCGGGCCCGCGAGGCCGCCCGCTGGCTGGCCGAGCGCGGCGCCGGACACCTGACCGGCGGGGTGCAGGTGCCGCCCTCGGGCATCGGCAGCCCCGAGTCGTCCACCTTCTACAGCGGCCCGGTCGAGCTGTTCCGGCGGCACCGGGCCGCCCTGGAGGTGCTCACCGGGGCCGACTACCGGGGTGACGACCCCGGGCTGGCCCAGCTGTACTACCAGATCCAGATGGACCTGTTCTGGTCCTCGATGGTCGGCTACCTGCACGCCACGGCGGTCGCCGAGGCCAACGGCATCACCGCCGAGGAGTTCCTGCCGTACGCCCTGCCCACCGCCGCGCTGCTGCCGCGGATGATCGAGTTCTACGCGCCGCGGATCACCGCCGGGGACCACCGCGGGGACGTCGACCGGCTGACGATGGCACTCGCGAGCATCGAGCACGTCCAGCACACCGCGGAGGACTCCGAGGTGGACGGCGCCCTGCCGGCCCTCCTCGCGGAGGCGGTCCGGCGGGGCGTGGCGGACGGGGACGGCGCGGCCAGCCTGAGCACCCTGGTGGGGCGGTTCCGCCGGGCGTAGCCCTCCGGGCGGACCTCCGGGCGGATCTTCGTACGGACCTCCCGGGCGGACCGGAAGATCGTGTGCCGTCGGCCGTTGTCACGGCCGACGGCCGCTGTCACCATGGCGTTCGGCAGGAGGAGGGGCCGGTGCGGCGGGTCGGTGACGGGTGTTCGAATCACTGGCTGTTGCGCACGCAACGTAACGTGACATTGTACGCTGGTGTTCTGCACCCACCCGGAGGAACACCATGGCCGACCTCAAGTCCCGCACCCTGATCTCCGTACAGGAGCGGCTTCGCGACCAGGTCGCGCACGCACTCCGGGCAGCCCTGATCTCCGGCGAACTGCGCCCCGGCGTCGTCTACTCCGCCCCCGCGCTCGCAGCCGACTTCGGCGTCTCCGCGACCCCCGTCCGCGAGGCCATGCTCGACCTCGCCCGCGAGGGCCTGGTCGAAGCCGTCCGCAACAAGGGCTTCCGGGTCACCGAGCTGACCGACCGCGACCTCGACGACTTCACCGAGATCCGCGCCCTGATCGAGGTCCCGACCGTCGGCCGGGTGGCGCGCACCGCCACCAAGGAGCAGCTGGAGCGGCTGCGCCCGCAGGCCGAGGCGATCGTCGCTGCGGCCCGCAAGCACGACCTGATCGGCTACCTGGAGGCCGACCGCCAGTTCCACCTCGACCTGCTGGGCCTGGCCGGCAACTCGCGGCTGGTCGAGGTCGTCGGCGACCTGCGCAAGCGCTCGCGGCTCTACGGCCTCAACCGGCTCGACGAGCGCGGCGAGCTGGTCTCCTCGGCGGAGGAGCACCTGGAGCTGCTCGACCTGCTGCTCGCCGGCGACGCGGCCGGGGCCGAGGCCTGCATGACCCGCCACCTCAGCCACGTCCGCTCCCTCTGGGCCGGCGAGGAGAAGCCCGCCGAACCGGAGCCTTCGGCCCTGCGCCTGCGGTCCCGCTAGGGGACTCGGCAGGAGTCAAACCGCCCGTTCGGGTGAAGAGTCCGGGTATGGACGGCGGCTTGGGGCCGACGGGCGGAGGATTCGCCTGTGCGGAACAGGGTGCTCGACATGGCAGAGGTCCTCTTCGATCGGTTTCCCGGGCACCGGGTCGAGGTGCTCGGCGGTGAGGTGGCCGTCGAGCCGCTGCCCGACGGGCGCCACCGCGAGATCCTCTCCGACGTGATGAAGGCCTGCTTCGAGGCCGGGCTGGAAGGCGGGGACACGGAAGTCCTCCAGCGGCTCGCGATCTGGCTGCCGACCGGGCCGGACGACTTCGCGATGCCGGATCTGTCGATCGTCGAGGCGGTGAGCGACGACCGGATGGTCACGTACAACTGCTACGACCCGAAGATCTTCCGCCTCGTCCTCGAAGTGACATCGGCGGCGTTGTGCAGTGACGTCACCAGGAAGCCCGCCGCCTACGCGCTGGCCGGGGTGCCGACCTACGTGGTCGTGGACCGGGTCGAGCAGCAGGTGCTGGTGCTGACCGATCCCGTGCGGGGCGAGTACCGGGAGCGGGTCGTACGCCGTCCCGGGCAGGTGGTCGGGTTGCCCGGGACGGCGGTGACGCTGCCGGTGTCGGAGCTGGTCGCCTAGACCGCCGCCGGGAGGGTCAGCCTCCCGTCGTGGACCTCGGCGATCTGGTCGACGGCCGTCAGGTGGGTGCGGTCGTGGGTGACCAGGACGGTGGCGGTGGCCCGGCGGTGGGTGAGGTCGGTGATCAGGTCGAGGACGGCGGCGCCGCGTTCGTGGTCGAGGGCGCTGGTGGGTTCGTCGACCAGCAGGACGGTGGGGTCGTTCATCAGCGCGCGGGCGATGTTGACCCGCTGGCGCTGCCCGCCGGAGAGCTGGTGCGGCCGGCGGGCGGCCTGGTCGCGCAGGCCGACGGCGTCGAGGAGTTCCAGGGCGCGGGGGAGCGCGCCGCGCGGGGGGCGGCCGTCGAGGTGGGCCATCACCTGCAGCTGCTCCACGGCGGTGAGCGAGGGCAGCAGGTTGGCCTGCTGGAAGACGATGCCGATCCTGGTGCGGCGCAGCGCGGTGAGGTCCGCCCGGCTGAGGCCCGTGGTGTCGGTGCCGTCGACGACGACCTGCCCGGAGTCCGGGGTGATCAGGGTGGCGGCGACCGCGAGCAGGCTGGACTTGCCGGAGCCGGAGGGGCCGACGACGGCGGTGAGCGTGCCCTTGGGGACGGTCAGCGAGACCTCGTCGAGTGCCGTGAGCCGGCCGTCGCCGTCCGGGTAGGTGAGGGTGATGCGGTCGAGGACAAGACTCATCGGGCGCTCCCGAGGGCGGTCAGCGGGTCGACGGAGGTGATCCGGCGGATGGACAGGGCCGCGCCGATCGCGCCGAGGGCGATCATGACGGCGGCGGGCAGCAGGACGGTCGGGGCGTCCAGGACGAAGGGGACGGCGGAGCCGATCAGCGCGCCGAAGCCGGACGCGATCGCGGTGCCGACGACCGTGCCGAGCAGCAGCAGGAGGACGGCCTGGCCGAGGGCGTCGCGCAGCAGGTAGCGGGTGGAGGCGCCGAGGGCCTTGAGGACGGCGATGTCGCCGCTGCGCTGGATCGTCCAGACGGTGAAGAACGCGCCGATCACCAGGGCCGAGATGGCGAACAGGAAGCCGCGCATCAGCTGGAGGGAGCCGTTCTCGGAGGTGTAGGAGCCGATCGCGGCGAGGGCGTCGTCGCGGGTGCGGGTCTCGGTGCCGTGGCGGGCGTCGGCGGCGGCCAGGTCGGCGCCCTTGGCGGTGTCGAGCGCGATGACGGTGGCGTGGCCGGCGCCGCCGGGGGCGGCCTGCTGCCAGTCGCCGAGGCTGGTCCAGATCACCGGGGTGTGGCTGTACGCGGCGTCGCCCTCGACGGCGGCGACCCGCAGCGGGTGGCCGGCCAGGGTGAAGTCGGCGCCGGGGGCGAGGCCGCCCAGGTTCTCGGCGGCGGTCCTGGACAGTACGGCCTGGCCGGGGGCGATCCGGCCGCCCTGCGGGGCGAGTGCGGAGCCGTCCGGGACGCCGAAGGCGGAGAGCGCGGCGGTGCGCTGTCCGGCGGCGGCCTTGGTGGTGGTGATGCCGATCGGCTGGGCGGAGGTGACGCCGGGCTCGCGGGCCCAGGCCTGCCACTGGTCGGGGGTGACCTGGGAGTCGGTGAAGGAGAGCTTCTGCCCGTCGGCCGGCTTGCCGAAGACCAGGTGGTCGGCGGGCAGGCCGGTGATCGCGGAGATGTTCTGCCGGCCGAGCCCGGCGGTCAGCCCGGACAGCAGGCCGACCAGCACGGTGATCAGCACGATGACGGTTCCCATCAGGGCGAACCGCCCCTTGGCGAACCTCAGGTCCCTCCAGGCGACGAACACGACGGGGCCTTCCTCTGGACAGGTGGTTTCGACACTTCCACCGTCCTGGACGGAAGGGGGCCGGGGCATCGCGCCGGGGATTGCATCCTGGGCATCAAAGGGGAGAGCCCGAGTTCAACCTTTTGATTGATGCCGGGTGCCGGGCTAGGAACTTAGGCTGGACGGATGGCGACCGAACGATCCAGAACCACCCCCGTCGCCCGCGTCCTCCAGGTCTGCCTGCACCTGCTCGTGGCGGGCCTGCTCGCGCTCGCCGTCGCCCGGGCCGTCCTCGTCGACCGGGGCGGCGATCCGGCCGCCGTCGCCGCCGCGGCCACCGCGATGGCCGCCGTCTACACCGTCGGGCCGCAGCTGGCCGCCGTGCGCCGCTCCCGGCGGGCGGCCGCGCTCTGGCTGGCGCTGCTCGGCGTCACCTGGGCGGGCGTGCTGATCACCACCCAGGACGGCGTCTGGCTGGCCTTCCCGCTGTACTTCCTGGAACTGCACCTGCTGGGGCGGCGCGGCGGGCTGGTCGCCGTCGGGCTGACCGCCGCCGCGTCGATCGCCGCGTGGTCCTGGCACCAGCACAGCTTCAGCTTCGCCGCCTCGATCGGGCCCGCGCTCGGCGCGGCCGTCGCCACCGCCACCGTGCTCGGCTACCAGGCGCTGTACCGGGAGAGCGAGGAGCGCCGCCGGCTGATCGACGAGCTGACCGCCGCCCGCGCCGACGCCGCCGCCGCCCACCACGCGGCCGGGGTGCTGGCCGAGCGGGAGCGGCTCGCCCGGGAGATCCACGACACCCTCGCACAGGGCCTCAGCTCCATCCAGCTGCTGCTGCGGGCCGCCCAGCGGGCCCTGCCGGAGCGCACCGAGACCGCCGCCGGGTACGTCGAGCAGGCGCGGCAGGCCGCCCAGGACAACCTGGACGAGGCCCGCCGGTTCGTCCGGGCGCTCACCCCGCCCGCGCTGGACGGCGACCCGCTGCCGGTCGCGCTGGAGCGGCTGTGCGCGACGACGACGGCGCAGAGCGGCCTGCCGGTGAAGCTGCACGTCTCCGGCGCCCCGGTCCGGCTGCCGGCCGCGGAGGAGGTCGCGCTGCTGCGGATCGCGCAGTCGGCGCTCGGCAACACCGTCCGGCACGCGGGGGCCGCGCGGGCCGAGGTGACACTCAGCTACATGGAGGGCGAGGTGGCACTGGACGTGTACGACGACGGGGCCGGGTTCGACCCGGCGGCGGTCGCCGGCCGCACCGGCGGGGACGGCGGCTTCGGGCTGCCGTCGATGCGGGCCAGGGCGCGGGCGCTCGGCGGCGGCTTCACGGTGGAGTCGGCGCCCGGGCAGGGCACGACGGTGGCGGTGCAGCTGCCGGTCACCCCGGAGGCCGGCCAGTGATCCGGCTGCTCATCGCCGACGACCACCCGGTGGTGCGGGCCGGGCTGCGGGCCGTGCTGGAGTGCGAACCGGACTTCGCCATCGTGGCGGAGGCGGCCACCGCCGAGCGGGCCGTCGAACTGGCGGCCGAGCCGGGCGTGGACGTGGTGCTGATGGACCTCCAGTTCGGGCCGGGATCGGCCATGAACGGGGCGCAGGCCACCGCGGCGATCACCGCCCGGGCGGGCGCGCCGCGGGTCCTGGTGGTCACCACGTACGACACCGACGCGGACACCCTGCCCGCCCTGGAGGCGGGCGCCACCGGCTACCTGCTGAAGGACGCGCCGCCGGAGGAGCTGGCCCAGGCCGTCCGGGCCGCCGCGGCGGGGCGCAGCGCGCTGGCGCCCAGCGTGGCGGACCGGCTGCTGGAACGGATGCGGACGCCCGCGGCGGCGCTCAGCGCCCGGGAGACCGAGGTGCTGGGGCTGGTCGCGGACGGGCTGACCAACCAGCAGGTCAGTCAGCGGCTGCACCTGAGCCAGGCCACGGTGAAGTCCCATCTGGTGCACATCTACACCAAGTTGGGCGTGGACTCGCGCACGGCGGCGGTGCGCGAGGCACGGCGGCTGGGGCTGATCCGCTGAGCGTAGGGTGGGGGTGTTCCGTGCCCGTGGCAGCGTGAGGAGCGCCTGATGACCGTCCGTCTCGACGAGCTCGCCGTACCGGTGATCGCCGCCCCGATGGCGGGCGGGCCCTCGACGCCCGAACTGGCGGCGGCGGTGAACCGGGCCGGCGGGCTCGGGTTCCTGGCCGGCGCCCTCAAGGCCGCCCAGGCGATGGCCGAGCAGATCGCGGCGGTACGGAAGTCGACCGACCGGCCGTACGGGGTGAACCTCTTCGTGCCGGGCACGCCCGGGGACGCGGCGGCCGTCGCGGCGTACCGGGAGCGGCTGCGCCCCGAGGCCGAGCAGTGGGGCGTGACCCTGCCGGAGGAGATCGGGCCGGACCGCGACGACTGGGAGGCCAAGCTCGCCCTCCTGCTCGCCGACCCGGTGCCGGTGCTCTCGTACACCTTCGGGCTGCCCACGGCCGAGGAGGCGGCGGCGGTGCGGGCGGTCGGCACGACCCAGGTCGCCACCGTCACCACGCCCGAGGAGGCGCGGGCGGCGCAGGCCCTCGGGATGGACGCGCTGTGCGTGCAGGGCCCGGAGGCGGGCGGCCACCGGGGCACCCACCGGGTGACGGACCGGCCCGGGGAGCTGCCGCTGCTCGAACTGCTGCCCGCCGTACGGGAGGTGACGGCGCTGCCGCTGATCGCCGCGGGCGGACTCGGCGACGGCGCGGCCGTCGCGGCGGCACTGCGGGCGGGGGCGGTGGCGGTGCAGTTGGGCACGGCGCTGCTGCGTTCGGACGAGTCCGGCGCCTCGGCCGCCCACCGGGCGGCGCTCGTCGAACTCCCGGAGACGGCCGTCACCCGCGCCTTCACCGGCCGCCCGGCCCGCGGCCTGCGCAACGGCTTCATCGACCGCCACGGCCCGTACGCCCCGCCCGCCTACCCCGAGGTCCACCACCTCACCGCCCCCCTCCGCGCCGCCGCCGCCCGCCGCGGCGACACCGACGCCATGCACCTCTGGGCCGGCACCGCCCACCACCTGGCCCGCACCGGCCCGGCGGAGACGATCGTCGCCGACCTGTGGCAGGCGGCGCGGGGGTAGCGAGCCGGGGGCGCGCAGGACTCGGCGTGTTGTCCCCCGCAGGGGTGGATTGAGCGGGAAAGCGCGCGGTAACGTATAAGGAACAACTTAATTTGGGTCCATGTGGGAGATCACACTCATCGGTCCGGTGAACGACTGGTTCCTGGACATCGCTGTCAAGGACCCGGATACGGCCGACCAGATCGCCGACGCGATCGAATTGCTCGCCAGAAGGGGGCCGCTGCTCGGGCGCCCGCTGGTGGATCGGATTCATGGCAGCACGTTGCACAACCTGAAGGAGCTCCGGCCCGGCTCGGCGGGGCGCTCCGAGGTTCGAATGCTCTTCGTCTTCGATGTCGAGCGGGAGGCCGTCATCCTGGTCGCCGGCGACAAGAACGGGGAGTGGTCCCGGTGGTACGACATCAACATCCCGCTGGCGGAGGCTCGCTATGAGCAGTACGTCGAGGAGAAGGACAAGGGAGCGTGAGCATGAAGGGTCGTAGCTGGACCGAGGTGTGGGCCGAGGCGCAGCGGATCAACCCCTGGCTGGCCTCGCCGGAGGCGGAGGCCGACCGGGCTCGGATCCGAAAGGAGAACCTGGCCCGGATCCGCGGCTACGAGCTGGCCGAGATGCGGAAGTCGGCCAACCTCACCCAGAAGGAGGTGGCGGCGCTGATGGGAGTGAGTCAGGCGCGGGTGTCCCAGATCGAGCACGGGCAGGTGGACAGCCTGGACAACCTGCGGGCGTATTCGGCGGCGATCGGCGGCGAGGTCGAGGTGATGATCCGGCGGGGGGAGCGGACGATCAAGGTGGCTTGACCGTCCGCTCCTGGCGGCCTCCTCAGGAGAGCAGGGTCGCCATCCAGGACTCGACGTCGGTGGCGGTCCTCGGGAGGGCGCCGGACATCAGGTGGGCGCCGTCGGGGGTGATGACGAGGTCGTCCTCGATGCGGATGCCGAGGCCGCGGAGTTCGGCGGGGAGGGTCTCGTCGTCGGGCTGGAGGTAGAGGCCGGGTTCGACGGTGAGGACCATGCCCTCCTCCAGGGTGGCGTCGAGGTAGCGGTCGGCGCGGGACTTGGCGCAGTCGTGGTAGTCGAGGCCGAGCATGTGGCCGCTGCCGCAGAGGGTGTAGCGGCGGTAGAGGCCGTTGTCCTCGGCGAGGGCCTCTTCGGCGGAGACGGGCAGGACGCCCCAGTCGGCGAGGCCTTCGGCGATGACCCGCATGGCGGCGCGGTGGAAGTCGCGGAACCGCGCGCCCGGGCGGAGGGTGGCGATGCCGGCGCTCTGGGCGGCGAGGACGAGGTCGTAGGCCTGGCGCTGGATCGGGGTGAAGGTGCCGCTGAGCGGCAGGGTGCGGGTGATGTCGGCGGCGTAGAGGGTGTCGGTCTCGACGCCGGCGTCCAGCAGGAGGAGGGAGTTCGGGTCGAGGGCGCCGTCGTTGCGGATCCAGTGCAGGACGCAGGCGTGGGCGCCGGAGGCGGCGATGGTGGTGTAGGAGGTGCCGTTGCCCTCGGCGCGGGCGCGCAGGTCGAAGACGCCCTCGATCCAGCGTTCGCCGCGGTGGTGGCGCAGTGCGGTGGGCAGGGCGCGGACGACGTCCTCGAAGCCGGTGGTGGTGTGGTCGACGGCCAGTTGCAGCTGTCCGATCTCCCATTCGTCCTTGACCAGGCGCAACTCGGAGAGGACGGCGGCGAGTTCGCCGTCCCGCCGGCCGTCGGCGGGCCGTCCGGTGGCCTCGTCGACGAGCGGGTCGGTGCCGGCCAGGACCCGGGTGGGGGGCTGGGGGCCGGTGAGCAGTTTGCCGAGGTCGTCGAGGTGTTCGGTGCGTACGCCGGTGAGTCGGGCGGCTTCGGCGAGGTCGGGCCGGGAGCCGACCCAGAACTCGCCGTAGCGGCGGTCGCGGTAGAACTCGCCGCCGTCGCGCGGTGAGCGCGGGCGCAGGTAGAGGACGGGTTCGTGGCCTTCGGGGCCGGCCGGTTCGAGGACGAGGACGTGGTCGGCCTGGTCCTCGCCGGTGAGGCCGGTGAGCCAGACGTACGCGCTGTGCGGGCGGAAGCGGTAGTCGAGGTCGTTGCAGCGGACCTTGAGCCGGCCGGCCGGGACGATCAGCCGTTCGCCGGGGAAGGCGGCGGAGAGCCGGGCGCGGCGGCCGGGGAAGCGGTCGTGGCCGGGGACGCGCCGGTCGGCGGGGAGCGGGGTGGCGGCCCAGCTGGTGGCCATGAAGGAGGCGAGGGCGGGGGAGACCGGGAGGTCGTGGCTCCCGGTGTTGAGGCCGGTCGGGGGAAGGGTCACCGGTGAACTCCTTGGCGGGGCGGGGGAGATGCTGGCACGGACACAGCTCGGTAACGGGAGCCGTCACCTCTTGTGCAGTGCAATTTCACATTACTATGTTACGGGTCACACAGCGCAGCGGCCAGATCCGGCGGATCGGGCCCCCCACAGCGGAGTTGCAACATGACCAGGCGCACCCACGCCGCCCTCGCGGCGGCCCTCGCGGCGACCCTCACCCTCGGCCTCGGGGCCTGCTCCAACGACAAGAGTGACGGCGGCAGCGACGCCGCCCCCTCCGACGGCAAGGGCCCGGGCGCCGCGTCCGGCTCGGTCATCGGCGGCACCCCTGCCAAGGGCGGCACCCTCACCGTCCTGACCAACCAGGACTTCGCCCACCTCGATCCGGCCCGCAGCTGGGTGGTGCCGCACATGGACTTCGGCACCCGGCTGATCTACCGCACCCTGACCACCTTCAAGGCCGAGCCGGGCGCGGCGGGCAGCGAGATCGTCCCGGACCTCGCCACCGACCTCGGCAAGTCCTCCGACGGCGGCAAGGTGTGGACCTTCACCCTCAAGGACGGCCTCAAGTACGAGGACGGCTCGCCGATCAAGGCCGCCGACATCAAGTACAACGTCGAGCGGTCCTTCTCCCCGGACCTCACCGGCGGCCCCGACTACGCGATCCAGTACCTGGCCGGCGGCGAGAACTACAAGGGCCCGCTGAACGGCGAGCACCTGGCGAGCATCGAGACCCCGGACGACAAGACGATCGTCTTCCACCTGAAGCGCCCGGTCGCCGAGTTCTCCTCCACCGTCTCGCTGCCGACCTTCTCCCCGGTGCCGCAGTCCCAGGAGAAGGGCACCCAGTACGACGCCCGGCCGTTCTCCTCCGGCCCGTACAAGATCGAGACCTACGACCGCGGCAAGCAGCTGGTGCTGGTCCGCAACACCAACTGGGACCCGGCCACCGACACCGTCCGCAAGGCCTACCCGGACAAGGTCGTGGTCACCGAGGGCATCAAGGGCGGCCAGGCCGACGACCGGATCATCGCCAGCGACGGCGCCGACGCCAACGCGATCAACATGCCGTGGATGGCGCACGAGACCGTCGCCAAGGTGCTGCCCAAGCCGGACGTCAAGTCCCGCATGGCCGCCGAGGTCACCGGCTGTACCGACATGCTGTACATGAACACCTCCAAGGCCCCCTTCGACGACCCGAAGGTGCGCGAGGCGATGATGTGGGCGGTCGACCGCGAGGGGCAGGTGACGGCCTTCGGCGGCCCGGCGATGGCCGACGTGGCGACCTCCTACCTGCCGCCCTCGCTGACCGGCGGCGTCAAGTCCGACCCGCTGAAGGTCCCGGCGGCCGGTGACCCGGAGAAGGCCAAGAAGCTGCTCCAGGAGGCGGGCAAGAGCGACCTCAAGGTCTCGCTCACCGTCTCGCTCGGCGACAAGAGCCGCGCCGAGGCGATCCAGCAGTCGCTGTCCAAGGCCGGGGTCCAGGTCACCATCAACACCACCGACCCGTCCGCCTTCCAGGACACCGTCGGCGACATCAAGAACGCCCCCGACCTGACCATCAGCGGCTGGTGCCCCGACTACCCCTCCGGTGCGACCTTCCTGCCGTTCCAGTTCGACGGCCGCACCATCAAGGAGAAGGGCAACCAGGGCAACCTGAGCCAGTTCAAGGACCAGGCCACGATGGACCGGATGGACCAGATCGCGGCCATGACGGACGTCAACGAGGCCAACAAGGCCTGGCAGCAGCTGGACCAGGACCTGGCGAAGAAGGCCCCGGCCGTCCCGCTGATCTGGCAGCGCCGCCCCCTGCTGGTCGGCACCAACGTGGCCGGCGCCTTCGGCAACCAGGGCTACGCCGGGATGCTCGACCTGGGTGCCATCGGCCTCAAGGACCCCGCCAAGGGCAAGTGAGGGGCCGGCAGCGATGAGTACCACCACTGAGCCCGCCGCCGTGGCCGACGCCACGGCGGGGGGCGCCAAGAAGAGTGCCGGGCGCGGGCCCTGGCGGCTGGTCTGGGACCAGCTGTGGGCCAAGGGCTCGGCCCGGTTCGGGCTGATCACCGTCGGCGTGCTGATCCTGGTCACCGCGCTGGCCGGACCGCTCAGCGCCCTCGGCGGCTGGACCCCGGAGGAGTTCGACAAGCGCGCCGTCGATCCGTACCTGGGCGGCGTGCCCCGGGGCGACTTCGGCGGCATCAGCGCCCGGCACTGGCTGGGCGTCGAGCCGGGCAGCGGCCGCGACCTGTTCGCCCGGGTGCTGCACGGCGGTCAGGTGTCCCTGCTGATCGCGTTCACCGCGACCGCCGTGGTCGTGATCGCCGGCACCCTGGCCGGCATCGCGGCGGGCTACTTCGGCGGGCGCGTCGACACCCTGCTGTCCCGGCTGATGGACCTCACGATGTCCTTCCCCTCGCTGATCTTCATGATCGCGATGATGTCGGTGGCCAAGGACGTCAACCGGATCCTGCTGATCACCCTGGTGATCGGGCTGTTCACCTGGCCCGGCATCGCCCGGGTGGTGCGCGGCCAGACCCTCTCGCTCAAGCACCGCGAGTACGTCGAGGCCGCCAAGGTCGGCGGGGCGCGCTCCTGGCGCATCCTCACCCGCGAGATCCTGCCGAACGTCTCCGGCCCGATCATCGCCTACACCACCCTGCTCGTCCCCGGCATGATCGCCACCGAGGCCGCGCTCAGCTACCTCGGCGTGGGCGTCCGCCCGCCGACCGCGTCCTGGGGCCAGATGATCGCCGAGAGCATCGTGCACTACGAGACCGACCCGACCTACTTCCTGATCCCGACCGCCTTCCTGTTCGTCGCCGTGCTCGCCTTCACCCTGCTCGGCGACGCGCTGCGCGACATCCTCGACCCCCGGGGAGGCCGGTCGTGATCCTCTACCTCGGCCGCCGGCTGCTCGGCGTGGCGGGCATCCTGCTCGCCATCTGCGCCATCACCTTCACCATCTTCTACCTGCTGCCCAACGACCCGGCAGCGGCCGCCTGCGGCAAGACCTGCAGCCCCGAGCGGCTCGCCGACGTCAAGTCGGCGATGGGCCTGGACAAGCCGGTCTGGGACCAGTTCCTCGCCTACCTCGGCGGCATCTTCGCCGGCCGCGACTACGGCTCCGGCCCCAGCGCGGTGCACTGCGGCTTCCCCTGCCTCGGCTACTCCTACGAGTACGGGCTGCCGGTCTGGGACCTGCTCACCGACCGGCTGCCGGTCTCCATCTCGCTGGCCCTCGGCGCGGCCGTGCTCTGGCTGGTCCTCGGCCTCGGCGCGGGCGTCACCTCGGCGCTGCGCAAGGGCAGGCCGATCGACAAGACCCTGATGGTGCTGTCCGTCGGCACCGCCTCGCTGCCGGTCTACTTCACCTCGATCATGCTGATCTGGGGCCTGGTCAGGACGGCCGGCGTGCTGCCCTACCCCTCGTACCACAAGTTCACCGAGAACCCCTTCGCATGGGGCTCCAACCTGCTGCTGCCGTGGATCGCGCTGGCCCTGCTGTACGCGGCCATGTACGCCCGGCAGAGCCGCAACTCGATGATCGAGGCGATGGCCGAGCCGTACATCCGCACCGCCCGGGCCAAGGGCCTGCCGCCGCGGACGGTCACCGTCAAGCACGGGCTGCGCTCCGGGATGACGCCGATCCTGACCATCTTCGGCATGGACCTCGGCGGCCTGCTGGCCGGCGCGGTCATCACCGAGTCGATCTTCGGTCTGCCCGGCGTCGGCCGGCTGTTCTACGACGGGCTGGCCCGTTCCGACCAGCCCGTGATCCTCGGCGTCACCCTGCTCGCGGCCTTCTTCATCGTCGCGGCGAACCTGCTGGTCGACCTGCTCTACGCGTTCGTCGACCCGAGAGTGAGGTACTGATGACCAGGCTGTTGGAGGTCGAGGACCTCAAGGTCGCCTTCGACACCCCGCGCGGCACCGTCCGCGCGGTGGACGGGATCTCCTTCGCCGTCGAGGCCGGTCGCACCCTCGGGCTGGTCGGCGAGTCGGGCAGCGGGAAGTCCGTCACCTCGCTCGCCGTCATGGGCCTGCACCGCGGCGCCGCCGTCACCGGCTCGATCCGGCTGAACGGGCAGGAGCTGAACGGGCTCGGGGAGCGGGAGCTGGGCACCGTCCGGGGCCGCCGGATCGCGATGATCTTCCAGGACCCGCTGTCCAGCCTGCACCCCTTCTACACCGTCGGGGAGCAGATCGCCGAGCACTACCGGGTGCACTTCAAGGCCAACCGCAAGGCCGGGCGGGCCAAGGCGGTGGAGATGCTGGCCGAGGTCGGCATCCCGGAGCCGGCCCGCCGGGTCGACGAGTACCCGCACCAGTTCTCCGGCGGCATGCGCCAGCGCGTCATGATCGCCATGGCGCTCGCCTGCGAGCCCGAGCTGCTGATCGCCGACGAGCCCACCACGGCGCTCGACGTCACCGTCCAGGCGCAGATCCTCGACCTGATCGCCCGGATCCAGCAGGAGCGCGGCCTCGGCGTCGTGATGATCACCCACGACCTCGGCGTGGTCGCCCGGGTCGCCCACGAGGTGCTGGTCATGTACGGCGGCCGGGCCGCCGAACAGGCCCCGGTGGACCGGCTGTTCGCGCAGCCCGCGCACCCGTACACGCGCGGCCTGCTGGACTCGCTGCCGCGCCTGGACGACACCGACGACGCCCCGCTGCGCGCCATCCCCGGCAGCCCGCCGTCGCTGATCGCCCCCGCCCCCGGCTGCTCCTTCGCCCCGCGCTGCGCCCGCACCACCGCGGCGTCCGCCGAGGAGCACTCCCGCTGCCTGGCCGAGCGCCCCGTGCTCGACCGGCTCGCCCCCGGCCACCAGGCCGCCTGCCACCTGCCGCTGGTGCCGGAAGGGGTGCTGTGATGACCACACCGTCGACGAAGGACGCGGCCGGACCGCTGCTGTCCGTACGGGACCTGGTGAAGACCTTCCCCGGCCGGCGGAGCCGCACCGGGCGCCCCGGTGCGCCGGTCCGGGCGGTGGACGGGGTGAGCTTCGACGTCGGGGCGGGCGAGACGCTCGGCCTGGTCGGCGAGTCCGGCTGCGGCAAGTCCACCACCGGGCGGATGATCGTCCGGCTGCTCGACCCGACCTCGGGCACCGTCACCTTCGACGGCACCGAGATCGGCGGGCTCTCCCAGGCCCGGCTGCGGCCGCACCGGCGCGACCTCCAGATGGTCTTCCAGGACCCGTACTCCTCGCTCAACCCCCGGCAGACGGTGGCCCGGATCATCTCCGAGCCGCTGCTCGTCCAGGGCGAGAGCGCGGCGGCCGCGCGCAAGCGGGCCGCCGAGCTGATGGAGCTGGTCGGGCTGATCCCCGAGCACCTGGACCGCTACCCGCACGAGTTCTCCGGCGGCCAGGCCCAGCGCATCGGCATCGCCCGCTCGCTGGCCACCTCGCCGCGGCTGGTGATCGCCGACGAGCCGGTCTCCGCGCTGGACGTCTCCATCCAGGCCCAGGTGGTCAACCTGATGGAGCGGCTCCAGCAGGAGCTCGGGCTGGCGTACGTGTTCATCGCGCACGACCTCTCGGTGGTCAAGCGGGTCTGCGACCGGGTCGCGGTGATGTACCTGGGCCGGATCGTGGAGATCGGCGACAAGGCCGAGGTGTACGGCAGCCCCGCGCACCCGTACACCAGGGCGCTGCTGTCCGCCGTCCCGCTGCCCGACCCGGAGGCGGAGCGCACCCGGGAGCGGATCGTGCTGCTCGGCGACCCGCCGAGCCCGGCCGACCCGCCGCCCGGCTGCACCTTCCACCCGCGCTGCCCGAAGGCCCAGGACCTGTGCCGGACCGAGCGGCCGCTGCTGCGGATCGCCGGGCCCGGCGAGCGGCAGGCGGCCTGCCACTTCCCGGAGGTCTGAGCCGCACAAGCCCCCGGTCGGACGCGGCGGGGAACCCTGCGAGGGCCGCGTCCGGCCGGGTTCCAACCCCTTCCCCGCCCACGCGTCGACGGCGTCCCACGCGCCGATGGCATCTCACCCGTCGACGGCGCCTCACTCCTCGACGGGCAGCAGGCCCTCCTCCGGCAGCAGCCGGCGGGGGCCCGGCCCCTCGGCGGCCAGCTCGTCCCCCGGGTTGAGCACCCGGCAGCGGCGCAGCGACACGCAGCCGCAGCCGATGCAGCCGGTCAGCTCGTCCTCCAGCCGCTCCAGCTCGGCCCGGCGGGCGCGCAGCTGCTCGGCCCAGCGCCGGGAGATGCGCTCCCAGTCGTGCTTGCCGGGCATCCGGTCCTCGGGCAGGCCGGTGAAGACCTCGGCGACCTCGGAGAGCGGGATGCCGAGCCGCTTGGCGACCAGGATGAGCGAGATCCGGCGCAGCACGTGCCGCCGGTAGCGCCGCTGGTTGCCGGCCGTGCGCTCGGAGGAGATCAGCCCCTGGTCCTCGTAGAAGCGCACCGCCGAGGTGGCGATCCCGGCCCGCCGGGCCACCTCCCCGACGCTCAGCAGGTCGACCGGCGCGGTGGTCATGGCGACTCCTCGGTTCCTTCGGCTTCCTTGACTTCAAGTTCCCTTGAAGTCCTAGCGTACCGGACGTGACCGAATCATCTGCCGTAGTGACCGACACCTCCCCTGCTGAGCAGGGCAGTTACGCACCGGAGTCGCAGTCCGCCGGGGCCGCCGCCGGGTGGCGCGAACTCTTCTCCCGCCGGTACGCCGCCCCCGCCTCGATCCTGGCCGGCGGCGTCGCGCTGTACGCGATGAACCTCTACTTCACCGCCGCGCTGATGCCCTCGATCGTCGCCGACATCGGCGGCGAGCGGTACTACGCGTGGGTGGCCACCGGCTTCCTGATGGCCGCCGTGATCGCCTCGATGCTGGTCAGCCGGCTGCTGGAGCGCCTCGGCGCCGCCCGGGCCTACGTCCTGGGCTTCCTGGTCTTCGGCGCCGGCGCCGTGGTCAACGCGCTCAGCCCGTCGATGGCGGCGCTGATCCTCGGCCGGGTGGTGCAGGGCCTCGGCGGCGGGCTGGTGGCCGGGCTCGGCTACGCGGTGATCCGCAGCGCCCTGCCGGAGCGGCTGTGGACCCGCGCGGCCGGACTGGTCTCCGCGATGTGGGGCGTCGGCACCCTGGTCGGGCCGTCGCTGGGCGGGCTCTTCGCCCAGCTCGGCGCCTGGCGCGGGGCGTACGTCCTGCTGCTGGCCGCCGCGCTGGTGCTGGCGGTGCTGGCCCGCCGGGTGCTGCCCGGGCGCTCCGGCACGGGTCGGGGCGGCGGCCCGGTGCCGCTGCCCTCGCTGCTGCTGCTCACCCCGGCGGCGGCCGTCTTCAGCGTCAGCTCGACCGTGCCGTCCGGCTGGCCGACGGCGCTCTGCCTGCTCGCCGGACTGGCGCTGCTGGTGGGCTTCGCGGTGGTCGAGCGGCGCTCGGCGGCGACGGTGCTGCCGCGGCAGACCTACCGGCCCGGCAACCCCCTGAAGTGGCTCTACCTGACCGTCGCGGTGCTCTGCGCGGGCGTGGTGACGGAGAACTTCATCCCGCTGTTCGGCCAGCAGCTGGGCGGCCTCGGCCCGCTGGTGGCCGGCTTCCTCGGCGCCGCCACCTCGGCCGGCTGGACCGCCGCCCAGCTGTTCAGCGTCGGCATCGAGTCGGCCCGCGGCCGGGCCCTGGCGATCCGGGTCGCCCCGTTGGTGCTGGTCGGCGGCCTGCTGGTGTACGGGCTGTCGCAGACCGGGCACGCCTCCGGGCTCCGGGTGCTGCTCTGGGCGGTGGCGCTGTTCGCCGCCGGCACCGGGATAGGCCTGGCCTTCCCGCACCTGAGCGTGGCCGCGATGCGCAGCAGCAGCGACCCGGCCGAGGGCGGCAAGGCGGCCGCGGCGATCAACACCACCCAGCTGATCGCCTTCTCGGTGACCTCGGCGCTGGCCGGCACCCTGGTCAACCTGGGCGGGGACAGCCCGGTCGACTCGGCCCGGTACATGACCTTCGGGATCGCCGCGATCACCGTCCTGGGGGTGGTCACCGCCGCGCGCACCGCGCGCAGCCTGGGGCGCTGACCCCGGGTACCCGGCTAGCCTCGGGCGCATGAGCAGGCCCCGGATCCCTTTTCGTCGGGGGGATCCGGGGCCCTTCACGTACCGGTCAGGAGGCCGGGCCCACCCGGACGGTGGTGATCCTGCCGCCCTGGGACTCCCGGACGACCTCGATCTTGGTGTTGGTGTCCGGCACCTTCACCGTCAGCTGCGGCGTGGCCGGGTCGCCGTACACCCCGGTGCGGTCGTTGAAGACCGGGACGGCCGGCTTCGACGGGACGCGCACCGCGACGCCGCCCTTGTGCAGGGTGAACGCCGTGGTCGGCTTGAGCGAGAAGGTCGCGTCGTAGGTCTGCGCCCGCCCGTTGACCAGTGTCCCGTCGGCGAAGCGGATCGGCGCCGGACGGGCGTCGATCGGCAGGATCAGTCCGCCGCCGGGGTGGTCCTTGGTGTTGTTGTCACCGTACGAGGTGTCCCACAGCCAGATCAGGACGCCCTCCTGGTACGGGTAGTTGTCCACCACGTTGGCCTTGCCCGCGACGCCGCTGTAGCCGAAGTTGTACGGGCCGGTCTTCAGGAACTCGCCGTAGCCGGTGTAGCGGCGGTTCTCGGCGAGGTACGCGCGCGGGTGCTGCTTGACGGCGGTGCGGCCGTCGATGACCGTGAAGCCGCCGGCCGTCCAGCCGTTCGCGCCGTTCTCGGCGCCGTCGGCGAACAGCACGGCGGCGCCGGCGGTGGCCTTGACGGCGTCCACCAGCACGCCCCGGCCGTGGGTGTTGCCGTCCGAGGTGACGTGGAAGCGCAGCCGGACCTGCTGGCCGAGGTAGCCGTCCAGCGGGATGTGCAGCTGCTTGTAGCTGCCGGAACTGCCGCTCAGGCCGGGGGTGTTGGCGCTGGTGTTGCCGATCGGGGCGCCGTCCACGGTGCCGCCGAGGGAGGTCCAGTGCTTGCCCTGGTCGGTGGAGGCCTCGACGGTCAGGAAGTCGTAGTCCTGCTCGGTGTCGTACCAGACCGCCGCGTCCAGGGCGGCCGGGCCGGCGGCGGTGCGCAGGTCGACGTCCCGGGCCAGGGAGTTGTCGAGGTTGTCGCCGGTGTCGCTCCACCACTGCCGGCCGCCCTCGTACGGGTCGGCGAGGTCGGTGCGGGTGGTGCCGTCCGGCAGGTGGACCAGGACGGCCTGGGCCTGGTCGGTGTTGTAGCTGCTCACCCCGAGCGCGTGGGTGGAGCGGGTGGCGGCCTGCGCCTCGTCGTAGTCGAGCCAGCCGAACTGCAGCTTGCTCCAGGCGTCGAGGTCGCCGGGGTAGCCGCCGGTGGTGTTCGGACCCTTGCCCAGGTAGGAGCCGGAGGACATCAGCGACCAGAAGTTGACGCTGTTGTCACCGCCGTTGGTGGGGTACAGGTCGGGCAGGCCGAGGTTGTGGCCGAACTCGTGGGCGAACAGGCCGACGCCGCTGTTCTCGCCCGCCTGGACGTAGTCGTAGACGTACAGGCCGGTGTCGCCGACGGGGGCGCCGCCGATCTTGTTGCCCTCCGGGCCGGTCTGCCCGGTCGCGTCCGGGAAGGTCCAACTGCGGTGCGCCCACAGCGCGTCGGCGCCCTGGGCGCCGCCGCCCCAGGTCTCGTCCACGCCCGCGTGCACCACGACGACGTTGTCCAGGTAGCCGTCCGGCTGGGCGAACTCGCCGTTCTTGTCGTGGTCGTAGCGGTCGTAGACGTCGTACTGGGCGAGCTGCGCCTTGATGTCGGCGGCGGAGCGGCCCTTGGCGACCTCGCCGTCGTACCAGGCCTTCACGGCGTCCCGGATGAACTCCTGGCCCTGGGTCCAGGCGCCGGAGCCCTGCGGGCCCTTGTTGCTGCCGTAGCGGGCCTCGTTGTACGGGACGGTGACCCAGTCGCTGACGGTGCCCTCGACGTCGTACCGGCCGGAGGACTGGGTGCGGTAGTAGTTGCGCATCGACACCGCGCCGGGCGTGTCGTCGAAGAACATCTTCTGGTAGTAGCCGCGGTCGAAGTCCTGTGACCACAGGGTGTGGTTGTCGTCCTTGCCCGGCTTGGGGATCTGGTTGTGGGCCGGGCCGGGGGTGCCGCCGTAGCGGGGCTGGCCGTTCCACTGGGTGGTGTTGTCGACCTGGTCGCCGAACTGGGCGAGGATCACGAAGACCTTGTCCGTGCGCTGGTGCGCGAGCTGGACGTAGTCGTTGCCGACCTTCACCTTCGCCGGGGCCCGCTTGCCGGCGGCCTTGGCGACGGTGCCCTTGTTGAGCTGCTCCAGGGCCTTGCCGCGCAGCGCCTGGCGCTCGCGCTCCTGGGGCGCGAGCGGGGCCGGCGGGGCCTCGGCGCCCTGTTGGGCGTCGGCGGACGCGGCGGCGAGGGCGGTGGGGGTCGGGGGTGCGGCCTGGGCGGGGGTGCCCAGCAGGGTGGCCGCTATCGCACTCGTGGTGAGTGCGGCGGCGAGGGCCGCGGACAGTCTGCGCAACTGACCGGTCCTTTCCGGGGGATGGGGGTGCCTCGGTCATCGGTAGGTGAAGCGCAGGTAATATTTCACATGTCACGGGTTACGTGAAAGAGGTGTGCGGCAAGCGGAAGGGCGCCGCACCCGGGGGTGCGACGCCCTTCGACTGCCGGGCCGTCACCCGGCGGCCCCGACGCTGCTGCGGATCATCCCAAGGAGGCCCGCAGGAAGGCGAGTTCGGCCTGGGCCAGCTGCTCCAGCAGCCCGCCCGGGGTCATGTGGGTGGCGCCGGGCAGCGGCAGCACGTTGTGCGGGCGGCCGGCCCGGGTGAGCGCCTGGGAGAGCAGCAGGGTGTGCGAGGGGTGGACGTTGTCGTCGGCCAGCCCGTGGATCAGCAGCAGCGGCCTGCTCAGGCCGGGCGCGTCGGGGAGCAGGCAGTCGTCGGCGTAGCCCTCCGGGTTCTCCTGCGGCAGGCCGAGGTAGCGCTCGGTGTACGCGGTGTCGTAGAGCCGGAAGTCGGTGGGCGGGGCGCCCGCGCAGGCGGCGTGGAAGACGTCCGGGCGGCGCAGCACGGCGAGCGCCGCGAAGTAGCCGCCGTACGACCAGCCGCGCACGCCGACCCGGCCGAGGTCGAGGTCCGGGTGCCGCTCGGCGAGCGCGTGCAGCGCGTCGACCTGGTCGTCCAGCGCCACCTGGGACATCCGCCGGAAGATGGTGCGGGAGAAGTCCGGGGAGACGAACGGGGTGCCGCCGTTGTCGACGGTGACCACCGCGAAGCCCTGGTCGGCCCACCACTGCTTGAGCTGCCAGCGGCGCGGCTCGGCGGCCACCGCCTGGTAGCCGGGCCCGCCGTAGACGTCCAGCAGGACGGGCAGCCGGGTGCCGGGGACGTGGCCGCGCGGGTACACCACGGCGCTGGGCAGGGCGCGTTCGGTGACCCGGGCGAGCCGCGGCTCCACCCGGTGGGGCAGCGGCTCGCTGAGGTCGGTGAGCGCCAGCTCGTGGCCGTCGCGGCTGATGACGCGCCGGACGCCGTCGGCGGTGGCCGAGGTGAGCAGCAGGGTGTCGGCGGCGGCGAGCGCCGAGTGCAGGCCGGGGCCGGAGGCGAGCGGCTCGGGTGCGCCGCCGTCCGGGTCGACCAGGTGGACGTACTGGTCGAACGGGTCGCCCTCGCCGGTCTCGCAGAGCAGCCGGCCGTGCAGCCGGCCGACGACCCGGCGGATCTGCAGGCCGGTGGTGTCCAGCGGCTTGCCGTCGAGCGCGAGGCCGCGGGCCTGCGGGGTGTCGTGGACGGTGAGCAGCCGGCCGTCGGCCAGCCGGGCGGGGGTGCCGGGCAGGTCGTCCACCCAGAACTCGTCGGTGGTGCGGGAGAGTTCGGCGGTGTCACCGGTGGCCGGGTCGGCGCTCAGCAGCAGCACGTTCTGCTGCAGGCGGTCGGCGACGGTGAGCAGCACCTCGTCGGTGGAGGCCCAGGAGGCGGCGCAGAGGTACGGGAACTCCTCGGTGTCCCAGCGCAGTCGGACCCGGGTGCCGTCGAGGCCGAGCACCCAGAGCTGGACGTCCGCGTTGGGGCCGCCGGCCTGCGGGTAGGCGAAGTCCTCGGGGGTCTCGCCGGGGTGCGCCGGGTCGGCGAAGTACCGGCGGGGGACGGCGGATTCGTCGACCCGGGCGGCCAGCAGCGCGCCGCCGTCCGGGCGCCACCAGTGGCCCCGGTGGCGGCCGAGCTCCTCGGCGGCGGCGAACTCGGCGACGCCCCAGCGGGCGCCGTCGGCGGGGGAGAGCGGTTCGAGGCCGGGGGTGACGTACAGGGCGTCCTCGGCGACGTAGGCGACGCGCTGTCCGGTGGCGTCCGGCCTGGGGTCGAACGCGGGCCCGGCGACCGGGAGTTCGTCGCTGGTGCCGGCGGTGGTGTCGGTGCGGAACAGCCGGCCGTCCAGGGTGAAGACGGCGGTGGCGAGGTCGGCGGTGGCGGCGTACGTGCCGATCCCGGCGGCGACCAGCCGGCTGCGCTCGCGCAGGCGGCGCTCGACGACGGGCAGGTCGTCGCGCCGGCCGGTGCGGCCGGGCAGCAGCGCGGCCGGGTCGGCGACCAGCCGCTCCTCGCCGGTGGCGGTGTCGAGCAGGTGGAGGCGGTCGACCGGATCCTCCGGACCGCTGGAGCGGAGGAGCAGCAGCCGGGTACCGTCCTCGGCGAAGGTGTACGCACGCGGCGCGCCGAAGGTGAACCGACCGGTACGGGCGCTGAGGGCAAGGAAGGCGTCGGTGATGGTCACGGCCCGATGGTGGTCGCGCGGTGTGTGTCCCGACCAGTAGTCTGTCATGTGAAATGTCACACACCAGTGTGCGCCAGTGAGCGGAGGAAACCGTGATCGAGGACCTGCGGACCGTCGAACCCCCGGCGCCACTGCCCGCCGCCGACGGGCTGTTCAGCGTGTCGCCGCGGACCGCGCACCTGAACCACGGCTCCTTCGGCGCGGTGCCCGTCCCCGTCCAGCGGGCGCAGGACCGGCTGCGCACCGAGCACGAGCAGGACCCGGACGGCTTCTTCGCCGACCTCCCGTCCCGGATCGCCGCCGCCCGCGCCCTGATCGCCGCCGAACTCGACGCCGACCCGGACCGGCTCGCGCTCGTCTCCAACGTCACCGAGGCGGTCGCGATCGCCCTCGACAGCATCCCGTTCGCGCCCGGCGACCGGATCCTGGTCACCGACCACGGCTACGGCGCGGTGACCCAGGCCGCCGCCCGCAAGGCCGCCGAGACCGGCGCCGAACTCGTGGTGGCCCCCGTCCCGCTGGACGCCCCCGACGAGCAGGCCGTCCGGGAGGCGGTGCTCGCCGCCGTGGACGGCCGCACCACCGTCGCCGTCCTGGACCAGCTGACCTCGCCCACCGCCCGCCTGGTCGCCGGCCCCGCCCTGCTCGCCGACCTGCGCGCCCGCGGCGTGACCACCGTGGTGGACGGCGCCCACGCCCCCGGCATGCTGCCCGCCCCGATCGACCCGAACGCCGACTTCTGGTTCGGCAACCTGCACAAGTGGGCCTTCGCCCCGCGCGCCACCGGGGTGCTCGCCGTCCGCCCCGAGTGGACCGGCCGGGTGCGCCCGCTGGCACTGTCCTGGGAGCACGACAAGGGCTTCCCGGGCAACGTCGAGTGGCGCGGCACCTGCGACTACACGCCCTGGCTGGCCGCCCCGGCCGGCTTCGAGCTGCTGCGCGGCCTCGGCCACCCGGCGGTGGCCGCCCACAACACCGCCCTCGCCGCGTACGGCCGCCATGCGCTGACCGAGCGGGCCGGCCTGGCGCCGCTGCCCGCGACGCCCGGGGTGTGGATGCGCACCGTCCGGTTGCCGGCCGGGTACGGCGAGACCGAGCCGCAGGTGAAGGCGCTGATGGCCGAGGTGTGGCACCGGTTCGGCACCCGGATCGCCGTCCGCCCCTGGGCCGGCGGCGGGGTGCTGCGGGTCAGCGCGCAGCTGTACAACCGGCCGGAGGAGTACGAGCGGCTGGCGGACGGGCTGGCGGAGCTGCTGAAGGGCTAGGCGCGGCGGGTCTCCCCGGGCCGGTCCGGTCTTTCCCGGGCTTCCCCGGGTCGGTCCGGGCTCTCCTGGGTCGGCCCGGGGTCAGACCTCCAGCGCGAGTGCGATCTGGGTGAGCCGGTGGCGGGCCATCGCCAGGTTGGAGCGGCTGCGGTGGAGCGCGAGGAAGAGGAAGAGTCCGCGTGCCCCGGGCGCCGTGAGCGGCCGGACCAGGTGGTACTGGTGGGTCAGCGTGGTCAGGATGTCCTCGATCTCGACGTCGTGCAGGTTGAGCATCTCCATCGTGCGCATCTTGGCGCGGACCACGTCGGTGTTGCCCGCCGCGGCGACGTTCAGGTCCAGCTCGGCGCCGTCCCCCAGGGTGCCGAGGGCCATGCCGCTGCCGCAGTCGACCAGGGCGACGCCGATCGCGCCCTCGATCGCCATGGACTCCTTGAGGGACGTCTCCAGGTTCGCCATCGTGGCGGTCCTCCCGTGTCGTGGTGGCTGGGACGACGACGGTAGGGAGCCGTCACCGGCCTCCACCAGGAATGACCGGAGACGATCGGGTCTGACTCCGTCCCGATCACTTGAAGACATTTGCAACTATGGATCTGAGAGGGAACTGATCCCGGGAGTGTGCCGAGGGAGTGAATCCGTCGCACGGAAAAACGGTGCTATCGATGTCAGTCCACCCGGGTAACCTCTCGCTGAGATGCGAGATCACACCAATCACACCCGGACGGCGATGAACACCCCCGATCCAGAGCCCCAGGACGACCAGGAGCTCAGCCCCGCCGAGGCGTACGCGGCCAGCCGTCGCCGGGCGCAGGAGCAGGCCACCGCCCTGTACGGCTTCCAGCAGCTGTACGACTTCCCGCTGGACGACTTCCAGCTGGAGGCCTGCGAGACGCTGGAGGCCGGCTCCGGCGTCCTCGTCGCCGCCCCCACCGGCTCCGGGAAGACGATCGTCGGCGAGTTCGCCGTGCACCTGGCCCTGGCCGCGGGCCGCAAGTGCTTCTACACCACGCCGATCAAGGCGCTCTCCAACCAGAAGTACGGCGACCTGGTCAAGCGCTACGGCGCCGCCAAGGTCGGCCTGCTCACCGGCGACAACACCGTCAACGGCGACGCACCCGTGGTGGTGATGACCACCGAGGTGCTGCGCAACATGCTCTACGCGGGCTCCAGCACCCTCGACGGCCTCGGCTACGTCGTGATGGACGAGGTGCACTACCTCGCCGACCGCTTCCGCGGCGCCGTCTGGGAGGAGGTCATCATCCACCTCCCCGAGTCGGTCACCCTCGTCTCGCTCTCCGCGACCGTCTCCAACGCCGAGGAGTTCGGCGACTGGCTGGACACCGTGCGCGGCGGCACCAAGGTGATCGTCTCCGAGACCCGCCCCGTGCCGCTGTGGCAGCACGTGATGGCCGGCAACCGGATGTACGACCTGTTCGCCGACCCGGACCGCGACGGCCGCCCCAAGCACAGCCTGAAGAACCCCGGCAAGGCCGTCAACCCCGAACTGGTCCGGCTCGCCCGCTCCGAACTCGACCGCAACCCGCGCGACCGCTTCGGCCGCGGCCGGGGCCGCTCGATGCCCAACGGCCGTCCCGGCCGGGTCTGGACGCCGGGCCGGGTGGACGTCATCGACCGGCTCGACGCCGAGGGCCTGCTGCCCGCGATCACCTTCATCTTCAGCCGGGCCGGCTGCGAGGCCGCCGTCCAGCAGTGCCTCAGCTCCGGCCTGCGGCTCAACAAGGACTCCGACCGCGCCCTCGTCCGGGCGTTCGTCGAGGAGCGCTGCGCCGACATCCCCGACGAGGACCTGCACGTCCTCGGCTACTTCGAGTGGCTGGACGGGCTGGAGCGCGGCATCGCCGCCCACCACGCCGGGATGCTGCCCCGGTTCAAGGAGGTGGTCGAGGAGCTCTTCGTGAAGGGCCTGGTCAAGGCCGTCTTCGCGACCGAGACCCTGGCGCTCGGCATCAACATGCCCGCCCGCTCGGTGGTCATGGAGAAGCTGGTCAAGTGGAACGGCGAGACCCACGCCGACATCACCCCCGGCGAGTACACCCAGCTCACCGGCCGGGCCGGGCGGCGCGGCATCGACGTCGAGGGCCACGCCGTGGTGCTGTGGCAGCGCGGCCTCGACCCGGAGGCGCTGGCCGGCCTGGCCGGCACCCGCACCTACCCGCTGAAGTCCTCCTTCCGGCCCTCGTACAACATGGCCGTCAACCTGGTCTCCCAGTTCGGCCGGCACCGTTCGCGCGAGCTGCTGGAGACGTCCTTCGCCCAGTTCCAGGCGGACCGCTCGGTGGTCGGCATCGCCCGCCAGGTGCAGCGCAACGAGGAGGGGCTGGAGGGCTACCGCGAGTCGATGACCTGCCACCTCGGCGACTTCGACGCGTACATGGAGCTGCGCCGCAAGCTCAAGGACCGCGAGAACGAGATGGCCCGCGAGGGCAGCAGCCAGCGCCGCGCGGCCGCCGTCGAGTCCATCGAGCAGCTCAAGCCGGGCGACGTCATCCACGTGCCCACCGGCAAGTTCGCCGGCCTCGCCCTGGTCCTCGACCCGGGCCTGCCGCCGGTCAACCGCTCCGGCCGGGGCGGCCCGCGCCACCCCGACTACCAGGACGGCCCGCGCCCGGTGGTGCTCACCGCCGAGCGGCAGGTCAAGCGGCTCGCCATGATCGACTTCCCGCACCCGGTCGTCGCCGTCGACCGGCTGCGCATCCCCAAGTCCTTCAACCCGCGCAGCCCGCAGTCCCGGCGCGACCTCGCCTCGGCGCTGCGCACCAAGGCCGGCCACCTGGAGCCCGAGCGGTTCCGGCGCGGCCGCGCGGCCGCCGCCGACGACCCGGAGATCACCCGGCTGCGCACCGAACTGCGCCAGCACCCCTGCCACGGCTGCTCCGACCGCGAGGACCACGCCCGCTGGGCCGAGCGCTACCACCGGCTGCACCGCGACACCGAACTGCTGGAACGCCGGATGCGCTCGCGCACCCACACCATCGCCCGCACCTTCGACCGGGTCTGCGGGCTGCTCACCGACCTCGGCTACCTCAGCGGGGACACCGTCACCGACGACGGCAAGCGGCTCGGCCGGCTCTACGGCGAACTCGACCTGCTCGCCTCCGAGTGCATCCGCGAAGGCGTCTGGAGCGGCCTGGCCGCCGCCGAACTCGCCGCCTGCGCCTCGGCGCTGGTGTACGAGGCCCGCCAGGCCGACGACGCCGGCGCCCCCCGGGTGCCGGAGGGCGCGGCCAAGGAGGCGCTCGGCAAGATGGTCCGGATCTGGGGCCACCTCGACGCCCTGGAGGAGCAGCACCGGATCAACACCGCCGAGGGCGTCGGCCAGCGCGAGCCCGACCTGGGCTTCGCCTGGGTCGCCTACCGCTGGGCGCTCGGCCACAACCTCGACCAGGTCCTGCGCGACGCCGACATGCCGGCCGGCGACTTCGTCCGCTGGACCAAGCAGCTGATCGACGTCCTGGGCCAGATCCAGGACGCCGCGGGCGAGGACGTCGAACTCCGCAAGACCGCCCGCAAGGCCGTCGACGGCCTCCGCCGCGGCATCATCGCCTACTCCTCCGTCGGCTGACCGCAGCACCCCCGCAAGGGCCCGCCCGCTCACCCACCCGAGCGCGCGGGCCCTTCCGCATTTCCACCTCCCTGACGACGAAGGTGGGGAAGCGCCAGGCCTTCGGCCATGGCGCTCCCCCACCCCCACCCCCACCCCCACCCCCACCCCCACCCCCACCCCCACCCCCACCCCCCCCCCCCACCCCCCAC
>NZ_JBHVRS010000035.1:0-79590 GCF_042885595.1 Kitasatospora sp. NPDC058046
TCGATGCAGTTGCGCCCAAGAACGCCGCCCCAGCGCAGTAAGGCAGTCACGAGGCGTCACCGCCCTGGCTTGACAACATCATTGGGAATCTCCCTCGTCGAGGAGTTGCACGGTACGGGGGCGGCGTTCGCCGGTGGGCGTTCACAGCCGTCGACGGTTCTAGCACCCCCGACGGGCCGTCATCCCACCCTTCCGCCCGGGATGATCGCTCCGGCGCCCGCCGTCCACGCGCGCCCGTACGGATCCTCCGGCCCGCCTCGGCCGATCGGCCCGCCGGTCCCCTCCCGCGCCTGGCGCAGCCGCTCCGCGGGTGCACCGCCCACCAACCGCCGTCCGCTACCCGCTATCCGCTACCCCAGCGCGAGCATCGCCTCGGCGACCGAGCCGACCGCCGCGTCGGGGATCGCGGTGGCGCCCCCGTCGAGGACGAGCAGTCGCGCCCCGGGGACGGTGCGCGCGATCGCCTCGCCGTTGCCGACGGGGAAGAACCGGTTACGGCGGCCGTGTACGACGAGGGTGGGGACCCCGATCTCCGGCAGGCGCTCGCGCCAGCGGGGTGTGCAGTCCAGCCCGGCGAACACGGTGCCCAGGTGGTTGGCCGTCTGGACCGGGGGCGCGGTGCCGGGCGCGCGGTCCCAGATACGCGCGGCGACGGCGCGTGCCGTGATCGGGTCGTCGCCGAGGATCTCCGCGCCGGTGGCGGCGAACTCCGCGACCGCCGCGCGGTCGCTCCAGTCGGGCGCCGGGCGGGCGAACAGGCGGCTCATCGTCGCCCGGTCGTGGTCGGGGAGGTCGTCGTCGGGCGGGCCGGGGGCGACGGCGCGGGTGTTGACCAGGGTGAGCGCGGAGAACGCGCCCGGGTGGTCGAGCGCGGCGACCTGGGCGACCATCCCGCCGACGCCGGTCGCGGCGAGGTGCGCGGGCGCCCCGCCGAGGGCGTGGGCGAGGGCCGCCGCGTCGGCGGCGAGGTCGCGCAGGGTGTAGCCGGGTGCCCGTGGGCCCGTCGTCGTCGACTCCCCGCTGTCGCGCAGGTCGTAGCGCACGGCGCGGCGCCCGCCGGCGGCGAGGCGTTCGCAGAGCGCGTCGGGCCAGGAGAGCATCGTCGGCCCGCCCGCGAGCAGGACGAGCGGCGCGTCGACGTCACCGAACGACTCGACGCCCAGGGCGGTCCCGTTGACGGAGACGGTGGCCATCCCGGGTCACCGGGCGTCGTCGTGCCCGAGGCCCCGGTCGGGCAGGCTCATGTCGCCGGTCCTCGGCGTGCCGTCCGCGAGCCCGTAGCGCAGGTAGACGGTGCCCTGCGCACCCGCCACCGGCGGTTCGAGGAGCGTGAGGTTGGTGGGCACCGCGCCGCCGTCGAAGACCTTCTTCCCGACGCCGAGCACGATGGGGTGCACCCACAGGTCGAGCCGGTCGAAGAGCTTCTCGCGCAGGAGGGCCTGCACCAGGTTCAGGCTCCCGACGACCTTCACGCTCCGGTGCCGGTCGCGGACCTCGCGCACCGCGCCGGCCAGGTCCGGGCCGAGCAGCGTGGATCCGGCCCACGGGAGCTCGGGGGTGCCCCGGGAGGCCACGTACTTCGGGACGCGGTTGAAGAGTTCGGCGATCTCGCCCTCCTTCTGCTGCGGCCAGTACGAGGCGAAGAGGTCGTACGTCCGCCGGCCGAGCAGGAGGGCGTCCGTGCCCTCGTACGCGGCGAGGATCTGCGCGCCGGTGACCTCGTTCAGCAGGGGTGCCTGCCAGCCGCCGTACGGGAACCCCTCCGGGTCCTCGTCGGGTCCGCCGGGCGCCTGCCCGACGAGGTCGAGGGTCGCGAACAGTTCGATCTGGATGAGGCCCATGTCTGTGCTCCCGGTGGGGGGGGTGAGGTGGTCGTCCCGGTCGAGGTGTAGACCTTCCGGGGCCGGAAAACTCATCGCCACGCCGGTGCCCGGTTTCCGCCCCCGCCCACCGATGCTCCCCTCAGGGTCAGACGGGCGGCAGCAGGTCGCTCCCGCTGACGGTGTACGTCAGCGGGGGGGTGGCCGGGGCGGGCCGGGCCCCGCCGGCTCGTCGTCCGTCGCGCGTCGTCTCAGGCCGTGACGGTGCGGAAGATGTGCTGGGTGATGGCGAGACCCTTTCCGACGTACGCCAGTACGAAGGTGTCGCTGTAGTTGATGACCGAGTCGTCGACCGAGAGCTTGCCGATGACGGTGACGAGCTCGGCCGTTCCGCACCGCCTGTTCGGCGACCGTCCCGCATGTACGGACATTGTCTCAGGTGGCACGTCTCGCGCGCTTCTTGCAGCAGGTCAGGGCCGCGGCCAGGGCCAGGCCTCGGCGCTTCCGGGCGTACGGGATCTTGAGACCACGAGCAGTCCATGGCAGCCTCATGGCGCATGATCGATGAATTCGCGAAGGACAACCTGCACGGGCGACTGCGGCGGGACCGCGAGGCACTGCTCTGGAAACTCGACGGCCTGTCCGAGTACGACGCCCGCCGGCCTCTGACAGCGACCGGGACCAACCTCCTCGGCCTGGTCAAACACGTGGCCACCGTCGAGGCCAGGTACTTCGGCGAGGTCTTCGACCGCCCTTCCCCGGAACCGCTGCCCCGGTGGCAGGACTCCGACGGCGGCGATCTGTGGGCGACCGAGGACGAGACCCGCGAGCAGATCACCGGGTTCTACCAGCGCACATGGGAACACTCGGACGCGACGATCAACGAGCTCCCCCTCGACGCCCCCGGCCACGTTCCGTGGTGGCCGGAGCCTCACGCCGACACGAACCTGTTCGCCGTCATGGTCCATGTCCTCGGCGAGTCCAACCGCCATGCCGGGCACGCCGACATCCTCCGCGAGAGCCTCGACGGCCGGACCGGCATGCGCCCCGAACACGCGAAGCGGATCGACGGGCAAGCCCGTGCGGCCTACTTCGCGAAGATCGAGCAGGCCGCCAGGTCGGCCGCACCGATCGAGGCTCAGGCCGTCTGATGCCGTGATCAACTCGCCGACGAGCAACGGACGTTCATCGAGTCATCCTGAGCTTGTGGGCGGCTCCACGCCACATCGCGGTGTCATTCCGGACATCCACAACTCTTCTGGCTCCCGGGTCAGTGGCGAACCGCAGCATGGGGGGCTCGGAAGCTCCCCTGGATCACCCCATCCCGTCCGTTGCCACTGCCGGAGAGAAGGTTGTCATGAGCGCACCTACCCGTACCAAGTTCGCCCGCTTCCTGGCCGTCCCCGCCCTTGCCATGGCGAGCACGGTCCTCGCAGCCGCACCCGCGAGCGCCGGAGGACTCTCCATAGGCGTCAACGGCGCCACCGTCGCGGATGCCGGGCGGACGCTGAACGTCTCCGTCACCTACCGGTGCCTCCCGATATTCGACTGGGTCAAGATCACCGTCCAGGCCACGCATTCCGCCGTGTCGGGCGTCGGCTCGGTCCAGCTCCCCTGCACCGGCGGGGAGACCGTGACCATTCCGGTGGGCGTCACCTCGCCCGGTGACACGTGGATCAGGTCCTCGGTGAACGTGGTCGTGCACATCTACGACGCCGAGCTCGACCGCGGCGGGGCCGCGGCCACCGTCGTCGCCACCTGACCGGCATCCACGGAAGACGAAACGGCCGGTCGATCCGAAGATCGACCGGCCGTCCCGGTTCGCCGGGGGCCGTTCCCGGCGTTGATCGTGTTCGCGCTCGTCTCGGCGCTCGCGGGAGGCCGACAGGGATCGAGGTCCGACCCGCATGCACTGTCCGGAGCACCCCCCGGACGGCTCGTCACACTCGGGCACCGGGGCAGACGTTGGCCGAGCCGACGCGGTAAATCCGGCGACGGCGGCGGTGATCCCCGGAATACTGGTCGCCCATGGATGAGGTCGAAGTCGTCGTCGCCCATTCCGAACGCGCGACCCTGCGCGTCGGCGACGTGTTCCTGAAGGTGGACGCCGATCAGACGCGCATCGACCGCGAGGTCGAGGCGATGTCCCTCGCGCCGGTCCCGACGCCCGAGGTGCTGTGGCGCAAGCCGCCCGTACTCGCGCTCGCCGCCGTCCCCGGGACGACGCTCGGGCGCCTCGGCGGGCCGGCGACCGGGTCACCGGCCGCGTGGGCGGCGGCGGGCGCCGCCATCCGGAAGCTGCACGACGCGCCACTGCCGCCCCGGCCCGGCCGGGCGGGCCGGAGCGTCGCCGCGCTGGAGGCTGAACTCGACGAGGAGTGCGGGGTGTTGGTGACGAACGGCGTCCTGCCCGTCGACCTGGTCGCCCGCAACCGCCGGGTCGCCGAGGCCGCCTTCCGGCCGTGGACCCCGGCGTTCACCCACGGCGACCTGCAGATCGCGCACGTCTTCGTCGACGGCGACGAGGTCACGGGCATCATCGACTGGTCCGAGGCCGGGCAGGGCGACGCCCTGTACGACCTCGCCACCTTCACGCTCGGCCACGAGGAGCACCTCGCCGACGTCATCGCCGGCTACGGCACCGATGTCGACGTCGACCTAGACGTGATCCACGCGTGGTGGTCGCTGCGGAGCCTGCTGGCGGTCCGCTGGCTGATCGAGCACGGCTTCGACCCCTTCGCGCCGGGCTGCGAGGTCGACGCACTGAAAGCCCGGATGTGAGGCGGCGCGGGATGGCAACCTCCGCGACCTCATTGGAAGATTTAGTCAACTCCCATTTGTCATAAGGTGGTTGGAACTAGTCCAAGCGGCATGGCGACAGGCAGGGCCCTGACCCCGACAGCCTCCGGAGGCGCCACGGCGGGCTCACTCAGAGAAGTCCCCGGACCGGATCGCGGCGACGAAGGAGCCCCAGGCGGCGGACGGGAAGACGAGCGCCGGGCCGTGCGGGTCCTTGGAGTCACGCACCGGGACAGCGCCGGGGAGGAATCCGGGGGCCACCTCGATGCAGTTGCCGCCGTTGCCCCCGCTGTAGCTACTCTTGCGCCAGACCAGACTCATGCAGGGAACTCACCCTCCTGAATCGCGGCGATGAAGGAGCCCCAGGCGGCGGACGGGAAGACGAGCGCCGGGCCGTGCGGGTCCTTGGAGTCACGCACCGGGACGGTACCGGGGAGAAAGCCAAGGGCCACCTCGATGCACTCGCGCCCGTCGCCCCCGCTGTAGCTGCTCTTACGCCAGATCAACACAGCCAACTCCCTGAAGAGGTCTACGCCGGAAACTCGCACGAACGGACAGCCACCACGAAGGCTTCCCAAGCGGCAGCCCGGAAAACGAGCGCCGGGCCATGGGGGTCCTTGGAGTCACGCACGGGGACGAGGCCTGGGAATCCGGGGGCCACCTCGATGCAGTCGCCGCCGTTGCCCCCGCTGTAGCTGCTCTTGCGCCACACGATCGCGTCGAGCTCGATCCTCGTCATCCATGAACCCTTCCAGCGCATCGGAGATCAGCGCAAGGGAATCGGCTACTGGCAGTGCCGCCCCGTGAGCCAGATCATAGCTCCGACGATGCGCCGCCACGATCGTCGGATCATCGCTGGCATGCCCCCGATCGAGACTCTCGGAGTACACCCAGGTCCGACCGTCAGGCATCTCCAGCATCACCATGGACTTGTCGATGATCGCGTGCCGGCTACCGAACGGCGCCACCTGGATGATCACATTCGGGAGCTCAGCGACGGCCAGCAGGTGTTGCATTTGGCGCTTCATAACTCCAGGTCCGCCGAAGACAGTCCGAATGGCGCTCTCATCCAGAATCACCAGCAGAAGCGGCCCGTCAGGGTCCAGGAACCGTTTCTGCCTCGCCAGTCGAGCCGCCGTTCGCTCCTCGATCACTTTTGGCTTTCCGGCCGCGTCACTCACCGAGAAGACAGCCTCCGCGTACTCACGGCATTGCAGCAGCCCGTGAATGACGGCCAGCTGGAAGATGCGTGCACCTACAGCCTCGGCCTCCATGTCGACATGAGTCTGGAACCAATCCGGGTGTTCAACTTCGGCGTTCCAGTCCACCCGATCCCAGAGCCGCTTCAGCGCCCCGTCGGCGCCAAGCAGTACGTCGGCCTGCATGACCATGTCCGGCGGCATGCGCCTCTTGCCGGACTCAAACCGTGTGATATTCGGCCTGGTGGAGTGCAGCAGCTTCGCCAACTGCTCCTGCGTGTAGCCCGTCGCCTCCCGGTAGAAGCGCAGCTCTTCGCCGAACAACCGCGCCGAACTGGCCGTCACCTCGTTGACGAGTCGCCGGTGTGCCATGTCAGACCCCCTGACGTACCGCAGGTGCGTGGTACCTGATTTCGGCCATCACCGTACATCCGAAGCCCGGATCATTGAGACCGGAACGCAATCATCTGCATGCACAGCGTGACTGTGCGCGCTCCTGTCGCACGCCCCCTCTGCCCCCATGAGGTGTCCCCATGCTCATGTCCCGCCGGCCCCGTGCCTTCGTCGCGCGTCTCGACTCCTGCATCGAATCCACGCCCCTGGCGAGGTACTTGCTCCGGGCCTATCTCGCGGGCCTGCCCTCCGGCGACCGCTACGCCGACACCGCCGAACTCCTCCTCGGCGAACTCTTCGCCAACGCCGTCCAGCACTCCGACGCCCCCGACGACCGCCACATCGAGATCCGCATCGCCCTGATCAACTCCCGCCTGCGCCTCGAAGTCCACGACGCCGGCAGCGGCCGACCGTCCCTCCACACCCCCACCCCCTCCGACGAGCACGGACGCGGCCTGTTCCTCGTCGACGAACTCGCCGAACGCTGGGGCTGCACCTCCCGACCCGACGACATCGGCAAGTTCGTCTGGGTGCTCATCGCCCCGGCCCCCGTCTCCGCCCTCGCCACCGCCTGAAAGCCCGAACCCCCATGCACCTCACGACCCTGGCCCGCCACGCCCTCTCCCGCGGCCGGACCCCCGCCGACACCTACGCCCTCCTCGCCCGCCGCACCCGCAAGCCCCTCCCCTCCGCCCGCGCCGTCTGCCTCGCCCTCACCATCCCCCTCGCCGAAACCACCCGACGCCTCAACGACTGCTACGACGCCCTGCTCGCCGACCCCCGCCCCGACTCCGAGACCGACACCGGCGAACTCCTCGAAGCCCTCGGCGTCTTCGACATCCCCAAGTCCCTCACCGACACCGAACTCGCCATCGTCGACCTCTTCATCACCGCCGTCGATGCCATGGGCGGCATCCGCCCCGGCCACCAGCACGGTCTCCAGCGCTGGTTCACCACCGGCAACCTGACCACCGCGTACCTCTCCCTCACCGCCGCCCGCCCCATGCCCCGTACCGGCGACCCCGCCCTGTACTGGGCCACCCTCGTCACGGCCGGCGAACTCCTCACCACCACCCACCACTCCGAGATCCGCATCAAGTACGCCCTCGCCCACTGCCGCACCCGAGCCGCCCGAGCCGCCCGAACCTAGGCCGTTCCTTCGGATCATCCGATCGCTGGTTGATGTGTGCGTCATTGACTGACACCCAGTGGGCAAGGATCGAGCCGTTGCCGCCGGATCCGACACCTCGGCGGGGAGGGCAGTGGCGTGATCACCGGCAGGTGATCGACGCGATCGCAGTCAAGTACCGCACCGGGGTGCCGTGGATGGATCTGCCTGAGCGCTTCGGCTCGTGGAAGGGCGCCCACTACCGGCTGCGGGAGTGGGCCGCCGACGGCACATGGGCCATCGCCGCCGTCGTCATCCGGTCGGCCAGGTGACTCCAGCCGGGCTGCCTAGACCCAGCCCTCGTCGAGGTAGACCGTCCAGGCGTCTCCCACTGCTCTGTGCAGTTCAACCAGGGCCGCGACCTCCGCGACGGCTGCCGGGGCGTCGGACAGTCGCAGCGGGGAGTCCGGGACGCCGTTGCGGGTGTAGACCGGCAGCTCGCCGTCGCAGCTGAAGGCGTGAAGCGATGAGGGGGCACGGCTGAACCATGCGGGACGGTTCTCCTCGGCCCATGCAGCCGCAGCGTCGACACGGTCTACATGCACCAGTAGATGCTCAGGTGCGGGCCCGCAACTGAACTGCACGAGGAAACCGTGGGCGTCCACTGCCCACCAATCCCACATGAACCCAGGTCGGGGATGCCGCAGGATCGTCGTCATGTCAAAGGATCAGCAGCCGACTTCACCAAGGCCGTGTCAGCCGCGCTCGGGCCAGACCGGGCCCTGGTCGGTCCAGATGACGCCCTTGTTGCGGCACAGGCAGAAGGGGTGGCCGATCGGGTCGGTGTAGACCTGCCAGCCGTAGCCGTTGGGGCCGATGAAGTCCTGCCTCAGCGTCGCGCCGAGGTCGAGGACGCGGCGCTGCTCGGGCTCGATCTCGTCCACTTCGAAGTCGAGGTGGAACTGCTTGGGGTGCTCGCTGTCGGGCCACTGCGGAGCGCGGTAGTCGTCCACCCGGATGAATGCCAGCTCGATCTCGCCGAACTGGATGCCGGCCCAGTCCGCCGAGCTGCCTTCCTTGATCGGACGGCCCGTCACCTCGGAGTAGAAAGCCGCCAGCTTCATCGTGTCGGGGCAGTCGATGATGAAATCGGTGAGTCGCAGCATCCCGCGATCTTGCCACAGGCTCACACCCGACTTCGAGACAGGCGCCCCCAGACCCCGTTCACCAGGGGCGGCCGGGTTCGTACCGCAGGTTCGGATCGGCAGCGGGCTTCGGCGGAGCCGCTTGGCGCTCCGGCTGTGCCGTCGTGCTCGGCGTCAGTCGCGACCGTGCCCGGTTGCCTCCGCCCGGTCCCGGGCCGCCATCACGTCCTCGCCGTGTTCGAAGGCCCAGGCGCCGAACGCCTCGATCGGTTCCAGGAGTGTCCGCCCCAACCCGGTGAGGGTGTACTCCACGCGCGGCGGCGACCCGGCGTACGCGCGGCGTTCCACCAACCCGTCGGACTGGAGCCGGCGCAGCGTCTCCGTGAGGACCTTGGGACTGATCCCGCCGATCCGCTCGCGCAGTTCGCCGGGCCGCGCGGGCCCGTCGCGCAGCGCCCACACCAGGACGGCGTTCCAGGTGTTGGCGAGCAGGTCGAAGGCGAGCCGGGCTCGGCAGTCGGCGAGGAAGCCGTGGTCGGCGGTCACTTACCAGATGGTGCCCCAGGACTTTCCTACTGTCTCCCTGTTCCGACTGGCAGGTCGTCACAAGGAGGTTGGTCATGATGAGGATCGGAATCATCGGTACCGGCGCAATGGCGCGGGTGCTGGGTACCCGGTGGGCGGGGGCCGGGCACGACGTGCTGGTGGGCGGGCGGGACGACGGCCGTGCCGCCGCCCTCGCCGACCAGATCGGCGGGCTGGCAGGGACTCCGCGGGACGCGGTCGAAAACGGCCTGGACGCGGTGCTGCTGGCCGTGCCGTACGCGGCGGCGATCGGCGTGGTCTCCGGCCTGGCCGACGCCGCGCGGGGAAGGACGCTGGTCGACTGCACCAACCCGATCGCCCCGGGTTTCGTCCTGGAGACCCGCGGCGGGCCGTCGGCCGCCGAGCGCATCGCGGCCGCGGCGCCCGGCGCGTCCGTGGTCAAGGCGTTCAACCTCTGCCACGAGAGCGTGTGGCGCAGGGCCCCGACCGTCTTCGGCGGACGCCCCCTCGCGGTGCCGCTCTGCGGCGACGACGCGCCGGCCCTCGACACCGTCGGACACCTTGTTCGCGACCTCGGCTGCCTACCGCTCAACGGAGGCGGGCTCGACCGGGCGGGCCTCCTGGAGGCGACGGCGGCGTTCCTGATCGGCCTGTGGGTGGGCGAGGGCGCGGACGCCCAGGCGATCGCGCCGCCGCTGGAGTACGCGGGCGTCGATCCCTCCTGATCTGCGAGGGCTCCCAACCCCCCGCCCCGCACAGGAAGTCGGACCCGCCGACTTCTCACGCGGCCGCCTGGTGCGGGGACCCGCTCTGCCGACCCCTCCCGTACAGCACGTGCTGGTCGCGGGGGCGATCGCCGCGTCCATGGACGTGGCGGAAGACCGGCGGCCCGGACGGCCGGCGCCGTCCGGGCCGCCCCGCTCACCCCACGACCTCGGTGCTCCACGTGCCGTTCCGCAACGCGGTCTCCTGGAGCTTCCCGTCGCTCCGGCGAGCCGTGTAGACACGGGTGACGCCGCCGTGGTCCACCACCGCCGGCTCGAAGCCGTCGGCCACCTGCTGAACACCGGCGTTCGCCAGGGAGTCCTGTGGCGCCCACCCGCCGCCCGCCGCCTTCGTCTCGGTCAGCAGGCCGTTCCTGTCGACCAGGAACAGGCTGGTGGTCCCGCCGTGCACCAGGGCCGCCGGGGCGGAGCGTGGCACCGGCACCCGGAAGTCCTTGGTCAGGTCGTGGAGTCGCCACCCTGCATCCTGCGTGCCGCCCGCCGACGTCCCCGGAGGCGTCAGCCGGGCCTCCGAGAGATGGCCGTCGCCGCTGTTGACGGTGAAGACGCTCGTCACCCCGTCGTGCACCACCGCGCTCGGCGTCATGGCGGACGACGGCACGCCGGTCATGGTGAAGATGTTCCACTTCTCGCCGATCCTCAGCGACGACTCCTGGAGCTGCTGGTCCTTCGTGATCGTGTACACCCTGACCAAATCCCCCTCCACCACCGCCACCGGCGCGGTGCCGGCGGCGACCGGCGCGGCGGGCAGCTGCCCCGCGCCCAGAAGCCCGAGGTCGTCGTGCAGGTCCTGCCTCCCCCAGCCCGAGTCGTCCAGGTAGGACCGCCGCAGGTGGTTGTCCACGCCGACGGTGAACACGTTGACCTTCCCGTCCAGTACCGCCGCGGTCGGAGTGCTCCGGACCTCCTGATCACCGAGGTCGGTGGCCTGCCAGTCCTTGTTGGGTTCCAACCGGGCCTCCACCAGGTGCTTGTTCACGGAGTTCACGACAAACACCCGGACGATGCCCTTGTCGAGCACCGCCACCGGGCGGGTGCCGGCCAGCACCTGGGGGATGTTGGAGTCTTCGGACCTGAGTGCGTAGTCCACCACCCTGACCTGGCCCGGGTTCGGGCTCTGCCGGAGCTTCGCCGCCTCGTTGCCGAGGTCCACGTAGCTCTCCAGGAGCTGCTGGTCCTTGTACGCCGTGAAGACACGGAGGTGCTGGTCGTCGGCCACCGCCGGACCGGCCGCGTTCCCGGGCGTCGCCGTGGCCGTCATGGCGGCGTCCTGGGCGGGTGAGGAGGCCGAGGATGTCGCGGAGGGCAAGGGGGCGGAAGAGGCCGAGGGGGCCCCGGTGTCCCGGGCGGGCGAGGAAGCCGCGGCGCCGGCGCCGAGGCCGGCGTCGTCATCGCTCCGGAGCAGGGCCCAGGACAGGACCGACGCGCAGACGACGGCGACCGCGGTGGCCAGCGCGATCCGGGTCCGGGGCTCGCGCAGCCGTCCGGGGCGGGGCGCGGTCGGTGCCGGTGTTGCCGTCGATGTCGGTGCCGGCGTCGACGTCGCCGTCGCCGTCGCCGGAGGGGTGACCGGAGGGGTGGCCGGGAGGTCGGGCTCGGTGGGCGTGGCAGCGACCGCCGGTCCGCCGGTCGGTTCCGCCGCTACGGGGTCGTGCTGCGGACCGGCGCCCCCGACCGCCGGTCCGGGGCCGTCGAGCATGGCCAGCCCCGCCGCCGCGTCGGGCCGACCGGCCGGGTCCCGGGAGAGCAGCGCGGTGATCAACGGCGTCAGCCTGCCCGCCCGTTGGGGCGGCGGGACGAGGGCGAGCGCGACGGCGGCGATCGTCATCGCGGTCGTCTCCCGCCGGAACGGCGACACCCCCTCGACGGCCTCGTACAGCGTCGCGCCGAGGCTGAACAGGTCGACGGCCGGGGTGTCCGGCTCGTGGGCCAGCCGCTCCGGGGCGATGTAGTCCAGCGTCCCGACCAGGGACCCGGTGGTGGTCAGCACGGTGCCCGCGTGGTTCTTGGCGATGCCGAAGTCGGCCAGCAGCACCCCGCCGTCGTCGGCCAGCATGATGTTCGACGGCTTCACGTCGCGGTGGAGGATGCCCACCCGGTGCGCAGCGGCCAGCGCCCGTAGCACCCCGACGGCCACCTCGGCGGCCCGCTCCGGCCCCAACGGCCCGTCGGCCCGGAGCACCTGTGCCAGCGAACGGCCGCGGACCAGCCGCATCACCATCCACGGGCCGCCGTCCTCCACCACCACGTCGTGCACCGTGACGATGTTGGGGTGGTCGCGGAGCGCGGCCGCGTGGCGGGCTTCCGCCATGGCCCGGGCGATGGCCTGCTCGTGCTCGTCCTCGGAGAGGTCCTCCTCCTCCCAACGGACCTCCTTCACCGCGACCTCGATGTCCAGCAGTTCGTCCCTGGCCTCCCAGACCTGGCCCATGCCCCCGGCCGCCAGAGCTCTCACCAGCCTGAACCGTCCGCCGACGAGCCTGTTCGGTGCGGAACTCGAGTCCATGCGAAACCCTTACGCAGTTGGATGGTGACGGAACGTCAGGTCGAGTACAGAGCATAGCGAGGACGTGCGCCGGTTCGGGCCCCGAACCGTAACCGTCCGGCGCCCGGCCCCGACGCCCGCGCCGGTTCGCGCCGGACCGCGCCGGTTCACGCCGGTTCGCGCCGGACCGCCCGGTCGGCCACTCCAGGACCTCGCCCCCGAGACGAACCCCACGGACCGGCGGCCCGCCTTGACGGCCCGCTGGTCGGCCGGGCAGGGAAGTGGGCCGCCCGCCTCCGGTGTCACCGGCAGCGGATAGCCTCCGGCGGGAACGAACGGCTGACGGGAGTGGGCGTGGACATCGAGGAGACATTGGACCGGCTCGGCGCGGTCATCGGGCCGCCGCCCGCGGGCGGAGTGGTCCCGGTCCCTTGGGAGCTCGGGCCCGAGGTGCTCGGCTTCCAGCTGCCCGCGGACTACCGGACGTTCGTCGACCGCTACGGGATGGTCAGCATCAGCGACGAACTGCACATCTACGCACCGTCGGCGGCGCCCAGTCCCAAGGCCTGGCAGCCGCTCGGCTTCGAGGGGTTCCTGTTCTACACGACGGACCCCTACGGATACTGCGCCATGCTGGCCCAGGCCTACGAGGACGGGGACTACGACGAGTGCCCGTACCCGCTGTTCCCGGCCGAAGGCGGGCTGCTGAAATGGGCGAACAACTACAACTCCGACCAGTTCTTCTGGTTGATGCGGGGCCCGGACCCGGACCGCTGGCCGGTGGCCGCCAAGTTCGACTCGATGCGGGAGTGGGACCTGTTCGAGGGCAGTTTCCTGGAGTTCCTGCTCGCGGCGGTGACGGAGCAGTACCCGTACCACGACGACGTCGTTCCCGGCGGGACGAGGCAGCTCGGCGACGGCCGCGCCTACCGCCCCGGAGGAGACTGGTCGAAGCACCTACCGCACTGAATCCGCGGACACGGCCGGCCCCCTGCCGCTACGGCCAGACCCCCAACCACCCACCCCGCGCAGGAAGTCGGACCCGCCGACTTCCTGCGCAGCCCCGACTCAGCCGCTCAACTCCAGCCCTCGCCCTTCAACCACCGGCCCAGGTCCGCCGGAGCCACCCACCGGGTCATGAGCACCGTCATCGCCCGGTGGACCATCCTCCTCGGCACTGCTGGTGCGGAGCCCGAAGTCGCGCGCCAGGCGGCGACCACACCGCGACCGACTGCGCCAATAGGGACTCCTGAACAGCCTGTTGGCGTAGAAGCCCTGCGAGCTGACTAGGCCCGGCTCCCCTCCACGGGAGCAACAGTCAGGAGTTGCGGGTGAGGCCCTCCGACTCGAGAGCGGTGATCTCGGCTGCTGCGAGCCGAGCCTCCTCGCGCACCTCTGGGTCGGGGTGAGGGAGATAGGGTTCGATCAGCGGCCGGGCCTGCAGGGCGTGGGTGGCGCCGAGGATGTAGAGCGTGTGGACGAGGAGTTGGCGTTCCATCGTCGGCATGGCTGCCGCCAGCGGTTCGACGAGAGCCGGAGGCACGCGGTAGTGGTCGAACGCCTCGCTGATCGAGTTCAGGGCGGACTCGCGCACCTTGGTCACCGGTTCGTTGACGGCCATGCTGACCAGATGTTCGACGACCAGGCGGGCGGAGTCCGCGTCGAGTGCGGCGCCGCGCAGGAGGTCCCCGAGGACATCGGCGGCGACGTCCCGACGGCCCGGATCGCGATCGGTCAGCGCTTTAAGTGCCTCGAACACGTCGTTCATGCTGCCACCTCGGGCCGCTCGACCAGGACGCCGTTCTCGAAGTGCGCGCCGGCACGGACCAGCGGCACCGGGTGTACGCCGTCGGCCCACACGGAGACGTAGTCCCGGTCGGCCAGGTCCCGGGTCCGGAGGTCGGCGTGGTCGTCGCTCCACTGCTTGGTCAGCCAGGTCATGGTGGCCGGCGGTGCCGCCGAGGAGCTGCTCCAGGGCGGGCACGAAGCCCCCGGACGACAGGCCGTGCAGGTAGAACAGGGGCAGCACCTCGGGGTCGTTGTTCCGACCCTTTCAGGGCGCAGGCATGTAGTCCAGGGGAAGCTCGACTCCTGTACCGGCGTGCAGCCGTGCCATGTCCTGTCGGTCCTTGTCCGTGGCTTCATAGCCGAGGTGACACCGCACCTGCGTCGCCGCGTCGACACACGGGACCCGGCGCCCGCCGATGGCCCCGGTCACCGGCGGCGGGTAGTGGAACCGTTCACCGCCCGGGAGAAGCTGCACCCCGCCCTCGCGGGAGGAGCCGAGGACGGGGTGCAGGTCGATCTCCCGGCCGGCACCGTCCGCGACGGCAAGCGCGGCGGGCAGCCAGTCCCGCAGGACCTCCGTGAACCCGGCCTCGGCCAACGCGTCTCGCACCACGTCGAGCTGGTCCAGCAGGACGACCAGGTCGAGGTCCGCATGGATTCGGGTCGTCTCCCCGATCAGGGCGTCCACACCCCAGCCGCCGTCCACCCAGGCTGCGGCCCCTGCGCTCTTGAGCAGGTCCAGCACTTCGAGTACATCGGATTCCTTCAGCACCAGGGCACTCTGGCAGTGCGGACGAGCTGTCGCCACCGAGATACCCGCCGGTCCGGCGCAGTTCGCCACCGGCTACGGCCCAGCCCGCGAGCGCGGGTTCAGTGCCTGCGGTCCTCGACCGTCCAGTCGTCGCCCAGCTCGCGGCGCAGCGCCTCCAGCGCCACGTCGGCCTCGCTTCGGAACGATTCCTGCTGGTCCCGGGTCCAGGGCGAGGGGCCGGCCGGGTGGTCCCAGTCGAGGGAGGACTGGTACAGGTCGGCGAGTCTGGTGAGTTCGTTCCGGGTGGCCGGGGTGATGGGCAGCTTCTCCAGGACGCAGGGGTATCCGTAGGGGCTGTCGAAGTCGGCAGTGCCGGGAGGGCCCGGCCACAACGGGGTGTCGACGCCGTAGTCGAAGCAGAACCGCAGGTGAGAGGGCATGCCCCAGCCTTTCACAGCGCCGAGCACACCGTGCGGGCGGCCGACGTGCTCAGCCCAAGCTCCCAACCGCCCCCGCGCACAGGAAGTCGGCTCCGCCGACTTCTCGCGCAGCCGCGTGGTGATCCGCGAACCGGGTGGCCGCAGAAAGTCGGAGCGGGCGCCGTCGCACAGGCCCGATACTGATCTCCATGGCCGATGAACCCCTGTCCATCCCGCTTGCCGACCTGCGCCGATCGTTCGACCTGGTACTGCGCCACATCGAGGCCGCCACACCTGGCGACACCGTCGCCCTGGACAAGGACTACTTCTGGTCCGTCCCCCCGGACGGCCTCTACGACGTCTACCGAGCCCCGGACGAGCTCACGATCGGTCAGCTCTCCGAGTCCTGGCAGCACCTGACCGGCCTCCTCGCCGAGCCGGATCGCGCGGTGGGGTACCACCTGGTGTGGCTCGCCGACGTCCTGCGGGCGATCGGCCAGGACATCGCGGCTTGAGGAAGTGTCGGGGCATTGATCAACCGCATGGCGTGAGGCGCTGGGGCGATCTTCGCGGGTGTCCCGACCGCGAATCCTCGGCCGTCAGGCCTGCCTGCCGTCCGCCGCGCCGGCGCTGGACGATGACCTTCCGGTCAGCCCAGCGATGCGCTCGCCGCGCGCAGCTCGTCCAGGGCCGCCAGGACGTACCCGGCGAGCGCCTGCTCTGCGCCACCGTCGCCCTCGGCCCATTCGGCGTACCCCCGCTTGAAGGCGAGGACGCCCAGCTCGCCTGCGAGGGCCGCGATCGGATCGGGTACGCCGCGGGCGACCAGCGCGGCGGTCATCGCGGCCGCGAGGCTGACGGTCTTGAGGGTGTCGCGTTCCTGGAGCTCGGCGCTGGCCGCGATGGCTGCCTTCAGGCGGGGGGCGAGTTCGCGGGTGGCCGGGCCCATCGCGGTCGAGGCGCGCTCGAGACCGGCGCCGACCGCCTCCAGCGGGCTGGCGTCTCCGGGCGCTTCGGCGATGCCCTCGGTCAGCAGTCGGCTCAGCGTCTCCTGCCCGGCGACCAGCAGCTCGCGCTTGTCGGGGAAGTGCCGGAAGAAGGTGCTCTTGGTGACCCCGGCGCGCTCGGCGATCTGCGCGACCGTCGTGGCGTCGTACCCCTGCTCCGTGAACAGGTCGACCGCGGCCACGACGAGGCGTTCACGCGCACCTGGTTCCCATCGACTCATGGGTTCAGCATATGTGATGGGACTCTTGTCCCATCATCCTGCTACGGTGATGGGACAAGAGTCCCATCACTTCCGGGAGGATTCCCATGCGCGTCTTCGTCACCGGCGGCACCGGTCTGATCGGCTCCGCCGTCGTCGCCGAACTCCTCGGCAACGGCCACACCGTCCTCGCGCTCGCCCGCTCCGACGCCTCCGCCCGGGCCGCCGAGGCGGCCGGCGCCGAGCCGCTGCGGGGAGGCCTCGCCGACCTGGACGTGCTGCGCTCCGGCGCCGCCCAGGCCGACGGGGTGATCCACCTGGCCTTCGGCAACGACTTCAGCAGCCCCGAGGCCCTCGCCCGGAACGTCGCCGAGGAGACCGCCGCCCTCACCACCCTCGGCGAGGAGCTCCTCGGCAGCGACCGCCCCCTGGTCACCGTCTCGGGTACGCCCCACGTGCCGGGCCGCGCCTCCACCGAGGCCGACCCGGTACCGACCGACGGGCCGGTCGGCGGCCGCGGTCGCACGGTCACGGCGATCCTCGGCCTGGCCTCGCGCGGAGTCCGGAGCACCTCCGTCCGTCTGCCGCGCACGGTCCACAACGAGGGCACGGGCGGGTTCGCCGGCCTGCTGACCGACATCGCGCGCCGCAACGGCGTCTCCGGCTACCCCGGCGACGGCACCCAGCGCTGGCCCGCCGTCCACGCGCTCGACGCGGCCGCCCTCTTCCGGCTCGCCCTGGAGCGGGCGGAGCCCGGCACCGCCTGGCACGCCGTGGCCGACGAGGGGGACGAGGTGCGGGACATCGCGGCCGTCATCGGCCGACGGCTGGGCCTGCCGGTCCAGTCGGTGCCGGAGGAGACCTACGGCCCGCTGGGCCCGATCTTCCGGGCCGACCAGCCCGCGTCCAGCGCCCGCACCCGGCAGGCGCTCGGCTGGGAGCCGCGGCAGCCCGGCCTGCTGGCGGACCTGGAGAGCCTCCGGCCCTGACCGGCAACCGGCGATCCGCGATCGGGGGCGGACCCGCAGCGGCGCAGCCCGCAACAACCCGCTCCCGTACGGCACTTCACGTCCACAGCAAGGTCCACATCAAGCAGGAGGTTCCATCATGGTGGCAGTCGTCTTCGGCGCCCGCGGCAACGTCGGTCGTCATGTCGCCGACGGCCTGCTGGCCGCCGGTGAGCAGGTCAGAGCGGTCAGCAGGACCCCGGCCACGGGCTCGACGCCCGGGTACGAAGCGGTCGTCGCCGACCTGGACCGTCCCGAGACACTGCCCGCGGCGCTCGACGGTGCCGACAAGGTGTTCCTGTACGGAATGCTCGACCCCCAGAAGCCCTACGACATCGAGAAGGTCACCGCGGCGGCCGCGGCCGCGGGGATCCGGCAGGTGGTCCTGCTCTCGTCGGTGGCGGTCGTCCTGGACCCCGCCGCCGACCACCCGGTCGCCCGTCTGAACCGGACGATCGAGCAGGCCGTCCAACGGTCCGGCCTGGACTGGACGTTCCTCCGGCCGGGGACGTTCGCGACCAACACCCGCACCTGGTGGGCCGAATCGATCCGCACCGGCAACGTCGTCCGCCTCCCCTACCCGCTCGCGCAGTCGGCGCCGGTGCACGAGAAGGACATCGCCGCGCTGGCGGTGACCGCCCTCACCGAACCGGGCCACTCGCACCAGGCCTACACCGTCCACGGGGCCGAGTCCCTGACCCTGCGACGCCAGGTCGAGCACATCGGCGAAGCCATCGGCCGTCCCATCCGGGTCGAACACGTCTCCCACGAGCAGGCCCGCGCGGACGTCGCCAGGACCATGCACCCGGTCGTGGCCGAGGCGATCGTCGGCCAGTGGGCCGCCGCCGACGGCGTCGCGGCCGTGACCTCCGTCATCGCCGAGAAGATCACCGGCGCCCCGGCACACGCCTACGCCCAGTGGGCCGTCGACCACGCCGACGACTTCCGCTGAGCCCGTCGTACCGACCGGCCGACGTGTCGGGTCATCACCAGCATGGCGCGCACTGCCGAGGGTGGTCTTCGCGGGCGGCGTCCCGTCCGCGAAGGCCACCCTCGTGTGTGCGCGTCTGCGCGAGCCGCCGACAGATGGTGGACGCCGCCGCCGACTTCGTCGCCAGGAGCACCGCCTGAACTGCTCCGAGAGCCCCCCGAGTTATTCCGGGGGCCCGCCGAGCGGCGGGATCACGTCCAGTTGCTGGAGGAAGCCGAGGACGTCCTTGTCCGACCACTTCTCGGCGAGCTTCCCGTTCTCGATGCGGTGGATCACCGTCGCCGTCATCGTGATCGGCCGGCCGGTCGCCGGGATGCCCGGGAGGTCCCCCACGCACATCCCGCGGCCCGTCAGCCGGGTCACGACCTTGTCGCCCTCCGCGATCTGGTCCTCGATCTCGTGGACTCCGGGTGTGGCCTCCCAGAACAGGCGGAACGCCTGCTTCAAGCCCTCCCGCCCAGGGGCGAGCCCCGGGAACGGCGGCGGCGAGTGGTCCTGGTAGTCCTCGGCGACGAGGTCGTCCATGGCATCCAGGTTGCCCGCGTCCACCTCCCGGTAGAACCGGCGGACCAGCCTCTTGTTCTCCTCGATCGACATGGGCACCTCTCCCTGCGTACGGTCGCGCCGCCGGAGCGGCGCACGACGCCCGCATCGTCGCCCGCCCGCTCCCCGCGCCACGCCCTCGGCACGCGCGACCGCCGTGGACGTTCACCCGGAAAGCAGCCGTGCGGAAAGCCGCCGTGCGGGCCCGCCGTCAACGGGCAGTTGGGACGTACTGGTCCGCCGACAGCGCGAAGACCCGGACTCGCCGGCCGCCGGTGGGATTGACGGTCTCCCGGTCCAGCCGCATCCCCAGCTTGGTCATGATCCGCTCGGAGGCGTCGTTGCCCACCTGGGCGATGCTGACGATCCGCTCCAGCCCCCGCTCCTCGAAGCCGAACCGTACGGCGGCCGCGGCCGCTTCGGTGGCCAGGCCCCACCCCCAGTGGGCACGTCCCAGCCGCCAGCCGACCTCGACCGCCGGCAGCACCTCCGGCAGGTAGGAGGGCACCGAAAGGCCGGTGAACCCGGCCAGTTCGCCGGTGGAGCGGATCTCCACGGCGAACAGGCCGAAGCCCCGCGCCTCCCACTCCGCCTCCCACGCCCGGATCCCGTCGCGGGTCTGCTGCTCGTCACGGACGCTGCCGTCACGGATCCACCGCATGACCTCGGGGTCGGCGTTGACGGCGGCCATGGGCGCGACGTCCTCCTCGCGCCAGCGACGCAGGATCAAACGGGGAGTCTCAAGCCTGATCATCCGATCATTCTGGATCGCCGAGGGGCTCTCCGCCAGCGCCGCCGGGCACCGAGGGAACTTGTACGAAGGCCGCGTCCGGACCCGCTACCGCAGGTGGGCGAAGGCCTGGTCGGCGTCGGCGACGGCCTCAGGCCGCACGTCGCGGGCGCTCCGCCCGTCGGCGATCTTCTGCCAGTTGGCGCGGGCGAGCACCCGTTGGACCGCGATCACCTGGGCCGCCCTCAACCGCGCCTGGACGTCCGGGCCCGGGTCGAGGACCTCGGCCAGCGCCTGCTCGTCCGCGAGCATGTACTGCAGGAGCCGCCCCGCCAGGCTCGGCGTGGTGAACACCAGACGGTGGAAATCCACCACCGCTGGATGGTCGTTGAGGCCGGTGACGGGTTCGAACCGATCGAGGCCGTCCAGGAAGTGCGCGTGCAGTGCCGCCATCGGCGAGACGTCGGACGGGCGGTCGTGCACGACGCGCGCGGCCTCGCCCTGGTGGTCCGCGAACCGCTGAAGGACCAGGTCCTCCTTGGTGGGGAAGTACCGGAAGAGGGTCGGCTTGGAGACCTCGGCCACGGCGGCGATGTCGCTGACCGAGACCTGGTCGAATCCGTGCGCCAGGAACAGTGAGACCGCCGCTTCGGCGATGGCGTCACGGGTCCGCGCCTTCTTGCGGGCGCGCAGCCCCGTCGGCTCGATCACCCGAGCAGCATAACATTAGTGACCAGGTTGCGTTTTTAACCGAGTAACGATTTCCTGGAGGAATGACCCAGCCGAACAGCACGCAAAACGCCGCACGAGACACCGCACGAACCCCCATGCCGCCGGTGCTCGTCACCGGGGCCACCGGCCGGATCGGGCGCGGAGTCGTCGACGAACTCCTCACCGCGGGCGTGCCGGTCCGCGCCCTCACCCGTCGTCCCGAAGCGGCGGCGACGCTGCCGCCCGGCGTCGACGTCGTCACCGGCGATCTCACCGTGCCCGCCTCCCTCGACGGGGCGCTGCGGGGCGTCGGCGCCGTCTTCCTCCTCTGGACCGCACCGCCGCCGACCGCCGCGGCAGTCGTCGAGCGCCTGGCCGCCCACGCGCAGCGCGTCGTCCTCCTCTCCTCGCCGCACCAGACACCCCACCCCTTCTTCCGGCAGCCGAACCCCATGGCGGTGCTCCACGCCGAGATCGAGCGGCTCATCGCGGCCACCGGCCTCGAATCGACGATCATCCGACCGGGGATGTTCGCGTCGAACTCCCTGGCCTGGTGGGCACCCGCCATCCGCGCCGGCGAGGTGGTCCGCTGGCCGTACGGCGCCGCCGAGACCGCCCCCGTCGACGACCGTGACATCGCGGCCGTCGCGGCCCGCACCCTCTACGAGGACGGACACGCCGACGGCGACTACGTCCTCACCGGCCCCGAGTCCCTGAGCCAGGCGGCGCAGGTGGAGATCATCGGGAACGTCCTCGGACGCCCGACCAGGTTCGAGGAGCTGTCGCCGGACGAGTTCCGCGGCGCGATGGACGGAAAGGCACCGCGCCCGGCCGTCGACATGCTGCTCAACGCCTGGGGCGCGACGATGGGAAGGCCCGCGTACCTCACCTCCGCGGTGTCCGACATCCTCGGAGTACCGCCGAGGCCGTTCTCCCGGTGGGTCGCCGACCACGCCGACGCGTTCAGGCCGGGCCCGACCCCGTCGACCTGACCTTCGCCCGAGTCATCACCCGAGCCGTCGGCTGGGTAGCGGGGGCCGCGTCGGCCGCCCTAGCGTGGCGGGCCAGGACAGCACCGGCCCGGCGGGAGGGACGACATGGCAGGGACGGATCCGCGGTTCGCCGCCTACGCCCCCGACCCGGCCGCGCGGCACGCACCCGTGATCGCGGTGGTGGCGGAGGCCACCGGGGACGACGTACCCGCGCTGGCCGAGTTGCAGGCCCGGGCGCGCGGCGGCTCGGCGGACGAATGGGCGGACCGCATCCACCGGGCACTCCGTGGCGAGCGCAGCCTGGTCGTCACCGCGAAGGTCTCCGGTGAAGCCGTCGGGTACGCGAGTGCGGCCTACCTGCCCGCGCACCCGGCGGACGGCGCCCCGGCCGGCCACTACCTGACCGGCGTCACGGTGGATGCCGCCTGGCGGCGCCGGGGCCTGGCGAGGCTGCTGACCCGGCGCCGGATGGAACGGGCCTGGGAAAGGGAGTCGACGGTCTGGTGCTTCGTCTCCGCCAGGAACCGCGCCTCGCTCGACCTGCACCGGGAACTCGGCTTCGTGCAGGTGGAGTTCGGCGCCTCCTTCCAAGGCGTTGGATTCGCGGGCGGCGAAGGCCGGCTGCTACGGGCGGACCGGCCGCGGACGCCCTCGCCCGACATCGCAGGAACGTCCCGTGAGAGCCTGCCCGAACGCCACGGTCCAGGCCCCGGGCCCATCAGCACCTGCGATGCCACCACGCCAACTCGGCGTCCGCCGTCGGCTCATGATGCGTCCGCCTGAGCAGCACCGCGTCCAGGCGATCCAGCTGAAGCCGGAGTTCGCCGGCAGCCCTTGGCGGAAGCATGAACAGAGCCTCCTGCAACGTGTCCCGGGCCCAGCCCGACCCACAGCACGGACAGGTGAACTCGGCCTCCCACCGCCTCCACCGGCGCTCGGTGCCGTGGACACGCACGGACCAGACGCTCAGCGCCACAGACATCATGCCCGGAGCCAACCGCTCCCGCTCAAGCAGACGGACGGCGGCGTTGGCCGCCCCCGAAAGACCCGGGACATCGCGATACCGCACCCAGGCCCTCCCCCAGCCGCGTACGCGCGGCCGAAGTGAAGCCGGTGTTCTACGCGGCATAGCCCCTTCGAATGCACGTCATGGATGACATCATCCCATGCCCCGAGATCGACCCGGCAGAGCCCGGACCCGCCGGACATCAGGATTGAAGGAATTCCCGACGGCTTTCAAACGGTCAAAAACCAGGTGCGGATACCCCGGCACGCACTCCTATACTCGTGCGAACTCACGGAAAGGAGGTGCAGGCGGTGAAACTTGCCGAGGCACTGGCAGAACGCGCGGAGGCGACGCGCCGAATAGAACAGCTGCGGGCGCGCGTCGTCAGCAGCGCGCGGCACCAGGAGGGGGAGACCCCCGCCGAGGACGCGGCCCAGTTGCTGGCCGAAGTCGGTGAAGTGCTGGACGCCCTGGAAGCGTTGATCCGGCGGATCAACCGGACCAACGCCACCGTGGAGATGGGACCGGACGGCACGCTCACCGACGCCCTCGCGCGCCGGGACGTCCTGCGGCTGCGCCACTCCGTGGTCACCGCGGCGGCCGACGCGGCGGCGGGCACGGGCGAACGGGGATACGGCCGGCAGCTCCGGTCCGAGCTGATGATGCTCTCCGCACTCCCGGTCGCGGACCTGCGCGCCCAGGCGGACGCACTCGCCCGGGACATCCGCGAGGTCGACGTGCGGATCCAGCGGACCAACTGGGAGGTCGACCTGCTGGACTGACCAGTCCGGCAGAGTGGCGAGACGCGATGTGGAGCAGGTAGCAGCTTCGGAGGCGTGCACACACCGAGAGCCGGCGGTACTCCGGCCCACTCCTGGCGCGTGAAGAGCAACGCGGGGTTCAACTCCCCACCAACAGCGCAGCTCAGCACCGCGTACAGGTAACAGTGCACATCACACAGCACATCACCATGTGCAGATCCGAAGCGGCGAGGGCGGGTTCGGGGCTTTCCACACCGTGCCACGGGTTTCCCTGTGTATCGTCGGACGTACACCACCCCTCCTATCATGGAGGCATGAGTTCGTATACGGGAACTGAGACTCGACCGGAACCGAGTGCGGCATTGATCGGGGACGAACTGGCCCGCTGGTACTGGACACTGGCCGAACTGACCACGCTCGCCCGGGAGCTCGGCGTGCCGCGCGGCGGCGGAAAGGCAGCACTGACGGAGCGGCTACGAGCCGCACTCGACGGCGCCGCCCCACCCACCGCCCCACCCCGCGCACGCAAGGCCAGCCGCCAACTCGCCGCACCGGTCGACGGATCCACCGTCATCCCCGAGGGCCAGCGGTGCAGCCAGGTCCTGCGCGAGTACTTCCGCCGCGAGATCGGCCCGGCCTTCCACTTCGACGCCCACATGCGAACCTTCATCGCCGAATCCGCCGGACGCACCCTGGCCGACGCCACCGCCCACTGGCACACCACCCGCCAGTCCGCCGCCCAACCCCAGGACATCGGCCCACAGTTCGAACTCAACCACTTCCTCCGCGCCTGGCACACCTCCCACCCGGCCGGCACCCACACCGAAGCCCTCACCGCCTGGCGCACCCACCGCGCCCACCCCCGCAGCCCGGCCACGGGGTGACCGGCGGCCCCTGCTATGCCCAGGCACCAGACTGCCGTTCCAGATCTTCACCGAACGCGAGGAGTGCAAGGCCACCACCGTCGCCGCGAACTCACCCTCCACCGAGTGGGACAAGGCCTTCGGAGACGCCCGGCTCCGCCCGGCCATCGCCGACCGCATCACCTTCTGCTGCACCCTCATCCAGATTGACACCGATTCCTACCGCTACCAGGCCCCCCGGGAAGGCCTCTTCGCAGCTCCGAAATGACCTCCGCCAGAGGTCAGCCAATCGGCGTCGCACGTCGTTCGGGCAGCGGCCCGCCGACGGCAAACGAGATGCCGAGCGGTTCTGCGATCGGAGGGTGACCTTGGTGGCGGGAGTGGATTACGTTTGAGCGATCACCGACGCCCTGATCCGGGGGCACAAAGGAGTCGTCGATGCGCCACGAATCTCAGCACGGCGCACGTCTGGCCGCCTACGGGACCATTGCCACCCGCCTGTCCCTGCTGAACGACCGGCGTCTCGGCGAGATCGTGGCGTCAGCTCCTCCGGTCGGATCCGGCATCGGCGGCAGGTCGGCGGAGCTGGACATCGACGGGACACGGATCTTCGTCAAGAGGGTGCCGTTGACGGACGTCGAGACCCAGCCGGAGAACATTCGGTCCACGGCGAACCTCTTCGGTCTGCCGATGTTCTACCAGTACGGAGTGGGCTCGGCCGGCTTCGGTGCCTGGCGAGAGCTGGCCGTCCACGTCATGACCACCAACTGGGTCCTCGGGAAGGAGTACGAGGGCTTTCCCCTGATGTACCACTGGCGCATCCTGCCCGATTCCCCTCCCGAAGGCTTCGTGGACGAGTTCGGGGGCATCGACGGAGCGGTCGCCCACTGGGAAGGCTCGCAGGCGGTACGCGAGCGCCTGGAAGCCATCGGCCGATCCTCCCGCAGCCTGGTGCTGTTCTTGGAACACGTGCCACAGACACTCCGCAGGCTGTTGCACGAGCACGGGGAGACTACGGTGGCCACCGGCGGCGGCTCTCCTGCGTGGGCGGAGGATGCTCTGGCGCGGGGCACGGCGTTCATGAGCTCCCGCGGGCTCGTGCACTTCGACGCCCACTTCAACAACCTGCTGACCGATGGCCGGCTGATCTACTTCGCGGATTTCGGACTGGCCCTGAGTTCAGACTTCGAACTCTCAGCAGCCGAGCAGCAGTTCCTCACGGACCACCACGGGTACGACCACGCCTACACGGCGAGCCACCTGATCCACCACCTCGCCGACCGTGTCCGGGGTGACATGGAAGCAGACGCGTTCCTCCAGGAGTGGACCGCAGGTCACAGACCCGAGGCAGTTCCGCCCGAGATCGCCGTGCTCGTCGAGCGGCACGCCCGAGCCAGCGTCGTCCTGGATGGCTTCCACCGCCGACTACTGTCCGAGAGCAAGCAGACGCCGTACCCCGGCGCCGAGCTCAACCGCGTCGCGGACGCCGGTGAGACATCGCGCTGACCTTCGAAGGAGCGGGCCCCGGCCGCGACTTGTCGGGCTCTGGGGCTCACCTCGCCCCGGCTCCTCGCTCGTCGATTCGGCGGCGGCTGACGACTCGACGTAGGAGGTCGGGCCTGCCGACTTCCTACGTCGGGCGATGGTCAGGGTGGGGTTGGGGGGCCGGGGTGGCCGCGGAAGGTGGTGCGGTAGGTCTGGGGGGAGACGCCGATCGCCGCGTGGAGGTGCTGGCGGAGGGAGGCGCCGGTGGCGAAGCCGATCTCGGTGGCGATGCGGTCGACGGGGAGGTCGCTGGTCTCCAGCAGGTGGCGGGCGCGGTGGAGGCGTTGCTGGATCAGCCAGCGGCCCGGGCTGGTGCCGGTCTCGTCCTGGAAGCGGCGGGCGAAGGTGCGCGGGCTCATCCGGGCGTGGGCGGCCAGCTCGCGGAGGGCGAGCGGGCGGTCGAGGTGCTGGAGGGCCCAGGCCTGGGTGGCGGCGGTGCCGTTGGTGCCTTCCGGGGGCACCGGTTGTTCGATGTACTGGGCCTGGCCGCCCTCGCGCCAGGGCGGGACCACGCACTGGCGGGCGACCTGGTTGGCGACGGCGCTGCCGTGGTCGGAGCGCACCAGGTGGAGGCAGACGTCGAGGCCGGAGGCGGCGCCCGCCGAGGTGAGGATGTCGCCGTCGTCGACGAAGAGCACGTCGGCGTCCAGGGCGACCCGGGGGTACATCCGGCGGAAGGCCGGCGCCAGGGCCCAGTGGGTGGTGGCGGGGCGGCCGTCGAGCAGGCCGGCGGCGGCCAGCGCGAAGGCGCCGGTACAGATGGAGACGATGCGGGTGCCGGGGCGGATCCGGGCGAGGGCCGCGCGCTCGGGCTCCGGCAGGTCGGCGGTGGCGCGGTGCAGGGCGTACGGCGGGATGACGACGGTGTCGGCGCTCTCCAGGGCCTCGGGCCCGTGCCCGACGGTGATGGTGAAGTCGGCGCTGGTCGCGACCGTCCGGTCCTCCGTCGCCGCGCACGTCACCACCTCGTACGCGCCCGGCACCCCGGGGAAGACCCGGTTGGGGATGCCGAGCTCGAAGGGGTAGACGCCGTCGAGGGCGAGGACGACGACGCGGTGCGGCGGCCGGGCGCCGAGGCCACCAGGACCGAGAGGACCACAGGGTTCCATCGCAGGCATGGCACGATTCTATCGGTCTTTGGCAATCTTGCCATTTCGCTGGTCAGGGGCGCGGCCGCAGGCTGGATCCATGACCACGAACTCCATGAGCACGAACACGATGAGCACGAACACGATGCGGGCCATCACCCAGACCGCCCTCGGCACCCCGGACGTCCTCCACGAGGCCGAGGTCGAGCGGCCCGTGCCCGGCGTCGGCCAGGTCCTCGTCGCCGTCAACGCCGCCGGGGTCAACCCCACCGACTGGAAGCACCGCGACCGCGGCTACTTCCTCGGGCAGCCCCCGTTCACGCTCGGCTGGGACGTCTCCGGCACCGTCGAGGCGGTCGGCGTCGGCGTCTCGCTCTTCGCCCCGGGCGACGAGGTGTTCGGCATGCTGCCCTACCCGTACGGCGCCGGCGCGCACGCCGAGTACGTCGCCGGCCCCGCCCGGGCCTTCGTGCCCAAGCCCGCAGTACTGAGCCACGTCGAGGCCGGGGCGCTCCCGCTGGTGGCGCTCACCGCCTGGCAGGCGCTCGTCGACACGGCGGGGCTGCGGCCGGGGCAGCGGGTCCTGGTGCACGCGGCGGCCGGCGGCGTCGGGCACGTCGCCGTGCAGATCGCCAAGGCGCGCGGCGCGTACGTCATCGGCACGGCGTCCGCCGCCAAGCACGATTTCGTCCGGGGCCTGGGCGCGGACGAGGTCATCGACTACCGCACGGCCGACTTCGTGGCGGAGGCCCGCGACATCGACGTGGTCCTCGACCCGCTCGGCGGCGACGACCGACTGCGCTCCCTGGAGACCCTCCGGCCCGGCGGCGTCCTGGTGTCGATCCTGCCCCAGGGGATCGACGAGGTGGCCGAGCGCGCCGCCAAGCTGGGCGTGACGGCGAAGGCCCTGCTGGTCGAGCACGACCGGGCGGGCATGGCCGCGATCGCCGCCCTCGTCGAAGCCGGGCAGCTGCGCCCGCACGTCTCCGCCACCTACCCGCTCGCGGAGGCCGCGAAGGCCCACGCCGAGGGCGAGACCGGCCGGGTCACGGGCAAGCTGGTCCTCACCGTCCGCCCGTAGCGGTCACCCAGGCCCCGGGAGCGACCAGCGCTCGGGAAGCGAACAGACCGGGGCAGATTCAGACCGAATCGGGCAGGGTGGGACGATACCTGCCATGCCTAGCAAGTCTCCATCGGTCCGGGACGCCGACGCCCCGCCCGACCCGCTCTGCCGTCTCCTGCTCGACCTGGGCGAAGCCCTGCTGGGCGGCGGCCTGCCCGTCCATGAGGTCGAGGACGAACTCCGCGGACTGGGGCGGGCGTTGGGCGCCCCGGAGGTCCAGGTCGCCGCGCTGACCAACGGGCTGTTCGTGGCCCTGCACCCGGACGGCGCCACCAGGTTCCAGCCGCTCGGCGGCACCCTGCGGTTCGAGCAGACGGCCGACGTCCTCGACCTGGTGCACCGGCTGCGGGCGGGCGAACTCGACGGGCCGCGGGCGCGCGCCGAGCTGGACCGGATCCGGCGGGCGCCCGCCCGCTGGCCCGCGTGGGTGGCTGACTTCGGGGCGCTGCCGGTCGGGGTCGGGGTCTGCATCTTCCTGCAGCCGGTGGTGGCGAACGTGCTGGCCGCCGGGCTCGGCTCGCTGATCGTGGTGGGCCTGACCGTGCTCGCCCGGCGGCGGCCGCACCTGCGGCCGCTGCTGCCCGTCACGGCCGGGTTCCTGGTCGCACTGCTGGTCCTGGCGCTCGCGCGGGCCTCGCTGCTGGACGGGCCGCTGCGGACGATCGTGGCCACCCTGGCGATCCTGCTGCCGGGCGGGCTGCTGGTCACCGGGCTGTCCGAGATCGCCGCCGGCGCCGCCAACGCGGGCACCGCCCGGCTGGTCTCCGGCGCCGTGCAGCTGACGCTGTTCCTCGCCGGGGTGGCCGCGGCCGCGACCGCGATCGGCATGCCGTCCACCGCGCTGGCCAACGTGCAGGTGGCCAAGCCGAGCTGGTGGGTGATCGCGCTGGGGCTGGCGATCGCGGTGGCCGGGGTGGTGGTCAACGTCCACACCCCGCCCTCGGCCATCCCGTGGATCGTCGCGGTGATCGCGGTGAGTGTCACCGCCCAGGTGGCGGTGGGGTCGGTGCACGGCGCGGCGATCGGCGGCCTGGCCGGTGCCGTGGCCGCCGCGGTCGCGGCCACCCTGGTGCACTGGCTGCCGGGCGGTCCGCTCTGGCAGGTGCTCTACCTCCCGGCGTTCTGGATCGTCGTGCCGGGCTCCTTCGGTCTGCTGAACACCGCGCAGATCGAGGTCGGCAACGGGGCGCAGTCGCTGCTGGCGGCCGTCTCGGCGGTCTTCGGGGTGTCGATCGGCACACTGATCGGCGCGGTGATCAGCCGGATCCCCCGTCCCAGCCTCACCGGCCTGCCGCACCGGGCCTGAGCCGGTCGGAACCGGGCCCGAGCCGGGCCCGAGCCAAGCCGGAACCGGGACCGGTACGGGCCGGAACCGGGCCCCGGGGCGCGCGGAGGTGCGCCCCGGAGCCCGGAGTCTCGGAACCCGAGGTTCGGAACCCGTGACCAGGGAACCCCGGAACCTCGGAATCCGAGAGCCTCGGAACCCCCGTCAGGGCTGGCGCAGGGCCTCGGTGAGCCGGTGGGCCGCCTCGACGACGGCCTGGGAGAGCTGGGCGCCGGGGTGGCGGCTGAGCCGTTCGATCGGCCCGGAGACCGTGACGGCGGCCACCACCCGGTTGGACTGGCCGCGGACGGGCGCGGCGACGGAGGCGACCCCGACCTCGCGCTCGCCGACGGACTGGGCCCAGCCGCGGCGCCGCACGCCGCTCAGCGCGGTGGCGGTGAAGCGGGCCCCCTGCAGGCCGCGGTGGAGGCGCTCGGGCTCCTCCCAGGCGAGCAGGATCTGGGCGGCGGAGCCGACCTTCATGGGGAGGGTGACCCCCACCGGAACGGTGTCGCGCAGCCCGGTGAGCCGCTCGGCGGCGGCCACGCAGATCCGGACCTCGCCCTGCCGCCGGTAGAGCTGGGCGCTCTCGCCGGTGGCGTCCCGCAGCTGGGCGAGGACCGAACCGGCCGCGGCCAGCAGCCGGTCCTCGCCGGCGGCCGCCGAGAGCTCGCCGAGGCGGGGGCCGAGCATGAACCGGCCCTGGACGTCCCGGCTGACCAGGCGGTGGTGTTCGAGTGCGACGGCCAGCCGGTGGGCGGTGGGCCGCGCCATGCCGGTGGCGGCGACGAGGCCGCCCAGGGTGGCGGGCCCGGCCTCCAGGGTGCCGAGGATCGAGGTGACCTTGTCGAGCACGCCGACGCCGCTCGTGTTCTCCATGGGATGGGTACTCCAGTCTCAAGGCCCGGGAGCAGCGGGTCCGCGCTGCTCACGGCGGCTCCTGGCGGGGAGCCGGGGGGTGTGGTCAGCGAGGACAGGCCGGAGAAGTCGGCCGATTGCCTGCGCCGGGCACGAGACGGGTACGCGAAAGGACCGGGGCGGGAAGCGCCCGGGCGAAGGACAGCACAGAGAGCACCGTGTCTCCTCATCTTTCCCGCGCCACAGTGGCGACAGGCCGGAGTTGGCACTGCCCCCGCCAACACGGCGCGTACTTCGGACGCCGGGTCGAACGGGGAGTTGCCGGGGCTTCGTAGGGCCGGTCCCTCCACCCCTCTGGATGATTCGCCAGGAACGATACAAGACATCCGGGGCGGGTCGGCAAGTCCCCCCGCCCTCGACCCGCCCTCGGCCACGCCCCGCGGGGCCGGCTCAGCGGTGGCGCGGCCCCGACAGGCCGGTGCACGGGGCCCCGTCCGGGCTGCCGGGGAGGGTCGCGTCCCAGGCGTGGAGGGCGGCAAGGGCGGCGGTGCGCTCGCGGTCCGTCGGCCGGGTGCCCTCGGGGCCGAGCAGGTAGTCGGCGACCGGGGTGAGCAGCAGGGTGGCGTCGCCGGCCGGGAGCAGCAGCGCCTCGTCCCACTGGTGCCGGATGACGGTGCGGCGCAGCAGCGTGCCGTGGCGCGGCGAGGTGCCGTGGCACGGCGGGGTGCCGGCAGAGGTCCGGCGGCGGAGTTCGGGGGCGACCTCGGCCTCCAGGACGGTACGCACGTCCCGCAGGGCGCCGAGCGGCACGTGCTCGGCGGCGAGGTCGAGGAGGGCGGCGGCCTCCGGGGCGAGCCGGTAGGCGGCGACCACCGCGGCGGTCTCGACGGGCTCGAAGGGCTGCCCGGCGAGCCTGGCCACGTCGATCACGTCGCCCGCGAGGAAGGTGCGCCCGAGCCCTTCCTCGGCGAGGGCGATCAGGCATTCGACGTGGTCGTCGGCGGCCAGGTAGGGGCGGACCGGGACGGTGGCGAGGTCGCCGGGGAGCGCGGCGGTCGCGACCCGCACCTGGTACCACGGGTCGAGCAGCGGGTCCCCGGCCGGCCAGCGCAGGGTGACGGCGGTGTGCCGGGGGCGCTCGCCGAGCAGGGTGACCTCCACGGACTCCACCGGGTGGTCGGTGACCAGCCGGTTGACGGCCTGCCAGAGCGAGGCCTCGGTGGGGCTGACGAGGCTGAGCTCGGCCAGCGGCCGGGGCAGGTCGGGCGGGTAGTAGCCGGCCAGCGGCAGGTCGCGGATGGGGCGGACCCCGGTGGCGTCGGCGAGGTCGCGGGCGACCCGGGCGTAACACTCGACCCGGTCGCGGGCGCGCCGCAGCTCGTCCCGGGCGTGCGCGCCCATCCGGACGTCCTCCCGGGCGAGCGCGGCGAGCACCAGGTACGGGAGGTGGCGCTCGCCCCGGGCGCGGTGGAGCAGTTCGACGGGTCCGCAGGCCGGGTCGACGTCGAGCAGGCGGTGGAGCAGGTCGGTGTCCAGGCCGCCGTGCCGGTCCGTGGTCCGGTCGGTGCTCAGGTCCGTGCTCAAGTCCGTGCTCGACGCCGTACTCGGTTCCGCGTTCGGATCCGCTTTCCGGCCGGTCCTCAGGTCGCTGTTCCGGTCCGTGTTCATGGGCGTCCGCCTCCGAGAGCCGTGGGGGTCGCCGGTCGGCGGCCGGGCGACCGGGGACGTGGCGGGTCCGGCGGTGAGGGGCCGGGCCGACTGCGGGCGCCACATCACCGATTGTGGCGACGGCCGATCAACACCGGATCACCACCGGGTCGACGATCTCTCGACATCCCGCCAGGTCCCGTGGGTTGATAGGGACTCACCAATTCGGGGGTGGCACGTGCGGGCGGGGGCGAGCACATGAAGCGGGCAGGTGCAGGAATGGATGATTTCCGGTTCTCGGTGCTGGGCTTGATGCGGGCGCAGCGCGGCGCGACCGTACTGAAGGTGGGCAGCCCCCAGCAGCAGGCGATGCTGGCGGTGCTGCTGCTCCGGCCCGGCCACGGCGCGAGCGCCACCGACCTGATCGACGCCCTGTGGGGCGAGGAGCCGCCGGGCACCGCGATGACGACGGTGCGCACCTACGCCTGGCGGTGGCGCAAGGTCCTGCACGGCGAGGCGCCGGACGCGCCGACCGTGCTGACCTCGGTCGGGGACGGCTACCGGCTGGTGCTGCCCAAGCACGCGGTGGACGCGGCGCAGGCGGAGGAGCTGGCGGCGCAGGCCGAGCGCACGGCGGCCGCCGGGGAGCCGCAGCAGGCGCGCGACCTGCTGAACCAGGCCCTGGAGCTGTGGCAGGGCGAGCCGCTGGCCGGCATCCCCGGGCCGTTCGCGCAGCGGCAGCGCCAGCGGCTCCAGGAGCTGCGGCTGACCCTGCTGGAGGAGCGGATCGCCCTGGACCTGGCGCTGGGGCGCTACTCCCGGTGCATCCCGGAGCTGACCTCGCTGACCACCGAGCACCCGCTGCACGAGCGGGCGTACGGGCTGCTGATGCGGGCGCTGTACCAGGCCGGGCGGCAGGCGGACGCGCTGGCGGTGTTCCGGGGCGCGCGTCAGCTGTTCCTGGCCGAACTGGGGGTGGCGCCCGGGGCGGAGCTGGACCTGCTGCACCAGCGGATCCTGGAGGGGGACCCGTCGCTCGCCGCCCCGGCACCCTCCGTCGCGCTCGTCCCCGTCGCGCTCGTCCCGGGCCCGGCCGCCGCCGGTCCGGCGGAGCCGGCCGCGCCCGGGGCCGAGGCACCGGACCCGCCCGCCGGACCGGCGGCGCCGAACGCCCCCGCCACCGCACCGACCGGGAACACCGCCCCGGCCGGGAGCAGCACACCGACCCCCAGACCGGCCCAACTGCCGCCCGACGCGGCCGACTTCACCGGCCGATCGGTCCTGGTCGAACGGCTGGGCAAGGCTCTCGGCGGGGTGCACGGAGGGGTGCACGGAGGGGCGCCCGACAGAAACCCCGGCGCACCGGGCCAGCAGGCGCTGGTGATCGCGACCGTGGTCGGCATGGGCGGGGTCGGCAAGACCGCGCTGGCCCTGCACGTCGCCCACCGGGTGCGCGAGGCCTACCCGGACGGTCAGCTCTACGTCGACCTGCGGGGCGCCGACGCCACCCCGGCCGATCCGGAGGCGGTGCTCAGCGGCTTCCTGGTGGCGCTCGGCGTGCCGGCCGACGCGGTGCCGGAGGGGCTGGACGCCCGCTCGGCGCTGTTCCGCTCGGCGGTGGACGGCCGGCGGCTGCTGCTGGTGCTCGACAACGTCCACGACACCGCGCAGATCAGACCGCTGCTACCGGGTGCGGTCGGCTGCGCCGTGCTCACCACCAGCCGGACCCGGCTGTCCGGCCTGCCCGCGACCGTCCAGGCCGACCTCGGCGTCTTCGAACCCGAGGAGGCGCTCGAACTGCTGGGCCGCACCATCGGCGCCGAGCGGCTGGCCGCCGAGGCGCAGGCCGCCCGGGAGCTGCTGCTCGTCTGCGGCCACCTCCCGCTCGCGGTCCGGATCGTGGCGGCCCGGCTGGCGGCCCGGCCGAGCTGGACGGTGCAGACGCTGGGCCGCCGGCTGGCGGTCGAGCGGCGGCGGATCGACGAGCTGCGGATCGGCGACCTGGAGGTGGCGGCGGCCTTCGAGCTGAGCTACCGCCAGTTGACGCCCGCCCAGGCCCGGGCGTTCCGGCTGGCCGCCTCGGTGGACGGGCCTGACCTCGGGCTGCAGGCCGCGGCCGCCCTGCTGGACCTGGACGAGTACGACGCCGAGGACCTGCTGGAGGCCCTGGTGGACGTGGCGATGATGGAGTCGCCCTTCCCCGGCCGCTACCGCTTCCACGACCTGCTGCGCGCGTTCGCCCGGCGCCGTCCGGACGATCCCGGCGCGGCCGTCGCGGCCCGTGACCGGATGCTGGACCACCTGCTGGCCACCGCGTGCTCGGCCTTCCAGCACGCCGTCCCCGGGGATCCGGCGGCCGGCGCGCTCGGGCCGGCCCGCAGCGCGGGCGTCCCGCTGGACGGGCCGGACGGGGCGCGGGCCTGGGCCGAGGCGGAGGGTTCCGGGGCGATCGCGCTGGCCGCGCAGGTGGCGGGCTGGAGCGTCGCGGACGACCCCGACGGCCCGACCGGCGGGCCTTCCGACGGCCCGGCACCGGACCCCTCCGACGGACCGACCACGGACCCGCTGCGCGCCGCGATCGACCTGCTGATCGCGCTCACGCCGTTCGTCCTCGCCCCGCCCAGCCGCCAACTGGCCACCACCGCGGAGGCCCTGGCCGCCGCCGCGGACCACCGCGCCGACCACCGGGCAGCTGGTCGGGCGCACTTCCTGCGCGGCAACGTCGCCCTGGCCGCCACCCGGCTGGAGGAGGCGGAGGCGGCCTCCCGGCTGGCGGTGGCCGCCTCCCGCGCGGCGGGCGACACGGTGATCCTGCGCCAGGCGCTGAACGACCTCGGCCTGGTCTGCCAGTTCCTCAGCCGCTACGACGAGGCTGTCGGGCACTACGACGAGGCGCTGCTGCTGGCCCGCGAACTCGGCCACCGCTCCGGGGCGCTGGTGACGACGGTGAACGCGGCGCTGGCCCGGGTGCGCAGCGGGCGGGCCGCCGAGGCGGTGCCGATCTGCCACGAGGCGCTGGCCGAGCTGCGGACCCGGAACGACGATCCGGGCCGGGCGTACACGCTGTACGTGCTGGGGCTGGCGCTGCACGGGCTGGGGCGGCACGAGGAGGCGGTCACCTGGTTCGGCGAGTGCCTGGCGGTGGCCTCGGCGTCCGGTCTGCGGGCCCGGGCCGGGCACGCCCGCTACCGGATGGCGGACAGTCTGCGTTCGCTCGGCCGGACGGAGGAGGCGCTGGAGCACGCCGGGCAGGCGCTGGAGCTGTGCGAGGAGCTGGGTGCCGAGCGGGACCAGGGCCACGCGCTGCTGGTGCTGGGCCGGACGCTGGCCGACCTCGGGCGGGAGGCCGAGGCGTACGGACGGCTGCGGGAGGCGCACCGGATCTTCGTCCGGCTGGGGCTGCCGGAGGCGGCGGAGGTGGCGGGGCTGCTGCCCCGGGCCGAGGGTCCGGATCCGTCGACCCCGTCGGGCCGGGCGGTCCGGCGGGCCGCCGACCGGCTCTCCTCGGGCTGCTGAGGAATCGATCCTGCTGACGGTTCCGGTGCGTTCAGGAACTGGTGCGCAGGAACCGGTGTGCTCAGGAGCCGATGTGTTCAGGAACCGGTGTGCTCAGGAACCGGTGCTGTTCCAGTCGCCGTTGCCGCCGGTCGGGGTGGGGGTCGGGGTGGGCGTCGGCGTCGCGCCGCCACCGCTCACCACCGTCGCCACCCCGGCGTCGGCCGCCGCCCCGGCGACCGTCACCGAGAGGCCGGCGCCCAGGGCGACGGTCACCCCGAGGCCGACCGTGAACAGCCGGAGGCGGGTGCGGATGGTGGTGGCCGGACGCTGCGTCATCTCTGGTACTCCTCGGCTCGCTTCCCTGCTGGGAAGGGGTTCCGTCGTGGTGTGGCACCAGTCTGGCCGGGAGCGTTCAACGGTCGATCTACAGTCGAGCACCGGTGATCACCAATGATCACCGGTGCTCGGTGGGCCGCCCGCTCAGGCCGCCCGCTCAGGCCGTCGCGCGGATCTCCAGGGTGCAGCACTTCACGCTGCCGCCGCCCTTGAGCAGCTCGCTGAGGTCCATCCCGATCGGCCGGAAGCCGCGCTCGCGCAGTCGCGAGGCCAGTCCCACGGCCGCCTCCGGCAGCACCACGTGCAGGCCGTCGCTGATCGCGTTGAGGCCGAACACCTCCGCGTCGGCCCGGTCCGCCAGCAGCGCGTCCGGGAACAGCCGCCGCAGCACGGCACGGCTGCCGGCCGAGAAGGCCTCCGGGTTGTACATGATCTCGTCGCCGTCCAGCACGGCGAGCGCGGTGTCCAGGTGGTAGAAGCGCGGGTCGACCAGCTCCAGGCCGACCACCGGGCGGCCGAAGAACTCCTGCGCCTCCGCGTGTCCGTCGGCCACGCTGCGGAAGCCCCGCCCGGCCAGCACGTAGCTCGCCGTCGTCAGCAGGTCCCCCTCGCCCTCGTTGACGTACTCCGGGTCGCGGGTCTCGAAGCCCCGGGCGCGGAACCACTCCAGGTAGGCCGGGCCCTCGGCGGCCCGCTCGGTGTTGCGGAAGCGCGCCCCGAGCACCCTGCCGTCCACCACGGTGGCGCCGTTGGCCGCGTAGACCATGTCGGGCAGGCCGGGCAGCGGGTCGATCAGGTCGACCCGGTGGCCGAGCTCGCCGTACAGGGCGTGCAGCCGCTCCCACTGGGCGACGGCCAGGTCGGTGTCCACCGGCTTCGCCGGGTCCATCCAGGGGTTGATCGCGTAGGTGACGTCGAAGTGGGTCGGACGGCACATCAGGTAGTGGCGCGGGCGGGCGGTGCGGGCCATCGGAAGCTCCTCGGAAGTCGGGTACGGGCGGCAGGGGCGGTACGGCGGCACAGGCAGTACGGGCAGTACGGGCAGTACGGGCAGTACGGGCGGTGCGAGCGGTGCAGGCGGGGGCCGGTCAGGCGGTGGGGGCCGGCGGCCGGGTCGGGAAGTCGCGCAGGCCGCGCAGCGGGCTGGCCAGCAGCACCGCGCCCGCCGACAGCAGCACGCCCGCCATCAGCCAGATCGTGCTGCGGGCGCCGATCGCCTCGCCGAGGTAGCCGCCGAGCAGGGCGCCCACCGGGATCGCGCTGTAGTTGAGGGTCGCGGAGCTGGCCCGGATCCGGCCGATCATCGCGGGCGGGCAGTAGCCCTGGGAGAAGCTGCCGGCGAGGACGTTGCCCGCCACCACCCCGCAGACCGCGACCGCCCAGGCGAGCGCGCTGACCACCAGCGGCAGCCGGTCGCCCGCCAGCGGCAGCAGCAGGATGAAGGGCGCGACCACCAGTTCGCAGACCAGCAGCCCACGGGCGCTGCCCAGCTTGCGGGCGACCCGTCCGGCCAGCATCGCGCCGGCCAGTCCGCCGACGCTCACCAGCGCGAACACCCCGCCCACCGCGCCCGGTTCGAGCCCCACACTGCGCACCAGGAAGACCGTCTGCACCGCCTGGATGCCGTTCAGCCCCAGGTTGCCGACCGCCGCGAAGCAGGCGAACGTGCGCAGGTACGGGTCGCGCAGCAGGAACCGGACGCCCTCGCCGATCTCGCGCGGGATGCCGCGCCGCTCGGACACCGGCGGGGGGCGCTCCTCCGTCCTGATCCGCCGCAGGAACACCGCCGACACCAGGTAGGTGAGCGAGTCCGCGAACATCCCGCTGGCGGCGCCGAACGCCTGGGAGAGCAGACCGGCCGCGCCCGGGCCGGCGATCTCGGCCGCCGAGGCGCCGGAGCGCAGCTTGACGTTGGCCTCCAGCAGGTCGGCCTTGCCGACCAGGGTGGGCAGCACCGCGCCGTAGGCGGTGGAGAAGAACACCTTCACCGCCCCGGTCAGCAGGGCCACCACCACCAGGTGGGCCAGCGAGAGAACCCCCAGCCAACTGGCCACCGGCACGCTGCCGAAGAGGAGGAGCAGCAGCAGGTCGCAGACCAGCATCACCCGCAGCCGGGGCCAGCGGTCCACCCAGGCGCCGGCCAGCAGGCCGAGGAACAGCCAGGGCAGCCAGGCGGCCGCGTTGATCACGCCCACCGCGAGGGGGCTGGCGCCCAGGGTGACCACGGCCACCAGGGACAGCGCCACGCTCCCGACGGCCGTACCGAAGTTGCTGGTGGTCTCACCGATCCAGAGCCGGCGGAAGTCCCCGTGGGCCCACAGGCCCCACCTGCTGCGCGGCCGGTCCGGCGGTGCCGGTGACTCGATCGGGACGGTGGTGGTCATCGCGGCTCACGCTCCGGACTTCTCGGTGTTCTGGGACTTCTCGGCGTTGTCGGTGGTGCCGGCGTTGTCGGTGGTGCCTGCGTTGTCGGTGGTGCCGGCGCTCTCGGGCCGCAGCTTGTCGGCGAGGACGGCGGCGATCCGGGCGAGCGGCTCCGGCCGGGCCAGGTCGCCGTGGCCGAACGGCAGCCGGTGGCCCTCGATCAGCCCGTCCAGGTGAGGCCGCCAGGCCTCCTCGTACGGCCAGTCGGCCGGCTTGCCGAGGGTGGCGCCGAAGAAGACGGCATCGCCCCGGTAGTGCTGGGGCCGGTGCTCGGCCATCAGTTTGCGGTGCCGGTCGAACACCTCGGGCAGGACGTGCGCGGCCTCGCCGAGCACCGCCGCCAGATCGGCCTGGCCGCTGCCGTCCGCCGGGTCGTAGCCCAGCGAACGCAGCAACTCGTCCACCGTGTCGGCGGGTTCGGACGGCGGGGCGGCAACGGTGCGGACCGCAGGGCCACCGTCCAGCAGGGCCAGCAGCCCGACCGGCGCGCCCTCGGCCTGGAGCCGGACGGCCATCTCCTGGGCGACCACCGCACCGAAGGACCAGCCCAGCAGGTGGTACGGGCCGGACGGGTGGACGGCGCGGATCTGCCGTACGTAGTCCTCGGCGATCTCGGTGACGCTGGCCGGCGCCCCGCCGCGCAGGCCGCGGGCCTGGAGGCCGTACACCGGCTGCCCCGGGTCGAGGTGGCGCAGCAGCCCGGAGTAGACCCAGCTGATGCCGGCCGCCGGGTGGACGCAGAACAGCGGGGGCCGGTCGCCGCCGGTGCGCAGGGGCAGCAGCACGTCCAGGGCGTCGGCCGCCGGGCCCTGGTCGAGCCGGCCGTCCAGCCCGGCCACCGTGGGCGCCTCGAACAGCGCCCGCATGCCGAGATCGACACCGAGGGCGGTGCGGACGCGCGAGAGCAGTTTCATGGCGAGCAGGGAGTGCCCGCCCAGATCGAAGAAGTCGTCGTCGATGCCGACGCGCTCCAGGCCGAGGGTCTCGGCGAACAGGGTGCAGAGCAGCTGCTCGCGCGGGGTGCGGGCCGGGCGGCCGGCCGGGTGGGCGGCGAACTCCGGTGCGGGCAGGGCGCGGTGGTCGACCTTCCCGCTGCCGGTCAGTGGCAGGGCGGGCAGTGCGACGAAGGCGGCGGGCACCATGTGGGCGGGCAGCCGCTCGGCGGTGAAGGCCCGCAGTCCGGCCGGATCGAGCGGGCGGTCGGTGACCAGGTAGGCGACCAGTCGGGTGCCGCTGTCGTCCGGCCGGACGACGGCCGCGGCGACCTCGGGGTGAGTCGTCAACACCTGCTCGATCTCGCCGAGTTCGATCCGGAAGCCGCGGATCTTCACCTGGTCGTCGGTACGGCCGAGGTACTCCAGCTCACCGTCCCGGGCGCGGCGCACCAGGTCCCCGGTGCGGTACATCCGCTCGCCGGGGGTGAACGGGCTGGCGACGAACCGCTCCGCCGTGAGCGCGGCGCGGCCCAGGTACCCGCGGGCCAGTCCGGCGCCCGCCAGGTACAGCTCCCCGGGGATGCCGACGGGCACCGGGTTCAGGTGCTCGTCCAGCACGTACCCGGCGGTCCCGGCGACGGCCTGGCCGAGCACCGGGCGGTCCGAACCGTCGAGCGGCTGCTCCAGGGCCTCCACGGTGGACTCCGTCGGGCCGTACAGGTTGTACGCCCGCAGCCCCGGGGTCTCCCGCAGTCGCGTCCACAGTGCCTGGCCGACGGCCTCGCCGCCCACCAGCACGACGCCCGGTGCCGGCGCCTCCAGCAGGCCCTCCTCGACGAGTTGGGCCACGAAGGACGGGGTGGCGTTCACCACGTCGATGCCGTGCGAACCGAGGTGGCGGACCAGCGCGGCCGCGTCGAGGCGCAGGTCGTCGCCGATCAGGTGCAGTTCATGCCCGACCACCATCCACAGCAGGCCCTCCCAGGAGGCGTCGAAGCAGAGCGAGGCCGTCAGCGCGAACTTCCGGTTCTCCTCCCCCGCCATCATGCCCGCCCGGTGGCCGGCCAGCAGAGCGGCGAGACTGCCGTGCGAGACCACCACACCCTTCGGGCGGCCGGTCGAGCCGGAGGTGTAGATCACGTAGGAAGCGTCCGCCCCGTCCAGGACGGGCCTGGTGAACTCCACCGGTCCGGGCATGTCCGTGACGTCCAACACCGGGAGTTCTGCCAGCAGTTCGGGCAGCGGCCACCGGTCGTCGGTCAGCACCAGCGCGGGCTCGGCGTCCGCCAGGGTGTAGGCCGTGCGCTCCGCCGGGTACCCGGCGTCCAGCGGCAGGTACACCCCGCCCGCCTTGAGCACCGCGAGCAGCCCGACCACCGACTCCACCGAGCGCGGCAGCGCCAACGCCACCACCGCACCGGGCGTCACCCCGGCACCGATCAGCCGACCCGCGAGCCGTCCGGCCCGCGCATCCAACTCCCGATACGTCAGCACCTCTTCGCCGCACACCAGCGCCACCGCCTCCGGCGTGGCCGCCACCTGCTCCTCGAACACCGCCGGAAGCAACGGCACCTCCGAAGCCAACGGCCGCGCAGCACCGAGCAGTTCGGCCCGCTCCTCCTGACTCACCAACGGCAGCGCCCCGATCCGGGTGTCCGGCCGCTCGACGGCCGCCGCCAGCAGGCCGGCGAAGTGGCGGACCATCGCCTCTGCCGTCTCCCGGTCGAAGAGGTCCGTCGCGAAGTCGACCACGCACTCCAGACCGGCCGGTGCGCCGTCCGGACCGAAGGACTCACCGATGCCGACACTCAGGTCGAACTTGGCGACCGCACGACCGGACGATTCCACGGAGACGTCCAGCCCGGTCGCGTCCAGCGGTGCCGTGTCGCCACCGCCCTGAAGGACCAGCATCACCTGGAACAGCGGATGCCGGGCCAGCGAACGAGTCGGGTTGAGCTCCTCGACCAGGCGCTCGAACGGCACGTCCTGATGGGCATGCGCATCGAGCTGGGTCTCCCGGACCCGGCCCAACAGCTCCGTGAAACTCGGATTGCCCGAGGTGTCCGTGCGCAACACCAGGGTGTTGACGAAGAAGCCGACCAGCTGGTCCACCGCCTCGTCCGAGCGCCCCGCCGTCACCGAACCGATCGGCACATCGGTGCCCGCACCGAGCCGGGTCAGCAGAGCGGCGAGCGCCGCCTGCGCGGCCATGAACATCGTCACCCGCTGCTCACGCGCCAACGTCACCAGCGCACGGTGCAGTTCGGCACCCAGCGGAAGCACCACCCGGTCACCCCGGTGGCTGGCCACGGCACCCCGCGGACGGTCCGCCGGCAGCGCCAGCTCCTCCGGAAGATCGGCCAGCGCCTCGCGCCAGTAGCCGAGTTGGCGTTCCATCGGGCCGTCCTGGTCCGCTTCGTCGAGCAGCTCGCGCTGCCAGAGCGCGTAGTCGGCGTACTGGACGGGCAGCGGCGCCCACCCGGGCACGGTGCCCGCCGTCCGCGCCGCGTAGGCGGCGGCGAGGTCCCGCAGCAGCGGACCCATCGACCACCCGTCACCGGCGATGTGGTGCAGCACCAGGACCAGCAGGTACTCGGCCTGCCCGGCCGGGATCAGGTGGGCCCGGATCGGCAGGTCGGCGGCCAGGTCGAACGGGCGCCCGGTGCAGGCCTCCGGCGCGGTGCCCTCGGGCAGCAGCTCGACGGGCACCCGGGCCGCCCAGGCCGGCAGGACGCGCTGGTACGGGGTGCCGTCCTCCTCCTCGATCAGCGTGCGCAGGACCTCGTGCCGGGCGACCAGGTCGCCCAGGGCCGAACCGAGGGCGTCGGTGTCCAGCTCACCCGTCACACGGAGCACCAGCGGCAGGTTGTACACCGCACTCGGCCCCTCCATCCGGTCGATCAGCCAGAGCCGCTGCTGCGCGAAGGACAGCGGCACCCGCTCCGGCCGCTCGGCGTGAGCGGTCAGCGCGAGACGCTCCGCCCCCGAACCGAGGCGGGCCGCCAGCCCGGCCGGCGTCGGCGCCTCGAAGACGTCCCGAACGGCCAACTCGGCAGCCAGCGTCGAACGGACCCGGCTGAGCAGCCGGGTCGCGAGCAACGAGTGCCCGCCCAGCGCGAAGAAGTCGTCCTCCACCCCGACGACGTCCAGGCCGAGCACCTCCGCGAACAGACCGCACAGGATCTCCTCCTGCGGCGTACGGGCCGCCCGGCCACCGGCCGGCGCGAATGCTGCCAGGTCGGGTTCGGGCAGGGCACGGTGGTCGACCTTGCCGCTGCCGGTCAGCGGCAGGGCATCGAGCGTCACCACGGCGGCCGGGACCATGTAGCCGGGCAGCGACTCGGCGGTGAACCGGCGCAGCGCGCCACCGAGTTCGGAGGTGGAATCCTCGGCCACCGCGCAGTAGGCGATCAGCCGACGGTCCCCGTCCTCGCTCTCCCGAACGGTCACCACGGCCTGACGGACAGCCGGGTGGGCCGCCAACACCGCCTCGATCTCACCGAGTTCGATCCGGAAGCCACGGATCTTCACCTGGTCGTCGGTCCGGCCCAGGTACTCCAGCTCACCGTCCCGGGCACGACGCACCAGGTCACCGGTACGGTACATCCGCTCACCCGCGACGAACGGGCTGGCGACGAACCGCTCCGCCGTGAGCGCGGCGCGTCCCAGGTACCCCCGGGCCAGGCCGGCACCGGCCAGGTACAGCTCCCCGGGGATGCCGACGGGCACCGGGTTCAGGTGCTCGTCCAGAACGTACCCGGCGGTCCCCGCGACGGCCCGGCCGAGCACCGGCCGGTCCGAACCGTCGAGCGGCTGCTCCAGGGCCTCCACGGTGGACTCGGTCGGGCCGTACAGGTTGTACGCCCGCAGTCCCGGGGTCTCCCGCAGTCGCGTCCACAGTGCCTGGCCGACGGCCTCGCCGCCCACCAGCACGACGCCCGGTGCCGGCGCCTCCAACAGGCCCTCCTCGACCAGTTGGACCAGGAAGGACGGGGTGGCGTTCACCACGTCGATCGCCGACTCACGCACATGGCGGACCAGTTGCCCGGCGTCCCGGCGGACCTCGTCGTCGATCAGGTGCAGTTCATGCCCGACCACCATCCACAGCAGGCCCTCCCAGGAGGCGTCGAAGCAGAGCGAGGCCGTCAGCGCGAACTTCCGGCTCTCCTCCCCCGCCGTCATGCCCGCCCGGTGGCCGGCCAGCAGAGCGGCGAGGCTCCCGTGCGAAACCACCACACCCTTCGGGCGGCCGGTCGAGCCGGAGGTGTAGATCACGTACGCCGCGTCCGCTGCGCCCAGGGCGATCAGGGGACCCTGTGCCGATCCCGGCGCGTCCGTGACGTCCAACACCGGGATTTCTGCCAGCAGTTCGGGCAGCGGCCACCGGCCGTCGGTCAGCACGAGAACGGGCTCGGCATCCGCCAGGGTGTAGGCCGTGCGCTCCGCCGGGTACCCGGCGTCCAGCGGCAGGTATACCCCGCCCGCCTTCAGCACCGCGAGCAGCCCGACCACCGACTCCACCGAGCGCGGCAGCGCCAACGCCACCACCGCACCGGGCGTCACCCCCGCACCGACCAGCCGACCCGCAAGCCGTCCGGCCCGCGCATCCAACTCCCGGTACGTCAGCACCTCATCGCCGCACACCAGCGCCACCGCCTCCGGCGTGGCCGCCACCTGCTCCTCGAACACCGCCGGAAGCAGCGGCACATCCGAAGCCAACGGCTCGGCACCGCCCAGCAGTTCGGCCCGCTCCGCCGAGGACAGCAGCTCCGCCCTGCCGATCGGCAGGTCCGGACCGGCCGCGACGGCGGCCAGCAGCCGGCCGAACCGGACGGCGATCGCCTCGACCGTCTCCCGGTCGAACAGGTCCGTCGCGAAGTCGACCACGCACTCCAGACCGGCCGGTGCGCCGTCCGGACCGAAGGACTCACCGATGCCGACACTCAGGTCGAACTTGGCGACCGCACGACCGGACGGCTCGACCGAGACGTCCAGCCCGGTCGCGTCCAGCGGCGCCGTGTCACCGCCGCCCTGAAGGACCAGCATCACCTGGAACAGCGGGTGCCGGGCCAGCGAGCGGGTCGGGTTGAGCTCCTCGACCAGGCGCTCGAACGGCACGTCCTGGTGGGCATGGGCGTCGAGCTGGGTCTCCCGGACCCGGGCCAGCAGCTCGGTGAAGCTCGGGTTGCCCGAGGTGTCGGTCCGCAGCACCAGCGTGTTGACGAAGAAGCCGACCAGCTGGTCCACCGCCTCGTCCGAGCGCCCCGCCGTCACCGATCCGATCGGGATGTCCGTTCCGGCACCGAGCCGGGTGAGCAGGGCGGCGAACGCCGCCTGCGCGGCCATGAACATCGTCACCCGCTGCTCACGCGCCAACGTCACCAGCGCACGGTGCAGTTCGGCACCCAACGGAAGCACCACCCGGCCGCCTTGGTGGCTGGCGACGGCACCCCGCGGACGGTCCGCCGGCAACGCCAGCTCCTCCGGCATTCCGGCCAGGGCCTCGTTCCAGTAGGCGAGTTGGCGGGAGATGAGGCTCTCCTCGTCGGCCTCGTCGCCGAGCAGGTCGCGCTGCCAGAGCGCGTAGTCGGCGTACTGGACAGGCAGCGGCGCCCACCCGGGCACCGTACCCGCCGTCCGCGCCGCATAGGCGGCGGCGAGGTCACGCAGCAGCGGACCCATCGACCACCCGTCACCGGCGATGTGGTGCAGCACCAGGACCAGCACGTGATCTTCCGAGGAGACCCGCAACAGCAGGGCGCGCACCGGGAGTTCGGCCGCCAGGTCGAAGGGCCGGCGGGAGGCCGCGTCGACGGACTCGCCGACCTCGTCGGCCGGGCAGTCCCGGACCTCGAAGGGCACCGATGCCGCCCCGACCGGCAGGATCAGCTGGTGCGGTTCGCCGTCGGTCTCCACCACCAGCGTGCGCAGGGCCTCGTGCCGGGCGACCAGGTCGCCCAGGGCCGAGCCGAGGGCGTCGGTGTCCAGCTCGCCCGCCACGCGGAGCACCAGCGGCAGGTTGTACACCGCACTGGGCCCCTCCATCCGGTCGATCAGCCAGAGCCGCTGCTGCGCGAAGGAGAGCGGCACCCGCTCCGGCCGCTCGGCGTGAGCGGTCAGCGCGAGACGCTCCGCCCCCGAACCGAGGCGGGCGGCCAGCCCGGCCGGCGTCGGCGCCTCGAAGACGTCCCGGACGGCCAACTCCGCGGCCAGCGTCGAGCGCACCCGGCTGAGCAGCCGGGTCGCGAGCAGTGAGTGCCCGCCCAGCGCGAAGAAGTCGTCCTCCACCCCGACCGCGTCCAGGCCGAGCACCTCGGCGAACAGGCCGCAGAGGATCTCCTCCTGCGGGGTGCGGGCCGCCCGGCCGCCGGCCAGCGCGGCGAAGTCGGGGGCCGGGAGCGCGGCGCGGTCCAGCTTGCCGTTGGCGGTCAGCGGCAGGGCGTCGAGCGTCACCACGGCGGCCGGGACCATGTAGCCGGGCAGCGACTCGGCCGTGAACCGGCGCAGCGCGCTACCGAGCTCGGGGCCGGCGTCCTCGGCCACCGCGCAGTAGGCGATCAGCCGACGGTCCCCGTCCTCGCTCTCCCGAACGGTCACCACGGCCTGACGGACAGCCGGGTGGGCCGCCAACACCGCCTCGATCTCACCGAGTTCGATCCGGAAACCACGGATCTTCACCTGGTCGTCGGTCCGGCCCAGGTACTCCAGCTCGCCGTCACGGGCACGACGCACCAGGTCCCCAGTCCGGTACATCCGCTCACCCGCGACGAACGGGCTGGCGACGAACCGCTCCGCCGTCAGCGCGGCGCGTCCCAGGTACCCGCGGGCCAGTCCGGCACCCGCCAGGTACAACTCGCCCGCCACCCCACGCGGGACCAGGTTCAGGTGCTCGTCCAGCACGTACCCGGCCGTCCCCGCGACAGCCCGGCCGAGCACCGGCCGGTCCACGCCGTCAAGCGGCCGGGTGAGGGCGTGCACGGTGGACTCGGTCGGGCCGTACATGGTGTGGCCTGCGGTCAGCGGAGCCGCGCACAGCCTGGTCCACAGGCCCTGCCCGATGGCCTCGCCACCGAGCAGCAGCAGCTTCGGCGCGGGCTCCTCCAGCAGCCCCTCCTCGACCAACTGCTCGGCGTACGACGGAGTCACGTGCAACGCGTCCAGCCCGACCTCGCGGACGTGGCGGACCAACTGCCGCGCGTCCCGGCGCACCTCGTCACCGATCAGGTGCAACTCGTGCCCGGCGACCATCCACAGCACCACCTCCATCGAGGCGTCGAAGCAGAGCGAAGCCGTCAACGCCACCCGCAGCCGACCGTGCGCCGCCTCCGCGTCCGCGACCAGCGTCGCCCGATGGCCCGCCAGCAGGGCCGCGAGGCTGCCGTGCGAGACCACCACACCCTTCGGGCGACCGGTCGAGCCGGACGTGTGGATCACGTACGCCGCGTCCGCCCAGCCCAGGACGGGCCTGGCGAACTCCACCGGTCCGGGAACGTCCGTGACGTCCAACACCGGCAGCTCGGCCAGCACCTCGGGCAGCGGCCAGCGGCTGTCCGTCAGCACCAGCGCCGGCTCGGCGTCCGCCAGGATGTGCCCGGTACGCTCCGCCGGGTACTCGGCGTCCAGCGGCAGGTACACCCCACCCGCCTTGAGCACCGCGAGCAGCCCGACCACCGACTCCACCGAGCGCGGCAAGGCGATCGCCACCACCGCGCCAGGCGTCACCCCCGCACCGACCAACCGACCCGCAAGCCGTCCGGCCCGTGCGTCCAACTCCCGGTACGTCAGCACCTCCTCACCGCACACCAGCGCCACCGCCTCCGGCGTGGCCGCCACCTGCTCCTCGAACACCGCCGGAAGCAGCGGCACCTCCGAAGCCAACGGCGTGGCACCGCCCAGCAGTTCGGCCAGCTCCGCCGGGCTCACCAGCGGCAGTGCCCCGATCCGGGTGTCCGGCCGCTCGACGGCCGCCGCCAGCAGGCCGGCGAAGTGGCGGACGATCGCCTCGGCCGTCTCCTGGTCGAACAGGTCCGTCGCATAGTCGAGCGCGAAGTCGATCCCGGCGGGCTCACCGTCCGGGCCGAAGAGCTCCTGGGCGGTCACGTTGAGGTCGAACTTGGCGACCCCGGTGGCGGCCGGCAGCACCCCGTTCCACAGGCCGGACGAGGAGGCGTCGGCCTGCTCGTTGTTCTGGAGCACCATCGCGACCTGGAAGAGCGGGTGCCGGGCCAGCGAGCGGGTCGGATTCAGCTCCTCGACCAGGCGCTCGAACGGCACGTCCTGGTGGGCGTAGGCGCCGAGGTCGGTCTCCCGGACCCGGGCCAGCAGCTCGGTGAAGCTCGGGTTGCCCGAGGTGTCGGTGCGCAGCACCAGGGTGTTGACGAAGAAGCCGACCAGTTCGTCCAGCGCCTCGTCGGAGCGCCCGGCGACCACGGAGCCGATCGGCACGTCGGTGCCCGCGCCGAGCCGGGTGAGCAGGGCGGCGAAGGCGGCCTGGATGGCCATGAACATCGTCACCCGCTGCTCGCGCGCCAGGGTCCGCAGCGCACGGTGGAGTTCGACGTCGAGCAGCTGCGCCACCCGGTCGCCCTGGTGGCTGGCGGCGGTGCTCCTGGGGCGGTCCGCCGGGAGCGCCAGCTCTTCCGGCATTCCGGCCAGGGTCTCGTTCCAGTAGGCGAGTTGGCGGGAGAAGAGGCTCTCCTCGTCGGCCTCGTCGCCGAGCAGGTCGCGCTGCCAGAGCGCGTAGTCGGCGTACTGGACGGGCAGCGGCGCCTGTCGCGGCGCGGTTCCGGCCGTCCGCGCCGCGTAGGCGGCGGCGAGGTCGCGCACCAGCTTGCGGGTCGACCAGCCGTCGCTCGCGATGTGGTGCAGTACCAGGACCAGCACGTGTTCCTCGGCGTCGACCCGCAACAGCAGGGCGCGCACCGGGAGTTCGGCCGCCAGGTCGAAGGGCCGGCGGGAGGCCGCGTCGACGGACTCGCCGACCTCCTCGGCCGGGCAGTCCCGGACCTCGAAGGGCACCGATGCCGCCCCGACCGGCAGGATCAGCTGGTGCGGTTCGCCGTCGGTCTCCACCACCAGCGTGCGCAGGACCTCGTGCCGGGCGACCAGGTCGCCCAGGGCGCGTTCCAGCGCCGCCTGGTCCAGCTCGCCGGTCAGGCGCAGCGCCAGCGGCGAGTTGTAGAGGGCGCTCGGCCCCTCGATCCGGTCGATCAGCCAGAGCCGCTGCTGGGCGAAGGAGAGCGGCACCCGCTCCGGCCGCTCGACGTAGGCGGTCAGCGCGAGACGCTCCGCCCCCGATCCGAGGCAGGCGGCGAGCCCGGCCGGTGTCGGCGCCTCGAAGACGTCCCGGATGCCGAGTTCCGCGCCCAGCGTCGCGCGGACCCGGCTGAGCAGCCGGATGGCGAGCAGCGAGTGGCCGCCGAGCTCGAAGAAGTCGTCGTCGGCGCCGACCACGTCGAGGCCGAGCACCTCGCGGAACAGGCCGCAGAGGATCTCCTCCTGCGGGGTGCGGGCGGCCCGGCCGCCGGCCAGCGCGGCGAAGTCGGGGGCCGGGAGCGCGGCGCGGTCCAGCTTGCCGTTGGCGGTCAGCGGCAGGGCGTCGAGCTCCACGAAGGCGGCCGGGACCATGTAGCCGGGCAGCGACTCGGCGGCGAAGGATCGCAGGGCGGCCGCGTCGAGGGGGCCGTCGGCGACCAGGTAGGCGACCAGGCGCCGGCCGCTGTCGTCGGGCAGCACGGCGGCCTGGCGCACGGCCGGGTGGCCGGCCAGCACGGCCTCGATCTCGCCGGGTTCGATCCGGAAGCCGCGGATCTTCACCTGGTTGTCGGTCCGGCCGAGGTACTCCAGCTCGCCGTCCCGGGCCCGGCGCACCAGGTCCCCGGTGCGGTACATCCGCTCACCCGCCACGAACGGGCTGGCGACGAACCGCTCGGCCGTGAGAGCGGACTGGCCCAGGTACCCCCGGGCCAGTCCGGCGCCGGCCAGGTACAGCTCCCCGGGGACGCCGACCGGCGCCTGGTTCAGGTTCTCGTCCAGCACGTACCCGGTGGTCCCGGCGACGGTCTGGCCGAGCACCGGCCGGTCCGCGCCGTCGAAGGGACGGGTGAGGGCGTGCACGGTGGACTCGGTCGGGCCGTACATGGTGTGGCCGGCGGTCAGCGGAGCCGCGCACAGCCTGGTCCACAGGCCCTGCCCGATGGCCTCGCCACCGAGCAGCAGCAGCTTCGGCGCGGGCTCCTCCAGCAGCCCCTCCTCGACCAGCTGCTCGGCGTACGACGGGGTCACGTGCAGCGCGTCCAGCCCGACCGCGTGGACGTGGCGGACCAACTGCCGGGCGTCCCGACGCACCTCGTCACCGATCAGGTGCAGTTCGTGCCCGGCGACCATCCACAGCACGACCTCCATCGAGGCGTCGAAGCAGAGCGAAGCCGTCAACGCGACCCGCAGTCTGCCGTGCGCCGCCTCCGCGTCCGCGACCAGCGTCGCGCGGTGGCCGGCCAGCAGGGCGGCGATGCTCCCGTGCGAGACCACCACGCCCTTCGGGCGGCCCGTCGAGCCGGAGGTGTGGATCACGTACGCCGCGTCCGCCCCGCCCAGGACAGGCCTGGTGAACTCCACCGGACCCGGCGCGTCGGTGACGTCCAACACCTGGAATTCGGCGAGCAGTTCGGGCAGCGGCCAGCGGCCGTCGGTCAGCACCAGCGCGGGCCCGGCGTTCGTCAGGGTGTAGGCCGTGCGGTCCGCCGGATACTCGGCGTCCAGCGGCAGGTACACCCCGCCCGCCTTGAGCACCGCGAGCAGCCCGACCACGGACTCCACCGAGCGCGGCAGCGCCAGCGCCACCATCGCGCCCGACGTCACCCCGGCACCGACCAGCCGGCCCGCGAGCCGGGAGGCCCGCGCGTCCAACTCCCGGTACGTCAGCACCTCCTCGCCGCACACCAGCGCCACCGCCTCCGGCGTGGCCGCCGCCCGCTCCTCGAACACCGCCGGAAGCAGCGGCACCTCCGAAGCCAACAGCCCTGCGGAGTGGCGGAGTTCGGCCGCCCCGCCCGCGGGCGTCAGCCCGGCCGCCGCGACGCTGAGCTCCGGGTCGGCGGCGGCCTGCCGCAGGATCAGGGCCAGTACGTCGGCCAGCCGCTGCGCGGTCTCCGGGTCGAACAGGTCGGTGGCGTACTCCAGCCCGCCCGCGAGCCCGTCCGGGGTGCCGTCGGCGCGGTGGCGCTCGGTCAGCGCCAGCTTGAGGTCGAACTTGGCGGTGCCGTACTCCACCGGCTCCTCGGCGGCCGTCACGCCGGGGAAGGCGGGGCCGCCCTCGGCGGCGGCGGCGAAGGTCAGCATCACCTGGAACAGCGGGTGCCGGGCCAGCGAGCGGACCGGGTTGAACTCCTCGACCAGGCGCTCGAACGGCGTGTCCTGGTGCTCGTACGCGGCGAGGTCGGTCTCCCGGACGCGGCGCAGCAGTTCGGCGAAGCTCGGCCGGCCGGAGAGGTCGGTGCGCAGCACCAGGGTGTTGGCGAAGTAGCCGACCAGGTCGGTGGCGGCCTCGTCGAGGCGCCCGGCCACCGGGGTGCCGATCGGCAGGTCGGTGCCGGCGCCGAAGCGGTGCAGCAGGGTGGCGTAGGCGGCCTGGAGGACCATGAAGAGCGTCGCGCCGTGCTCGGCGGCGAGGTCGGCGAGCCGGGCGTGCAGGTCCGCGTCGAGCTCCAGCGGGACGACGGCGCCGCGATGGCTGGCGACCGGCGGCCGGGGGCGGTCCGCGGGCAGTGCCAGCTCCTCCGGCAGCCCGGCCAACGCCTCGCGCCAGTGGGCGAGTTGGCGGGCTGCCAGGCTCTGCGGGTCGTCCTCGTCGCCGAGCAGTCCGTGCTGCCACAGCGCGTGGTCGGCGTACTGGACGGGCAGCGGCTCCCAGTCGGGGGCGTGGCCGGCCTGGCGGGCCCGGTAGGCGTCGGTGAGGTCGCGGTAGAGCGGGCCGAGCGAGGCGCCGTCCCCGGCGATGTGGTGCAGGACCAGGACCAGGACGTGCTCGTCCGGGCCCTCGGGCCGCAGGTAGGCGTGCACGGGCAGGTCGGCGGCGAGGTCGAAGCCGTGCCGGGCGAGTTCGTCCACCGGGCGGTCGGTGGTGGTGAGCAGCGGGGCCACGGGCCCGTCCAGGATGCGCTGGTACGGGGTGCCGTCGTGCTCGGCGAAGACGGTGCGCAGCGCCTCGTGCCGCCGGACGGTGTCGCCGAGGGCGTCCGCCAGGGCGGCGGGGTCGAGCGGGCCGCGCAGCCGCAGGGCGAGGGTGATGTTGTAGGTGGCGGTGGGGCCCTCGGCCTGGGCGAGGAACCAGAGGCGGCGCTGGGCGAAGGAGAGCGGCACCCGCTCGGGCCGCACGGCGGGCCGCAGCGCCGGGCGGGCCTGGGCGGGGGCGCCGGCGGCGCGCTCGGCGATCCGCTCGGCGAGCCCGGCGACGGTGGGCGCCTGGAAGAGGTCGCCGATGGCGAGTTCGACGCCGAGTTCGGTGCGCGCCCGGCCGACCAGGCGGGTGGCGAGCAGGGAGTGGCCGCCGAGGGCGAAGAAGTCGTCGTCGATGGTGATGTCGTCGATGCCGAGGAGTTCGCCGTAGAGCTCGCAGAGCACCCGTTCGCGCTCGTCGCGGGGGGCGCGCCCGGTGTCGTCGGCGGCGAGGTCGGGGGCGGGCAGGGCGCGGCGGTCGACCTTGCCGTTGGCGTTGAGCGGCAGGGCGTCCAGCAGGACGGCCGCGGCGGGGACCATGTAGCCGGGCAGCACGGTGCCGGCGAAGGAGCGCAGCCCGTCCGGGGTGAGCCCGGGCTCGGCGGTGCAGTAGGCGACCAGCCGCAGGTCGCCGGGGCGGTCCTCGCGGGCGATCACGATGACCTGGCGGACGGCGGGGTGGCGGGACAGCGCCGCCTCGATCTCGCCGAGCTCGATCCGGAAGCCGCGCAGCTTGACCTGGCCGTCGATCCGGCCGAGGAACTCCACGGCGCCGTCGGCGCGCCGGCGGACCAGGTCGCCGGTGCGGTACATGCGCTCGCCCGGCAGGTACGGGCAGGCGACGAAGCGTTCGGCGGTCAGGCCGGGCCGGTTGAGGTAGCCGCGGGCCAGGCCGGCGCCGGCGAGGTACAGCTCGCCGGGGACGCCGGGCGGCACGGGGCGCAGCCGGGCGTCCAGGACGTAGCCGCGCATGTTGTCCAGCGGGCCGCCGATCGGCACCCGGGGGCCGTCGAGGTCGGCGGGGGCGAGCGGGTGGTGGGTGGCGAAGGTGGTGGTCTCGGTGGGCCCGTAGACGTGGGCGAGCAGCAGGTCGGGGCAGGCGTCCAGGACGCGCCGCAGCAGGGTGCCGGAGGCGGCCTCGCCGCCGGTGCAGACGACGCGCAGGGCGGCGAAGGTCTCCGGGGCCTGCTCGGCGACGAGGTCGAACAGGGCCTTGGTGAGGAAGACGGCGGTGACGCCGTGGCGGACGGTGACGGCGTGCAGGGCGGTGGCGTCGAGGGCGCCGGGCGGGGCGACCACGACGGTGCCGCCGGCCAGCAGGGGCGTCCAGATCTCGTAGGTGGCGGCGTCGAAGGCGTGCGGGGAGTGCAGCAGGACGCGCTGGTGGCGGCCGTCCTGCCAGCGCCGGTCGGCGGCGAGGTCGACGACGTCGCGGTGGCGCACGGCCACGCCCTTGGGGCGGCCGGTGGAGCCGGAGGTGTACATCACGTAGGCGAGCCGGTCCGGGTGGACGGGCAGGGCGGGGCGGTGGTCGGGGGCGCCGGCCTCGTCGCCGGGGCGGACCACGGCGGCGCCGTGCGGGAAGCCGGGGTCGGCGCGGTCGGTGAGCAGGACGGGGGCGCCGGTGTCGGCGAGCACGTCGGCCATCCGCTCGGGCGGCAGGCCGGGGTGCATGGGGACGTAGCAGCCGCCGGCCTTGAGGACGGCGAGGGTGGCGACGACGACGTCGGCGGAGCGCTCCATCAGCATCGCGACGGGGGTCTCGGGGCCGACGCCGAGGGCGGTCAGGTGGTGGGCGAGCCGGTTGGCGCGGGCGTCGAGTGCGGCGTAGTCGAGGGTGCCGCCGTCGTGGACGAGGGCGGTGGCGTGCGGGGTGCGGTCGGCCTGGCGCTCGAAGGACTCGGCGAGGGTGCCGCTCCACCGGGGGGCGTCGGTGGCGTTCCACTCGGTGAGGACGCGGGTGCGCTCCTCGGGGGCGAGCAGCTCCAGGGTGCCGATGGGGGCCTGGGGGTCGGCGGCGGCGCCGGCCAGCAGCCGGCCGAGCCGCTCGGCGAGGGCGGTGACGGTGGCGCGGTCGTAGAGGTCGGCGGCGTACTCGATCGAGCCGGTGAGCCCGGCGGGGGCGCCGTCGGGGCCGTGCTGTTCGGCGATGCCGATGTTGAGGTCGAACTTGGCGACCCGCAGGCCGATCGGTTCGGGGGCGGACTCCAGCCCGGGCAGGGCGAGTTCGGCGCCCTGGCCGTGGTTCTGGAGCACCAGCAGGGTCTGGAACAGCGGGTGGCGGCCGAGCGCGCGGGGCGGGTTGAGCTCCTCGACGAGGCGCTCGAAGGGGAGGTCCTGGTTGGCGAAGGCGTCGAGCTGGGCCTCCCGGACCCGGCCGAGCAGCTCGGCGAAGCCCGGGTCGCCGGAGGTGTCCGCTCTCAGGACCAGGGAGTTGACGAAGAAGCCGACCAGGTCGTCCAGGGCCTCGTCGGCGCGTCCGGCGAGGCCGGTGCCGAGCGGGATGTCGGTGCCGGCGCCGAGCCGGGTGAACAGGGCGGCCAGGCCGGCCTGGAGGACGGTGAACAGGGTGGTGCGGTGGGTGTGGGCGAGGTCGAGCAGGGCGGTGTGCAGGCCGGCGTCCCAGGCGAGGTCGACGGAGTCGGCGGCGCCGGTGGGGGCGGGCGGCCGGGGGCGGTCCGTCGGCAGTTCCAGTTCCTCCGGCAGCCCGGCCAGCGCATCGCGCCAGTGGGCGAGTTGGCGGGCGAGCAGGCTCTCGGGGTCGTGCTCGTCGCCGAGCAGGTCGCGCTGCCAGAGCGCGTAGTCGGCGTACTGGATCGGCAGCGGCTCCCAGTCGGGGGCGCCGCCGGCCAGCCGGGCCCGGTAGGCCTCGGCGAGGTCGCGCAGCAGCGGGCCGAGCGACCAGCCGTCGCCGGCGATGTGGTGGAGCACCACGAGCAGCACGTGCTCGGTCGGGGAGAGGGTGAACACCGTGACCCGGATGGGCAGTTCGCTGCTCAGGTCGAAGGTCTCGGCGGCCGCGGCGTCCCGGCGGGCCGGGTAGTCGGCCGGTGCGCAGTCCTCGGCCAGGAAGCGCGGTCGCGCCTCCTCGGCCGGCAGGATCCGCTGCACCGGGACTCCCCCGGCCACCGGGAACACCGTGCGCAGGGCCTCGTGCCGGGCGACCACGTCCGCCGTCGCGGCACGCAGCGCGGCGGTGTCGAGCGCGCCGCGCAGGCGCAGGGCGAACGGCAGGTTGTACAGCGCGGTCGGCCCCTCGATCTGGTCGATCAGCCAGAGCCGCTGTTGGGCGTACGAAACCGGGATCACGGTGCTTCCTCTACTCGGGTCTACTGACGGCACGGGCTGGTCGAGGGGACGGACGGCGGTCAGACGGTGAGCCCCGCGGTGGGCCGGCAGTCCTGGATCTCCAGGGGCTGCCCCATCGAGACGGCGATCTTGCGCCCGCCCCGGTACGGGTCCCGGCCGTGGGCGCAGAGCACGTTGTCGACCAGCATCACGTCGCCGACCTGCCAGCGCTCCCGCACGGTGGCGGCGTGGTAGGCCTCGTTGAGGGCGTCGACGTCGGCGCGCTCCAGCGGCTCGCCGTCGCCGAAGCCGGTGTTGAACGGCAGTCCGTCCGGCCCGAACTCCTCGGTCATCGCCTCCCGGATGTCCGGGTCGAGCGACCACGCGTTCCAGAAGGCGAGGTGGTTGAACCAGACCTGCTCGCCGGTCCGCGGGTGGCGGATGGTGCCGGGGCGCACCTGGGTGGTGCGCAGGTTGCCGTCCGCCAGCCACTCGCAGGAGATGCCGTTCTCCTTGCAGTAGGCCTCGACCTCGGCGCGGTCCTCGGTGGCGAAGGCGGTGCGCCAGCCGAGCGAGATGTAGTCCGAGTAGTTGCGGGTGAGCGTCCAGCCGTTGGTCCGCATCCGCTCCACCAGGTGGGCGGGCAGCTGCGCGAGCACCTGGCGGCAGTCCGCGGTGGGGGTGGCCCCGCCCTCGTCGGGGGCGGTCAGGCAGGCGAAGAGCAGCCGGCCGGGGAAGGTCAGGGTGTAGCTGTTCTCGTTGTGCATCCGGATCGGCTGGACCGGCGGCAGGTCGGTGGACGAGTAGACGCCGTTGCCGTAGTCGCTGCGCGGGGTGGCCTTCTCCCGGTAGGGGGTGCGCTCGGGGATGAGGACGTCGCGCACGGCGGCGACGTCCTCGGTGCCGGTGACCGGCAGGCCGCGCAGGAAGATGGTGCCGTACCGGTGCAGGGCGTCGGTGAGCGCGCTCTCGTTCTCGCGCAGCCACTCGCAGGCCTCGCCCATGTCCGCGGTGCGCGGCGCGTGGGCGAGGGCCGGGCGGCCGGGGTTCAGTTCCCAGGTCGGCATGGCGGCGGTCACCGGTCGGCGGGGGCGGAGAGGGCGGCGACCAGGCTGGCGGGCCTGATGTCGGTCCAGTTGGCCTCGATGTAGTCGAGGCAGCCCTGGCGGGTGTCCTCGCCGTGGACGGTGGTCCAGCCGGCCGGCACGTCGATCCAGACCGGCCACAGCGAGTGCTGGTTCTCGTCGTTGGCCAGGACCAGGTAGCCGGCGCTGTCGTCCTCGAACGGGTTGCTCATGGTGTCCTCTTCGGGTTGCTTCGAAGCTCGGCTTGCTTCGCTCGGGTTGCTTCGAAGGTAGGGGCGGGCCGCGGGGCGGAAGGGCAGGAGTCGCGGCAGGAACGCGGCAGTTGGGCCCTGCCGCCCCGCCCGCCGCCCCGCCTGCCACCCCGTCGGCCGCCCCGCCCGCCGTCCCGTCGGCCGGCTCGGCACCCGGCTCGGCACCCGGCGGTTCAGCGCGGGGTGAGGCGGACCGGGAAGCGGTCCAGGCCGAAGTTGATGATCGAGCGGTTGTGGACGACCGGCCCGGTCTGCTCGATCACGGCGACGCGCTCCAGCAGCGCCGTGAACAGGCCGCCGAGTTCGGCCTTGGCCAGCGGCGCGCCGACGCAGTAGTGGGCGCCGAGGCCGAGCGCGAGGTGCTTGTTGGGGGCGCGGTCGAGCAGGATCTCCTCGGGCCGGTCGAAGGCCTCCGGGTCCCGGTTGGCGGACCACACCCAGACCGCGACCCGGTCGCCGCGCCGGATGGTGCGCCCGTCGAGCTCGGTGTCCCGGCTCGCGGTGCGCAGGGTGTGCAGCCCGACCGAGGTCCAGCGCAGGAGTTCGTCCAGCGCCGAGTCCATGCCGACCTCGCCGCGCTGGAGGCTCCGCCACAGCTCGGGGTGCCGGACCAGGGTGTACAGGCCCATCGCTGCGGTGTGGCGGACGGTCTGGACGCCGCCGACCACGATGTTGTCCAGGTTGAGGACGACGTCCTCGATCGGCAGCAGCCTCCCGCCGACCCGGTAGGTGGCCATCATGCTGATCAGGTCGTCGCGCGGGTCGCTGCGCCGCAGCATCACCTGGTGCAGCAGGTACGGGATGAGCTGCTGGTGGCCGGCCCGGCGCTCCTCGGGGGTGCGGCCGAGGAACGCGACGTCGCAGACCCGCTCGACCATCTCGCGGTCGCCCTCGGGGACGTCCAGCAGGTCGCACATGACGGACAGCGGCAGCGCGGAGACCGCGTCGACGAGGTCCACCTCGCCCAGTTCGACGGCCCGGTCGACGATCGAGGCGGCGAGTCCGGCGATGCCCCGGGCGGCCCCGCGCACGGCGCCGGGCGAGAAGAACGGGTTGGCGGGGGCACGCAGTTCGCGGTGCCGGGGCGGGTCGGTGAGGGCCATCATCCGGCCGGAGCCGACCGGGACGTTGCCCTCGCCGGCGCCGAGCAGCGAGCCCTGCTCGGAGCTGTAGACGGCGGCGTTGCGCAGCACCTCGGCGGAGTGCCGGTAGGAGAGCACCGACCAGACCGGCCCGTCGTCGACGGTGTCGGTGCGGTGGACGGCGGACTCCCGGCGCAGCTCCGCGACCAGCGCGGGGGTGTCGGGCCGGGCCCAGAGGTCGGGGTCGGTGAGGTCGACCGCGGTGGTGGTGGGCATCAGTGCTCCGTCCGGGACAGGTGCGCGGCGCCGGGCCGCGCGATGAGGGAGGTCAGCAGGTCGACCGGGCCGGGCCCGTCGACGGTGGCGAGCAGGTGGCCGCCGGGGACGACGTGGTGGCCGGAGCCGCCACTGGTGTGGGCGGCCCAGCCTTCGAGGCCGCCGACGGCCAGGAGCGGGTCCTCGGCGCCGACGACGGTGTGCAGGGCGGAGCCGATCGGCGGGTGCGGACGGGGCCGGTAGGTGTCGACCACGTCCAGGTCGGTGCGGATGCCGCGCAGCGCGTGCTCCTTCAACTCTGCTTCACCTTCGACGAGTTGTCCCATTCCGGCGAGGCGCAGCAGCTCGTCGGCGGTGTACTGGGGGCGGTCCGCCCCGGCCCAGGCGGCGGGCGGCGAGGCGGAGGCGGCGACGACCAGTTCGGGCCGCCGCCCGGCCGGCAGCGCCCGGGCGGCCTCGTAGCCGAGCAGGGCGCCGAAGCTCTGCCCGTAGAAGCCGAACCGCCCGGTCAGGTGCGGGCCGAGGGCCTCCAGGACGGCGTCGACCAGCAGGTCGAAGCTCGCGGGCATCGGGTGGCCGAGCCGACCGCCGCGGGCCGGCGGGCGCAGCGCCCAGACCTCGGCCACCGGGGCGAGGGCGCGGGCCAGCGGGGTGTAGGCGGTGGCGTCGCCCCCGGCGTGCGGGAAGCAGAACAGCCGGTACGGGCTCCGCGGTTGGGGCACGGGGACGAACAGCCAGTCCCCTTCGACGCGGGGCCGCACCCGCAGGGCGGTGGTCATGCGCCGGCCGCCCGGGCGCGGGCGGTCAGGGCGGGCCGGGGGGCGGCGGTGCCGGCCGCGACGGCCCGTTCGACGGTGGCGGTGAAGGCGGCCAGGTCGGCCGAGTCGAGCAGGTGGCGCAGCTGGAGTTCGATGCCGAGGCGGCGGCGCAGCAGGTGGACGACCCGCAGTGCGGCGATGGAGTGGCCGCCGAGCGAGAAGAAGTCGTCGGTGGGCCGGAGGCCGGTGACGCCGAGCACGGTGCCCCAGACCTCGGCGACCTGCCCGGCCAGTCCGCCGGCGCCCGACTCCGCGGCGGAGGCGGAGGCGGCGGCGGAGGCGGGGGCGGGCAGCGCCGCCAGGTCGACCTTGCCGTTCGGGGTGAGCGGCAGGGCGTCCAGCACGGTGATCACCGAGGGCACCAGGTGGGCGGGCACGGTGGCCCGCAGCCGCTCGGTCAGCTCGGCGGCGGTGACGGCGCCGGTGACGTAGCCGGCCAGCCGGCGGTCGCCGGGGGCGGGCTCGTAGACGGTGACGGCGGCGGCCCGGACGCCCGCCAGCCGGGCCAGGGCGTGCTCGACCTCGCCGAGCTCGACCCGGTAGCCGCGCAGCTTGACCTGGCGGTCCACCCGGCCGACGTACTCCAGCCGGCCGCCCTCGCCGCGCCGGGCCTGGTCCCCGGTGCGGTACATGCGTTCCCCGGTGGCGACCGGGTCGGCGACGAAACGTTCGGCGGTCAGGGCGGGCCGGCCGAGGTAGCCGTGGGCGAGGCCGGGCCCGGCCAGGTACAGCTCGCCGACGACGCCGTCGGGGACGGGGGCGAGCTTCTCGTCCAGCAGGTGCAGGCGCACCCCGGGCAGCGGCGCGCCCAGGTGCGGTCCGGGGCCGCTGATCGGCGCGGTGACGGCGTCGACGGTGCACTCGGTGGGCCCGTACAGGTTGAGCGCGTCGACGCCGCCGTCGGCCAGCTCGCGCCAGGTGCGCTCGGGGACGGCCTCGCCGCCCATGAACAGCCGCGGCACCCGGGCGCCGGCCAGCGGCTCGCGCAGCAGCTCCCAGTGCGAGGGGGTCAGGTCGAGGTCGGTGACGGCGTGCTCGGCCAGCAGGGCGGCCACCCGGACCGGGTCGGCACGGTGCTCCTCGCCGATGACCAGGACGGTGTCGCCGCGGCAGATCCGGGCCCACTGCTGGACGGAGGCGTCGAAGGAGACGCTGGCGTTCCAGCCGACCACACCGGGCTCGGCGCGGTAGGCGCCGCTCGCCTCCAGGGCCGTGACCAGGGCGGCGACAGCGCCGCGCGGCACCTCGACGCCCTTGGGGCGGCCGGTGGAGCCGGAGGTGTAGATGACGTACGCCGGGTCCAGCGGGTGGGCGTGGTCCGGCAGTTCGGGCCCGTCGGCGGCGGCATCCGGGCGCAGCACCGGCACCCCGTCGGCCGCCGGGAGGCCGTCGGCGCTGATCAGGGCCGCGAGCCGGGCGTCGGCGGCCATGTGGGCGAGCCGCTCGGCGGGGTAGGCCGGGTCGAGCGGGACGTAGGCGGCGCCGGCCCGCCAGACGGCGAGCAGGGCGACCGGCAGGTCGGCGGTGCGGGCGAGGTGGACGCCGACCCGGTCGCCGCGTCCGACGCCGCGCTCGCGCAGGGCGCGGGCCAGGGCGGCGGTGCGGCGGTCGAGTTCGGCGAAGTCCAGGCGGTCGGCGCCGGCCAGGACGGCGGTGCGCCCGGGGTGGGCGGCGACGGTGTCGCGCAGGCGGTCCAGCAGATCGGTCATGACGGCTCCTCAGGACTCTCGGGCGGCGGCGGCCATGGTGTGCAGGGCGGCGGCGTAGGTGTCGATGAACTGCTCGGCGGTGTGGTCGGCGACCAGCGAGCGCTGGTGGTCCACGGCGAGCAGCACCCGCTGCGTGACCGGGTCCTGGATGACCGAGGCGCCGAAGGCGAAGCTGTTGGGTTCGTGGCGCAGGGTCGGCTCGGTGCCGATCCGGCCGTCCACGATGCGGGCCGAGCTGAGCCGGCCGAGGGCGTGGAAGCGCAGGTAGCCGAACTGGCTGTCCAGCGCGGTGTCGGTCATCAGCCGGGCGAGGCGGGCGAAGGGCACCCGGCGGTGCGGCATCATGTCCAGCTCCTCGCGGTGGACCTCGCGGACCAGGGCGAGCAGGTCGTCGGTGGGTTCGCAGCTCAGCGGGACGGTGTTGAGGAACAGCCCGTACACCTCGGTGCCGCCGAGCCGTTCCAGCCGGCCGTTGACGGCCAGGCCGGTGGTGACGCGCCGACGCCCGGTGACGGCGGCGAGGGCGTGCAGGTGGGCGGCGAGCGCCACCGACTTGACCGGCACGCCGAGCGCGTCGGCGACGTCGCGCAACTGTCCGGGCGCCTCCGGCAGCACCCGTTCGACGGTGCGCGGCGCCTCGTGCACGGACTCGCTGCCGGGGAAGGACTGGCCGCTGACGCCGTCCAACCGCCCGCGCCAGTAGGCGAGTGAGCGCTCGTCCCCGGCGGCCTGCCGTTCGACGGCCACGAAGTCGCGGAAGGCGGTGCGCGGCGGCGGGGCGGGCGCGCCGAGCGGGTCCTCGGCGATGGCCGTGTGGCGTTCCAGGATCTCGGTGAGCAGCGAGGTGAAGCTCCAGCCGTCGAGGATCGCGTGGTGCTCGGAGACGGTGAGCTGGAAGGCGTCCTCGGCGAGGCGCTGCACGGTGATCCGGAACAGCGGCGGCGCGGTGAGGTCGAAGGGGGTCCACCGGTGGGTGTCGAACACCTCGCGGATCGCGGCGTCCTGGTCCTCCTCGGCGGCGCCGCGCAGGTCGGCGAACTCGACGGGGGCGGGCAGCCGGCCGTGGACGAGCTGCAGCGGTTCGCCGTAGCCGGACAGGTCCAGGCCGGTGCGCAGCACGGCGTGGCGGTCCATGGCCTCGGCGACGGAGCGGCGGAAGGCCTGCTCGTCGAGGTCGCCGGAGATCTTGTAGGAGTTGACGTTGTGGTAGCTGTCGGTGCCGCCGGCGATCTCCATGTGGAAGACCATGGAGAGCTGCATGGACACCATCGGGTAGGCGTCGACCAGGCCGGGCGGCAGGTCGGCGCGGTCCTCGGGGGTGACCAGGGCGAAGGGCTCGTGGGCGTCCGGGCCCTGGGTGACGGGCTCGGCGAGCGGCAGCAGGGCGGCGACGGTGGGGGCGTTGAAGACGTCCCGCAGGCTCAGCCCCCAGCCGCGCTCGTGCAGCGCGCCGGCCAGCTGGACGGCCCGGATGGAGTCGCCGCCGAGGTGGAAGAAGTCGTCGTGGACGCCGATGCCGTCCACCCCGAGGACCTCCGTCCAGACGGCGGCGAAGGCCTCCTCCTCCGGGGTGCGCGGCTCGACGTGCCGGCCTCCGGTGGCGGTGGCCCGCTGGCCGGGGGCGGGCAGCGCGGCGCGGTCCACCTTGCCGTTGACGGTCAGCGGCAGCGACTCCAGCACGGTGAAGCTCGCCGGGACCATGTACGGGGGCAGCGAGCGGCCGAGGAAGGCGCGGACGTCGGCGGGCTCGCGTCCGGTGACGTACGCGGCGAGGCGGTCCTCGTGCACGGTGACGACGCAGGCGTCCACGTCCGGGTGGGCGGCGAGCGCGTTCTCGATCTCGCCGAGCTCGATCCGGAAGCCGCGCAGCTTGACCTGGAAGTCGGCGCGCCCGATGTACTCCAGCCCGCCGCCGGGCAGCCGCCGGGCGACGTCGCCGGTGCGGTAGAGCCGGGCCCCGGGCGGGCCGTACGGGTCGGCGACGAAGCGCCCGGCGGTGAGGCCGGGGCGGCCCCAGTAACCGTGGGCGAGGCTGCCGCCGCCGATGTACAGCTCGCCGGCCGCGCCGGGCGGCACCGGCCGCAGCCAGTCGTCCAGGACCTGGGCGCTCAGGTGCGGCATCGGCGTGCCGATCAGGCTGCGCTCGAAGCCGGCGCTGCCGGCCAGGTCGTGGGTGGTGACGTGGACGGTGGTCTCGGTGATGCCGTACAGGTTGCACAGCCGGGCCGGGGGCGGCGGGTCGAGTTCGAACCAGCGCTGGACGACGGCCGGGTCCAGCGCCTCCCCGCCCAGCATGATCCACTTCAGCGCGGGCAGGGCGCGCGGGCTGCGCCGCAGCACCGGCTCCAGCTGGCGCAGCGCCGAGGGGGTCAGGCAGAGGTACGAGACCTCCTCCTCCGCCAGCAGCTGGGCGAACTCCTCCGGCGAGCGGCTGGTCACGTACGGGACGACGACCAGGCGGGCGCCGTGCAGCAGGGCGCCCCACATCTCCCAGACCGTCCAGTCGAAGGCGTAGCTGTGGAAGAGCGTCCAGGTCTCCCGCGGGCCGAAGCCGAAGTGCCGCTCGCCGTCCGCCATCAGCCGGCTGACGTGCTCGTGGGCGACGGCGACGCCCTTGGGGCGGCCGGTGGAGCCGGAGGTGAAGATGACGTAGGCGACGTCGCCGGGGCGGCCGGCGGCCGGCGGGCGGGTGTCGGGGCGGGCGGCCAGGTCGGCGGCCTCGGCGGTCAGGTCGTAGGCCTGCCAGGGGCCTTCGGGCACCAGGTCCGGGCGGTCGGTGACGACCAGGGCGACGCCGGTGTCGCCGAAGACCAGCGCGGCGCGGTCGGCGGGGGCGGCCAGGTCGACGGGCACATAGGCGGCGCCGGTCTTGAGCACGCCGAGGACGGTGACCAGGACGTCGGCGGTGCGGTCCAGCAGCATGCCGACGCGGTCGCCGGGGCCGGCACCCCGGGCGCGCAGGGCGTGCGCGAGGCGGTTGGCCCGGCGGTCGAGTTCGGCGTAGCCCAGGGTGCGGTCGGGGTCGCTGACGGCGGGCCGGTCGGGGTGGGCGTCGGCGGCCCGTTCGAACAGGTGGTGCAGGCAGTGGCCGGGGGTGTCGGTGGCCGCGACCCCCTCGGCGGGGCGGGAGGTCAGCCGCAGCACGGTGGCGTCGGGGTCGTCCAGGGCCGCGGTGAGCAGGGCGTCGAACTCGACGGCCAGCCGGCGGACGGTCTGCGGGTCGAACAGTTCGCCGCGGTACTCGGCCTCGCCGCGCAGCTCGCCGCCGTCTCCCCCGTCGAACACGGACCAGGTGAGGTCGAACTTGCTGGTGCCGTTGGAGCGCACCCGGCTGCGGGCGGTGGCCGCCGGGCCGAGCGCCAGCGGGGTGCGGTCCTCGCCGTGGGCGCCGAACACCACCTGGACCAGCGGCGGGTGCTGGGCGCTGCGGGCGGCGCCGAGCCGGTCGACGATCTGGTCGAAGGGCAGGTCGAGGTAGCCGTAGGCCTCGAAGGCGACGTCCTGGACGTGCTCCAGCAGGTCCCGGAAGCTCAGCGCGGGCGCGAGCCGCAGGCGCAGCGGCAGCAGGTTGACGAAGTAGCCGAGCAGGTGCTCCAGTTCGGGCCGGTCGCGGGTGGTGACCGGGGTGCCGACCACCAGGTCGTCGGCGCCGGTCCAGCGGTTCAGCAGCAGGGCGAAGGCGGCCAGTTGGACGGTGAACGGGGTGACGCCCTCGGTCTCGGCCAGGGCGCGGACCCGCGCCGCCGTCCCCGGGGCGAGGTCGAACCCCTCGGTGCGGCCGGCCGCGCCGCGCTCGGCGGGCCGGGGCCGGTCGGTGGGCAGCTCCAGCAGCGCGGGGGCGCCGTCCAGCTGCTCCTTCCAGTAGGTCAGGTGCTCCTCGTAGGAGGTGCCGAGCTCCTCCTCGGCGCGGTCGGCGTACTGCACGGTCAGCTCCGGCAGTTCGGGCTCCCGGCCGCGCAGCGCCGCGTCGTACAGCTCGGCGAGTTCGCGCTCGAAGACCTCGGCGGACCAGCCGTCCCAGACGATGTGGTGGACGGTGAACAGCACGGTGGTGCGCTCGTCCGCGAGCCGGAAGGCCTCGGCGCGCAGCAGCGGGCCGGCGGCCAGGTCGAAGGGCTCGGCGCAGCGGGCGGCGAGCAGCTCCTCCAGGCGCGCGGCCCGGTCGGGGAGGTCCCGCAGGTCGGTCTCCGCGAGCGGCACGGCGAGGCGGTGGTGCACGTGCTGGCGGGGGCCGTCGGGGTGCAGCGCGAAGGTGGTGCGCAGGGTCTCGTGCCGGGCGGTGACGGCGTCCAGCGCGCGTCGGAGCAGCGCGAGGTCGAGCGGGCCGGTGACGTCGAGGGTCCAGGGGGTGCAGTAGGTGACGGCCTTCGGGTCGAGGCGGTCGAGGAACCAGAGGCCGCGTTGCAGCCCGGAGACGGGCGCGGTGCGCGCCGGGTGGTCGGACGGGCTCACGGCCTCGTTCCCTTCGTGTGCGGTGCGGCCGGTCACCGGGCGGCCAGCCGTTCGGCGATGGCGCTCACGGTCCGGGCCCGGAACACCAGTTGCGGGGGGACGCGGCTGCCGGTCTCCCGGGACAGCCGCATCGCGACCCGGACGGCGGCCAGCGAGTTGCCGCCGATCCGGAAGAAGTTGTCCTCGCGGCCGACCTCGGCGAGGTCGAGCACCTCGCGGACCGCCTCGGCGACCAGGCGTTCGGCCTCGGTCAGCGGGTCGGCGGCCTCGTCGGCCGTCGCGTCCTCGTCGGCTGCGGCCGGGCGCCCGGCGGGGGCGGGCAGCGCCCTGCGGTCCACCTTGCCGTTGTGGTTGAGCGGCAGCGCGTCCAGGACGTCCAGGGTCGCGGGCAGCATGTGCTCGGGCAGCAGGCCGGCCAGGTGGTCGAGCAGGGCGTCCGGGCCGGGGGCGCCGGCGGCGACGGTGACGTAGGCGGCGAGCCGGCGGTCGCCGGGGGCGGGCTCGTGGACGGCGACGGCGGCCTCCCGGACGGCCGGGTGGCGGGTGAGCGCGTCCTCGATCTCGCCGGGTTCGACCCGGAAGCCCCGGATCTTGACCTGGTCGTCGATCCGGCCGGTGACCTCCAGCAGGCCCTCGGCGGTGCGGTGGCCGAGGTCGCCGGTGCGGTAGAGGCGCTCGCCGGGGGCGCCGTACGGGGAGGCGACGAAGCGTTCGGCGGTCAGGCCGGGCCGGCCGAGGTAGCCGTGGGCGAGGCCGCCGCCGGTGGCGTACAGCTCGCCGGTCACCCCGGGCGCGACGGGGCGCAGCCGCTCGTCCAGGACGAGGACGCCCTTGCCGTGCAGCGCGACGCCGATCGGGATGGAGCCGCCGGCGGCGTCGGCGGGGCCGACCCGGTGGCAGGTGGTCAGGCCGAGGCTCTCCACCGGGCCGTAGCCGTTGGCGACGACCAGGCCCGGGTAGGCCTCCAGGGCCTTGGCGACATGGGTGGTGGAGGCCCGCTCGCCGGCCGTGAAGGCGAGCTTCAGGCCGTCGTAGGTCTCCGGGAACTCCTCCAGCAGGAAGTTGAACAGGCTGGCGGAGAGCTGGAGTTGGGTGACGCCGTGGCGGCGGGTCAGCTCGGCGACGGTCTGCGGGTCGGGGCGCTGGCCGGGCTGGAGGACGCAGGTGCCGCCGAAGCAGAGCGCGCCGTACAGCTCCAGCGCGAAGGCGTCCCAGGAGACCGGCGAGCACTGCAGCCAGACCTCGTCGGGGCCGAAGCGGGCGTAGTCCTGGCCGAGGTAGGTGGTGGTGAGCGCGCGGTGCGGGACGGCGACGCCCTTGGGGCGGCCGGTGGAGCCGGAGGTGAACATCACGGTGGCGAGGTCGGCGCCGTCGACCGGCAGGCCGAGGTCGTGGGCCGGGTACCGGGCGAGGTCGGCGGCCGAGGCGTCCAGGTCCACCTGGCCGGGGACGGCGAACGGCACGGTGGCGTGCCGGTGGGTGACCACCGTGGCGGCGCCGGTGTCGGCGACGGCGCCGGCCAGCCGCTCGGCCGGGAAGTCCGGGTCGAGCAGGGTGTACGCGGCGCCGGTCTTGAGGGCCGCCAGCAGGGCGGTGACCAGCTCCGGCCCGCGCTCGGTCAGCACGGCGACGGTGTCGCCGCGGCCGATGCCCAGGCCCGCCAGGTGGCGGGCGAGCCGGTTCGCGGCGGCGTTCAACTCGCCGTACCCGACGGTCCGTTCGCCGGACACCAGGGCGACGGCGCCCGGCTCGCGGGCGGCCCGCGCCTCGAACAGGGCGTGCACCGGCACCTCGACGGCGGCGGCCAGGGTGCCCAGCCACTCCTCGCACAGGCCGGCCATGGTGGCCGGGTCGAAGAGGTCGCTGTCGTACTCGAAGCGCCCGGTGAAGCCGGTGCCGAGGTCGTCCACCGAGACGGACAGGTCGAAGCGGGAGACCGGGTTGGAGTGCAGGGAGCGGGTGACGGCGTGCCCGCCGACCGTGAACGGCCGGGGGTCCAGCGGGTGCAGCTCCAGCAGCACCTGGCAGAGCGGGTTGCGGTCCTCGGGGCGCTCGTCGAGCACGGCGTTCGCGATGTCGTCGAAGGGCACCTCCTGGTGCCGGTAGCCGCCGATCGACACCTCGCGCACGTGCCGGACCAGCTCGCGGAAGGAGGCGCCGTCCTCCAGCTTCAGCCTCAGCGGCAGCAGGTTGACGAAGTAGCCGATCAGGCCGTCGAGTTCGGCCCGGCCGCGGGCGTTCACCGGCGAGCCGAGGACCAGGTCGCGCTGCCCGGAGCGGCGGTGCAGGGTGAGCGCCAGCCCGGCCAGCAGCACCATGAAGGGGGTGGCGTCCTCGCTGCGGGCGAGCGCCCGGACGGCCTCGGCCACCGGGCCGGGCATGGCGAAGCGGTGGAAGGCGCCGCGGAAGGCCTGCTCCTCGGGGCGGGGACGGTCCGGCGCCAGCGCGTCGGCGGTCGGCGCGTCGCGCAACTGCTCGCGCCAGTAGTCGAGTTGCTTCTCGGCGGTGTCGTCCTGGTACTGCCAGGCGGCGTAGTCGCCGTACTGGACGGCGAGTTCCGGCAGCTCGGCCGGGCGGCCCTCGGCCAGCGCGGCGTACAGCTCCTGGAGTTCGGCCTCCAGCACGGGCAGCGAGCCCTCGTCCCAGACGATGTGGTGGAGGAGCAGCAGCAGCGTGGTCGCCCCGTCGGCCCGGAAGACCCGGGCCCGCACCAGCGGCCCCCGCGCCAGGTCGAAGGGCTCCAGCGCGGCCTCGGCGACCAGCTCGTCCACGCGGTCGGCGGTGGTCTCGGTGAGCGTGAACGGCAGCTCCACGGAGGGGTGGACGACCTGGCGCGGGCCGTCCTCGGCGAGCTCGAAGGTGGTCCGCAGGCTCTCGTGCCGCTCCACCACCCCCGCCAGCGCCCGCCGCAGCAGCCCGGGGTCGACCGGGCCGGAGAAGCGGAACACCCAGGGCACCACGTAGGTCGGCGCGTCCGGGTTCCACTGGTCGAGGAACCACAGGCCGCGCTGGAACTTCGACAGCGGGGCCTCGGCGGCGCCCGAGCGCACCGGGGCCGGGCGCGCGCCGCCGGTCGCGGAGGTCACCGCGGCGGCGAACCCGGCCAGGGTCGGCGCGTCGAAGATGGTGTACGGCGACACCATGCCGAAGACGTCGAAGACCCGGCCCACCACCCGGACGGCGGTCAGCGAATCGCCGCCCAGGTGGAAGAAGTTGTCGTCGGCGCCGACCTCCGGCACCCCGAGCACGTCCGCCCAGACCGCCGCGATCAGCTGCTCGGCGGGGGTGCGCGGCGGGCGGCCGGCCGCCCTGCCCTCCGGCGCGGTCCGCGGCTCGGGCAGCGCCGCGCGGTCCACCTTGCCGCCGGCCGTCAGCGGGAAGGCCTCCAGCGCGGTGAGCGTCGCCGGGACCATGTGCTCGGGCAGCCGCTCGGCCAGCCAGGCCCGGGCCTCGGCGTACCCCGGCGCGGCGCCGGTGACGTACGCGGCCAGCCGGCCCTCGTGCGCCACCACCACGCAGCCGGTGACGCCGGGGTGGCCGGCCAGCACCTGCTCGACCTCCCCGGGCTCGACCCGGAAGCCGCGGATCTTCACCTGGTGGTCGGTGCGGCCGAGGAACTCCAGCGGGCCCTCCCCGGTGGCTCGGCGCACCAGGTCGCCGGTGCGGTACATCCGGGCGCCCCCGGGGCCGTCCGGGTCCGCGAACGGGTCGGCGACGAAGCGGCCGGCGGTCAGGCCCGGGCGGCCGAGGTAGCCGGAGGCCAACAGCGGCCCGCCGACGTACAGTTCACCGGCCTCGCCGGGCGGCACCGGCCGCAGCCGCTCGTCGAGCACGTGCAGCAGGCGCCCGCCGACGGCGGTGCCGATCGGCACCCGGGCACCCGGCTGCTCCTGCCCGCCGTCGAGCCGGTGGACGGTGGCGGTGACCACCGTCTCGGTCGGACCGTACGCGTTCAGCAGCGGCACCCCGGTCGCCGCCCACCAGGCGGCGGCGGTGGCCGGCTCCAGCTTGTCGCTGCCGGAGACCATCAGCCGCAGGGTGCGCGGCACCCGGCCGCCCAGCGCCGCCACCACGTCCTGGAAGTAGCCCGCGGCCAGGTTGGCGACGGTGACGCCCTCGGCGTCCAGCAGCTCCAGCAGCGCGGCCGGGGCGAGCAGCCGCTGCTCCGGCAGGACCAGGCAGGCCCCGGCGGACAGCGCGCCGAGCACCTGCTCCACGGCCACGTCCACGGTCGGACGGGCGAACTGCAGCACCACGTCCCGCTCGGTCAGGCCGAGGGCCTCGACCACACCGGCCAGGTGGCCGGTCAGGGCCGCGAGCGGGACGTGCACGCCCTTGGGGCGGCCGGTGGTGCCGGAGGTGTAGATGACGTAGCCGGCGCCCGCACCCGTCCCGTCGCCGAGCTCGGTGAGCTCCTCGCCGTCGAGGGCGAGCCCGGCCCCGGCGTCCTCGACGATCCAGCGGTTGCGCTCCTCGGGCGCCTCCCGGTCCAGCGGCAGGTAGGTGGCACCCGCCCGCAGCGCCGCCAGCAGCGCGACCACGTGGTCCAGCCGGTCGCGGCCGGTCACGGCGACCGTCCGGCCGGGGGCGAGCCGGGCGGCGAGGGCGGCGCTCAGTCCGTCCAGCTCCCGGTAGCCGACGGTCCGGGCCCCGGCCCGGACGGCCGGCCGCTCCGGGAAGCGCGCGACGGCGGAGGCGAACGGCGCGAATGCGGGCGCCGTGAATTCGACGGGAAAACCGCGAGAGGACATCATCCAGCCCCAGATCGTGAGAGGAATCGGCGAAGAAGGCGATAGGGGGATCACGAAGCCCTATCGGCAGAACGGGCGGAAGGAAGTCGGCAGTTTCCTTCTGCCGCTTCCCGAGCAGGCCAGGGCTACCGGCCGAGGGGGATTCCGGAACTCCCGGGGGACCAGACGTCCGCCTCTTCCAGGGCCTCCGGGGAGTACTTCCCGAGCGCGCTGATCAGCAGCCGGAGTTCCAGCGCCAGGCATTCCGCGAAACGGCGGAGCCCGGATTCCCGGTCCTCCGCGACGGCGAGCAGCGCCGCCCGCCCGAGGCCCACCGCGCGGGCCCCCAGCGCCAGGCTCTTGACCGCCCGGGCGCCCTCCCAGATCCGCCCGGAGACCAGCAGGCAGGGCGGCGGCACGACCGCCAACCGGCGCAGGCACTCCGCGAGCGGCAGGCCGACGTGCGGCAGGAACACCCCCGGCGCCCAGCCGGTGCCGCCCTCCGCGCCGTCCACCACGACGGCGTCCGCCCCGGCCTCGTGCGCCACCCGGGCGGCCTCGGCCACGTCCCGGCCGGGGTAGAGCTTCACCCAGATCCGCACCCGCGGGTAGTTGTTGCGCATCAGCCGGATCTGCTGGCGCAGGATCTCCGCGGTGAAGGTGCCCGGGGTGGCCGCGCGCAGCACCCGCCCGTCGCCGAACAGCGGGTCGAGCCCGAAGCGGTCGCCGAGCGCGGCGGCGGCCTCCGCGTCCAGCACGGTCATCCCGCCCAGACCCGGCTTGGCGCCCTGGCCGACCTTCAACTCGAAGGCCAGCCGCCCGGATTCGAGCAGCGGGAGGGCGGCCGGGTCGCTGTGGACGAGGTTCCACACCTCGGCGTCGGCGTCCTCGGTGCTCTGCTGGACGGCCACCCCGCCGAGCCCGTCCGGGAGTTGCTCACCGTAGGCGCGCAGCCGGCCGAGCAGGGTGCGGTCGGCGGCCTCGCCGAGCCGGCCGTAGCCGTTGACCGGCACCACGTTCTCGCCGATCACCATCGGGATCCCGAGCGCCCCGGCCTGCCGGCTGAGGGCCAGTCCGAGGTCGCCGCCGGCCGCCCGGGTGGAGCCGGTCGCGGAGACGTACACCGGCAGCGCGGAGGTGAACCCGCCGATGGCGGTGGCGAGTTCGACGTCCCGGTAGTCGGGCTCGCGGCCCAGGTCGATCAGCTTGGCGAGCCGCTGCGGCAGGAACAGCGGCGGGACGATCCGCAGGGCGTCGAGGGCGTCGGACGGCTGTGCCTCCTCGGCCGCGCCGGCGCCGAACAGCACCCGCCCGTACTCCTCGGCGGGCGGGAACACGGCGGCCGCCCCGGCCCGGGCCCGCCGTCGGACCTCCTCCTCCGGGAACCCCGGCGCGGTCAGGTCGCTCATGGCGACACCACCCCGGCGACCTTGGGGAACGCGCTGGCCTGCCAGACGGCGTCCAGCCCGGCGACGTACCGGGTGAGCCGCTCGACGCCGATGCCGAAGCCCGCGCTGGCCGGCACGCCCTCGCGCACCAGGTCCAGGTACCAGCGGTACTTCTGCGGGTTCTCGCCGGTCTCCCGCATCCGGGTGACGATCTCCGCGTAGTCGTTGGTGCGCTGGCTGCCGCTGCACAGCTCGCCGTAGCCCTCGGGCGCGAGCAGGTCGAAGTTCCGCAGCAGGCCCGGGTCCTGCGGGTGCTCGCGGTCGTAGAAGCCGCGCGAGCCCTTCGGGTAGTCGGTGACGAAGAACGGCCGGTCGCGCCGGGCCGACAGCAACGCCTCGCCCTCCCAGTCGAGTTCGGCGTCCAGGCTCTGCGGGTGCCCGATCCCGCGCAGTTCGGCGACCGCCTCGGCGTGCCGGACGCGGCCGAAGGAGCCCTTCAGCAGGTCGGCGAACGCCTGCGGGTCCCGGCCGAGTTCGGCGAACTCCTTGGGCAGCTCGCGGACCGTGCTGCCGACGATGTGCACCACCAGCTCCTCGGCCAGCCGGACGGCGTCGTCCCGGCTCGCGCCGGCCGCCTCCACGTCCAGTTGGTGGAACTCGGCCAGGTGCCGGCTCGTCCCGGCGGTCTCCAGCGGCTCCAGACGGACGTTCGGGGCGATGCAGAAGATCTTGTCGAAGGCGAGCAGCGAGGCCTGCTTGTACAGGATCGCGCTGGTCATCAGCTTGTAGCGGTGGCCGTAGAAGTCGATGTCCACCTGCTTGGAGCCGCGCGCGCCGGGGTCGGTGACCGGGCCGATGATCGGCGGCAGCAGCTCGGTGAAGCCCCGGCCGCGCAGGAACTCACGGGCGGCGGACAGCAGGTGCTGCTGGATCCGCAGCGCGCTGCGGGTGGTCGGGTCGGTCAGGTGCCGGCCCGGATCGGTCGGGGGCAGGGGGGTGGCGTCGGGCATGGTCGGAGTCCTCTTCTCTCGGGGGGCCGTGGTCCGCCGTCGGGGGGGCGCGGGCGGTCGTCGGTGGTGGAGCGCCGGCCGGGCGGGACGGCTGGAGCGCGGGCGGCTCGGCGGGGCGGCGGCTCAGCGCGCGACGGGCAGGCCCCGGGCGGCGGACGCGGACGCGGAGGCGGCGGCGTACCGGGCCCGGCCGTCGTAGCTCCGCTGGACGTGGGAGAGGGCGGCGAGCAGCCCGGCCGAGCCGGGGATCGGCGCGCGGCCGCGCTCGCCCAGCCCGGCGATCGGCATCGAGCCGACCGAGGACCAGTACAGTCGCCCGTCCGGGCCCAGCGAGCTGCGCGTCCGCCCGGCGTTGTCGGGGTGCAGGCAGTACGGCACGTCCAGGTAGCCGGCCGCGAACGCCCGTACCAGGGCCCGCCCGACGTCGGCGTCCAGGTCGAGCACCGCGCCGATCAGCGCCCTGGCCTCGGCCTCGATCCCGGTGTCCGGCGGCACGGCGGGACGGCGGCCGGACGCCGGGGGCCGGGCCCGCTCCGCCGTGGCGGCCGCGGCGGCGGCCTCCAGCGCCCGGACGTTCTCGGCGACGGTCGGGATGCGGTGCGCCTCGGCCGTGGTCTTGACGATCAGCCGGGCCGCGCCGCCGCGCACCGCGAGCCGCGCCGCGTCCTCCAGCAGCAGCCGCGCACCGCCGGGCGAGCGCGGGTACACACCCATGTACGCGTACACCACCAGGTGCCAGTCGACGTCGGTGAGCAGTTCCCCCGCGATCCGGCCGAGCGCGGCCAGCGCCTCCTCGTCCTGGCGGGCGTCGGCCTGCTGGGCGTAGCTGAGCGAGATGCTGCGCAGCCCGTGCCGGCGGAAGAACAGCGCCTCCAGCACGCTGACGGCGATCAGCAGCGAGGGCGGGCAGAGCTGGCCCATCAGGCAGCCGCCGAACGTCTCCAGGTGCGGCTCGGCGCCGAACTCCTGTACGGAGGCCAGAAGTTCGCAGCCGCGACGCCAGCGGGCCACCGCCTCGTGGAGCGGGGTGCGGCCGTACGGCAGGCAGTAGGAGACCGGTCCGCCCTCGGTGGCGTCCAGGCCCGCCGCCAGCAGCGCCTCGACGATCCGCTCCGGTGCGGCCGAGCCGTGCCGGACCTGCACCGGGAAACCCGCGTCCGCGACCCCGCGCAGCACCGCCCGGGTGACCTCGACGGGGTGGGTGGCGATCGGGTAGCCGTTGAGGCCCGCCCCGGCGGCCAGGGCGCGCCGGGCGGCCGCGAGGTCGCCGGTGCGGGTGTAGCTGTCCAGGGTGATGGTGCCGACGGTGACGGCGGCCGCGCCCCGGGTGGCGAGCAGGCCCGCCCGCATCGGGGCCGCCTCCGCCATGCCCATCCGGGGCTGGACCACCAGCGCGCCGGCCTCGGCGGCCTGCGCCACGAACGCGCCGAAGCCCGTCCCGGCGGGGCCCGCCCGTTCAGGAACGGTCACCGCGGGACCGGTCGCCGCGGGACCGGCCCCGGCGGGAGCCGTCACAGCAGCACCCCGGAGCGCAGTCCGCCGACGAAGGCGCGGAACCCGGCCACCGCGGCGCCGTCCTCGAAGACCGCGTCGAACCCGGCCGCCAGCAGCGCGCGTTCGCGGTCCGGGTCGTCGGCCCCGGCGATGCCGAGCTTGCCGCCGATGACGGTCGGGGTGCTCCGCAGCTCCGGGCAGGCGCGGAGGGCCTCGATCACCCGCAGGCCCTCCTGGTGGCCGTGCCCGTTGACGCTGCTGATCACGATCAGGTCCGGTTCGGCCCGGCGGCATTCGGAGAGCAGCAGCGCGTCCGGGACGCACGCGCCCAGGTTCGTCACCCGGTGGCCCATCTCCTCCAGCAGGAACTGGAGGTACACCAGGTTCCAGGTGTGCGAGTCCGAGGCCGTCGTCGTCACGACGACGTCCAGACCGCCCGGACCGTTCTGTTCGGCATTCCCGTGCTCCACGACTCCGCCCTCACCGGTAGTGATCCTCGATGGCGTTCCGTCGCGTTCTGCGCGGCGGCCCGGCCCCACGGAGAACGCTAGGAACGATCGGGCCCGGCAAGCGGCAGCTCCGGCGGCATTAAGCGGCAGAATGGGTCGGCCTGCGGCAGAATCGGTCAGCCCGCGGCCGCCAGCAGCGGGACGTCCCCGGTCGGCGCGAGCCGCGGCCCGGGCTCCTCCCGGACCAGCCGGCGGCACAGGTTGAGGACGGTGAAGCGCACGCCGTCCCGGGCGGGCACGCTGCGGATCAGACCCCGCGACAGCAGCTCGTGCACCGTGGCCAGGCAGGTCTGCAGCGTCCAGCCGCTGCGGACCACCGCGTCCTCCCCCGACCAGTCCCCCGGCTCGTCCACCAGCACTTCCAGCAGGGCGCGCTGACGGTCCGTCAGGCGGAGGATCGCCGGCTCCAGGTCGTCCCGCAGGTCACCGCGCGCGCCGAACACCACCGGCGGCGCCGCCAGCGTGAACGGGACGGCCGCCAGCCCGGCCACCAGCTGGGCGGTGGACCGCACCAGCGCCCAGCCCGCCGCCCGCTCCAACGCGCCCGGCAGGCCGTCCAGTCGGCGGCAGAGCTCCGCGACGGCGGGCGCCTCGGAGCGCTCCAGGGTGTAGCCGGGCCGCAGCCGGCACAGGTGCGAGAGCAGCAGCCGGACGGCCCCGACCTGCGCCAACGCCTCGGGCTCGGCGTCGAGTTCGGGGTCCGGTACGGGCAGCGGCGCGAGCGGGATGACCTGGCCGCCGGGCAGCGGCCGGGCCTCCCGGGCGGTGATCAGCACCCGCAGTCCGGGGCAGTGGCGGAACAGCCCGTCCAGCTGCCCGGCGTCCACCCCGCCGTCGGCGCCGTCCAGCACCAGCAGGGCGGGCCGCTCGCCGATGTCCCGGACGAGGTCGTCCAGCCGCCCGCGCCACGGGTGCGGGCCGCCGCCGCAGTCCACCCAGCGCACCGACCAGCGGACGGCCAGGTGCAGCCGGCGGGCCACCTCCAGGGCGAGCCGGGTCTTGCCCACCCCGCCGAGGCCGACCAGCGAGACCAGCCGGTCCCCGTGCACGGCGAAGGCGTCGGCCAGCACCTCGGCCTCCGCCTCCCGGCCGACGATCGCCCCGCGCGCCACCGGCGGGGCGGCCGGCTCGTCCCCCGGCTCGTCCGCGGCCTGCTGCCGGCGGGCGGCCTCCTCGAAGTCCGTCCGGCTGCGGCCCTCCAGCCGCAGCGCGTCCGCCAGCAGCCGGACGGTCTCGTTGCGGGGCCGTCGCACCCGGCCGCTCTCCATGTCCCGGATCGCCCGCACGCTCAGGGTCGCGTGATCCGCCAGGCACTGCTGGGTCAGCCCGATCCGCTCGCGCCGTAGCCGCAGCAGCTCGCCGAAACCCGCCGCCGTTCTCACCGCTTGCACCGACAGCCCGCCGTCCATGCCTCGTCTGCCCTTCGTGGTCCGGACTCCTCCTGACGTCGGGACCGGTGGCGGCGTCAGCCACGGGCGCCCGTACGGCCCGTGGTCCGGCCGTACGGGACCCGGCGATCAGGCTGTGGCCTCCGGACCGGTTCCCTCCGGGTCCCGATGCTCCAGGCTCGTCGTCTACGCCCGATCAACGGCCGATCACCGGCCCTACCCACGACCTTCACCCGGGCCTCACAGCCCGCCCGCCACCTGGGCGGCCTCCCCGGCGCATCCGGGTGAACCGTGGTGCCACTCGGGCACGTTAATGCCGTTTATCGGATTTTCGGCACGCATACTACGCCCGTACGGTCACTGTCCGTATCAGGTCAACAACTCCCCGCATCCGCTCCACCGTCCCCGTGCCCGTCACCACCGCCATCCACCCCGCGCCGTCCAGCTCACCGCCGTCCAACCCACCGCTGTGCAGCCCACCGCGTGACACCGGACCGCTCGACCGAAGGGAATCGTCATGAGGCGCTGTCCAGCCACCAGCGGACACGAGCGAAGTCGACGCGGCCGCCGACACGGAAGCCGACCCGGGATGGACACGCTCCGCGATCGCCTCGTCGGGGCCGTGCTCACCCTCCTCCTCGCGTTCGCCACGGCCTCCGGCTCCTTCGCCGCCCCCGCCGTGGCACACGCGCCCAGCCGTGACCCCCGCACCCCCGCCACCGGCACGACGGCCGCCCCCGCCGACCAGCGGAACGGACGCCACGACGTCCGCCAGCAGCCCGTGACCCTGGCGAAGACCGGCACCGACACCACCACCGGCAGCACCACCCAGACCGCCCAGGGCGACACCGTCCGCTGGGTCGTCTCCGCGACCAACCCCGACGGCGCCCCCGTCAGCACCACCGTCACCGACGCCATCCAGGGCGGCCCCGGCAGCACACCGCAGACCCAGTCCTACGTCCCCGGCTCGCTGCAGGTGCCCCCCGGCTTCACCAAGCAGTGGTCCACCGACGGCGGCACGACCTTCTCCGGCACCGACCAGGGCGCCGCCACCAACGTCCTCCAGGCCACCAACCCGACGCTCTCCTCCCCGGCGACCGGCCAAGTGGTCCAGATCCCGCCGCCGTTCACCCCGATCAACACCGCCACCGGCGGCGACGGCTTCACCCCCATCCGCTACACCGCCACGATCAACGGCGTCCCCACCCCCGAGATCTGGAACATCTACCACCACGGCTTCTCCAACACGGCCAGCGTGGTCTGCACCGACCTGCTCACCAACGGCCCCTGCCCGACCCCGACCGGAGCCCCCGCTACCTGGCCCCAGGCGCTGAACTCCTCCGCCGCCGACACGACCACCGGCGACATCGGCAGCACCCGCACCCCGACCTACGTGCAGATCGGCTCCCGGCTGTACTACGCCGCGATCAGCCGGGTCACGCAAGCACTCATCGGCGTCGGCTGCATCGACCTCCAGGCCCAGACCAGCTGCGGCCTCACCCCGCTCCAGACCGGCACCGGCCTGGTCATCGGAGGCGTCGTCCAGGCGCCCAACCAGCTGATCTACGCGGTCTCCGGCACCGGCGAGATCCTCTGCTACGACCCCGTCGGCAACTCCTCCTGCGGCACCTTCAATATCGGCCTGCCGCCCAACGAGGGCCAGGTCGCCTTCAGCGGCGACTACGCCGGCATCATGCGGGTCATCAACGGCAAGATCTACGTCACCGACAACCAGCTGGCCCCGCTGCCCACGGTGATGTCCTGCTTCGACCCGTCGACGAACGCCGCGTGCACCGGCTGGGCCACCCCCAAGACCGTCGTCACCCCGACCGGCACCGAAGCCGCCCGCGCCGACAACGTCTTCGAGATGTACGACACCGCCGGCACCGTCACCGGCGTCTGCACGGCGGTCGGCGGCGTCGAACTGGCCGTCACCCCGCCCGTCGGCACCGTCGTCTGCTTCGACTTCGCCGGCAACCCCGTCGCCGCGCCCCCCGGCCTGCAGACCCTCCTCAGCACCAACGTCGCCCCCGGCGAATCCAACTTCCAGGTGCCGCTCACCATCACCGCCCCCAACGGACACCTCGAAACCGAGTTCCCGTTCTGGATCTACCTCAGCATCTCCCCCACCTCCAACAGCTCCGAGTTCTGCTACGACTGGAACACCCAGGCCCCCTGCGCCCAGTACGGCACCAACGGCGTCGTCAACGGCCCGCCCAACGTCAACGGCGGCGACACCAGACCGTACGGCTTCGCCTACGACGGCCAGTGCAAGTACAGCCTCGGCGACACCGGCTACCTGTTCTCCATCGACCCGATCACCGGCGCCTCCCCCTGCCTGAAGACCAAGGCCCAGGGCAGCCTCAACCCCTCCGCGTACTACTGCGACGGGGCCACCGGGCACGTGAGGTCGTACGGCACGGTCAGCCTCCTCGGCCTCGACCCCACCACCGTCGACTTCACCCAGTCCTCGGTGACCGTCCTGGCCTCCGACGGCACCACCATCGGCACCTTCCCGTTCAACCCCACCACCGAGACGGCGGACATCTCGTCCGTCCCGACCAGCGACTCACCGATCCAGGTGATCGCCAACCTCACCCTCGTCAACGGGTCGTCCTTCACCCCCGGCAACCACCCGCAGATGCAGGTGACCTTCGTCGGCGACGCGCCGCAGATCTGCTTCGAGACCACCGTCTCCACCGACTGCTCCGTCACCGCCGTCTCCAACCAGGCCTCCGCCGTCACCAACGGCCAGCCGCCCGTCACCTCCAACACCGTCACCCTCCAGGTCACCCCCGGCGCCGAGTGCGCGCCGAAGCTGGAGATCCTCAAGGAGGTCTGCACCTCCACCAACGCCGCCGACTGCGGCCCCGGCGGCCCCGGACCATGGGCCAAGACCACCACCCTCGCCCCCGGCGGGACGGCCTACTGGCGGATCACCGCGACCAACACCGGCCTGGTCAACATCACCGGCATCACCCTGGACGACACCGTCACACCGTCCTGCGTGACAGCCGCCGGGACGTTCGACCTGGCAGCCGGCGCCTCCCATCAGATCTTCTGCAACCTGCCGGGCGTCACCCAGTCGACGACGAACACGGTGACCGCCTCCTTCCCCGGCCCCGGCGGCACACCGGTCAGGACGGGGCCGTCGGAGGCGAGTGCCGTCGTCCCGTCCCTGGCGATCAACAAGGAGGTCTGCACCTCGGCCAACGCCGCCGACTGCGGCGCCGGGGGTCCGGGCCCGTGGGCCAAGACCACCACCGTGGCGCCGAACGGCACCGCCTACTGGCGGATCACCGTCACCAACACCGGCACGGTCAACGTCACCGGCATCACGCTGAACGACACCGTGACGCCCTCGTGCGTGACGGCCGCGGGGACGTTCGACCTGGCGGCGGGCGCGTCCCATCAGGTGTTCTGCAACCTGCCGGGCGTCACCCAGTCGACGACGAACACGGTGACGGCCTCGTTCCCGGGGCCTGGTGGCACCCCGATCACCACACCGCCGTCCGAGGCGAGCGTCGACGTTCCGTCGCTGGCCATCAACAAGGAGGTCTGCACCTCCGCCAACGCCGCCGACTGCGGCGCCGGGGGACCGGGACCGTGGGCGAAAACCACCACCGTCGCGCCGAACGGCACCGCGTACTGGCGGATCACCGTCACCAACAACGGGCCCGTCAACATCACCGGCATCACCCTCGCCGATGCCATCACACCGGCCTGCGTCACAGCCGCCGGCACCTTTGACCTCGTGGCAGGCGCCTCCACACAGGTCTTCTGCAACCTGACCGGCGTCACCCAATCCACCACCAACACCGTCACCGCCTCCTTCCCGGGACCCGGCGGCACACCCATCACCACACCGCCCTCCGAAGCGAGCGTCGACGTCCCGTCCCTGGCCATCAACAAGGAGGTCTGCACCAGCACCAACCCGGCCGACTGCGGTGACGGCGGCGCCGGCCCCTGGGCGAAGACCACCACCGTCGCGCCGAACGGCACCGCGTACTGGCGAATCACCGTCACCAACAACGGCCCCGTCAACATCACCGGCATCACCCTCGCCGATGCCATCACACCGGCCTGCGTCACAGCCGCCGGCACCTTCGACCTCGCCGCAGGCGCCTCCAAGCAGGTCTTCTGCAACCTGCCGGGCGTCACGCAATCCACCACCAACACGGTGACGGCCTCGTTCCCGGGGCCTGGTGGCACCCCGATCACCACACCCCCGTCCGAAGCGAGCGTCGACGTCCCCTCCCTGGCCATCAACAAGGAGGTCTGCACCTCCGCGAACGCCGCTGACTGCGGCGAGGGCGGCGCGGGACCATGGGCCAAGACCACCACCGTCGCCCCGAACGGCACCGCGTACTGGCGGATCACCGTCACCAACAACGGGCCCATCAACATCACCGGCATCACCCTCGCCGATGCCATCACGCCGTCGTGCGTCACAGCTGCCGGATCGTTCGACCTGGCGGCGGGCGCCTCCCATCAGGTGTTCTGCAACCTGCCAGACATCACGCAATCCACCACCAACACCGTCACGGCCTCGTTCCCGGGGCCTGGTGGCACCCCGATCACCACACCCCCGTCCGAAGCGAGCGTCGACGTCCCCTCGCTGACGATCAACAAGGAGGTCTGCACCTCCGCCAACGCCGCCGACTGCGGCGAGGGCGGCGCGGGACCGTGGGCCAAGACCACCACCGTCGCCCCGAACGGCACCGCGTACTGGCGGATCACCGTCACCAACAACGGGCCCGTCAACATCACCGGCATCACCCTCGCCGACACCGTCACGCCGTCGTGCGTCACAGCCGCCGGCACCTTCGACCTCGCCGCAGGCGCCTCCCACCAGGTGTTCTGCAACCTGACGAGCGTCACGCAATCCACCACCAACACCGTCACGGCCTCCTTCCCCGGCCCCGGCGGAACACCCATCACCACACCGCCCTCCGAGGCCAGTGCCGACGTTCCGTCCCTGGCCATCAACAAGGAGGTCTGCACCAGCACCAACCCGGCCGACTGCGGTGACGGCGGACCCGGCCCCTGGGCCAAGACCACCACCAT
>NZ_JBHVRS010000036.1:0-76437 GCF_042885595.1 Kitasatospora sp. NPDC058046
GCCCGGGCCCCCGCGGGGGGGGGGGGCTGCGTTGTCTCCCCCCCTGTTTATGGGCGGGCGGGGCGCGCGGGGCCCCCCCAAACCCCCGGGGGGCCCCGGTTCCGCCCCCCGGTCCCCCGGGGGGCCACCCCCGCCCCCCTAGCCCCGACCTGAGCTTGATGTACGGAGATTTGTGATGAACGCAGCACCCCAGGAAGTCGTCGCGGCACTCCGGGATTCCCTCAAGGAGATCCAGCGGCTGCGCCGGGAGAACCGGCAGCTGGTGGACGCCGGCCGCGAGCCGATCGCGATCGTCGGCATGGCCTGCCGCTACCCCGGCGAGGTGACCTCGCCCGAGGAGCTCTGGCAGCTGGTCGACGGGGGTGTGGACGCGATCTCCGGCTTCCCGGTCAACCGGGGCTGGGACGTCGAGGCGCTGTACGACCCCGACCCGGAGACGCCGGGCACCAGCTACGTCCGCGAGGGCGGCTTCCTGCACCGGGCCGATGAGTTCGACCCGGCGTTCTTCGGGATCAGCCCGCGCGAGGCGCTGGCCATGGACCCGCAGCAGCGGCTGCTGCTGGAGACCTCCTGGGAGGCCTTCGAGCGGGCCGGGATCGCGCCGACCTCGGTGCGCGGCAGCCGGGTCGGGGTGTTCGCCGGTATCGCGACCGCCGACTACGCGGCCCGCTTCCAGTCCGTTCCCGAGGAGGTGGAGGGCTACCTGGGCAACGGCAGCGCCGGCAGCGTGGCCTCCGGCCGGGTGGCGTACGCGCTGGGCCTGGAGGGCCCGGCCGTCACCGTGGACACCGCCTGCTCCTCCTCGCTGGTCGCGCTGCACCTGGCGGGCCAGGCCCTGCGCTCCGGCGAGTGCTCGCTGGCCCTGGCCGGCGGCGTCACGGTGCTCTCGACCCCGGCCGGCTTCGTGGAGTTCAGCCGCCAGCGCGGGCTGGCGCCGGACGGCCGCTGCAAGTCCTTCGCCGCCGCCGCGGACGGCACGGCCTGGGGCGAGGGCGTCGGCATGCTGCTGCTGGAGCGGCTCTCCGACGCCCGGCGCAACGGGCACCCGGTGCTGGCGCTGGTCCGCGGCTCGGGCATCAACCAGGACGGTGCGAGCAGCGGGCTGACCGCGCCGAACGGTCCCGCCCAGCAGCGGGTGATCCGGCAGGCGCTGGAGAGCGCCGGGCTGGCGGCCGGCGAGGTGGACGTGGTGGAGGCGCACGGCACCGGCACCACCCTCGGCGACCCGATCGAGGCCCAGGCGCTGCTGGCCGCCTACGGCCAGGACCGCGAACGGCCGCTGCTGCTGGGCTCGTTGAAGTCCAACATCGGCCACACCCAGGCCGCCGCCGGGGTCGGCGGCATCATCAAGATGGTCGAGGCGATGCGCCGGGGCACCGTCCCGCGCACCCTGCACGTGGACGAGCCGACGCCCGAGGTGGACTGGACGGCCGGGTCGGTCGAGCTGGTCACCGAGGCCCGGGACTGGCCGGAGACCGGCCGCCCGCGCCGGGCCGGGGTCTCCTCCTTCGGCGTCAGCGGCACCAACGCCCACGTCATCGTCGAGCAGGCGCCGGAGGCCCCGGCCGACCCGGAGGCCGAGGCGCGGGCCGGTACGGCGCCCGCGCTCGCCCCGCACCTGCTGTCGGCGAAGACCGTCCCCGCGCTGCGGGAGCAGGCCGCCCGGCTGCGCGCCCGGCTGGACGCGGACCCCGGGCTGGACCTCACCGACCTGGCCTACTCGCTGGCCACCGGCCGCGCGCGGTTCGCCCACCGGGCCGCCGTGGTCGCCGCGGACCGCGCCGAACTCGCCGCCGGGCTGGCCGCGGTGGCCGAGGGCGACGGGATCACCGCGACGACGACCGGCAAGACCGCGTTCCTGTTCACCGGCCAGGGCGCCCAACGCACCGGCATGGGAAGCGAGTTGTACGCGGCGTACCCGGCGTTCGCGGCGGCGTTCGACGAGGTCTGCGCCGAGCTGAACCAACATCTGGAGCGCCCGCTGCGCGAGGTGATCGCCGAGGGCGGCGAACTCCTGGACCGTACGGGCTGGACCCAGCCCGCGCTGTTCGCCGTCGAGGTCGCCCTCTACCGCCTGGTCGAATCCTGGGGCGTCCGGCCGCACTTCCTGGCCGGGCACTCGATCGGCGAGGTCGCGGCCTTCCACGTGGCCGGGGTGCTGTCCCTTCCGGATGCCGCCCGGCTCATCACCGCCCGTGCCCGTCTGATGGAGCACCTCCCCTCCGGCGGCGCCATGGTGGCGCTCCGGGCCACGGAGGAGGAGGTCCTGCCGCTGCTCACCGAGCGGGTCTCGATCGCCGCCGTCAACGGCCCCCGCTCCCTGGTCATCGCCGGTGACGCCACCGAAGTCCGGGCCGTCGCCGCACAGTTCGACAAGGCCCGCGAGCTGCGCGTCAGCCACGCCTTCCACTCCCCGCTCATGGAACCGATGCTCGACGAGTTCCGCGACGTCCTCGCCGAGCTGACCTACCACGCCCCCGCCGTCCCGATCGTCTCCACCCTCACCGGCGAACCCGCCACCACCGGGCACCTCACCGACCCCGACTACTGGATCCGCCACGCCCGCCACACCGTCCGCTTCCACGACGCCGTGGACGCGCTCCGGGCGAAGGGTGTCACCACCTTCCTGGAGCTCGGCCCCGACGCCGTGCTCACCGCCATGGGCCGGGACCACGGCGACGACGCCGACGAGGCCTTCGTGCCGGTGCTGCGGCGCGACCGGGCCGAGGTGCGGACCGCCGTGTCCGCCGTGGCGGCGCTGCACGGGCGCGGGGTGCGGGCCGACTGGGCGGCGTTCTTCGCCGGCTCCGGCGCGTGCCGGGTCGACCTGCCCACCTACGCCTTCCAGCGCCGCCGCTTCTGGCTGGACGCCGTGCCCGTCGCGGGCGCCGCCGACCCGGCGGACGCCTCCTTCTGGGCCGCCGTCGAGCAGCAGGACCTGGCCGCCCTCGGTTCGAGCCTCCGGCTGGCCGAGGAGGAGCAGCGCTCGCTGGGCGACCTGCTGCCCGCGCTCTCCTCCTGGCGGCGCGAGCGCCAGGACCGTTCGCTGCTGGACTCCTGGCGCTACCGGGTCGAGTGGCAGCGGCTCGCCGACCCGGCCGCCCCGCCCGTGCTCTCCGGCGACTGGCTGGCCGTCCTGCCGGCCGGCTGGACGGAGGAGGGCACCGGCGGCGCGCTGTCCGCGCTGCGGGCCCGCGGCGCGCGGGTGCTGACCGTCGCGGCGGCCGAGGGCGAGGACCGTGCCGGGCTGGCCGCCCGGTTGCGGGCCGCCGCCGGGGAGCGGCAGCCGGACGGCGTGCTCTCCCTGCTGGCCCTGGACGAGCGGGAGGCGCGGCCCGGGGTGCCGGCCGCGCTGCCCGACACCGTGCTGCTGCTGAACGCCCTGGACGAGGCCGGGCTGGACGCGCCGCTGTGGTGCGCGACCCGGGGCGCGGTGGCGGCCGGGACGGGCGACCGGGTCAGCCCCGCGCAGGCGCAGCTGTGGGGCCTGGGCCGGGTGGCGGCGCTGGAGTGCCCGGTGCGCTGGGGCGGCCTGGTCGATCTGCCGGAGACGGTGGACGGCAAGGCGGCCGACCGGCTGGCCGCGGTACTGGCGGGCGGATCCGGCGAGGACCAGGCCGCCGTCCGGGCGGACGGGCTGTACGCGCGCCGCCTGGTCCGGGCGGCCGGTGGCGCGGCGGGCCGCGAGTGGCGGCCGCGCGGCACCGTGCTGGTGACCGGCGGTACCGGCGCGCTGGGGGCCCGGATCGGGCGCTGGCTGGCCGCGAACGGCGCGGAGCACGTGGTGCTGACCGGCCGTCGGGGCGGTGCGGCCGCCGGGGCCGCCGCGCTGGAGGCCGAGCTGTCCGCGCTGGGCGCCCGGGTCACGGTGGCGGCCTGCGACGTCGCGGACCGCGCGGCGCTGGCCGGGCTGCTGGACGGGCTCGGCCCGCTGAGCGCCGTGGTGCACGCGGCCGGCTCGGGGGCGATGGGCCCGCTGCGCGAGCTCGACGCGGACGCGCTGGCCGCCTCCGGCGCCGCCAAGGTGACCGGAGCGGCGCACCTGGACGAGCTGCTGGACGGGCAGGAGCTGGACGCCTTCGTGCTGATGTCCTCCGTCGCCGGGGTCTGGGGCGGCGGCGGCCAGGCCGCGTACGGCGCGGCGAACGCGTTCCTGGACGCGCTGGCCGAGCAGCGCCGGGCGCGTGGCCTGACGGCCACCTCGGTGGCCTGGGGCCCGTGGGCCGGGGAGGGCATGTCGGCCGGTCAGGAGGGGCCGCTGCGGCGGATGGGCCTCGGCGCGCTGGCGCCGGACCTCGCGGTCGCGGCCCTGCGGCAGGCGCTGGACCTGGACGACACGGCCGTGACCGTCACCGAGGTCGACTGGTCGCGCTTCCACCCCGGTTTCACCGCCGTCCGGCCGAGCCCGCTGCTGGGCGCGCTGGCCGAGGTGCGGGAGCTGGAGCGCGCCGAGGAGCGACCCGCGCCCGCCGACGACGCCGCCTCGGCGCTGCGCTCCGCCCTCGCCGGCCTGCCGGTCGCCGAGCGCTCCCGTTCCCTGGTGGAGCTGGTGAGCGGCCTGGCGGCGGAGGTCCTGGGCCACCCCACGGCCGACGGGATCGAGGTGGTCCGCCCGTTCCAGGAGCAGGGCTTCGACTCGCTGACGGCGGTGGAGCTGCGCGACCGGCTCGCCCGGTCGACCGGGGTGCGGCTGCCGAGCACCCTGCTGTTCGACCACCCGACCCCGGAGGCGGTGGCCGCCCGGCTGCTCGGCGAACTGCTCGGCGAGGACGGCTCGGCGGCCGCCCCGGCCGCCGGCCCGGTGGACGCCGGGGAGCCGATCGCGATCATCGGGATGAGCTGCCGCTACCCCGGCGGGGTCGGCTCGCCCGAGGAGCTGTGGCAGCTGGTCGCCCAGGGCCGGGACGCCGTCGGCGGCTTCCCGCAGGACCGCGGCTGGGACACCGCCGCGCTGTTCAGCGACGACCCCGAGCAGCCCGGCACCTGCTACGCCTCCGAGGGCGGGTTCCTGTACGACGCGGCCGGGTTCGACGCGGCGTTCTTCGGGATCAACCCGCGCGAGGCGCTGGCGACGGACCCGCAGCAGCGGCTGCTGCTGGAGACCTCCTGGGAGGCCTTCGAGCACGCGGGCGTGGACCCGGTGTCGGCGCGGGGCAGCCGGACGGGCGTCTTCACCGGCATCTCGTACCACGACTACGCGGCCCGCTTCAGCACCGTCCCGGAGGAGGTGGAGGGCTACCTGGGCAACGGCAGTTCGGCCAGCGTCGCCTCCGGCCGGATCGCCTACACCCTCGGCCTGGAGGGCCCGGCGGTGTCCGTGGACACGGCCTGCTCCTCCTCGCTGGTGGCGCTGCACCTGGCGGGCCAGGCCCTGCGCTCCGGCGAGTGCTCGCTGGCCCTGGCCGGCGGCGTCGCGGTGATGTCGACGCCGGGTTCGTTCATCGAGTTCAGCCGCCAGCGCGGGCTGGCGCCGGACGGGCGCTGCAAGGCGTTCGCCGAGGCCGCGGACGGCACCGGCTGGGGCGAGGGCGTCGGCATGCTGCTGCTGGAGCGGCTCTCCGACGCCCGGCGCAACGGGCACCCGGTGCTGGCGGTGCTGCGCGGCAGCGCCGTCAACCAGGACGGCGCCTCCAACGGGCTGACGGCCCCCAACGGCCCCTCCCAGGAGCGGGTGATCCGCCAGGCCCTCGACCGGGCCGGGCTGGCCGCCACCGAGGTCGACGTAGTGGAGGCGCACGGCACGGGCACCCGGCTGGGCGACCCGATCGAGGCGCAGGCACTGCTGGCCACCTACGGCCAGGACCGTGAACGGCCGCTGCTGCTGGGCTCGTTGAAGTCCAACATCGGCCACACCCAGGCCGCGGCCGGGGTCGGCGGCGTGATCAAGATGGTCGAGGCGATGCGCCGGGGCACCGTCCCGCGCACCCTGCACGTGGACGCGCCGTCCTCGCAGGTGGACTGGTCGGCGGGAGCGGTGGAGCTGCTCACCGAGGAGCGGGAGTGGCCGCGGACCGGCCGTCCGCGCCGGGCCGGCGTCTCCTCCTTCGGCGTCAGCGGCACCAACGCCCACGTCATCCTCGAACACGCCCCCGAGGAGCAGCCCGCCGACGAGGTGCCCGCCGAGGAGGCTCCCGCACCGGGCGCGCTCCCCTTCCTCCTCTCCGCCAAGACCGACCAGGCCCTGCGCGACCAGGCCCGCCGCCTGCGCGACCACCTGGACACCGAGGCCGCCTCGGCCGACCTCGGCCTCTCCCTCGCCGTCTCCCGCACACAGTTCACCCACCGCGCGGCCCTGGTGGCCGCCGACCCGGACGGCCTGCGGGCCGGACTGGAGGCGCTCGCGGCCGGCGAAGCGGCGCCCGAGCTGGTGCGCGGCACGGCCTCCCCCGGCCGCACGGCCTTCCTCTTCACCGGCCAGGGCGCCCAACGCGTGGGCATGGGCAGCGAGTTGTACGCGGCGTACCCGGTGTTCGCGGCGGCGTTCGACGAGGTCTGCGCCGAGCTGGACCGCCACCTGGAGCGCCCGCTGCGCGAGGTGATCGCCGAGGGCGGCGAACCCCTGGACCGTACGGGCTGGACCCAGCCGGCGCTGTTCGCCGTCGAGGTCGCCCTCTACCGCCTGGTCGAATCCTGGGGCGTGCGGCCCGACTTCCTGGCCGGGCACTCCGTCGGCGAGCTGGCCGCCGCGCACGCGGCCGGGGTGCTGTCGCTGGCCGACGCCGCCACGCTGGTCGCCGCCCGCGGCCGGCTGATGGAGCGACTGCCCTCCGGCGGCGCGATGGTGGCCGTGGAGGCCGCCGAGGCCGAGGTGCTGCCGCTGCTCGGTGGCGAGGTGGCCGTGGCCGCCGTCAACGGCCCGCGCGCCACCGTGCTGGCGGGCCCGGAGGAGGCCGTCCTGCGGATCGCCGGGCAGCTCGCCGACGCCGGGCACCGCACCCGGCGGCTGCGGGTCAGCCACGCCTTCCACTCCCCGCTGATGGACCCGATGCTGGCGGAGTTCCGCGAGGTCGCGGCGGCGCTGACGTACCACGAGCCGCGGATCCCGGTGGTCTCCGGCACCGGCCGCCCGGTGGCCGCCGAGGAGCTGTGCACGGCGGAGTACTGGGTCGGCCAGATCCGTGCCGCCGTCCGCTTCGACGACGTGTTCCGGCGGCTGGCCGCCGACGGGGTGAGCCGGTACCTGGAGCTGGGCCCGGACGGCGTGCTGACCGCGATGGGCCAGGACTGCCTGGCCGTGGCGGCGCCCGAGGGCGGCTTCGCCCTGCTGCCCGCGCTGCGCCGGGACCGGCCGGAGGCCGCGGCCCTGGTCCGGGCGGTCGGCGCGCTGCACACGCTCGGCGCGGAGGTGGACTGGCCGGCCTTCTTCGCCGCGGCCGGAGCCGCCGCGTCCCGCCGTGTGGAGCTGCCCACCTACGCCTTCCAGCGCGAGCGGTTCTGGCTGGACGGCCCCGCCCCGGCGGCCGACCCGGTGGACACCGCCTTCTGGGCGGCCGTCGAGCAGCAGGACCTGGCCGCGCTCGGCGCGAGCCTCCGGCTGGCCGAGGAGGAGCAGCGCTCGCTGGGCGAGGTGCTGCCCGCGCTGTCCTCCTGGCGCCACCGCAAGCGGGACGGCTCCCGGCTCGACTCCTGGCGCTACCGGGCGGGCTGGCAGCGGCTCCCGGAGCCGGCGGCCATCCTGCCGCGGGCCGACCGCCCGGCGGGCAGCTGGCTGGCCGTGCTGCCCGCCGGGGGCGCCCCGGCGGCCGTCGAGGGCGCCCTGGCGGCGCTGGAACGGCACGGTGCGGACCTGCTGCGGGTGACGGTCGGCCCGGACGGCCTCGACCGCGGCACCCTGGCGGGCCCGCTCCGGCAGGCCCTGGACGGCACGGCACCGACCGGGGTGCTCTCGCTGCTGGCCCTCGCGGACGGCGCCGACGAGCACACCGTCACCTCCGGCGCCGTGGCGCTGCTCCAGGCCCTCGGCGACCTCGCCCCGGACGCCCCGCTCTGGTGCGCGACCCGGGCCGGCGTGACGGTCGGCGGGCAGGTCGCGAGCCCGGCGCAGGCCGCGCTGTGGGGCCTGGGACGGGCCGCCGCGCTGGAGCACCCCGACCGCTGGGGCGGCCTGGTGGACCTGCCGGAGGAGTTCGACGGCCCGGCCGGGGACCGGCTGGCCGCGCTGCTGACGGGCGCGTCCGGCGAGGACCAGGTCGCGGTGCGGCCCGACGGCCTGTACGGGCGGCGGCTGCTGCCCGCGCCGTCGGCCCGGCGCGGCGACGCGCCCGGCTGGGACCCGGAGGGCACGGTGCTGATCACCGGCGGCACCGGCGCGCTCGGCGCCCGGCTGGCCCGCCACCTGGTCGCCGAGCACGGCGTCCGCCACCTGCTGCTCACCAGCCGCAGCGGGCCCGGGGCCCCGGGCGCGGCCGACCTGACCGCCGAACTCCGCGCCCTCGGCGCCACCGTGACCGTCACGGCCTGCGACGCCGCCGACCGCGACCGGCTCGCCGCGCTCCTCGCGGACATCCCGGCCGAGCACCCGCTCACCGCGGTGGTGCACGCCGCCGGGGTGCTCGACGACGGCGTGATCGACGCGCTGACCCCGGAGCGGCTGGCGACCGTCCTGCGGGCCAAGGCCGCCTCGGCCCGCCACCTGCACGAGCTGACCCTGGACCTGGAGCCGGCGGCCTTCGTGCTGTTCTCCTCCTTCAGCGGCACGCTCGGCGCCCCCGGGCAGGCCAACTACGCCGCCGCCAACGCCTACCTGGACGCCCTGGCCGAGCGGCGCGCGGCCCTCGGCCTGCCCGCCACCGCGGTGGCCTGGGGGCCGTGGGACGAGGGCGGCATGGCCGCCGGGGGCGAGGTGCTGGAGCGCGCCCGGCGCACCGGGGTGACCCCGCTGGCGCCGGAGTCGGGGCTGGCCGCCCTGGACGCCGCGCTGGCCCAGGGCGACACCGCGGTCGCCGTGGTGGACGTGGACTGGTCCCGGTTCGCGCCGGGGTTCGTCGCGGCCAGGCCCAGCCGGCTGCTCGCCGAGCTCCCGGCCGTCCGGGCGCTGGCCCCGGAGCGGGACGGCCCGGCCGCCGCGGCCGAGGACGGGAACGCGCTGGCGGCCAGGCTGGCCGGCGTCTCCGGGGCGGAGCGCGAACGCGTCCTGCTGGAGCTGGTCCGCCGGCTCACCGCCGAGGTGCTCGGGCACCGCGGGCCGGAGGCGGTGGAGCCCCGGAAGGGGTTCCTGGAGCTGGGGTTCGACTCGCTGACGGCGGTCGAACTGCGCAACCGCCTCGGCGGCGCCACCGGCCTCCCGCTGCCCGCCACGCTGCTCTTCGACCACCCGGACCCGGTGGCGCTGGCCGCCCTGCTGGCGGGCCGGCTGGCCCCGGTGGAGGACACCGCCGGGGAACCGGACCTGTTCGCCGGGCTGGACGCGCTGGAGGCGGCGCTCACGGACGCCGGGCTGGACGACGAGGACGGCCGCCGGGTCACCGTCAGGCTGGAGACCCTGCTGGCCAAGTGGCGCGAGTTCAGGGGTGCAGGGGTGGCGGTCAGGGGTGTCCCGGCCCCGGGTGCGGCTGCCACTGTCGAGGCGGACCTCGAACTGCAAGCCGCATCGGTGGATGAGGTGCTCTCCCTGATAGATGCGGAATTCGGCCTCTGAGCGGACAACCGCTGCCTGGAAGGTGTGCAATGCCGACGGATGACAAGGTCGTCGATTACCTCAAGAAGGTGACCGCAGACCTGCGGCGGACGCGTCAGCGGGTCCGCGAGCTGGAGGCCGCGGAGCACGAGCCGATCGCGATCGTCGCGATGAGCTGCCGCTTCCCCGGCGACGTCGGGACACCCGAGGAGCTGTGGCGGCTGCTCGCCGACGGCCGTGACGCGGTCGGCGGGTTCCCCGCCGACCGCGGCTGGGACACCGACCGGCTGCTCGGCGGCAACGCCGACGGCACCGGCGCCTCGTACGTCCGCGAGGGCGCGTTCCTGTACGGGGCCTCGCGGTTCGACGCGGGGTTCTTCGGGATCAGCCCGCGCGAGGCACTGGTCATGGACCCGCAGCAGCGGCTGCTGCTGGAGACCTCCTGGGAGGCCTTCGAGCGGGCCGGCATCGACCCGCGGTCGCTGCGCGGCAGCCGGACCGGCGTCTTCGCCGGCACCAACGGGCAGGACTACGCGGCGCTGGTGACCAGGGCCCCGGAGGCGGCCGAGGGGTACCTGGCGACCGGCATCGGCGCCAGTGTGGTCTCCGGCCGCATCTCCTACACCTTCGGCCTCGAGGGCCCGGCGGTCACCGTGGACACCGCCTGCTCCGCCTCGCTGGTCTCCCTCCACCTCGCCGTCCAGGCGCTCCGCCAGGGCGAGTGCTCGCTCGCTCTGGCGGGCGGGGTCACGGTGATGTCGACCCCGCTGTCCTTCGTGGAGTTCTCCAAGCAGCGCGGGCTCGCCGCGGACGGGCGCTGCAAGGCGTTCGCCGAGGCCGCGGACGGCACCGGCTGGGGCGAGGGCGCCGGCATGCTGCTGCTGGAGCGGCTCTCCGACGCCCGCCGCAACGGCCACCCGGTGCTCGCGGTGGTCCGCGGCAGCGCCGTCAACCAGGACGGCGCGTCCAGCGGTCTGACCGCCCCCAACGGCCCCTCCCAGCAGCGGGTCGTCCGCCAGGCCCTGGAGAACGCCCGGCTCTCCACCACCGACGTGGACGCCGTCGAGGCGCACGGCACCGGCACCCGGCTCGGCGACCCGATCGAGGCCCAGGCCCTGCTGGCCACCTACGGGCAGGACCGCGAACGGCCGCTGCTGCTCGGCTCGGTGAAGTCCAACATCGGGCACACCCAGGCCGCCGCCGGGGTGGCCGGCGTGATGAAGATGGTGCTGGCCATGCGGCACGGCCTGCTGCCGCGGACCCTGCACGTGGACGCGCCGTCCTCGCAGGTGGACTGGTCGGCGGGCGCGGTGGAGCTGCTCACCGAGGCCCGGGAGTGGCCGGAGACCGGCCGCCCGCGCCGGGCCGGCGTCTCCTCCTTCGGCGTCAGCGGCACCAACGCCCACGTCATCCTCGAACAGGCCCCCGAGGAGCAGCCCCCGCCGGCCGCACCGACCGGGCACGGCGCCCTGCCCTTCCTCCTCTCCGCCAAGACCGACCAGGCGCTGCGCGACCAGGCCCGCCGCCTGCGCGACCACCTGGACACCGAGGCAGCCTCGGCCGACCTCGGCCTCTCCCTCGCCGTCTCCCGCACACAGTTCGCCCACCGCGCGGCCGTGGTCGCCGCGGACGGCGCCGAACTCGCCGCCGCCCTGGAGGCGTTCGCGGCCGGCGAGGAGCCCGCCCGACTGGTCTCCGGCACGGCCGACGTGACCGGCAAGACCGTCTTCGTCTTCCCCGGCCAGGGCTCGCAGTGGGTCGGGATGGCCGTCGAACTCCTCGACAGCGAGCCGGTGTTCGCCGCCCGGATCACCGAATGCGCCGACGCCCTCGCCGAGTTCACCGACTGGAAGCTCCTCGACGTCCTGCGCGGCGCCGAGGGCGCCCCCGGCTACGACCGGGTGGACGTCGTCCAGCCCGCCCTCTGGGCCGTCATGGTCTCCCTCGCCACCCTCTGGCAGGCGTACGGCGTCCAGCCCGACGCCGTCATCGGCCACTCCCAGGGCGAGATCGCCGCCGCCACCGTCGCCGGCGCGCTCTCCCTCCGGGACGGCGCCCGGGTCGTGGCCCTGCGCTCCCAGGCCATCACCGCCATCGCCGGGGCCGGTGGCATGGTCTCCGTCGCCCAGCCCGCCGGGGAGATCGACCTCACCCCCTGGCAGGACCGGATCTCCGTCGCCGCCGTCAACGGCCCCTCGTCCACGGTCGTGGCCGGGGACGCCGACGCCCTGGACGAGCTCCAGGCCGCCCTCGACGCCCGGGGCGTCCACGCCCGCCGCGTCCCCGTCGACTACGCCTCGCACTCCGCCCACGTCGAGCGGATCCAGGACGAGCTGCTCACCCTGCTCGCCCCGGTCGCCCCCCGGACCTCCGAGGTGCCGTTCTACTCGACCGTGGACGACGCCTGGCTGGACACCGTCCGGCTGGACGCCGCGTACTGGTACCGCAACCTGCGCCGGACCGTCCGGCTGGAGGAGGCCGTCCGCGCCCTCGCCGCCGACGGCCACGCCTTCTTCGTCGAGGTCAGCCCGCACCCGGTGCTCGCCTCCGCCGTGCAGGACACCCTGGACGCCGCCGAGGCCACCGCCGTCGCGGCCGGCACCCTGCGCCGCGACCACGGCGGCCCCGCCCGGTTCCGTTCGGCGCTCGCCGCCCTGCACGTCCGGGGGCGCACGGTCGACTGGCCGGCCGTCTTCCCCGGCGCGCGACGGACCGACCTGCCCACCTACCCCTTCCAGCACGAGCGGTACTGGCTGGAGGCCACCGCTTCCGGCGGGGACGCCGTCGACCTCGGCCTCGGCTCCGCCGACCACCCGCTGCTCGGCGCCTCGCTCACCCTCGCCGACGACGACGGCCTGCTGCTCACCGGCCGGCTCTCGCTGCGCACCCACCCCTGGCTGGCCGACCACGCCGTGCTCGGCTCGGTCCTGCTGCCGGGCACCGCCTTCCTCGACCTGCTCGTCCACGCGGGCGACCAGGCCGGCTGCGACCGGGTCGACGAACTCGCCCTGGAGAGCCCGCTGGTGCTCCCGGAGACCGGCGGGATCGCCCTCCAGGTGCGGGTCGGCCCGGCCGACGAGAGCGGCCGGCGCGAGGTCACCGTCCACTCCCTCCGGGAGGACGCGCCGCTGGACGCGCCCTGGGTCCGGCACGCCAGCGGCTGGCTCGCCCAGGCCGCCGCACCGGCCGCCGCCGAGGACCTGACGGCCTGGCCGCCGGCCGGCGCCACCGCCGTCGACCTGGACGGCTACTACGAGCGGCTGGCCGCGGGCGGTCTCGGCTACGGCCCGGCCTTCCGCGGTCTGCGGGCCGCCTGGCTGGACGGCGACGACATCTACGCCGAGGTCCGGCTGCCCGAGGAGCAGCGCTCCCGGGCCGAGCGCTTCGGGCTGCACCCGGCGCTGCTGGACGCCGCCCTGCACGCGCTGGGCTGCGCCGTGGACGGCGGCGAGGGCCTGAACCTGCTGCCGTTCGCCTGGAGCGGGGTGACCCTGCACGCCTCCGGCGCGGCCGAGCTGCGCGTGCGGCTCAGCCGCACCGGCCGGGACAGCGTCTCGCTGCTGGTCGCCGACCGGTCCGGCGCCCCGGTGGCCACCGCCGACTCCTTCGTGCTGCGCCCGATCGGCGCCGTCGGCACGGCCGCCCGGCCCGCCACCCCCGACTCGCTGTTCCGGATCGACTGGACCGCCGTCCCGCTGCCCGAGGACACCGTCGAGCCGTACCGGACCGACGGCCTGGACGCGCTGCCCGCCGAGGTGCCGGCCACCGTCCTGGTGCCGGTCGACGCGCCGGCCGACGGCGGCACCGCCGACCAGGCCCGGGCCGTCACCCACCGGGTGCTGGAGCTGCTCCAGGCCTGGCTGGCCGAGGACCGCTTCGCGGGGTCCCGCCTGGTCCTGGCCACCAGCGGCGCCGTCGCCGCCCACCCCGGCGAGGCCGTCACCGCCCTGGCCTGCGCCCCGCTCTGGGGCCTGGTCCGCTCCGCGCAGTCCGAGAACCCGGACCGGATCGTCCTGGTCGACCTGGACGGCACCGCCGCCTCGGCCGCCGCGCTGCCCGCCGCCCTCGCCACCGGAGAGCCCCAACTCGCCCTGCGCGAGGGGACGGTGCTGGCCGCCCGGCTGGCCCGCGCGGCCACCTCCGGCGCGCTCACCCCGCCCGCCGGCGAGCCCTGGCGGCTGGACACCACCGGGCGCGGCACCCTGGACAACCTCGTCCTGGCCGCCTGTCCGGACACCCTGGAGCCGCTCGCCCCCGGCCACGTCCGGGTCGCCCTGCGGGCCGGCGGCCTCAACTTCCGCGACGTGCTCAACGCGCTCGGCATGTACCCCGGCCAGGCCGGCCTGCTCGGCAACGAGGGCGCCGGCGTCGTCCTGGAGGTCGCCGGGGACGTCACCGCGCTCGCCCCCGGCGACCGGGTGATGGGCATGTTCGCCGGCTCCTTCGGCACCACCGCGGTCACCGACCACCGGCTGCTGGTCCGGATCCCCCGGGGCTGGGACTTCACCGAGGCCGCGTCCACCCCGATCGTCTTCCTCACCGCCTACTACGCGCTGAAGGACCTGGCCGGGCTGCGCCCCGGCGAGTCCGTCCTGGTGCACGCCGCCGCCGGCGGCGTGGGCATGGCCGCCGTCCAGCTCGCCCGCCACCTGGGCGCCGAGGTGTACGGCACCGCCAGCCAGGGCAAGTGGGACGCGCTGCGGCCGCTCGGCCTGGACGACGCCCACCTGGCCGGCTCCCGCACCCTGGACTTCGGCCGCGAGTTCCTGGCGGCCACCGGCGGGCGCGGCGTGGACGTCGTGCTCAACGCCCTCGCCGGGGAGTTCGTCGACACCTCGCTCGGCCTGCTGCCCCGCGGCGGCCGGTTCGTCGAGATGGGCAAGACCGACATCCGGGACGCCGAGGAGGTCGCCGCCCGGCACCCCGGCGTCGCCTACCGCGCCTTCGAGCTGTTCGAGGCCGGCCCGGAGCGGATCGCCGCGATGCTCGCCGAGCTGGTCGACCTGTTCGAGGCCGGCGTGCTGCGGCCGCTGCCGATCACCACCTGGGACGTCCGCCGCTCGGTCGACGCCTTCCGGTACGTCAGCCAGGCCCGGCACACCGGCAAGGTCGTACTGACCGTGCCGCCCGCCCCCGACCCGGACGGCACCCTGCTGATCACCGGCGGCACCGGCACCCTCGGCTCCCTGCTCGCCCGCCACCTGGTCACCGAGCACGGCGTCCGCCACCTGCTGCTCACCAGCCGGACCGGCGCCGACGCCCCCGGCGCGGCCGGACTCACCGCCGAACTCCGCGCCCTCGGCGCCACCGTGACCGTCGCCGCCTGCGACGCCGCCGACCGCGACCGGCTCGCCGCCGTCCTCGCGGACATCCCCGCCGCGCACCCGCTCACCGGCGTGGTGCACACCGCCGGGGTGCTCGACGACGGCGTGATCGGCTCGCTCACCCCGGAGCGGATCGACGCGGTGCTGCGGCCCAAGGTCGACGGCGCGCTCAACCTGCACGAGCTGACGCTCGACCGGGACCTGGCCTGCTTCGTCCTGTTCTCCTCCGCCGCCGGTGTGCTCGGCGGCGCGGGCCAGGGCGGCTACGCCGCCGCCAACACCTTCCTGGACGCCCTCGCCCAGCACCGCCGGGCCCGCGGCCTGGCCGGCTCCGCGCTCGCCTGGGGCCTGTGGGAGCAGCGCAGCAGCATGACCGGGCACCTGGACGCCCGGGACGTCGAGCGGATGAGCGAGGGCGGCATGACCCCGCTCGGCTCGGAGCTCGGCATGGCCCTGTACGACGCGGCCGCCCTGCTGGACGAGCCGCTGCTGCTGCCCGCCGACCTCGACCTGTCCGCCCGGCGCGGCCGGGGCCCCGTCCCGGCGCTGCTGCGCGGCCTGCTCCGGGCCCCGGCCCGGCGCAAGGCCGAGGCGGTGTCCGGGCCGAGCGGCTCGGCGCTGACCCGCAGGCTGGCCGCCCTCCCCGAGGCGGACCGTACGGAGCTGCTGCTGGACCTGGTCCGCGGCCACGCGGCCTCGGTGCTCGGGCACGGCTCGGCGGAGGCGATCGACGCGGACCGCGCGTTCAAGGACCTCGGCTTCGACTCGCTGACGGCGGTGGAGCTGCGCAACCGGCTCGGCACCGCGACCGGGCTGCGCCTGCCCGCCACCCTGGTCTTCGACCACCCGAGCCCGACCGCGCTCGGCCGCCACCTGCGCGCCCGGCTGCTCGACGAGCAGGCCCCGGCGACCGCGGGACCGGCCGCGGCCACCGGCGCGACGGCCCGGGACGGCGACCAGGACACCATCGCGATCGTCGCGATGGGCTGCCGCTACCCCGGCGGGGTCGGCTCGCCCAAGGACCTGTGGCGGCTGCTGCGGGCCGGCGGCGACGCCCTGACCGGCTTCCCGGCCGACCGCGGCTGGGAGCCCGGCGGCCAGGGCGGGTTCCTGCACGACGCGGCCGAGTTCGACGCGGCCTTCTTCGGGATCAGCCCGCGCGAGGCGCTCGCCATGGACCCGCAGCAGCGGCTGCTGCTGGAGACCTCCTGGGAGGCCTTCGAGCGGGCGGGCATCGACCCGGCCTCGGTGCACGGCACCCGGGTCGGCGTGTTCACCGGCACCAGCGGCCAGGACTACGCCTCGCGGCTGCGCCGCGTCCCCGGCGAGGTCGAGGGCTACCTGGGCAACGGCAGCGCGGCCAGCGTGATCTCCGGCCGGGTGGCGTACACCTTCGGGCTCGAAGGCCCGGCGATCACCGTGGACACCGCCTGCTCCTCCTCGCTGGTGGCGCTGCACCTGGCGGCGGCCGCGCTGCGCCGCGGCGAGTGCGACCTGGCGCTGGCCGGCGGTGTGGCCGTGATGTCGACGCCCGGCCTGTTCGCCGAGTTCGACCGCCAGGGCGGCATGTCGGCGGACGGCCGCTGCAAGGCCTTCGCCGCCTCCGCCGACGGTACGGGCTTCGCCGAGGGCGTGGGCGTGCTGCTGGTCGAGCGGCTGTCGGACGCCCGCCGCAACGGGCACCCGGTGCTGGCGGTCGTCCGGGCCACCGCGATCAACCAGGACGGCGCCTCCAACGGGCTCACCGCCCCCAACGGCCCCGCGCAGGAGCGGGTGATCCGCGAGGCGCTGGCCGCCGCCGGCCTGGCTCCGGCCGAGGTCGACGCCGTCGAGGCGCACGGCACCGGCACCCGGCTCGGCGACCCGATCGAGGCCAACGCCCTGCTCGCCACCTACGGCCAGGGCCGCGAACTGCCGCTCCAGCTGGGCTCGTTGAAGTCCAACATCGGGCACTCCCAGGCCGCGGCCGGGGTCGGCGGCATCATCAAGATGGTGCTGGCGATGCACCACGGGGTGCTCCCCCGCACCCTGCACGTGGACGAGCCCACCCCGCACGTCGACTGGACGGCCGGATCGGTCGAGCTGCTCACCGAGGAGCGGGAGTGGCCCGAGACCGGCCGCCCGCGCCGGGCCGGCGTCTCCTCCTTCGGGATCAGCGGCACCAACGCCCACGTCATCGTCGAGCAGGCCCCCGAGGAGCAGCCCCCGCCGGCCGCGCCGACCGGGCACGGCGCCCTGCCGTTCCTCCTCTCGGCCCGCTCCGAGCAGGCGCTTTCCGCCCAGGCCGAGCGGCTGGCCGCCTTCCTGGCCGAGCGCCCGGAGGCCGTCCTGCCGGACCTCGCCCACTCGCTGACCGCCGCCCGGGCGGCGCTGCCGCACCGCGGCGCGGTGGTCGCCCGGGACCGCGAGGGCCTGCTGGACGGCCTGGCGGCCCTGGCCGCCGGCCGCGGCCCGCGCGGCACCGCCGCGACCGGGAAGACGGCCTTCCTCTTCACCGGCCAGGGCTCCCAACGCCCCGGCATGGGCCGGGAGTTGTACGACACCTACCCGGAGTTCGCGGACGCCTTCGACGCCGTCTGCGCCGAGCTGGACCGGCACCTGGAGCGGCCGCTGCGCGAGGTGGTGTTCCAGCAGGGCGAGCTGCTCGACCGGACCGGCTGGACCCAGCCCGCCCTGTTCGCCGTCGAGGTCGCCCTCTACCGCCTGGTCGAATCCTTCGGCGCGCGGCCGGACTTCGTCACCGGCCACTCGGTCGGCGAACTGGCCGCGGCCCACGTCGCCGGGGTGCTGTCGCTGGCCGACGCGGCCGCGCTGGTCGCCGCCCGCGGCCGGCTGATGGAGCAACTGCCTTCCGGCGGTGCGATGGTGGCGGTCCGCGCCACCGAGGAGGAGGTCCGGCCGCTGCTCACCGGGCAGGTCTCGCTGGCCGCGGTCAACGGCCCCGAGGCCGTGGTGATCGCCGGACCGGAGGAGCCGGCGCTGGCCGTCGCCGCCGCGCTCGCCGAGCGCGGGCGCAGCACCCGGCGGCTGCGGGTCAGCCACGCCTTCCACTCCCCGCTGATGGACCCGATGCTGGCGGAGTTCCGCGCCGTCGCCGAGTCGCTGACCTACCACCAGCCGCGGATCCCGCTGCCGGCCGAGGCCACCGACCCCGAGTACTGGGTGCGGCACGTCCGCGAGGCCGTCCGCTTCCACGACACGCTGCTCGCGCTCGCCGAGCGGGGCGTCACCACCTTCCTGGAGCTGGGCCCGGACGCGGTGCTCACCGCGGCCGGCCGGGAGAGCCTGCCCGGCTCCGGGTTCGCGCTGATCGCCGCCCAGCGCCGGGACCGGCCCGAGGAGCAGTCCCTGGTCGAGGCGCTGGCCGCGCTGCGGCTGCGCGGCGCCGCGGTCGACTGGTCGCGGCTGCTGCCCGGCGCCCGCCGGACCGAGCTGCCCACGTACGCCTTCCAGCGCGAGCGGTACTGGCTGGAGGACGACGGGGGCCCGGTCGGCCTGGCCGGGGCCGGACTCGGCTCGCCCGAGCACCCGATGCTCGGCGCGATGGCCGAACTGGCCGACGGCACGGGCTTCCTGTTCACCGGTTCGCTCTCCGAGCGGACCCACCCGTGGATCGCCGAGCACGGGGTGATGGGCCGCACCGTCGTCCCCGGCGTCGCCTACGCCGAGCTGGCCCTGCACGCCGCCGAGCAGGTGGGCTGCGACCGGGTCGAGGAGATCACCCACCTCGCGCCGCTGGTCCTGCCGCGCACCGGCAGCGTGCTGCTCCAGCTGCGGGTCGGCCCGGCCGACGCCGCGGGCCGGCGCCCGCTGGCCGTGCACTCGCGGCCGGAGGACGCCCCCGAGGGCGAGTGGACCCACCACGCCGACGCGGTGCTCGGCACCGGCGCCGGCGCCCCGGACTTCGACCTCCGGGCCTGGCCGCCGGCCGGCGCGGAGCAGGTCGACCTGACCGGCTTCTACCGGCGGGCCACCGAGACCGGCTTCGCGTACGGGCCGCTGTTCGCCGGTCTGACGGCGCTCTGGCGGCGCGGGGACGAGGTCTTCGCCGAGGTCGCGCTGCCCGAGGAGGGCCGTACGGCGGCCGCCCGGTTCGGCATCCACCCCGGCATGTTCGACGCGGTGCTCCAGGCGATGGCCGCCTCCACCCTGCTGGAGCGGATCTCCACCGACGAGGCCCCGCACGGCCGGCTGCCCTTCGCCTGGACGGGCGTCGAGCTGTACGCCTCCGGCGCCGCCGCCGTCCGGGCCCGGCTCACCCCGGCCCGCACCGGCGGGGTGGCCTTCGCCATCGCCGACGCCACCGGCGCGCCGGTCGCCTCGGTGGAGTCCCTGGTGATGCGTCCGGTCTCGCCGGAGGCGATCACCGGGGCCGGTACGGGCGGCCGGGACGCGCTCTACCGGGTCGAGCCGGCCGAGCTGCGGCTCCCGGCGGCCCCGGCCACGGCCGACTGGGCGGTACTCGGCGAGCCGGCCTTCGGCCTGCCGGGCCGGCCGGACCTGGCCGCCTTCGGCGCGGCCGCCCCGCACACCGTCCTGGTGCCCTGGACGGCCGGGGGCGAGGGCCCGCTCGCCGAGCGGGTGCACGCCGCCACCGGCCGGGCGCTGACCCTCCTCCAGGAGTGGCTCGCCGACCAGCGGTTCGCCGACTCGCGGCTGGTGTTCGTCACCCGGCACGCGGCCGGGGCCGACCTCCGGGACCTCGCGCACGCCCCGCTCTGGGGCCTGGTCCGCTCGGCCCAGGCCGAGCACCCCGGCCGGTTCGTCCTGGTCGACCTGGACGGGGACGAGGCCTCCGCCGCCGTCCTGCCCGCCGCGCTGGCCACCGACGAGCCCCAGCTGGTCGTCCGCCGGGGCACGGTCTCCGCGCCCCGGCTGGCCCGGGCCACCACCGCCGCCGACGCGACCGGCGACGCCACCGCCCCGGCCCTGCGCCCGGACGGCACGGTCCTGGTCACCGGAGCCACCGGTGCGCTCGGCCGGCTGGTCGCCCGCCACCTGGTCACCGCGCACGGCGTCCGCCGCCTGCTGCTCACCAGCCGCGGCGGCCCCCGGGCCGAGGGCGCGGACGAGCTCACCGCCGAACTCACCGCGCTCGGCGCCGAGGTCACCCTCGCCGCCTGCGACGCGGCCGACCGGACGGCCCTGGCGGCGCTGCTCTCCGCGCACGACGTCACCGCCGTGGTGCACACCGCCGGGGTGCTCGACGACGGCGTGCTCGACGCGCTCACCCCCGAGCGGGTCGCCACCGTCCTGCGCCCCAAGGTCGACGGCGCGGTCAACCTGCACGAGCTGACGGCCGACCGGGACCTGGACGCCTTCGTCCTGTTCTCCTCCGTCGCCGGGGTGCTCGGCGCCGCCGGCCAGGCCGGCTACGCCGCCGCCAACACCTTCCTCGACGCGCTCGCCCGCAGCCGCCGCGCCGACGGCCTGCCGGGCACCGCGATCGCCTGGGGCCCGTGGCAGCTCGACGACCCGGCGCACGCCGGCATGGCGGGCGGGCTCGGCAGGGCCGACCTCGGCCGGCTGGCCCGCGGCGGGATGGCGCCGCTCCAGGCGGAGCAGGGCCTGGAGCTGTTCGACGCCGCCCGGACCGGCGCCGACCCGCTGGCCGTCGCGGTCCGGCTGAACCCGGCCGCCTTCCGGGGCGCGGAGGTGCCGCCGATGCTGCGCGGCCTGGTCCGCGCCACCGGCCGGCGGGCCGCCGAGACCGGCGCCGGCCAGGACCCGGCCCGCCGGATCGCCGGCCTCACCGGGGAGCACCGGACCCGGGCCCTGCTCGACCTGGTGCGCACCCAGGTGGCCGACGTACTCGGACACGCCTCGGCGGAGTCCGTACAGGCCACCCGGGCGTTCAAGGAGATCGGCTTCGACTCGCTGACCGCCGTGGAGCTGCGCAGCCGGCTGCACGAGGCGACCGGGCTGCGGCTGCCGGCCACCCTGGTGTTCGACTACCCGACCCCGGCCGCGCTGGCCGGCTTCCTCGACGGGCGGCTGCCCCGGGAGGGAGCACCCCGGGAGGAGCCCGTCCTCGCCGAGCTGGACCGGCTGGAGGCCGCCCTGGAGCGGCGGCTGGCGGACGGCCACGCGCTCGACGGCCTGTCGCCGCGCCTGCGGGCCCTGCTCGACCGCCTGGACGGCCCGGACGCCTCCGCGGCCGGCCTGGCCGGGGACGACAGCGACCTCGACGCCGCCTCCGACGACGAGCTCTTCGCCCTCGTCGACTCCCTGGACTGATCCAGGACCCCCCCGCCGCCGGGCCGGCCCCCCTCCGGGGCACGGCCCGGCGGCCCCCCGGACACGCCCGGACGCGGCCGCGCCCGCCCCGGAGCCGGACGCCCCGGCAGCCACCACTCCGCCGCAGGAAAGTGATCTGAGATGGCCAACGAAGACCAGCTTCGCGAGTACCTCAAGCGGGCGGTGGCCGATACCCGTAAGGCCCACCGGCGGCTCAAGGAGCTCGAGGACGAGCGCCACGAGCCGATCGCGATCATCGGCATGGCCTGCCGCTTCCCCGGCGGCGTGCGCAGCCCCGAGGGGCTGTGGCGGCTCCTGGTCGACGAGGCCGACGCGATCTCCGAGTTCCCGACCGACCGCGGCTGGGACCTCGACTCGGTGTACGACCCCGATCCGGGCGCCGCCGGCACCAGCTACACCCGCCACGGCGGCTTCCTGGACGGCGCGGCCGGCTTCGACGCGGGCTTCTTCGGCATCAGCCCGAACGAGGCGCTGGCGATGGACCCGCAGCAGCGGCTGCTGCTGGAGACCTCCTGGGAGGCCGTGGAACGCGCGGGCATCGACCCGCAGTCGCTGGCCGGCGGCCGGACCGGCGTCTTCGTCGGCACCACCTCGCAGCTGTACGGCACCGGTTCGGACATCCCGGAGGGCGTGGACCTGTACCTGGGCACCGGCACCACCTCCAGCGTCACCTCCGGCCGGATCGCCTACCACTTCGGCCTGGAGGGCCCGGCGGTCTCGGTCGACACCGCCTGCTCCTCCTCGCTGGTCGCGCTGCACTGGGCCGCCCGCTCGCTGCGCCAGGGCGAGTGCACCACCGCGCTGGCCGGCGGCGTGACGGTGATGTCCAACCCCGGCATGTTCGTGCTGTTCAGCCAGCAGAAGGGGCTGGCCCCGGACGGCCGCTGCAAGGCCTTCGCGGGCGCCGCCGACGGCACCGCGTGGAGCGAGGGCGTCGGCATGCTGATGCTGGAGCGGCTCTCCGACGCGCGCCGCAACGGGCACCGGGTGCTCGGCGTGATCCGCGGCAGCGCCGTCAACCAGGACGGTGCCTCCAACGGCCTGACCGCCCCCAACGGCCCCTCCCAGCAGCGGGTGATCCGGCACGCGCTGGCCGACGCCCGGCTGGCGGCGGCCGAGGTCGACGTGGTGGAGGCGCACGGCACCGGCACCACCCTCGGCGACCCGATCGAGGCCCAGGCACTGCTCGCCACCTACGGCCAGGAGCGCGAACTCCCGCTGCTGCTGGGCTCGGTGAAGTCCAACATCGGCCACACCCAGTGCGCCGCGGGCGTGGCCGGGGTGATCAAGACGGTGCTGGCCATGCAGCACGGCGTGCTGCCCCGCACCCTGCACGTGGACGAGCCCACCCCGCACGTGGACTGGACGGCCGGGTCGGTCGACCTGCTCACCGAGGCGCGCGCCTGGCCGGAGACCGGCCGCCCGCGCCGGGCCGGCGTCTCCTCCTTCGGCGTCAGCGGCACCAACGCCCACGTCGTACTGGAGCAGGCCCCGCCGGTCGAGGCCCCGTCGGACGAGGCTCCTGAGCCGTCGAGCGCGCCGACCGGCCCGGTTCCGCTGGCGTTCTCCGCCAAGAGCCCGGCCGCGCTCCGGGACCAGGGCGCGCGGCTGCGCGAGCTGCTCGCCGCCGACCCGGCGCTCGTCCCCGCCGACCTCGCCTCCTCGCTGGCCTCGTCCCGCTCCGACTTCGTCCACCGCGCGGCGGTGGTCGGCGCCACCACCGCCGAACTCCACGACGCCCTCGGGGACTTCGCCTCCGGTACGGCGGACGTGACCGGGCGCACGGTGTTCGTGTTCCCCGGCCAGGGCTCGCAGTGGGCCGGGATGGCCGTCGAACTCCTCGACAGCGAGCCGGTGTTCGCCGCGCGGATCACCGAATGCGCCGACGCCCTCGCCGAGTTCACCGACTGGAACCTCATCAACGTCCTGCGCGGCGCCGAGGGCACACCCGGCTACGACCGGGTCGACGTCGTCCAGCCCGCCCTCTGGGCCGTCATGGTCTCCCTCGCCGCCCTCTGGCAGGCGTACGGCGTCCACCCCGACGCCGTCATCGGCCACTCCCAGGGCGAGATCGCCGCCGCCACCGTCGCCGGCGCCCTCACCCTCCAGGACGGCGCCCGCACCGTCGCCCTCCGCTCCCAGGCCATCACCGCCATCGCCGGAAACGGCGGCATGGTCTCCATCGCCCAGCCCGCCGGGGACATCGACCTCACCCCCTGGCACGACCGCATCTCGATCGCCGCCGTCAACGGCCCCAGCTCCACCGTCGTCGCCGGAGACGCCGACGCCCTCGACGAACTCGTCGAACGCCTCACCACCGACGGCATCCGCGCCCGCCGCATCCCCGTCGACTACGCCTCCCACTCCGCCCACGTCGAGCGGATCCAGGACGACCTGCTCACCGCCCTGGCCGACCTGCGCCCCCGGCCCCCGCAGGTCCCGTTCTGGTCCACCCTGGACAGCCGCTGGACCGACACCGCCGCCTTCGACGCCGCGTACTGGTACCGCAACCTGCGCCACCCGGTGCAGCTGGAGGCCGCCGTCCGCGCCCTGCTCGCCGAGGGCTTCACCACCTTCGTCGAGATCAGCCCCCACCCCGTCCTCACCCCCGGACTCCAGGAGACCCTGGACGAGGCGACCGCCCCCACCGTCACCTGCGGCACGCTCCGCCGCGACCACGGCGGCCCGACCGCCTTCCTGGCCTCCGCCGCCGAACTCTGGGTGCGCGGCGTGGCGGTGGACCTCTCCGGCCGCTCGGTCGGCGCCCGCCCGGTCGACCTGCCCACCTACCCCTTCCAGCACGAGCGCTACTGGCTGGAGCCCTCCTCCGGCACCGGGGACGTCACCGCCGCCGGCCTCGGCGCCACCGACCACCCGCTGCTCGGCGCGGCCCTGCCGCTGGCCGAGGGCGACGGGGTGGTGCTCACCGGCCTGCTGTCGCTGCGCAGTCACCCGTGGCTGGCCGACCACGCCGTCTCCGGCACCGTCCTGCTGCCCGGTACGGCCTTCGTGGAGCTGGCCGTCCGCGCCGGTGACGAGGTCGGCTGCGGCCTGGTCGAGGACCTGGCCATCGAGGTCCCGCTGATCCTCCCCGAGCGCGGCGCCGTCGTCCTGCAGGCCGTGGTCGGCGCGGCCGACGAGTCCGGCCTGCGGCCGGTGGCCGTCTACGGCCGCCCCCAGGACACCCCGCACGGCGAGCCGTGGACCCGGCACGCCGGCGGTCTGCTCGCCGCCGACGACGCCCAGCCTCCCGCCGAGAGCGGGCCCTGGCCGCCGGCCGGTTCCGCCCCCGTCGACCTGGACGGCTTCTACGACCGCCTGGAACAGGCCGGTTACGGCTACGGCCCGGTGTTCCGGGGCCTGACCCGGGCCTGGCGGCTCGGCGAGCAGGTGCACACCGAGGTCCGGCTGCCGCAGCAGGCGCACGCCGACGCGGACCGCTTCGGCCTGCACCCCGCGCTGATGGACGCCGCCCTGCACGGCATGGGGCTGGCCCGCCGGGAGGGCGCGGCCGAGGGCAACGGCCTGCCGTTCGCCTGGAGCGGCGTCCGCCTGCACGGCACCGGCGCCACGGCGCTGCGGGTGACGGTCTCCCCCACCGGGCCGGACTCGGTGTCGCTGGCCCTGTTCGACGAGACCGGCGCCCCGGTCGCCTCGGTGGCCTCGCTGGCCGTCCGGACGATCTCCGCCGGTCAGCTGCGGGCCGCCCGGCGCGGGCAGCGGGACGCGCTCTTCCGGGTCGAGTGGGCCCGGGTCGCGCCGGGCGACGGCGGGCGGGCCGAGCGCTGGGCGGTGCTCGGCGACGACCGGGCCGTCCCCGGGCTCCGGCTGGACGGCCTGGCCGGACTCGACCGCCTGGACTCCCTGGCCGGGGCCGCCGGCGGGCCGGAGGTCCTGCTCCTGCCCGCGCCGCCGGCCGACGGCGGGTCCCCGGCGGAAGCCCACCGGGTGACCGGTGAAGTCCTCGGCCTGCTCCAGGAGTTCCTCGCCGACGAGCGGTTCGCCGGGACGCGGCTGGCCGTGCTGACCGGGGGCGCGGTCGCCGCCACCCCAGGCGACCCGGTGCCCGGCCTGGTCCACGCCCCGCTCTGGGGCCTGCTCCGCTCCGCGCAGGCGGAGCACCCCGACCGGTTCGTCCTGGTCGACCTCGACGGCACCGCCGACGCGGCCGCCGTCCTGCCCGCCGCGCTGGCCTGCGGCGAGCCGCAACTGGCCGTCCGGGAGGGCGAGTTGTTCGCCCCCCGGCTGGTCCGGGCCACCCCGACCGCCGACCTCCGTCCGCTCGACCCGGCCGGGACGGTGCTGGTCACCGGCGGCACCGGCACCCTCGGCGCCCTGCTCGCCCGCCACCTCGTCACCGAACACGACGCCCGCCACCTGCTGCTCACCAGCCGCAGCGGACCCGACGCCCCCGGCGCCGCCGAGCTCACCACCGAACTCACCGCCCTCGGCGCCACCGTCACCGTCACCGCCTGCGACGCCGCCGACCGCGACCAACTCGCCGCACTGCTCGCCGACATCCCCACCGACCACCCCCTCACCGCCGTCATCCACACCGCCGGCGTCCTCGACGACGCCGTGGTCGAGACCCTGACGCCCGAGGCCCTCGCCCGGGTGCTGCGGCCCAAGCTCGACGCCGCCGCGCACCTGGACGAGCTGACCGCGGAGCTGGACCTGGCCGCCTTCGTCCTGTTCTCCTCCGCCGCCGCCACCTTCAGCAGCCCCGGCCAGGGCAACTACGCCGCCGCCAACGCCTACCTGGACTCGCTCGCGGCCCGCCGCCGGGCGGCCGGGCGGCCCGCGCAGTCGCTCGCCTGGGGCCTGTGGGCGCAGCCCAGCGGCATGACCGGTCACCTGGGCGAGGCCGAGCTGGAGCGGATGAGCCGGGGCGGCACGGTGCCGCTGTCCGAGCGGGACGGGCTCGCCCTGTTCGACGAGGCGCTGGCCGTCCCCGCCCCGCTGGTGGTGCCGGCCGCGCTCGACCTCGCGGTGCTGCGCGGGCGGACCCCGGTGCCGCACCTGCTGCGCGCGCTGGTCCGGCCGGCCGCGCGGCGCGCCGCCCGGTCCCGTACCGGGGAGGACGGCGGCCGGCTGGCCGAACGGCTGGCCGCGCTCTCCGGGGCCGACCGCCGCCGTGCCGCGCTCGACCTGGTCCGGGCCCAGATCGCCGGGGTGCTCGGGCACTCCTCGGCCGAGCAGGTCGATCCCGAACTCCCGTTCAGCAAGCTCGGGTTCGACTCGGTGACGGCCGTGGAGCTGCGCAACCGGCTCTACCAGGCCTCCGGTCTGCGGCTGCCCGCGACGGCGGTCTTCGACTACCCGACGGCCGGCGCGCTGGCCGAGCGGATGCGGGCGCTGCTGCTGCCCGAGGCGGAGGCCGACGGCGGCACCGACGGCGGCACCGACGAGGAGCAGGCCGCCGAGGAGGCCCGGGCGGCCGAGATCGACGGCATGGACATCACGGACCTGGTCGAACTGGCGCTGGGCACCTCGGTGGACCCCGCAGGCGTCTGAGGAAGAGGACAGCATGACTACCCCGCCGGAGCGGATCGTCGAGGCGCTGCGCGCCTCGATCAAGGACAACGAGCGGCTCAGGAAGCAGAACGAGCGGCTGTCGGCGATCGCCGACGAGCCGATCGCCGTCACCGGCATGGCCTGCCGGCTGCCCGGCGGGGTGCGCACGCCCGAGGACTTCTGGCGGCTGCTCACCGAGGGCGGCGACGGCATCGGGCCGTTCCCCGCCGACCGCGGCTGGGACCTCGGCGAGCAGAGCGCCACCGCCCAGGGCGGGTTCCTCTACGACGCCGCCGAGTTCGACCCCGGCTTCTTCGGTATCGGCCCGCGCGAGGCCCTCGCCATGGACCCGCAGCAGCGACTGCTGTTGGAGACCTCCTGGGAGGCCGTCGAGCGGTCCGGCATCGACCCGCTCACCCTGCGCGGCAGCCGGACCGGCGTGTTCGCCGGCGTGATGTACCACGACTACGCCGCCCGGCTGGACGAGGTGCCCGACGAGGTCGCCGCCTACCTGGGCAACGGCAGCGCGGGCAGCGTCGCCACCGGCCGGGTCTCGTACGCGATGGGCCTGGAGGGCCCGGCCGTCACCGTGGACACCGCCTGCTCCTCCTCGCTGGTGACGATCCACCTGGCGGTCCAGGAGCTGCGCCGCCGGGGCTGCGACCTGGCCCTGGCGGGCGGCGTCGCGGTGATGTCCACGCCCGGACTGTTCGTGGAGTTCACCCGGCAGAAGGGCCTGGCGGCGGACGGCCGGTGCAAGGCCTTCGCGGACGCGGCGGACGGCACCGGGTTCTCCGAGGGCGTCGGCATGCTGATGCTGGAGCGGCTCTCCGACGCCCGCCGCAACGGGCACCCGGTGCTCGCGGTGCTGCGCGGCAGCGCCGTCAACCAGGACGGCGCCTCCAACGGGCTCACCGCGCCCAACGGCCCGGCGCAGGAGCGGGTGATCCGCCAGGCCCTGCTCTCCGCCGGTCTCACCGCCGCCGACGTGGACGCCGTCGAGGCGCACGGCACCGGCACCACCCTGGGCGACCCGATCGAGGCCCAGGCCCTGCTCGCCGCCTACGGCCAGGACCGTGAACGGCCGCTGCTGCTGGGCTCGGTGAAGTCCAACATCGGCCACACCCAGAGCGCGGCCGGGGTGGCCGGGGTGATCAAGACGGTGCTGGCGCTGCGGCACGGCGTCCTGCCCCGCACCCTGCACGTGGACCGGCCGTCCTCGCACGTGGACTGGTCGGCGGGCGCGGTGGAACTGCTCACCGAGGAGCGGGAGTGGCCGGAGACCGGCCGCCCGCGCCGGGCCGGCGTCTCCTCCTTCGGGATCAGCGGCACCAACGCCCACGTCATCGTCGAGCAGGCCCCGGAGGAGCAGCCCACCGAGCAGCCCGGCGAGGAGCAGGCCCCGTCGGCCGGCACCGGCGCCCCGTGGCTGCTGGCCGGCCGCACCGAGGCCGCCGTACGGGCCCAGGCCGGGCGCCTCGCCGAGCACCTGGACGCCCATCCCGCGCTCGCGGCCGTCGACGTCGCCCACTCGCTGGCCACCGGCCGCTCCGCCTTCCCCCACCGCGCGGTGGTGGTCGGCGCCGACCGGGCCGCGCTCGCCGCCTACGCCGCCGGGCAGGACCCGGCCGCCGTGGTGGCCGGCACGGCGGACGTGACCGGCAAGACCGTCTTCGTGTTCCCCGGGCAGGGCTCGCAGTGGGTCGGGATGGCCGTCGAACTCCTCGACAGCGAGCCGGTGTTCGCCGCACGGATCACCGAATGCGCCGACGCCCTCGCCGAGTTCACCGACTGGAACCTCGTCGACGTCCTGCGCGGCACCGAGGGCGCCCCCGGCTACGACCGGGTCGACGTCGTCCAGCCCGCCCTCTGGGCCGTCATGGTCTCCCTCGCCACCCTCTGGCAGGCCCACGGCGTCCAGCCCGACGCCGTCATCGGCCACTCCCAGGGCGAGATCGCCGCCGCCACCGTCGCCGGCGCCCTCACCCTCCAGGACGGCGCCCGCACCGTCGCCCTGCGCTCCCAGGCCATCACCGCCATCGCCGGAAACGGCGGCATGGTCTCCGTCGCCCAACCCGCCCAGGACATCGACCTCACCCCCTGGCAGGACCGCATCTCCATCGCGGCCGTCAACGGCCCCACCTCCACCGTCGTCGCCGGAGACGCCGACGCCCTCGACGAACTCGTCGAACGCCTCACCACCGACGGCATCCGCGCCCGCCGCATCCCCGTCGACTACGCCTCCCACTCCGCCCACGTCGAGCGGATCCAGGACGACCTGCTCACCCTGCTCGCCCCCGTCACCCCGCGCGGCGCCGACATCCCGTTCCACTCCACCGTCGACAGCCGCTGGCTGGACACCACGACGATGGACGCCGCCTACTGGTACCGCAACCTCCGCCACCCGGTGCAGCTGGAGGCCGCCGTCCGCGCCCTGCTCGCCGAGGGCTTCACCACCTTCGTCGAGATCAGCCCCCACCCCGTCCTCACCACCGGACTCCAGGAGACCCTGGACGAGACGGCCGCGCCCACCGTCACCTGCGGCACGCTCCGCCGCGACCACGGCGGCCCGACCGCCTTCCTGGCCTCCGCCGCCCGGCTGCACGTCCGGGGCGTCCCGGTCGACTTCTCCCCCGCCCTCGCCGGGGCCCGCCGGGTCGACCTGCCCACCTACCCCTTCCAGCGCGGCCGCTACTGGCTGGAGGGGCCCCGCGAGGACGCCTCGGCCGGTGCCCTGTTCCGGACGGTCTGGCGGCCCGTCGGGGGTGCCCGCACCGGCCGCCCGGACGGCCCGATCGCCGTCCTCAACGCCGGGCCCGGCTCCACCGACGGGCTGGTCCCGTACGCCGACCTGGCCGCCCTCGCCGCCGCCGAGGCCGTCCCCGCCACCGTCCTCTACCACCTGCCCGCCGCGGCGGGCCCGGACGCCGGGCTGCCGACGGCCGTCCGCGCCGCCGTCAACGGGACCCTCGACCTGCTCCGCGCCTGGCTCGCCGAACCCCGGCTGGCCGCCTCCCGCCTCGTCCTGGCCACCCGCCGCGCCGCCGGCCCCGGCCTGGACGACCTCGCCCTGGCCCCGGTGTGGGGGCTGGTCCGCTCCGCCCAGGCGGAGTACCCGGGCCAGTTCGCCCTGCTCGACCTGGACGACTCCGCCGCCTCCGCCGCGGCGGTCCCCGCCGCCCTGGCCACCGACGAGCCCCAGCTGGTGATCCGCGACGGCGTTCCGCACGCGGCCCGCCTGCTGCCCGTCCCCCACGAGCCGGCCCGCCCGATCGACCCGGCCGGAACGGTGCTGGTCACCGGCGGCACCGGCACCCTCGGCGCCCTGCTCGCCCGCCACCTCGTCACCGACCACGGCGCCCGCCACCTGCTGCTCACCAGCCGCAGCGGCCCCGACGCCCCCGGCGCCGCCGAGCTCACCACCGAACTCACCGCCCTCGGCGCCACCGTCACCGTCACCGCCTGCGACACCGCCGACCGCCACCAACTCTCAGCGCTGCTCGCCGACATCCCCACCGGCCACCCCCTCACCGCCGTCGTCCACACCGCCGGCGTCCTCGACGACGGCATCCTGGACTCGCTCACCCCCGAGCGGGTGGACACCGTGCTCCGCCCGAAGGTCGACGCCGCCGTCCACCTGCACGACCTGACGGCCGGCCACGACCTGGCCGCCTTCGTGCTGTTCTCCTCCGCCGCCGCCACCCTCGGCAGCGCGGGCCAGACCAGCTACGGCGCGGCCAACGCCTTCCTCGACGCGCTCGCCGAGCGCCGGTGCTCCCGGGGCCTGCCCGCGCAGTCGCTCGCCTGGGGCCTGTGGGCGCAGCCCAGCGGGATGACCGGCGGGCTGGCCGAGGCGGAGCTGTCCCGGATGGTCCGCGGCGGGGTGGCCCCGCTCTCCTCCGCCGAGGGCCTGGCCCTGTTCGACGCCGCGCTGGCGGCCGGGGACGCCACTCTGGTGACCGCCCGCCTTGACCTGCCCGCCATCCGCCGCCGGGCCGCTCCCGGGCCGCTGCCCGCACTGCTGCGCGACCTCGCGGCCGGTACGCCGGCCCGGCGCCAGGAGCCGGCCGGGGAGTTCCCCGAGGACACCGCGGGCCCGTCCGCCGCCGAGCGGCTGGCCGGGCGGCTGGCGGACGCCGGGGAGGTGGAGCGGGAGCGGATCCTGCTCGACCTGGTGCGCGGCGCGGTGGCCGGGGTGCTCGGCCACGCGGGGCCCGAACAGGTCGACCCGGGGCGGCGGTTCCTCGAACTCGGCTTCGACTCGCTGACGGCGCTGGCGCTGCGCAACCAGCTGGGCGCGGCCACCGGGCTCCGGCTGGCAACCAGTCTGATCTACGACCAGCCCTCCCCGGCGCTGCTCGCCGCCCACCTGCGCGAGCGCCTCGCCGAGCGGGCCGACGCCCACGCCGACGGCCGGACCGCCGGAGCGGGCGCCACCACAGGCGCCGAGCCGGACGGCCCGCTGGCGACGCTCTACTGGCAGGCCTGCGAGCAGGGTTCCTCGATGGCCGCGCTGGACCTGCTCAAGGCCGCGGCCGGCTGCCGGCCCTCGTTCCGGACCGCCGAGGAGGCCCCGGCCGCCGAGCCGGTCCGGCTGGCGCAGAGCCCGGACGGCCCGGTGCTGGTCTGCCTGCCGTCCTTCGGCCCGGTCTCCGGCCCGCACGAGTACGCCCGATTCGCCGCCGCCTGCCGCGGCCGCCGCGAGGTCCTGGTGCTGCCCCAGCCGGGCTTCCTGGCCGGCGAGCTGCCGCCCGCCGACCTGGACGCGCTGGCCGACCTGCACGCCGGGTCGGTGCTCCGGCACACCGGCGGCCGGCCGTTCGTCCTGGTCGGCCGCTCGGCCGGCGGCTGGATCGCGCACGCGGTGGCCGCCCGGCTGGAGCGGCTCGGGACGGGCCCGGCCGGGCTGGCCCTGGTCGACAGCTACGACCCGGACTACGACCAACTGCCGCTGCTGGAGCCGTCGATGTCCGCCGCGATGAAGGACCGCGAGTCGGCCTTCGCGCTCGCCGACGACACCCGGCTGGCCGCGATGGGCGCCTACCACCGGCTCTTCGCGGGCTGGCGCCCGGAGCGGATCGCCGTACCGACCCTGCTGGTGCGGGCGGCCGACCCGTGGACCGAGGAGATCCGGGAGTCGGCCGGCTGGCAGGCCGTCTGGTCGCTCCCGCACACCGCCCTGGACACCCCCGGCGACCACTTCTCGGTCCTGGAGGACCACTCCGACACCACCGCGCGCACCGTGCTGGCGTGGCTGGCCGACGCCGTCGAGCCCGCCCTCAGACCCCTCTGACGGCCGGCCGCTGATCCACCGTTCGAACCTCCTCAGGAGACAGCTCATGAAGATCGTCATCATCGGTGCAGGGCTCGGCGGCGTCGCCTCCGCCCTGGCGCTCACCCGCTCCGGCCACCAGGTCGAGCTCTACGAGCAGGCGGACGAGCTCCGCAAGGGCGGCTACGGGGTGATCCTGTGGCCGAACGCCACGGGCATCCTGACCCAGCTGGGCATCGACCACACCGACCTCGGCCACCGCCTCGACCGGGTGGACATCACCTCGGAGACCGGCCAGCCGCTGGTCAAGGTCGACCTCGACCGGATCGCGCGCGACTTCGGCTCGCCGAACAAGGTGATCCGCCGCAGCGAGCTGGTCGAGGTGCTGGCCGCCGCGCTGCCGCCGGGCGTGCTGCGGTTCGGCGCCCGCGCCACCGTCATCGACGAGCCCGCGCCGGGGACGGACGGGCCGGTCGCGATCACCTTCGAGGACGGCCGGCGGATCGACGCCGACGTGCTGATCGGCGCGGACGGCCACCGCTCCTTCGTCCGCAAGCACCTCTTCGGCTTCTCGCCGGCCGAGCACACCGGCTGGGCGACCTGGCACGGCACCACCCCGCTGCCGGTGGAGCTGACCAACAGCAACCGGGTGCAGACCATGGCCGGCGAGCACGGCCTGTGCGTGATGCACCCGCTCGGCGAGTCCATGCTCTACTGGGCCTTCGAGACGCCGTGGGCGGACGGCGACGCGGTCCCGCCCGGCGCGCCCGGCTCCCCCGACGGCACCGGCCCGCTCGGCGCCGACGGCCGGCCGCAGTCCGCGGTGGCCAACCTGCGGGCCCGGTTCGCCGGTTTCTCCTCCCCGCTGCCCGAGCTGCTGGAGTCGATCAGCGACGAGGACGTCCAGGTCTTCCCGCACATCCTGCACCAGGTCCCCAAGGTGTGGGGGCGCGGCCCGGTGACGCTGCTCGGCGACTCGGTGCACGCCGTCCCGCCGCGCACCGGCATGGGCGCCAACCAGGCGCTGGAGGACGCCTGGGTGATCGGTCGGGCGCTCTCCGGCCAGGGCTCCCCCGCCGAACTGCTGCGCCGCTACGAGAAGATCCGCCGCCGCCGGGTCAAGATGCTCTACCACTACGCCGCGGCGACCGGGAAGCAGGGCCAGTCGGTGCCCGGCCTCTTCAAGCGCTCCAAGGACGGCATCTCCTTCACCGGGTTCCAGCGCTTCCAGATCAAGGCCTTCAGCAACTACCTCAACGCCAAGCCGCGCTGACGGTCCATCAGCTCACACGCCACCCGTTCCCAGAGAGAGTGACACCCGCCATGAAGATCATCCGTCAGCACGCCTACGGCGGCCCCGAGGTGCTGGAGCTGGAGGACCTCGAACTGCCCGAGCCCGGCCCGGGCCAGGTGCTGCTGCGCACCCACGCCGCGGCCGTCACCTTCTTCGACATCCTCAACCGGCGCGGCGACCTCGCCAAGCGCGACTACTACCGGGCCGACGCCGCGCTCCCGCTGGAGCCCGGCTACCAGGGCTCCGGCTACGTCGAGGCGCTCGGCCCGGACGTGACCGGCGTGCGGGTCGGCGACCGGGTCGCCTGGGCCCTGGCGGCCGGCTCGTACGCGAGCCATGTCATCGCCCCCGCCGCGCAGTTGATCCCGGTGCCGGAGGACATCGACCTCGGCGAGGCGGCCGGCCTGCCGGTGCAGGGCCTGCTCGCGTACAAGCTGACCCACGAGGCGTACCCGCTGGCCGAGGGCGACTGGACCCTGGTGCAGTCGGCGGCCGGCGGCGTGGGCACGCTGATCACCCAGTTCGCCCGGATGCGCGGCGCGCGGGTCATCGGCGTGGTCTCCGCCGAGGAGAAGGCCGTCGTCGCCAAGGAGGCCGGCGCCGAGGCGGTGATCGTCTCCGGCGGCACCGAGGACGTGGCCGCCGAGGTCAAGCGGATCACCGGCGGCGAGGGCGTCCGGGTGGTCTACGACGCGGTCGGCAAGGACACCTTCGAGGCGAACCTCGACAGCCTGGCCCCGCGCGGCTACCTGATCAACTTCGGCCAGGCGAGCGGCTTCGTCCCGCCGCTGGACCTGATGACGCTGAACGACAAGGGCTCGCTGTTCGTCACCCGCTTCTGCCTGCCGCACTTCTTCGACGAGTCGTGGCCGCCGCTGAACTTCCTGGAGCGCTGCTTCCAGTGGATGCGCGAGGGGAAGCTGACCGTCCGGATCGACTCCCGCTTCCCGCTCGGCCAGGCCGCCGAGGCGCACGCCGCCGTCGAGGAGCGCCGCACCAGCGGCCGCGTCCTGCTCATCCCCTAACACCCCCCTACACCCCCTGAATTCCCCTCAGAACACGCTTCTCGCACCATATTCGGATCTGCCTCGCAGACCGGGACGGGTAGGCTCCGCACCATGAGTGACACGAGCGCGATTTCGGTCGCGCGCGCCACGATCGACGAATTCACCGGCTCGACCCCCGCCGAAATCGACGGCGTATTCCGCCGGCTCGCCGCGGAATTCCAGGCGGACGGTTCCCTCCGCCCGGACGCGCTCGCCGGAATTCCGGCCCTGCTGGACGCGCTGGACACCGTCCCGCCCGCACACCAGGCCAGGCTCGCCCTGCTGCTCGGGCTGCTGGCCGAGGCCGCCGGCCCGGACGGCGGCTTCCCCGCCCACGAGGCCGTCCGGGCCGGCCTGGACCGCTACCTCCGGCTGCTGTCGGACGGCGGGACGGACGCCGGGCTCGGCGCCGCCCTGTTCTTCCTGCTGGGCCACTTCCCCGAGGACGGCGAGCGGATCCTCGCCGCCGTCCCCGGCACCGGGGTCGACCGGGACGACCTGTCCCGGCTGGCCCGCTGCCTCCAGCCGTGGGAGACCGCGGACGCCGCGACCCGGTGGAACCTCGGCCGGGTCTTCCCCTCCCCCGCCGTCTGGGGCCTGACCGAGCAGGAGCGGGCCACCGCCCCCGCGCTCGACCGGTGGCTCGGCCTGCCCGCCGAGCGCACCGCCGAGCTGTGGGCGACCGAGACCCGGGCGCTGCTGGCCTACTCCGGCGCCAAGGCGGCCTGGGCCTGCGAGCACGGCGCCACGGTGTCCCCGTTCGTGGTGCCCGCCCCCGAGGAGGAGCGGACCGCCGAGCCGTCCCCGGCCGCGGACGTCCTTCGGGGCCACGCCCGGGCCGTCCGCTGCCCGCGCTGCCGGCAGCCGCTGACCGGCGGCGCCGAGGCCGCCGTCTGCACCGGCTGCGAGGCCGTATTCCCTTCGGTGGACGGGCTGTTGGACTTCCACGACCAGCCGTCCGGCCCGAGCGACCCGCTGCTGGCCGGCCGGTACGAGCGCGGCCTGCGGGCCGGGTTCGTCCGGATCATGGGCGCCAACTGGGGCGGCTGGGTGTCGCTCGACGACGAGGACGCCTACCTCAGCGAGCACGTCCGGCCGGTCGACGGCCCGGTGCTCGACCTGGCGGCCGGCGCCGGCCGCTGGACCAGGGTGCTGGCCCGTTCGCTCGGCGAGGAGCGGGTGATCGCGCTGGACCTCTCCGCCGAGATGCTGGCCCAGCTGCGGGCCAAGCTGGACCGGGTCCTCACCGTCCGCGGCAGCGCCCTGGAGCTGCCGTTCGAGGACGCCTCGCTGGGCGGGGTGAACTGCTGGAACGCGCTGCAGGCCATCCCCGACCCGGAGCGGGCGATCCGCGAGGTCGGCCGCTGCCTGCGCCCGGGCGGCACCTTCACGGTCATGACCTTCCGTCAGGCCGCCGACCCGCTCTACCGACAGTTCCAGAGCCGGCTGGAGCGCCAGGCGCACCGCGGCTCCTTCGACCCGGAGCAGCTCACCGGCTGGCTGGCCGACGCCGGGATGACCGTGCGCGACCTGTCCGGCCCCGGAAACTTCCTGTTCGTCACCGCCGTCAAGGCATAGTCCCGCACGAGGAGAGGCCATGCCCGTCAGCCCCGACCCTTCCCAGACGTACCTTCCGGGAATGGACAACAAGGTGGTGTTCCTGAAGAACCTGATCAGCTCGCCGCTGATCGAGGTGGGGGAATTCACCTACTACGCCGACATCGACGACCCGGCGGCGTTCGAGACCCGGAACGTGCTCTACAACTTCGGGCCCGAGAAGCTGGTGATCGGCAAGTACTGCGCCATCGGCACCGGCACCCAGTTCATCATGCCGGCCGCCAACCACCCGATGATCGGCTCCACCACCTACCCGTTCTTCATGTTCGGCGGGGACTGGACCGCGCGGACGGTGGACGCGCTGGCTACTGTCGCCAGCCGCGGCGACACCGTCATCGGCAACGACGTGTGGATCGGCCGGGAGGCCGTGATCATGCCGGGCGTGACGATCGGCGACGGCGCGATCATCGGCACCCGGGCCGTGGTCACCTCCGACGTGCCGGCCTACGGCGTGGTCGGCGGCAACCCCGGCAAGCTGATCAAGAAGCGTTTCGAGGACGCGGACATCGACCGGCTCGCCCGGATCGCCTGGTGGGACTGGCCGGTCGAGGCCGTCACCGAGCACGTCCGCACCATCTTCACCGGCACCCCCGCCGAGCTCGAACTGGCGGCCAAGGAAGCCGGTCTGATCAACTGATGTTTTCCCCGGTCCCCGGCCGCCCTCGGCCGGGGACCGGCGTACGTTCGGCCCGATCACCTGTGAATGGAGTAGCACCATGGACGCCGCAGTCCTCCACACGCTCGGCAAGCCGCCCCGCTTCGAGCGGTTCCCCGAGCCGACCGCGGGCGAGGGCGAGGTGCTCGTCCAGGTCCTGGCGGCCGCGCTCAACCCCTCCACCAAGGCGGTGGCCGGCGGCGGCCACTTCGCCAGCTCCGACAACCTGCCCGCGGTGGTCGGCCTGGACGGCGTCGGCCGACTGGAGGACGGCAGCCGGGTGTTCTTCGGCGGGGCCCGCAAGCCGTACGGCTCGATGGCGCAACTGACCGTCGCCCGCGCCCCGTTCACCTGGCCGGTGCCGGACGGCGTGGACGACCTCACCGCCGCCGCGCTGCCCAACCCGGCACTCTCCTCGTGGATACCGCTGGAGCACGCCGCCAAGCTGCAGCCCGGCGAGACCGTCCTGGTGCTGGGCGCCACCGGCGCCGCCGGCAAGCTCGCCATCCAGATCGCCAAGCACCTGGGCGCCGGACGGGTCGTCGCCGCCGGCCGCAACCAGGAGGTCCTGGACACCCTGGGCGAGTACGGCGCGGACGCCACCGTCCCGCTGAACGGCACCCAGGAGGAGATGGCCGAGGCCTTCGCCGCCGCGGCCGGCGACACCGGGTACGACGTGATCCTGGACTACCTGTGGGGCAAGCCGACCGAGGCGCTGCTGACCGCGATGACCCGCAAGGACTTCCACCTGAAGAGCTCCGGCCCCCGGCTGGTGCAGATCGGCGAGTCGGCGGGCGCCACCATCGAGCTGTCGGCCGGCACGATCCGCAGCGCGGGCCTGACCATCGTGGGCGGCGGCTTCCCGCCGCCGCAGGCGTTCCTGGACATGTTCAACCGCCTGATGGCGGGCGCCGCCGCCGGTGAGATCCGGATCGACACCCGGGCCGTGCCGCTCGCGGAGATCGAGCAGGCCTGGCAGGCCGAGGACACCGGGCACAAGCGCCTGGTCATCGTCCCGTAGTCGACGCGGTCGCCGCACGACGACCGAGGCCGCCGCCGGATTCCCGGCGGCGGCCTCGTCGTTGCCGTCACTGTCGCGTCAGGTGCCGGTCCACTCCGGTTCGCGCTTCTCCAGGAAGGCCAGCGGGCCCTCCTCGGCGTCCCGGCTGTGCATCCGGCGCTCCTCCCAGACGTAGCGGGTGGCGAAGGACTGCTCCAGCGGCGTGGTGAGGGCCTTGGCCGCCGCCTCCTTGACCGCGCGGACGGACAGCGGGGCGCAGCGCAGGATGTCGCGCACCCAGCCGTCCACGCAGTCGTCCAGCTCCCCGGCCGGCACCACGTCGTTGACCAGCCCGTACTCCAGCGCGCGCCGGGCGCTCAGCCGGCGGCCCGTCATCAGGTGGCCCAGCGCGGCCCGGTAGGGCAGCTGCTGGGCCAGCCGGAACACCCCGCCGGCGCCGGCGATCAGGCCGAGCTTCGCCTCGGGCAGCGCGAAGACGGCGTCCTCGGCGGCGACGATGATGTCGCAGGCCAGCGCCAGCTCGAAGCCGCCGCCCATGGCGAAGCCCTGGACCCGGGCGACGACCGGCTTGGAGAGCGCGAACCGCTCGGTGAGCCGGGGGTAGCCCGGCTTGCCCCGGCTGCCGAAGGTGGAGGTGGCGGTGCCGGCCCTGACCCGTTCGGCCAGCTCCTTGAGGTCCTGGCCGACCGAGAAGGCCCGGTCCCCGGCGCCGGCCAGCACCACCACCCAGACCTCGGGATCGGCCTCGACCTCGTCCCAGATCCCGCACAGCTCCTCGTGCATGCGCAGGTCCATCGCGTTCAGCACCTCGGGCCGGTCCAGGGTGACGTACCCGACCCGGCCCTTCCTCTCGTACCGCACCCGTGTCGGCTCGGCCATCAGAACGGGTACCTCGCCGGGGTCTCGCGGACGGTCAGCCACTGCCACTGGGTGTACTCGTCCCAGCTGTGCTCGGAGCCGTGCCGGGTGCCGTTGCCGGAGGCGCCGCGGCCGCCGTGCGGCACGTGGGCCTCGTCGTTGATGGTCTGGTCGTTGACGTGGACCATGCCGGTGCGCAGCCGGTCGGCGATCGCCCGGCCGCGCCGCACCGAGCCGGTCTGGACGGCGGCGGTGAGCCCGTACGCGGTCCGGTTGGCCAGTTCGACGGCCTCGTCGTCGTCGGCGACCACGGTGACCGGGGCGACCGGCCCGAACACCTCCTCGGTGAAGGCGGGCATGTCGGGGGTGACGCCGGCCAGCACGGTCGGCTCGAAGAACGGGCCGCGCCGGGCGCCGCCGGCCAGCACCACGGCGCCGGCCGCCACCGACTCGCGGACGATCCGCTCGACCCGGTCGAGCTGCCGCTCGCCGATGACCGGGCCGAGGTCGACCTCCTCGCGGAACGGGTCGCCGAGGCGCAGCTTGCGGGCGCGGTCGGCGAGCAGCTCCAGGTACCGGTCGGCGACGGCGCGGTGCACCAGGTGGCGCCCGGCGGCCATGCAGATCTGGCCCTGGTGGAAGAAGGAGCCCCAGGCCCCGGACGAGGCCGCGGCGTCGAGGTCGGCGTCGTCGAGGACGATCAGGGCGTTGTTGCCGCCGAGTTCGAGCGAGACGCGCTTGAGCATGCCGCCGGCGACCGCGCCGATCCGGGCCCCGACCTCGCTGGAGCCGGTGAAGGCGATCATCGGCACGTCGGGGTGGCGGACCAGGGCCTCGCCGACCTCGGCGTCGCCGGGCAGCACCTGGAGCAGCCCGGCGGGCAGGCCCGCCTCCTCGAAGAGCCGGGTGATCACCCGGCCGCCGGAGACCGGGGTGTGCACGTCGGGCTTGACCACCACGGCGTTGCCGAGGGCCAGCGCGGGGGCGACCGCGCGCATCGCCAGCACCAGCGGGACGTTCCAGGGGCTGATCACGCCGACCACCCCGAGCGGCACCCGGCGGGCGAAGCTCTCCCGGCCCGGCTCGGAGGCCAGCAGGTGGCCGTTGGGGCGGGTGGGCAGCGCGGCGGCGGACCACAGCTCGTCCAGGACGGCGCCGACCTCGAAGTCGGCCTTGCCGCGCACCGATCCGCCCTCGCGGACCAGCAGGTCGACGATCTCCTCGCGGTGGCGCTCCAGCACGGCGGCGGCGCGGCGCATGACGGCGGCGCGCCCGGTCGGCGGGGTCGCCGCCCAGCCGGGCTGGGCCTGCGCGGCGGCGGCCACGGCGGGGTCCACGTCCGCGGCCGCCGCCAGCGAGACCACGGCGATCGGGCGCCCGGTGGCGGGCTCCCGTACCTGGAGCTCGCCACCGGAGAGTGCCGGGTCGAGCCCGGCGTCCAGCTGAATGAGACCGCTCATCGCGGCCACCTCCCTTGTCAGTGGTTCGGCCCCGACGAACGGCGTACCGGGGCGTGTCCGTCGGGCACGCCCCCGGTTCAACGAGGCGGGGTGTGCCCGGTGATGGGCACGTCGACCAGGAGCGGCGCGGTCGCGGACGCCGACTTGGCGACGATCTCGGTGAGTTCGGCGGGGTGGGAGACCCGGACGGCCTCGATGCCGAAGAACTCGGCGGCGGCCCGGAAGTCCAGCCGGTGGCGGCCGCTGTCCGGGCCGAAGGCCAGGTCCAGGCCGAGGTAGCGCCCGCCCCGGGTGGAGCGGCTGTCCCAGGTGTCCAGGGTCTCCTTGAGGGTGCGGTACTCGCCGTTGTTCATCACCACGAAGGTCACCGGGACGCGGTAGTGGCCGGCCGCCCACAGGCCCTGGAGGCCGAACATCGCGCAGCCGTCGCCGAGCACGGCGACCACCGGGCGGCTGTCGTCGCCCATCCGGCGGCCGACGGCGGCGCCGATGCCGTGGCCGAGGCCGCCGCCGACGGTGTGCAGGTACGAGCCCGGGCGGTCCTGGCGGAGCACCTGGCGCAGCCGCAGGCCGGTGGTGATGGCCTCCTCGACCACCACGGCGTCCTCGGGCAGTCCGGCGGCCACCGCGTGGGCGGCGGCCAGCGGGTCGAGCGGGCCCGGTCCGTACGCGGCGAGCGCGGCGCGGTCGGTGGCGGCCCACCCGGCCGCCGCCCGCCGGCCGGCGGCGGCGGTCCGCTCGGCGGCCCGCGGGACGCGTCCGGCGAGCTGCTCCGCGAGGGCGGCCAGGGAGGGCCGCAGCGCGCCGTGCAGGCCCAGTCGGACGCCGAAGTTGCGGCCCAGTTCGGCGGCGTCGGCGTCCAGTTGGAGGACGGTGGTGGTCTCCGGGATCGGCGAGCCGGGGGTGTAGTGGTGGGCCATGAAGGCGTGGGTGCCGACGATCAGGACGGTGTCGTGGGCCGCCAGGGTCTCCCGGATCGCGGCGTGGGTGGCGCCCAGCATGCCGCCGTACAGCGGGTGCGAGGTGGGGAAGTCCAGGTTGTCGTTCATCGGCTGGTGGTACGTCACCGCGCCGAGCGCCTCGGCGAGCGCGGTCAGCTCGGCCACCGCGCCGTCGCGGCCGACGGCGTCCCCGGCCACCAGGGCGGGGCGCTCGGCGGCGGCCAGCAGCCCGGCGGCGGCGGCGAGTTCGGTGGCCAGGCCCTGCGGGGCGAGGGTGGAACGGCCGGGCACCTCGACCTCGACGTCCTCGGTGAGCAGGTCCATCGGGATGGACAGGAACACCGGCCCGGCGGGGGCCCGCCGGGCGGCGGCGAAGGCCCGGGTGAGCATCAGCGGCAGGTCGTGGGCGTGCTGGACGTCGAAGGTCTGCTTGACCGCCGCCGAGGCCAGGCCGATCAGGTCGCCCGAGAGCATCGGGTCGCAGGCCAGGTGGCGGCGGTCCTGCTGGCCCGCGGTGACCACCATCGGGGTGCGCGAGCGGCTGGCGTTGAGCAGCCCGACCAGGCCGTTGGCGAGGCCGGCCGCGATGTGCAGGCTGACGAAGGCGGTGCGGCCGGTGGCCCGGGCGTAGCCGTCCGCCATGGCGACCACCGAGCCCTCGTGGGCGCCGAGCACGTAGTCGATGTCCCCGGCCGCGCTGAGCGCGTCGGTGAAGGGCAGTTCGCTGGTGCCGGGGTTGCCGAAGACGGTGGTGACGCCCTCGGCCCGGAGGATCTCCAGCATCGCCTCGACCGGGCGCATCAGGCGTCCTTCGCCGGGCGGCGGGTCCACGACGCGCCGACCTTGGCGATCACGTCCAGCCCGTACAGCCGCAGGGCCTGCTGGAGGGCGAACTCGGCGAGGTAGTGGCGGAAGGTCTCGACGGGCTCCTCGGCGTGGTGGAGCATGTGCCGGTTGGCGACCACCGCGGGGCTCGCCAGCCGGGCGGCGGCGGCCTCCACGGCCGCGTCCATCGCCCTGGGCTCGACCACCTCGTCGAACAGCGCGGCGGCGTCGGGCTCGCGGGCCCGGATCTTGCGCCCGCCGAGGATGACCTGGCGGGAGACCCGGCCGCCGGCGAGCCGGGTGAGGCGCAGGTTGCCGAGGCCGGGGACGATGCCCTCCTGGGCGGCGGGCAGGCTGAAGTAGCTGTCGGCGGCGGCGATCACGTGGTCGAAGACCATCAGCAGCTGCGCCCCGCCGCCGATCGCGAAGGTGTCCACGGCGGCCACCCAGGGCTTCTCCAGCGTGCGCTGCGGCCACGCGCGGTCGTCGTCGACCAGCAGGCCGCGGTAGATCTTGCTGATGTAGCCGATCTCGCGGCGCATCAGGAAGTCCGCGTACGAGATGGTGCCCTCGTGCAGCTCGGTGAGGTTGATCCCGGCGCTGAACACCCGGCGGCCGAGGTAGCGCCGGTGGGTCATCTCGCCGCCGCGCAGGACGCCGACCTCGGTGGCCGGGTCGAGCAGGACGAGGTCCACCGCGGTCTCCATGTCCTCGACATGGGCGTTGGTCTCGGCGTTCAGGCAGTGGTCGTTGTGGACGGTCACGTGGGCGGTGCCGTCGCGGCGCTCGATCCGGACCACGCCGAGGTCGGCGCTGCCGGTGCGGCTGAACTCCGGGAGCAGGGCCAGCGCCCGCTCGGTGGGGCGCAGCATCGCGTCGATCAGGTGCCGGCCGCACTCGGGGTGGGCGAGGACGGCCTGGAGGAAGATGCCCTGGTCGATCTCCAGGCCCTCCTTGTCGGCCTGCCGCAGCCCGTGCTCGGCGGCCAGCTGCGCCTCGCCGGGCACCAGGCCGGGGTGGCGCTCCCCGGCCCGGCGCAGCAGCTCGTCCAGTCGCAGGTGGACGGTGCGCTCCTCGGTGAGCGCACCGTAGACCTCTGCGACGTGCTCCCGCAGGAAGCGCTGCCGGGACAGCCTGGCCTCCGGGGCGGTGTCCACGCTGCGCGCGGTGTCCAGGGTGAAGACTGGGACGGTCATGACAGCTGTTTCCCTCGGTGGGTCGGGTACGGGTCGGGTCGGGCGCCGGCCGGCCCGGGCGCGGGACGGTCGGGCGCCGGACGGGTCAGGCCCGGTCGGCGGACTGGTTGCGGAGCGTCCGGTCGCAGGCCGCCAGGTGGGCGCCGAGCGACTCCTCGAAGCTGGTGGTGGTGGCGTCCAGCAGCAGCCGGCGACGGATCGCCAGCTCGCCGCCGACCAGCCCGCCGAGCAGCGCGCCGGCGCTCTCGACGGCGGCGGCGACGCCCGCGCGGTCCTCGACGACCCGGTCGAACAGGCCCAGCTCGGCGCCCTCCGCCGCGGTGACCTCGGTGCCGAACAGCACCAGGCGGCGGGCGCGGGCGACGCCCAGCTGCTGGACCAGGCGGTGGACGGCCATGCCGGGCCACAGCCGGCCGGCGGTGACCGCCGGGCTCAGCCGGGTGTCCGCCGTGGCGATCCGGTGGTCGGCGGCCAGCAGCAGGTCCAGCGCCGGGCCCGCGCACTCGCCGGCCGCGACGGCGAGGACGCCGGCCGGGACGCGCTCCAGGCGGCGCAGCGCGCGCTCCCACTTGTTGACCAGGTGGATGCCGACCTCGCCGGGCCAGGCCTGCTCGCGGACGCCGGCCGTCCCCTCGACGTGCAGCACGGCGAAGGTCGCCCGGTCGGCGTCCTCCAGCTCGTCGCAGACCTCGACGACCTGGCCGATCAGCTGCTCGGTCAGCGGCGCGGAGCAGTCGATCAGGACGTGGCGCCCGGCCGACCCGGTGCGTTCGGGAAGCAGTTCGCTGACGGACATGGGAATTCCTCTTTCGGAAGGTGCGGGCTGTGTCTGGTGCATTCCGGTCAGTACCGGACGAGGGCCGTCTCGATGGTCGATCCGGGGCCCATCGTCATGAAGACCCCGAGGTCGCCGGGCCGGACCTGACCCTCGGCCATCAGCCGCTCGTAGGAGAACAGGAACGAGCCGCTGGAGAGGTTCCCGTAGTCCCGCAGCACCCCGGTGGTGTGCCGGACGTCGTGCCGGGTCAGTCCGAGGTTGATCTGGACCGAGTCGATGACCTTCTTGCCGCCGGAGTGGACGATCCAGTGGGCGATGTCGCTGCGCCGCAGGCCGGTGTCCTCCAGCAGCCTGTCGACGACGAGTTCGGCGTGCGCGCCGACCACGTACGGCACGTCGCGGTCCAGGAAGAAGCTGAACTTGCCCTGGTCGTCGTCCCAGTCGTAGCGCATCGCGTCGACGGCCTCGGGGATGATGCGGCTGGAGAACTTGAGGACGGTCGGGCCCTCGGCCCGCACGCCGCTCTCCGGGCGGTCCAGCAGGCCGTCCGGGTCGGCCATCAGGATCACCGCCGCGGCGCCGTCGCCGAACAGGCTGTTGACCACCGCGGTGCGCATGGTGCCGTCGAAGACGTAGGCCGCCGAGCAGGTCTCGACGCAGACCATCAGGGCCGGCCGGCCGGGGTTGGCGGCGGCCCAACCAGCCACCGCGGTCAGGCCGTTGAGCCCGGCGTTGCAGCCCATGCCGACCACGTCGAGCCGGCTGGTCCGGACGTCGAGGCCCAGTTCCTTGATCAGGTGGGCGGAGAGCCCGGGGGTGAGCAGACCGGTGGTGGTGACGCAGCAGATGTAGCCGATCTCGGAGAGGTCGAGGCCGGTGCGGGCCACGCACTCGCGCACCGCCCGCGCGCCCGTCTCCACGCCCGACGCCCGGTGCTTGCGGAGCAGTTCGCCCTGGGTCTCCATCCGGCGCCCGCCGTCCGGCCCCTCCGGCGGGAGAATGAGGAAACGGCGGTCGATCGCGCTGTTCATGAAAAGCGACCGAATGCGCTGGTCGGTTATCCCGAATATGTCGAGGATATCGCTCTGCGCATAGGAGTCCGGCGGGTTCGCGGTGGCGATGCCGATGATCCGGGGCAATGCCCCGTCCTGTTCCGCGAGCGGTGGCACGTCCTTCTCTGACAAGGTCAGCGCCATGTCGCCCCCCTTTCTGGAAAATTCCGGCCATGGACGACTGACAGACGCATTCCAGCAGGGGCGGACCCGCTCGAACACCCCGGTCCGCCCCTTAGGGCCCCCTGTCCCGGCGGGGCCCCCTGCCCGGCCCCGCCGGGGCTCGACCAGGGGCCCGCCGGGGGCTCGGCCGGGGCTCAGCCGGCCCGGGTCAGCGCGCCCATCGCCGTGGGCAGGTCGACCCGGGAGCTGACCCGCAGCTTCCGGTAGGCCCGGGTCAGGTGCTGCTCCACGGTGCTGACCGTCACGTACAGCCGCTTGGCGATCTCCCGGTTGGTGTAGCCGTGCGCGGCCAGCTCGGCGACCCGGCACTCGGCGTCGCTGAGCACCGCGTCGGACACCGCCGGGGCGCTCTCCCGGGCCGACTGGTCGCCGCCGCTGCTCCAGCCGAACTCCACGCCCAGCAGCCGGGTGAGCGGCTGGGCCTGGCACTCCTCGGCCAGCATCCAGGCGCGGCGGGCGGTGAGCCTGGCCCGGCGCAGCTCGCCCAGGTCGTGGTAGGTCCTGGCCAGGTCGGCGAGCGCCCGGGCCAGTTCGTACCGGTCGCCGGCCTCCTGGAGCACGTCCGCGGCCTTGCGCAGCAGGGCCGGGCGCTGGCGCAGGTCGCCGGTGGCGGCGAGCTGGCGCATCGCCACGCCCCGCGCCCGCGGCGCGCACTGGTCGACCATCGCGAGCTGCTCCTCCAGCAGGCGCCGGGCCCCGTCGCGGTCGCCCAGCTGGAGCATCGCCTCGGCGGCCTCGCCGCGCCAGGCGACCAGGCCGGGCACGTCCAGCCCCCACTGGCGCATCAGCTCGCCGCAGGCGAGGAAGTCGCCGAGCGCGGCGTTCAGGTGGCCGGTGGCCAGCTGGTACCGGCCGCGGGCCTGGAGGTAGTGGAGGCCGTAGCGGCTCTGCAGCATCGCCTCCGGGACGGGCAGGTTGAGCTGGTCGGCGGCCTCGTCGTGGCGGCCCATCGCGGTCAGCGCGGTCAGCAGGCTGGCCAGCGCGCCGCCGACCGCCACCCCCCAGCTGCCGGCCGGGATGATCTCCAGCGCCTGCCGGGCGTACCGCTCGGCGCCGGGCAGGTCGCCCTGCCGTACGGCGATCTCGGCCCGGATGGTCGCCAACCGGGCCTGGCGCCCCGGGGACTGGCGGGCGGCCGCCTCCGCGATCAGGCCGTCGCACCAGGGCGCGGCCCGGTCGGCCCGGTCGCCGTAGGTCAGCGCGAGCAGCGCCGACTCGACGGTGTCCATGCCCGTCTCGTCCAGCCGGGAGGTGCGCAGGATCCGCTCGGCCTCGGCGACCGCCTGCTCGGACGGGCCGCGGCTGAGCACCGAGTCCAGCGCGGTGGCCGCCTCCAGCCGCCAGCTGACCGCGGTGGACGGCGCCGGGCGCGGGTCCGGCTCCTCCTCGGCGGACGGCACGTGCGCCAGCAGCGGCGCGTACCAGCAGCGCAGCCACGGCCGGGTGGTCCGCAGCTCGGCCGCGGTCTCCGGGTCGTGCGGGCCGCTCTCCAGGCCGAGCCGGGACAGCACGTCCCTGGCCTCCTCGAAACGGCCGTGCCACAGCAGGGCCTTGGCGAGCACCAGGCCGTCGCTGGGGCGCAGGTGGCCGCGGTGCAGGGCGGTGGTGAGCTCGGTGAGGTGCGGGGTCGGGGCGCCCGGGTTGATCCGCCACTCGGCGCGGACCAGGGCGGTCCTGATCCGGGCCAGCCGGGGCCCGTCCGCGCAGACCCGGCAGGCCAGCCGCAGGTACTCGACGGCCTGGCCGACCCGGCCCTCGGCCAGCGCCAGCGTGGCGGCCTCCTCCAGTACGGGGACGGTCCAGGCCTCCTCGACCCGCCCGGAGGCGAGCAGGTGCTCGGCCGTCGCGGCCGCGGCGCCCCCGCCCGCGTGCAGCAGTCCGGCGGCCCTGCCGTGCAGTTCGGCCCTGCGCTCGGAGCCGGTGTCGAGCAGCACGGCGGCCCGGGCGGCCGGGTGGCGGAAGCCGTCGGGGGCCAGCAGGCCGCAGTCCGCCAGCTCGCGCAGGCCGCGCGCCGCCTCCGCGCCGTCCACGCCGAGCAGCCGGCCGACCCCGTCCGGGGCGCCGAGCACGGCGAGCGCCTGGACAAGCGGGAGCAGCCCGGGGGCGCTCCGGTGCAGCAGGTCGCGCACCGCCTGCCCGTAGCCGTCGGCGACGGCCAGCCCGCCGTCGGCGGTGCCGGCCCGCACCGCCGCGAGCTGGCCGTCGAGCAGGGCGGTGAGCAGCAGCGGGTTGCCGCCGCTGATCCGGTGGCAGTCGGCGGCGAGCCGGTCGGCGGCCTCCCGGCCCAGGCGCTCGGCGACCAGCCGCTCCACACCGTCGGGGGTGAGCAGGGGCAGGACCAGGCTGTGGCAGCCGGGGCGGCGCAGCAGCTCCTGGTGGAACTCGGCGGTGCGGTGGGCGGCCCGGCCGGTCCGGCCGAGGACCGCCATGATCCGGGAGCGGCCGAGCCGGCGGGTCAGGTGGGAGAGGCAGGCCAGCGAGTCCGGGTCGGCGTGCTGGACGTCGTCCACCACCAGGGCGAGCGGCTGCCGTTCGGCCAGGTCGAGCAGCAGGGCGCTCAGTTCCCGGGCGGCCGACTCCCGCCGGTCCGGGCCGGCCGCGAGCAGTTCGCGGACGGCGGCCCGCTGCTCGGCCGGCACCGGGGCGCCGCGCAGCAGCTGGCCCAGCACGCCGAGCGGCAGGCCGGTCTCGGCGGCCGACCCCACCGCCGTCAGCGGCAGGACGCCCGCCCCGGCCGCCTGCTCGACGAACTCGTCCAGCAGGGCGCTCGTTCCGGTGGCCGCCGGGCCGCTCACCACGGCGATCCGTCCCCTGCCCCCGACCGCCTCGGTCAGCAGACCGGCCAGGAAGGCCAGGTGCTCATCGCGTTCGACCAGCATCATTGCTCAGACTTTCTCTCGTGCGTACGTGCGGGTGTGGGTGGGGGAACCGGCTGCGTGGGACTCAGCGGTGCTCGGGTGGTGCTGGGTGGTGCTCGGTGCTGCTCCGGGGCTCCCGGTGGTGCCCCGTCGGTGGGTCTGTGGTGGGCCCAGCTGGTGTTCGGGCTCAGCGGTGCTCAGCGGCGCTCGGCGGGGAGCGGGGCGGCGCCCCGGGCCCGGGCCGGCTCCGGTGCGGGCGGGTCCGGTTCGGCCGGGCCCTGGCCGGCCCGGGCGGCGGCGGCCCGGATCGCGGAGAAGGCGGCGGCGTGCAGGCCGGGGCCCCGGCCGAAGCCCCAGGCCGGCCCGTCGGGGAAGGCGCAGCGGGCGTAGACGGCGGCCTCCCGCCCCGGGTCCGCGGACTTGCCCTCGGGGCCGGTGTGCCGGACGTCCCGGACCTCGACGCCCCAGGGCGCCAGGGTCGCGCCGAGGCTGCGCACCTCCTCCGCGCGGACCGTGCCGTCCGCGCTGGCGGGGCCGGCCCCGTCGACGAACAGCTCGGTGGGGACCGGCGCGTGGCGCACGGCCAGCGGCTTGGTCTCGTCCGCGGTGGACCGGTACTCCCGCTCGAAGAGCCGGCCGATCCGGTCCGGCGCGACCTCGGCGCCGGTGGCCTCGGCGACCGCCTGCACGGTGCGGGCGAACTCGATCTGCAGCCCGCGCGGCAGGTCCAGGCCGTGCCGGGCGCTCATGACGTGGGCGACGCCGCCCTTGCCGGACTGGCTGTTCACCCGGACCACCGCCTCGTAGCCGAGGCCGAGGTCCTGCGGGTCGATCGGCAGGTACGGCATCCGCCAGGCGCGGTCGCGCGGGCTCTCGCCGGCGGCGGCGGCCTCGGCCTCCAGGGCGGCGAAGCCCTTCCTGATGGCGTCCTGGTGCGTGCCGGAGAAGGCGGTGTGGACCAGTTCGCCGCCGTAGGGGTGGCGGGGGGAGACCGGCAGTCCGGAGCAGTGCTCGACGGTGCGGCGCACCCGGTCGATGTCGGAGAAGTCGATGCCCGGGTCGACGCCCTGGGTCAGCAGGTTGAGGCCGAGGGTGACCAGGCAGACGTTGCCGGCCCGCTCCCCGCCGCCGAACAGGCAGCCCTCGACCCGCTTCGCCCCGGCCAGCAGGGCCAGTTCGGTGGCGGCCACCCCGGTGCCCCGGTCGTTGTGCGGGTGGATCGACAGGCAGCGGTACTCGGGGCGGGAGAGGGTGCGGTCCAGCCACTCGATCTGGTCGGCGAACACGTGCGGCATCGAACGCTCGACCGTGGCCGGGAAGTTCAGCACGATCTCGCGGCCCGGGCCGGGCTCCCAGAGGTCCATCACCGCCTCGCAGACCTCGACGGCGAACTCCGGCTCGGTCTCGTTGAACAGCTCCGGGGAGTACTGGTAGCCGACCTCGCAGTCGCCCAGCAGCCGCTCGGTGTGCCGCATCATCGACCGGGTGCCGCGCAGGGCGAGGTCGACGCACTCCGGCCGGCCGATCCCGAGGACGAGGTCGCGGAAGAGCGGCGCGGTCGCGTTGTACACGTGGACGGTGGCGGCGCGGGCGCCGCGCAGGCTCTCCACGGTCCGTTCGATCAGCTCGTCGCGGGCCGGCACCAGCACCGAGACGCGGACGTCCTCGGGTATCCGGTCCTGCTCGATCAGCATCCTGACGAAGTCGTACTCGTCCTGGCTGGCGACCGGGAAGCCGACCTCGATCTCCTGGTAGCCCATCGCCACCAGGAGGTCGAACATGGCGAGCTTGCGGGCCGGCGTCATCGGGCGGGCCAGCGCCTGGTTCCCGTCCCGCAGGTCCGTGGAGAGCCAGCGCGGCGCCGCCGTGGGGGTCCGGTCCGGCCAGGTGCGGTCGGGCAGGGTCATCGGGACGAACGCCTGGTAGCGCCGGGGCAGCCGGTCAGCCTTCACGGTCTGGTTCCTCACAACTGTTTCTTGTTGCGAACATGCGGGAAGTACTGGTCTTGTTGCGGACATGCACGGAGTGATGCTCTTGTTGCGGACATGCAGGAAGTACCGGTCGATTGCGGACGTCCTGTGAACGTCACGCTAGAGAGCCGCCGTAGTCCCGGACAACGGTCTCGCCGGCGCTGTCGGCCCATCCGCGCCGGAGGGATGAGCGGGGGGTATCGAAGGGAGTAGTGGCCACTCCACCCCCGGGCCACTCCGCTCCGGCCCCGGTACCACCGGCGGTCCCTCCGCCCGCGCCCGGCCGGGTGGCGGCCGACGCGACGGGACGACTTCCGGCCACCGCCGCCGTCCACTTCTTCACGGCGCGGCCGACCCCCCCTTTGTCACCGGTCCCGGCATTCCGGCCACGCCTTTGAACTAGTTGAAGATTCGAACACGCTCGACCGGCGAGGGGGGCTCCCGGAGGCCATCTTCACGCCCTCGAATTCGCACGGCGTTCTGGTATCTTGACCCCGCTTGGCCAAGGCGACACGGGGGCCGGCACGTGACCGGTTTGGAGAAGGCAGCCTTGACGACTCGCCAACAGGTGGCGGACCTGATCGAACAACGCACGCCCGAGATAGTCGAGGCCTACGAGGCCTCGCTCCGGGCGGCCGGCAACGCCATCGCGCAGAGCCCGGCCTCGCTGGACCAGGCCCTGGCCACCGCCCGTCAGATCGTCGCCGACGTGGTCACCAGCCTGCGCGTGGGGCAGGTCGAGGTCGACCAGACGTGCAAGCTGCTGGCCTGGGACGTCGGCGCGACACGCGCGGCGGACGGGGTCCACCCCCGGGAATCCGTCCAGGCCTCCTCGGCCTTCTTCCACGCGGCGCTGTCGACGATATTCAGCCACCTTCCGCCCGGATCGAGACAAGTCGACACCCTCACCCTGATCACCCTCGCGCTGGAGCGCGGTGTCGCCCTGCGGATCCGCGAGTCGGTGGCCGCGTACACCGGGTTACTCGTCGACAAGATCCACGAGGCGCAGCTCGACGAGCGGCGCCGGATCGCCCGCGAGCTCCACGACCGGATCGGGCACGGCATGAGCGTGACCCACCGCCAGCTGGAGCTCTACACCCTCTACCTGGACAAGCAGCCGGACCGGGCGAGCGTCAAGCTGGCCACCGCCCAGCAGGCCATCCAGGAGTCGATGCACCACCTGCGCGCGGTCACCTCCGACCTGCACACCCGCCAGCCGTTGAAGAGCCTGGAGAAGGCCCTGCTCAACGACCTGGAGTCGCTGGGCCCCGACGGCGTGGCCGCCCGGCTCCGGGTGAACGGGGACGAGGCCTGGGCTCCGCCGGAGGTGCTCGACGAGGTGTTCCTGATCCTCCGCGAGGGCGTCCGCAACTCCCTGCGCCACGCCCGGGCCACGGTGCTGCTGGTGAACGTCGAGATCACCCCCAACGAGCTCCGCGCCACCGTCGAGGACGACGGCTGCGGGCTGCCGCAGGAGCGGCCGGCCGACGCCGGCGTCGGCCTGTCCTCGATGCGCGAGCGGGCCGAGCTGCTCGGCGGCCGACTGCTGGTCAACGGCCGTCCGGACAACGGCACCAGGGTGGATCTCTCGGTACCTCTCAAAGGACGGCTCCTCGATGAACCCGCGCGACGCCGTAGCTGCTGACCCCGCGTCCGCCACCACCCGCGTCGCCCTGGTCGACGACCACGCGCTGGTCCGCGAGGGGGTGCGCGAGATCCTGGAGTCGCAGGACGACATGGTGGTGGTGAGCGAGGCCGCCAACAGCGGCGACGCCATCGCCCAGGTCGCCCGGCACCGGCCGGACGTCGTCCTGCTGGACGTCGAACTCCCCGACGGCGAGCCCACCGACACCGTCACCAGGATGCGGGCGCTCTCGCCGTCCTCGCAGATCATCATGCTGTCCATGTACGACGGCCCCCAGTTGCTCCGACGGCTCATCAACGCCGGCATCCGGGGCTACCTGCTGAAGAGCGTGTGCGGCGACGAACTGCTCGCGGCGGTCCGCAGCGTCCACCGCGGCTCGGACCGGATGGTCCTGGCCGTCTCCCGGGACAGCCTGGCCCGGATGCAGGGCATCACCGAGAACGTGCTGTCCGCCCGGGAGCTGGAGATCCTGGAGCTGGTCGCGCAGGCGCTGAGCAACGGCCAGATCTCCACCCGGCTGACGATCACCGAAGCCACCGTCAAACGCCATCTGCGCAACGTCTTCGCCAAGCTGGGCGCGGTCTCCCGGATCGACGCCGTGAACAAGGCGATCGCCGCCTCCCTGATCGCGCCCCCGCACGACCAGTCCTGCCACCGCCACCGGGCGGGCTGAGACCTCCTCCGCACGCTCCTTCCCGACTCCCCCGCGCGGCCGGCCGGCACCCCGCCCGGCGCGCCGCCCCGTGCACCGGTCGGCCCGGTCGGCCCGGTCGGCCCGGTTCCAAGCCTCGCCGCGGCCGGCCGGGGCCTCAACCCCTGCCGACCACCTACCGCCCCTGCACCCCGACGGCCGGACCCGCGCCCCACCCCACCGGTGCTCCCGCCCTTCGCCGCCGAAGCGCCGGTCCGTACCGGCATGCGGAGGCCGGGGAACCGGGGGGGGGAATTCAGGGCCGGAGCGGATTCGACGGCCATGAGGGACTTCTCCCCACATCCGCCGCCGGCGGTGGTCACCACCCGCTCGTGCGACGGCAGGTGACGACACCTCAAGGTCAAGGACAGCCCTTCGGGGGCCAAAGCCGGCACCAAGGTACGGAACTTCGGCCCGCCCGGCAATGTCGACGGCCACCACACCGCCGGGCGGGCGGATGGTGCCGGCCCCCGGGGGCGGGACGGCCGGGGCCGTCCCGCCGTTCCCACGGCCCCCGCTACAGGCCGCGCAGGGCATGGCGCACCGTCCTCACGTCGAAGCAGTCGTCGCGGACGACGTGGGCCTCGTGGAAGATCCGGCCGGCGAGGAACTCGAGGTCCCCGTCGCCCGTCGGCACGCCCAGCAGGCGGCGCACGTCCTGGCCGATCAGCCGGTCGGCCAGCTCGTTCACCAGGGAGTTGGCCTCGTGCAGCGGGGTGGTCGCGGTGATCCGCGTCCGCGTCCGCGCGATCCTGGCCAGGACGTCCCGCACGGCGGCCCCGGTCGGGTCCGGCAGGGCGGAGACGGCGTCCCGCAGGCCGTCCAGGGACCGCTCGACCGCGGCCGGGTCCGGTGCGGGGTCGCGCAGCGGCTCCAGCAGGTCCAGCAGGGCGGCGGCCAGCTCGGCCCGGGCCTGCTCCGCCGCGGCGGCCTCCTCCCCCGGGTCCGCCGAGGAGCCGTGGAGGACGTACCCGGCCCGGAGCAGCAGTCGGGCGTCCTCCTCGTGCGGGAGTTCGGCGAACAGCTCCGACGGCAGGGCCGCCACCAGCGCGTCCGCCTCGGCCAGCAGGTCCGCCGCCACGTGCTCGGGGGCGAGCCACTCCCGCAGCATCGGCAGCAGCCGGCCGCGCTCCTGGCGGTAGGCGCGGTTGAGCAGTGCGCGGACGGTGTCCCAGGGGATCCGGGACTCCCGCGGGTCCGACGGCGAACCGGCCCGGACGGCCGAACTCGCGTACGGGGGGCGGCCGGTGAGGCCGGTCCCGTCGAACCGCAGGCCCCCCAGCGCGGGCAGCGGCGGCGGCCCGGCGGGGACCACCGGCGGCGGGGTCGCGGACACCGGGGCGGAGCCGGTGCTGGCCGGGGCGGCCAGGACGGCCGGGGCCGCACCGAAGGCCGCCGGCGGCCGCACCGGCGGCACGGCGGCCGGGGTGACCGGGGCAACCGGGGCCGCCTCCACGACGGCCGGCTGCTCCTGCTCGACGGCCTCGTGCGGCCCGTCGTCCCCAGCTTCCTGGAGCTGCCGCCCGGTGGCCGGGCGCAGCGCCATGAGTGCCGGCGGCCGCTGCCCGGCGGGGCGCGGTCGGCGCTGGTTCTCGAAGGTCTGGCCCGGCGTGCCCTCGAAGCGGACGATCCGGCCGTCCTCCAGCGTCACCCGGAGTTCCACCCCCGCGAACCGCCCGGTGACCGTGCCCGTCCGCCCGTCCCCCAGCTCGGCCAGGTGCTCCCGCGCGACCATGCGCGCCGCGTGCCCGCCCTCGGCGGCCGTCCACGCGGCGGGCAGTCCCCCGGGCCTCTCAGCTCCCTCGGCCCGCTCGTCCGCGAGGGCGAGCGCGCGAGCGAGGGCCGGGTCGAGGGCCGGCGCGTCGATGCCCGCCGCCTCCAGGTCCTGGAGGCGGGTACGGGCAGCCGGGCGCTCGCCCGTGCCCGGGGTCACCGGGGTGAGCAGCGGCGGCTCCGGCGCGGGTGCGCCGTGCAGTCCGGCGACCAGCTCCTCGGCCTCCTCCAGCCGCGACCGCAGCTGCCGCACGAAGGCGCTCGGGAAGGACGAGACCGGCGGCATCGCCTCCGGGCCGTCCGCCTCGGGGACGAACCGGAGCCGGATGCGGACCGGCCGGCCGCCGGGCTGAGCCGTGGCCGGGAACAGCTCCGCGGCCTGCTCGTCGGCGAGCCGCTGGAGCCCGGCCCGCTCCTCGGCGGTCAGGTCGCCGTGGTCCCGCACCTGGACGACCAGTTCGGTGTCCGGCAGGCCGGCCCCGCCCGGCCGTACGCGGCGGTAGCCGATGGAGTAGTCGACGTCGTCCCGCACCAGGGGACGCTCCCAGACCGGGACCGCCCCGGCCCCGGTCTCCCGACGGGACCGCTGCCAGTCGGTGGGCCGGTGGACGAGGTGCCGCCCGTCCCGGGTGACGCCCTCGATCCACACGTCGTGGGCCACCCCGACCCAGCGCACGGCGCCGTCCGGCAGCACCTCCTCGAACAGCCTTTCCTGGTAGGCCCGGTCGACCCGCTCCAGGACGTCCTCGGACACCCAGGACTCGGGGTAGAAGGTCCGGGCCTCCTGGTTCTCGGGGCGGCGCCACCGGGACGGGAACTCGCTCAGCGGCGCGCCCGGCGCGATCCCCGGGTCCAGGAAGTACACCGGCGCCCGGTAGGTGCCGTTGGCCCGCGGCGGCCGGACCGGCCCGAGGTGCAGGCCGTGGTCCGCCGGGTCCACCGCGAGGGCCCCGCGGAGCCGGGCGCGGTGGTGGAAGCCGGTGAGGGTGTGCCGGTCCCCGTAGCGGTTGAGGTCCTCGACCCGGTGGCCGAAGGGCAGCGTGGCGGGCTCGGGGGCGGGGGCCGTCGCGGTGAGCCCGGACTGGTCCTCGGCGGGGCGGAAGGAGATGAACTCCCCGGACCGGATCCGGCCTTCGATGCGCACGCCGTCGTACTCGCCGACCCAGCGCTGCGCGAGGTCTCCGCGCCCGCTGATCCCGCCGGTGCGGCGGGCGTGCAGGTAGGCCTGCCGCGCCGCGTACACCGCGTCCTCGGCCGTCCAGTGCGCGGGGAACATCGTCCGGTACCGGTCCAGCGCCGCTTCGCCCGCGTCGGCGCGGTACGTGCCGTTGGGGTTCTCCGCGCCGACCCGGGGCAGCCTGCGCCGCCCCGACTCCGCCGGCGGGGTCAGGTACCCGCCCGTCCGGTCCGGCCCGTCGAAGAGCGCGGTCCGCAGCGCGTCCTCGCCGAAGGCGGCCCGCACCGGGAACTCCCCGGCCGGCACCGGCCGGAGGTCCGTCCGGAAGACCCGGTCGAGGACCGCGCCCAGCTCGTTCAGGTTGTGCGGCCGGAGCGAGACCGCCGGGTTCGTGACGCCCAGCTCCACCGGGTGCCCGGCGTCGTACCAGACCCGGCCGTAGATGTCGCTCCCGGGCGCGGTCATCAGACCGAACTCCGGGTGGACGGGTCGCGGGCCGGCGCCCCGGCGCCGGTACTCGTCGGCCAGGCCGAGCAGGTGGCCGACCTCGTGGCCGATCACCCTCGGCGGGGAGTCCACGCCCCAGTGCTGGGCGTGCTCCTGGGAGGTGTAGGAGCGCACCTCGACGACGTGGTGGGCGCTGTCCCGGTCGACGAACCGGATCGCGACCTCCAGCAGGCTGCCGTCGGGCAGCCGCAGCCCCTGGCCGAAGACGTCCCGGACGCCCGCCTCGGCGTTGAGCCGCACCCGGTCGAGGTCCCGCTCGGCCTCGGCGCGGCTGCCCGTCAGGCCGTCGGCCTCCAGGTGGACCCGCACCGTCAGGACGGTGCGGGTGTCCCCGTCGGCGTCCACCACCCGCCGGACCTCGTACGACTGGATGAACTGGGCCTGGAGCGAGCGCAGGAACCGGCGGACCGGCGGACGCACCTCCGCCGTGGCCAGCACCCGTACCGGCTCGGCCGGTTCGGTCGCGTCGAAGCGCTGCCCCGGCTCGGCCCAGTAGTCGATGATCTGCCGGTTGCGGACCAGCAGCCTGATCCGGACGTCACCGTAGGCGCCGGTGAGGATCTCGTCCCGGCCACGGCCGCTCGCCGCGCCGTTCTGCTGCTCGTACACCCACAGGGCCGCGTGGCGGGTCTGCTCCCGGGTCCATTCCGGGGGCAGCCCGGTGCCGCCCTCCCGCCTGGCCTGCTCGCCGAACACGCGCAGCTGGTCCGGGGTGAGCACCGGGGCCCCGTCGAGCGACGGGACGTCGACCGCGCCGGCGCCCGGCGCGTGGGCGGGCGCCACCAGGCCGCGCTGGTCGGCGGCCGGGCGGAAGGCGGTGACCGTCCCGTCCTCGTCCGACCTGCCCTCGATCCGGACGCCCTCGTACACGCCCTGCCAGAAGATCCCGTTCTCGGTCACCCGGAAGGTCTCGTTGCGGACCGCGTCGACGGCCGCCTGCTCGACGGCGTACCGGGCCTCGGCGGCGGTCCAGTGCTCGGGGAACAGCGTGCGCCGGCCCGCGCCGGTCTCCACCAGCAGGGTGCCGTTGGCGTGACGGCGCACCAGCTCCAGCTGTTCGGCCCCCTCCTCGCCGATGGCCGACGGCAGGTGGCCGCCCCGCGTCCCGACGGCCGGGCCGAGTTCGGCCTCCAGGACGCCGTCGGCGAACTCCGTCCGGGGCGACTCGCCGTCCTCGGTGTCGTGCCCGAGGCGGCCCAGCCGGTCGTCCGCGAGCTCGCCGAGTTCGCGCAGGACGCGCACCGACGGCGCCGGGACGACGTGGGTCGTGCCGCCGCCCGCGTACTCCGTGACGGAGATGCCGAAGGCCCGGCCCAGCTGGTGGACCAGCGCGTCCCGGGAGATCTCCAGGTGCCAGTTCCCGGCGTCCTGGGCGACGCTCCGCTCGTGCAGGAGCACCGTCCGGTGCGGATCGCCGGTGGCGTCCGCGAACTCCACCCGTACCAGCAGCGGGGTGCCGTCCGGGAGCCTGGTGCGGTTGTCGAACCGCGCGGCGGCGTCCCGGATCCGCGCGCCCAGCGCGGCGACCCTGGCCCGGGCGTCCTCCCCGGTCAGGCCGGAGCCGTCCAGGTGGACGCGCAGGACGAGGACGGTGACGTCCTCGCCGCCCGGTACGAGCGGGCCGCGCCGGAGCTCGAACGGCTGCGCCGCCGGGTCGTCCGGTACGGCCTCGGCCGAGGCGTGGCCCGGCAGCAGCGCCGTCGCCGGGTCCTGCGCCGGCTGCGGGATCGCGCCGGCGGGCGCGGAGGACGAGGACGACGACGAGGAGGAGGACTCGGGGGCGTGGCGCGGGCCGGTCGGGAAGACCAGGCCCTGGCCGGACGGCTCGGGGACGGCCTTGGTGAACTGGGCCGGGACGCTCCGGTCCGGCAGGCCGCGGAAGTCCACGATCCGCCCGTTCTCGGTCCGGACCTCGATCGGGACGCCGTTGAAGCGGCCCTTCACGAGCTCGCGCCGCCGGCCGCGCCAGCCGGCGAGCACCTGGAGCGCCGCGTACCTGCCCTCGCCCGGCGTCCAGCCGGTCGGCAGTCCCCGCCCGGCGTTCCCCGCGAGCGTCGGGGCGAAGGCCCCGTCGATCATCCACTGCTGCCCCGCCATCTCGGTGACGGTGGCCGGGCGGGTGCCCGTTCCGGGCTCCGCGGGTTCGGTCAGCTCCGGTTCGACGAGCGCCCGCTGTCCGTACCCGGCCTGCGCCCTGGCGGTGGCCGTGGCCGGGCCCGCGCTGCCCGCGACCGTCGCGGAGAACCCGGGCGTCAACGCCCCGGCCACACCGGGCAGGAGCACGTCCAGCCCGGCGCCGTCGGTGAGGGAGTCCGCCGTGACCACCGCGCCCGGAAGGGCGTCCGCCTCCGTGTCGACGAAGTCGAGGGTCAGCAGGACCGGCGGGTCGCCGGCGGCGCGGTGCTGCCGGACGAAGTCGTCGGCGGCCCGCTGGAGCCGCTTGCGGGCGTCCGCGACCGCCGCGGGCGTGGCGCCCGCCGCGACCCGCAGGTGCACCGGTGCCGCGACCTCGATGCCCAGCTGTCCGTCCACGGTCCGGACGCGGCGGCCGCGCAGGCCGGGCCCGGTGGACGCCGCCGGGGGCGCGTACCAGTCGGTGAGCGGCTGCCGGGCGGTCGGACGGTGCGTCAGGTGCCGGCCGTCCCGGGTGATCCCCTCGATCCGCACGCCGTCGGCCTCGCCCACCCAGCGCTCGGCCCCGGAGTCCAGCGGCTCGGAGGTGTGCCGGGCCGCGTACGCCCGCTCCACGGCGGACAGGACGCGCGACGGCGTCCACGCCTTCGGGTAGAGGGTGTGGGTCTCCCCGTCCGCGTGCTGGTGCCACCGCGACGGGAACTTCGCCATCGGGGCGCCGGGGGTGACGGCCGCGTCGAGGAACCAGACGTCGGCCCGGTAGGTGCCGTTGTCGTTCTCCGCGAGCACCGAGCCCACCTTGACGCCGTGCGCCGTGGCGGCCGCCCTCTCCGGCTCGGCGTGGACGCCGGTGAGGGTCTGCCGGTCGCCGTACCGGACGAGGTCCTCGACCCGGGCGCCGAAGGCCCCACCGGTCGGGCGCCACGGCATGTACGCCGGGGTGTCCAGCCCGCTCTGGTCGTCGGAGGGACGGAAGGAGACGAACTCCCCCGCCCGGATCCGGCCCTCGATCCGCACCCCGCCGTACTCGCCGACCCAGTGGTGGGAGTGCAGGCCGGTCGCGGTGACCCGGCCGGTGCGCAGGGCGTGCTGGTACGCCTGCTCGGCGGCGTACACCGCGTCGTCCGCCGTCCAGTGCTCGGGGAACACCGTCCGGTTCCGGCGCGGGCCGGGCAGGTCGCCGGCCAGGGCGCCGACCTGCGTGGCCGCCGCGTCGGCGGGCCCGCCGACCACCTTGAACGTCCCGTTGCGCTCCTGCGACCCCGGCACCCGCTCCGGCCGGGGGCGCGTCGACCCCCGCGGCGGCACCAGGTGGCCGTCCCGCCCGCCCGGACCGCCGTACAGGGCGCGCCGCAGCACCTCCTCGCGGAACCGGGCCCGGGTCGGCGCGTCGCCGACCGGCGTCGGGCCGCGGTCCTCGCCGAAGGCCTCGTCCACCACCCCGCCGAGCTGCCGCAGGTTGCGGGCGGCCGGCGGCGCGAAGGGGGCGAGGATCTCCAGCGGGCCCTCGTGGAGGTGGTTCATGTCCAGCCAGGGGCGTCCGAACCGGTCGGTCTGGCGGCCGCCCATGATCCCGCTGTCGTCCGGATGGATCGGCCGGGGCGTGGAACCCGCCTCCCGGTACTCGTCGTCCAGGCCGAGCAGGTGGCCGATCTCGTGGGCGATCGTCCGCGCCCCGGTGTTCAGGCCCCAGGTCCGGTGGTTGGCCCGGTCCTGGCGCTCCCGGACGGCGACCGTGTGGTGCGCCGTGGACCGGTCGGGGACGAACTCGACCTCGACCCGCAGCAGATCGCCGCTGGGCAGCCGCTGCCCGGTGTTGTAGACCTTCTCGACCCCCTCCCGGCCCGCCTCCCGGAGAGCCTCCACGGCCGCGGCCGTCGGCCCGTCCGCGAGGTCCAGCCTCGCTTCGAGGTCCAGGTACAGCCGGACGGTCAGCACCGTCTCGGTGTCCCCGTCCGGCAGCCGGACCCGGCGGGCGTCGAAGGACTCCAGCTCCCGGGCGGTGATGGCCCGGATGAAGGCGTCCTGCGGCGGCCTGACCTCCTGCGCGGGGACCAGCACCGCCTCGGTGCCGGCCACCGGGGCGGTCAGCTGCGGCCGCAGCTTCTGGTGCGGCTCGCCCCAGACGTCGGTGATGACGCCGTCCTCGACCCGGACGTTCAGCCGCACCCCGGCGAACCGGCCGCGGCGGACCTCGGGGGCCGGACGGCCCGCGGCCGCCTCGCCGACGACCTCGGCCGTCCCCGTCCGCAGCACGTGGTGGGCGGCGTACCGGGCCTCGGCGGCGCCCCACTCCGGGGGCAGCCCCCGGCCGGGGCGGTCCCAGGCCGGAGCCGTGAACGACGGGCGCAGCCCGGCCGTCCAGTCCCCGCCGACGTGGACCTCCCGCACCGGCGGGGACTTGCGCAGCTGCGTCCCCGTCACGAACTCCAGGTCGACCGTTCCGGCCGCCTCCCTGAACTGCCGCGGCAGCACCTGCGCCAGGCTCGGCACCGCGCCCGGCGCGACCGGGAGCGTGGTGACGCCGTCGCCCGCCTCCTCGGTGAACTCCACGCCCACGTTCAGCAGCCGGTCGAAGGCCCCGACCTGCTGCCCGGCCGTGAAGTCGGCCATGAGCGTCCGCACCTGCTGCCGCACCGCGTCCAGCTCGGCGGGCGTCATGCCCGCGGACGGCTCCAGGTGCAGCCGGACGGTGAACTCGAAGCCGTCCTGCCCGCTGTCGAACCGCACCCGCTGGAGCAGTACGCCCGGGTACCCGAACAGGTCGACCCGGTCGCCCCGGCCGACCACCGCCTCCTCCTGCCACGCCGCGTACGGCGCGGGGGAGTTGGGGAGCGGGTGGTGGTACAGGATGTAGCCCTGCTGGTCCAGGACCGCCTCGACCCACAGGCTCCCGGACCAGCCGACCGCCCGGTCCAGGCCGTCCGGCCCCGGCGCGACGCTCGGATTGTTCCGCATCGCCGCCTGGACGTGCCGCAGGACCGTGTCGGCGCTCCAGTCCTCCGGGTAGTACGTCCACTCCGGCGCCGCCACCGGCCGCTGCCAGGCACCCGGGAACCGCGTGATCGGCGCCCCCGGGACCGCCGTCGGCTTCAGCTGCCAGCCGCCGTGGTCCCGCACCACCCCGTTGGGGTCGGTCTGCGGGCCCGGGCCGGGGCGCGGCGTACGGTCGGGGCGGAGCGGCTCGGCCGCCGTCCCCTGGGCGGTCGTGAACGGCTGCCAGCCGGGGAAGTTCGCCGGGTCCGTCGCCGCGGGCGGCTGCGGCGCGGCCTGCTGCTGGGGCGTGCCGCGGGTCGGCGCGGTGGTGCCGGCCGTCGTGCCGTCGGTGCCTCCGGTGCCGCCGGTCGGCGCGTGGAACTGCCGGCCGGGTGCCTGACCGGCCTGGCCGTCGGCCGTCTCCTCCTGTCCGGTCGCCTCCTCCTCTTCGGTCACCTGCTGCTGCCCCGCCGGTGCCGCGGTGGGCACCGTCGCGGCGGGCGGCGGCACGTCCTCGGGCCGCAGCATGCGCACCCGTTCCACGCCCGGCCTGGGCTTGGCCTCCTCCACCCTGACCAGCAGGCTGTCGGACCACGGCGGGAGGGCGACCGGAGTGCCGACCGGCTTCGTCGCCCCGTCGTACTTCTGGACGGTGCGCCACTGCACCCGCTCCCGCAGCTCGGGATGCCGGGCCAGGAAGCCGATCACCGTGTCCCAGAGCAGGTCGGGCCGCGGGTGCCGGGCGACCCGCGCGGCCACCTCGCTCAGCGCCAGCTTCCCGCTCTGGTAGGAGAGTTCGCGGATCAGCGTGTTGATGATGCGACGGGCCGCCAGCAGCGTCGCCGCGCGGTCGGGCACCTCGGGCAACTGGACGGCCGCCGCCGGCCGCTCCCGCGGCACCCAGGTGTTCCCGGTGCCGATCTCGAAGATCTCCGAGGGGACCAGCGGGAGCGCTTCAGGGCCATCGAGCCCCAGGCCGTGCGCCAGGTCCGCCCAGATGTTGACACCGGTCCCGCTCAGGTACAGGACCGCGTTCTTCTCCCCGTCGTCCGTGTGGCGCTGCGCCTCGGCGGGGACCTTCCCCACCCACTCCTCCGCCTCCTCGAACTCCTCGGCGGTGATGTGCGCCCGGTCGCGGGACTGGAAGTACATCCCGCGGACGGTGTTCTCGTGCGAGCTGCGCAGGTAGTTACGGCGCAGCACCTCCAGGTGCTGCTCCACACCCGGGTGCCTGGCCGGGGCGATCAGCACCGCGTTCGCCATGCCCGCGTTGCCGACCTTCGCGACGGCGAAGCTCCGCCGGGCGTTGACGATCCGCTCGACCACCGGGGCGGGGTCGGCCTGGAGCCGGTTGTCGCCGTCGGTGTAGACCCCGCCGAACCGGCGGAGGACCTCCAGTCGCAGGATGTCGCTGGCCGAGGCGTACCCCTGCCCCAGACCCTTGGCGGTCTCCATCTTGTAGGCCGCTTCGAGGCTCATCGGCGCCTCGGCCGAGAAGACCTCGTCGACGTTGACCAGCACCACGTTCCCGTGCGGTCGGGTCGCCGCCCACTCCACCATGGCGCGTACGGTGGCGAGTTCGGGCGTGTCCCGGTCCGTCCCCGCGGCCGCACTGGCCTCGGCGACCCGCGCACGGGTGACGTCCGTCCAGATCACATGGGTGAATCCCTGGCCGAGACCGTCGGCCGAGTCCTGCACATTGGTCATGAACGGGCCGGTGTGCTCGTTGTCCATCGACAACGGGCCGCCCAGCCAGATCGAGTGCACCAGGCGGGGAATCCGCACCCGCTTCCGCCCGAACGCCGGACCGGTACTCCGCGACATCGTCTGGAACCGTCCGGACTCGACGACCGAACCCTGCTCCAGGCCGAGGGCCTCCGGGGCGAGGCCCTCGGCCGTCGGCGCCGTTCCGCTCGCCAGGTCCAGCGCCCGGAAGAACGCCACCCGGGACTCGGACTTCAACTTCCGGTAGTCGTACCCCTGGAGGAACTCCGGGGCGGCCGGGACGACCCGGTCACCGAACACGTCCGGACCCAGCAGACCCACCGGCGCCACCGACGCCTGCGGAACCCCGGGCATCAGGCCGATCAGCTCGTCGATCAAATCCTGGGCCGAGAAACGGAGTTCCGGCTGCACGACGACCTGCACCGGCACCGACGGCTGGGCAGACCCCGATCCCGATCCCTCTCCCTGGTTCCCGGGGTACTGGGGCCGCCGCGAACGCGCGATCGCCTCCTCCAGATCAAGCCGCTCCAGGTTGTCCAGGTCCTCCTCGGCGGCCTCGTCGACCCTGCCCTTGCCCTTGTCCGTACGGGAGTTCGCGGCCGGTAGCTCGTCCTCCTCCTCGCCCTCGACGTCCGTCTCCTCGACGCCCGTCATCGCGACGTCCGTCGAACTCTGCGACGGCACCAGGGGAACGCTGGCACGCGGCGCCGGGCCCGCCTCGGAGGCGCCCATCGACTCGTCCGAGGCCTGGGCGGACTCAACGCCGTTCGGGGTGAAGCGGATCCAGGCACCCGGCGTACCGTCGGCGGCCGGGTACATCAGGAACCCGGCGTCCGCGTCCAGGTCGGTCGACAGCGCCGCGATCCTCCCCGTCGGCGCCCACACCACCCGACCCGTCGCATCCGCAACCTCCTGCGCCAGCGACAACCCGCCGTCCGAAGCGGGCAGCGCCGCGTCGCACGCGGCCAGCACGATCTCGTCACCCGCCGCCAACTGCTGAATGCTGGGCCTGCGCCGCAACGTCCGGGCCAGACCCGTCGCCGTGACCTTCACCGTACCGACCGGACCGGACAGCGGCAGCACCGCGAAGTCCCGGTTGCCGTGCAGCAGCGCGAGATAGCGCCGCCCACCGCCAGTGCCCCACGGCACCTTCCGGTACCCCGTGACCTCACGCCCCTGCCCGTCGACCTCCAGCAGCCACCGCCGCCCCAGGTCGAAGTTCCTCAACACCTCACGCCGCTGCTTGAGTTCGTCATCGGTGTGGAACGCCCGCCCCTGCGGCAGGCCCGAACCCGGCGCCGCGATCGTCAGACTCCGGACATCACCCAGGCGCACACTGCCGCCACCGACCAGCGGCAGCTCCAGATCCACGTCCCACAACTCACCCGGCTCGACCGGCACAACGGGCTCGCCCGCCGGAACCGACTCCCCGGACTGGTCCGCCACCGGACCGGAGCCCCTGAACAGGCTCTTCCAGCGCGACGGAGCCGGGGCCGGGGGCCTGACCTTGGCCCACAGGGCGTCGAGGCTCCCCTCCACCTCGCACAGGGCCCCGAGCGCGGCGGCCAACTGCCCCTGCTCCTCCGGCAGCAGACGCTCCAGCCCGCGCAGCGGCTCGGCCACCTGTGCCGTCGCGACCTCGTCCCGCTCACCCCCGTACGCCCGGTGCAACCGCTGCCGCAGACGCAGGCCCAGCACATAGGCGTCCTTCAGCTTCTGGCCGAGCTTCGCCGGCAGCACCTTCCCGTCGATCAGCTCCTTCAACCGCTCGCCGGTGCTGAGCCGCCACGGCGTCTCCGGCTTCGCCTCCGCCCGGTACGCGACATAGAGGTGCCGCGTGGCCACCGTCAACTGCCGCATGAAGTCGGTCTTGACGTCCACCTTGTTCAGTCCGGCCAGATCCTCCGGGCGCTTGAGGCCGTCGAGCACATCCCGCAGGGCGATCCACTCCGAATCGGCGTCGATGCGCCGGCCCCGCTCCTCCGTGAACCTCCGGAAGAGCTCCCGCTGACCCTCCGGAGAGGTGACGGCGGCGAGGCCGCCGGGAAGCGGCTCCAGCTCGATCAACCGGGTGTCGTGCATGACACCGTGCTTGGACCCCGGCTGCTTCCCCGGAGCGGCCAACGCGAACTCCAGCACGGCCTCCGGGTCGAAGAGCACCAGGTCGGGGTTGAACCACATGATGTCGGCCTGGAACGGCGCCGGCGCCGACCGGTTCACCGGCAGGAACTGACGGGCCAGGTTCAGCCAGGCCGCCGCCAGGTTGGTCAGCGACCCCAGCCACACCGCGTCCGCCTGGGCACCGAGGAACCCGAAGTCCAGGTCGGCCGCCGGCGTCAGGTCGGTACGGCCGAAACCCGCCACCGCCACCAGCGCGTACGGCGCCGTCGGCTCACCCCGCACCGACTCACGCGCCCACCCGACCGCGTCCGTGAGGACCGAGTCGGCAAAGTCGGTCAACCGTTCGGCGAGGCCGCGCGGTGACTCCCCCGCCCTGGCCACCGGTACCTCGTCCCGGATCTGCTGAGCCGCGAGGAGCACTGTCACCAGCAGCGCCAGCACCGGCTGAGCGCCGGGCTCCAGCCCGTCCCGCAGCGCCTGCGCCAGCAGCCGGAGCACCTCCAGACGCTGCGCCTGGCCCAGCCCGGCGAACGCCTGCTGGAAGGAACCCATCTGCAGGGCCCGGCCGACCCCCTGCCGTCCCTCCGCGTCCGCACCACTCTCGGCCAACGCCGCGAGCAGGTCGTCCAGCCGCGCACCGATCGCGACCCGCTGCGCCTCCTCCGTGCCCACGGCGAGCAGCAGTTCACGAGCCAGGTCCAGATCAGTCGGTTCCTGAACGACGGCATCCACCACCGGGACGACCTCGTCAACGGTCTCCACCACCGGGACGACCTCGTCGACGGCCTGAGTGGGAACCTGGAGCAGCCCCGCCACGGGCACCGTCACGGCGGGCGGCGGCACCTCCTCGGGCGCCAGCATGCGCACCCGTTCGACATCCGACCCGGCGGTGAACCCCGCCACCCGCCCGGACTCGGGCACCAGGAGACCGGCGGACCACGGCGGGAGCGCCACCGGCTGGTCGGCCGGCCCGGTTCCCGCGCCGACCTTCCGGACGGTGCGCCACCGCACCAGGTCCCGCAGCTCGGGATGCCGGGCCAGGAACCCGATCACCGTGTCCCAGAGCAGATCGGGCCGCGGGTGCCGGGCGACCCGCGCCGCCACCTCGCTCAGCGCCAGCTTGCCGTTCTGGTACACCAGTTCACGGATCAGCGTGTTGATGATGCGACGGGCCGCCAGTAGCGTCGCCGCGCGGTCGGGCACCTCGGGCAACTGGACGCCCGCCACCGCCGACGGCCTCGGCGGCACCCAGGTGTTCCCGACCCCGATCTCGAACACGCCCCGCTCGACCACGGGAAGCGCACCGGGGCCGCTGAGCCCCAGGCCGTACGCCAGGTCCGCCCAGATGTTGACACCGGTCCCGCTCAGGTGGAGGACCGCGTTCTTCTCGTTCTCCTCCGTGTGGTTCTGGACCCAGACCGGGGGCCCCGCCACCACGTCCGCCTGCTGGAAGTTGGCCTCGGTGTTGTCCTCCTGCCCCCGGGGCCGGAAGTACTCCCCGCGGAAGGTGTTCTGGTGCGAGCTGCGCTGGTAGTTGCTTCGCAGCACCCTGAGGTGCTCCTGCACGGCCGTGTTCCCGGCCGGGGCGATCAGCACCGCGTTCGCCAGGCCGCCCCTGGCGGTCGTGCCGTTCCTGGCGCCCGGCGCATCCGCCAGGCTGGCCGTGGCGACGGCGAAGTGCCGCTTGGAGTCGGCGATCCTCCTGACCTCGGGAACGGGGTTCTTCAACAGCCGGTTGTCGCCGTCGGTGTAGACCCCGCCGAACCGGTCCAGGACCTCCAGCCGCAGGATGTCGCTCGCCGAGGCGTACCCCTGCCCCAGACCCTTGGCGGTCTCCATCTTGTAGGCCGCTTCGAGGCTCATCGGCGCCTCGGCCGAGAAGACCTCGTCGACGTTGACCAGCACCACGTTCCGGTGCGTCCGGCTCCTCGCCCACGCCACCATCGCCCGTACGGTGGCGAGTTCGGGCGTGTCATCGCCCGTCCCAGCGGCCGCCGCGGCCTCGGCGACCCGCGCACGGGTGACGTCCGTCCAGATCACATGGGTGAACTCCCGGCCGAGACCGTCGGCCGATTCCTGCACGTTCGCCATGAAGGGGCCGGTGTGCGCGTTGTCCGCCGACAACGGGCCGCCCAGCCAGATCGAGTGCACCAGCTGCGGAATGCGCACCCGCTTCGGCAGGTGCATCGACCCCGACCTGCGCCGCACCGTCTGGAGCGCCCCGGACTCGATGACGGACTCCGGGTCCTGGCCCAGGGCCTTCGGGGCGAGCCCCTCGGCCGTCGGCGTCGCCGCCTCGCTCGCCAGGTCCAGCGCCCGGAAGAACGCCGTCCGGGACTCCGACTTCAACTGGTCGTAGCCGTACCCCTGGAGGAACTCCGGGGCGGGCGGGACCACCCGGTCGCCGAACAGGTCCGGCCCCAGCATGGCCTCCAGCGGATCCGCGGGCGCCGCCGGCGCCTGCGGGCCGCCGGGCATCAGGCTGACCAGCTCGTCGATCAACTCCTGGGCCGTGAAGGGCGGTTCCGGTGCCTGCGCCTGCGCCTGGGTCGACCCTTCTCCCTGATTCTCGGGGAGCTGGGGCTGCTCCTCCACGACGTCCGTCGTCGCGACGTCCGTCGAGCTCTGGGACGGCACCTGGGGAGCCGTGCCACGCGACACCGGGCCCGCCTCGGAAGCGCCCACCGACTCGTCCGAGGCTGAAACAGCCCCAACGCCGTTCGGGGTGAAGCGGATCCAGGCACCCGGCGTACCGTCGGCGGCCGGATACATCAGGAACCCGGCGTCCGCATCCAAGTCGGTCGACAGCGCCGCGATCTTCCCCGTCGGCGCCCACACCACCCGGCCGGTAGCGTTCGCCACCTCCTGCGCCAACGACGGCCCACCGTCCGAGGCCGGCAACGCCGCGTCACACGCGGCCAGCACGATCTCGTCCCCGGCCGCCAGTTGCTGGACACTCGGCCGGCGCCGCAGCGTCCGGGCCAACCCGGTAGCAGTGACCTTCACCGTACCGACCGGGCCGGACAGCGGCAGGACCGCGAAGTCCCGGTTCCCGTGCACCAACGCGAGGTAACGCCGCCCACCCGTTCCCCACGGCACCTTCCGGTACCCGGTGACCTCCTGGCCCTGCCCGTCGACCTCCAGCAGCCAACGCCGCCCCAGGTCGAAACTCCTCAACACCTCACGCCGCTGCGTGAGTTCGTCCTCCGTGTGGAACGCCCGACCCTGCGGAAGGCCCGTCCCCGGTGCCACGATGGTCAAGCTCTGGATGTCACCGAGGCGCACACTGCCGCCACCGACCAGCGGCAGCTCCAGCTCCGCGTCCCACAACTCGGCCGGCTCGACCGTGTCCGGCACCAGGCCGACGGACTGGTCCGCCACCGGACGGCGCCCGAACAGGTTCTTCCAGCGCGACGGAGCCTGGGCCGGGGGCCTGACCTTGACCCACAGGGCGTCGAGGCTCCCCTCCAGCTCACGCAGGGCCCCGAGCGCGACGGCCAACTGCTCCTGCTCCTGCGGCAGCAGGCGCTCCAGCCCGTTCAGCGGCCCGGCCGCCGCCACCGTCGCGACCTTGTCCTGCTCACCCCCGTACGCCCGGTGCAGCCGCTGCCGCAGACTCAGGGCCAACCTGTAGGCGTCCACCAGCCTCTGGCCGAGCGCCGCCGGCAGCACCCGCGCCGTGATCAGCTCCTCCAGCCGCTCGCCGGTGCTGAGCCGCCACTCCGTCTCCGGCCTCGCCACCGCCCGGTACGCGGCATAGAGGTGCCGCGTGGCGACCGTCAACTGCCGCATGAAGTCGGCCTTGACGTCGACGGTGTTCGCCTGCGCCAGCGTCTCCGGACGCCGGAGACGGTCGAACGCCTCCCGCAGGGCGATCCACTCCACCTCGGGGTCGAGGCGCTGGCCCCGCTCCTCCGTGAACGTCCGGAAGAGCTCCCGCTGGCCCTCCCGCGACGTGACGGCCGCGAGGGCACCGGGCAGCTGCGCCAGCTCGATCAGCCGCGTGTCGTGCATGACGCCGTGTGTGGGCCCCGGCTCACCTCCCGGACCGGCGAGCGCGAACTCCAGCACGGCCTCCGGGTCGAAGACCACCAGGTTGGGGTTGAACCACAGGATGTCGGCCTGGAACGGCGCCGACACCGTCCCGTTCACCGGCAGGAACTGGCGGGCCAGGTCCAGCCAGCCCGCCGCCAGCTTGGTCAGCGACTCCAGCCACACCGCGTCCTGCTGGGAACCGAGCAGACCGAAGTCCAGGTCGGCGGCCGGCGTCAGATCGGTACGGCCGTAACCGGCCACCGCCACCACCGCGTACGGCGCGGTGGCCTCACCCCGCATCGACTCACGGGCCCAGGCGACCGCGTCCGCCATGATGCCGTCGGCGAACCCGGTCAACCGCCTGGCGAGGTCACGCGGGGACTCCCCCGGGGCCGCCACCGGCACCTCGTCCCGGATCTGCTGCGCCGCGAGGAGCACCGTCACCAGCAGCGCCACCATCGGCTGCGCCCCGGGCCGCAGACCGTCCAGCAGGGCCTGGGCCAGCAGCTGGAGCACGCCCAGACGCTGCGTCTGCCCCAGGTCGGCGAAGGCCTGCTGGAAGGGCCCCATCTGCAAGGCCGTGCCGACGCCCTGCCGGTCCTCCGCGCTCGCGCCGCTCCCGTCCAAGGCCGCGACCAGCCGGTCCAGGCCCGCACCGATCGCGGCCCGCTCCCCCGCATCCGCACCCACGGCGACCAGCAGTTCACGGGCCCGGTCCAGCTCGGACTGCTCCTGAACGACGGTCTCCACCACTGTGGCGACGCCGTCGACGGACTGGGTGGGAACCTGGAGCAGCCCCGCCGCGGGTACCGTCGAGGCGGGCGGCGCCACAGTCTCGGGCGCCACCATGCGCACCCGCTCGACGCCCGCCCTGGGCTTGGCCTCCTCCACCCTGACCAGCAGGCTGTCGGACCACGGCGGGAGGACGACCGGACTGCCGGTCGGCTTCGTCGCCCCGTCAAGCTTCTGGACGGTGCGCCACTGCACCCGTTCCCGCAGCTCGGGGTGGTGCGCCAGGAAGCCGATCACCGTGTCCCAGAGCAGATCGGGCCGCGGGTGCCGGGCGACCCGCGCGGCCACCTCGCTCAGCGCCAACTTACCGCTCTGGTAGGAGAGTTCACGGATCAGCGTGTTGATGATACGGCGGGCCGCCAGCAGCGTGGCCTCGCGGTCGGGCACCTCGGGCAGCCGGACGGCCGCCGCCGGCCGCTCCCGCGGCACCCAGGTGTTCCCGGTGCCGATCTCGAAGATCTCCGAGGTGACCAGCGGGAGTGCGTCGGGGCCCTTGAGCCCCAGGCCGTTCGCCAGGTCCGCCCAGATGTTGACACCGGTCCCGCTCAGGTACAGGACCGCGTTCTTCTCCCCGTCATCCGTGTGGCGCGTCGGCTCGCCAGGGTCCGTCTTCACCCACGTCTTCGCCTCCCGGAAGTCGGCACCGGAAATGTGCGACGGCTTCCGGGACTGGAAGTACACCCCGCGGACGGTGTTCTCGTTCGAGCGGCGCAGGTAGTTACGGCGCAGTACCTCCAGGTGCTGCCGCACGGCCCGGTGTCCGGCCGGGGCGATCAGCACCGCGTTCGCCAGGCCGCCCTTGGAGGTCCTGGTGGTCTTTGTGAACCCGGTGGTCGTACCGATCGTGCTGGTCGTGGCGCCCGGCACCGTGGTCGCGGCACTGGCCCTGGCGACGGCGAAGCCCTGCTCGGACTCGACGATCCGCCGGACCTCGGGGTCCAGGTCCTTCAACAGCCGGTTGTCGCCGTCGGTGTAGACCCCGCCGAACCGGTTCAGGACCTCCAGTCGCAGGATGTCGCTCGCCGAGGCGTACCCCTGCCCGAGACCCTTGGCGGTCTCCATCTTGAAGGCCGCCTCCAGGCCCATCGGAGCCTCGGCCGAGAACACCTCGTCGACGTTGACCAGCACCACGTTCCGGTTCGGCCGGCTCCTCGCCCACTCCACCATGGCCCACACGGTGGCGAGTTCAGCCGGGACGTCGTCCGTCCCCGCGGCCGCCGCGGCCTTGGCCTCGGCGACCCGCGCACGGGTGACGTCCGTCCAGATCACATGCGTGAACCCCTCGCCGAGACCGTCCGCCGAGTGCTGCACATTGGTCATGAAGGGACCGGTGTGCTCGTTGTCCATCGACAGCGGGCCACCCAGCCAGATCGAGTGCACCAGCCGCGGAATGCGCACCGGCTTCGGCAGGTGAATCGGGCCCGACCTGCGCGGCATCGTCTGGGACTGGTCGGACTCGACGACCGACCCCGAGTGCAGGCCCAGGGTATCCGGGGTGAGCTCCTGGGCGGTCGGCGCGGTCTCGCGCGCCAGGTCCAGCGCCCGGAGGAACCCCACCCGGGACCGCGACTTCAACTTCCGGTAGTCGTAACCCCGGAGGAACTCCGGCGCGACCGGAACGATCCGGTCGCCGAACACGTCCGGACCCAGCAGACCCACCGGCGCCACCGGCGCCTGCGGAGCCCCGGGCATCAGGTCGATCAGCTCGTTGATCAACTCCTGTGCCGTGAAGGGCGCCTCCGGTTGCATGACGGTCGACACCTGGGCCTGGACAGACCCCGACCCCTCGCCCTGGTTCCCGGGGTGCTGGGGCTGCTGCGACCACGCGAACCCCTCCGCCGGATCCAGCTCTTCTAGGTCGTCCAGGTCGTCCAGTTCCTCCAGGTCGTCCGCGTCCTCCTCGGACTCGGACTGTTCCTCCTCGGAGTCCTCGACGCCCGTCATCACGACGCCCGTCGAACTCTGCGACGGTGCCAGCGGAGCCGTGCCACGCGGCACCGGGCCCACCTCGGACACGCCCGCCGGGTGCGACTCCTCCGAGTCCTGGGAGGGATCGACACCGTTGGGCGTGAAGCGGATCCAGGCCCCCGGGGTGCCGTCGGCGGCCGGGTACATCAGGAAGCCGGCGTCCGCGTCCAGGTCGGTCGACAGCGCCGCGATCTTCCCCGTCGGCGCCCACACCACCCGACCGGTAGCGTTCGCCACCTCCTGGGCCAGCGACGGCCCGCCATCCGAAGCGGGCAGCGCCGCGTCACACGCGGCCAGCACGATCTCGTCACCCGCCGCCAACTGCTGGACACTCGGCCTGCGCCGCAACGTCCGGGCCAGCCCGGTAGCAGTGACCTTCACCGTACCGACCGGGCCGGACAGCGGCAGCACCGCGAAGTCCCGGTTCCCGTGCAGCAGCGCGAGGTAACGCCGACCGCCCGTCCCCCACGGCACCTTCCGGTACCCCGTGACCACACGTCCCTGCCCGTCGACCTCCAGCAGCCAGCGCCGCCCCAGGTCGAAACTCCTCAACACCTCACGCCGCTGAGCGAGTTCGTCCTCCGTGTGGAACGCCCGCCCCTGCGGAAGACCCGTCTCCGGCGCCACGATGGTCAGGCTCTGCACATCACCCAGCCGCACACTGCCGCCACCGACCAGCGGCAGCTCCAGATCCGCGTCCCACAACTCACCCGGCTCGACCGTGTCCGGCACCAGGCCGACGGACTGGTCCACCACCGGACGGCGCCCGAACAGGGTCTTCCAGCGCGACGGCGCCGAGGACTGAACCTTGGACCACAGGGCACCGAGGCTCCCCTGCACCTCGTGCAGCACCCCGATCGCGGCCGCCAACTGCTCCTGCTCCTGCGGCAGCAGACGCTCCAGCCCGTTCGGCGGCTCGGCCACCTGCGCCGTCGCGACCTCGTCCCGCTCACCCCCGTACGCCTGGTGCAACCGCTGCCGCAGACTCAGGCCCAGCACATAGGCGTCCACCAGCTGTCGGCCGAGCGGCCCCGACAGCACCTTCCCCGCGATCAGCTCCTCCAGCCGCTCGCCGGTGCTGAGCCGCCACGGCGTGTCCGGCTTCGCCACCGCCCGGTACGCGGCATACAGGTGCCGTGTGGCGACGGTCAGTTGGCGCATCAAGCCGGTTTTGACGTTGACGCTGTTCACCTGCGCCAGAGTCTCCGGACGCGGGAGGCCGGCGAGCGACTCCCGCAGGGCGGCCCACTCCACCTCGGCGTCGCCGCGCCCGCTCCGCTCCTGGGCGAACCTCCGGAAGAGCTCCCGCTGGCCCTCGTGCGACGTGACGGCGGCGAGGGCGCCGGTGAGCGGCGCCAGCTCGATCAGCCGGGTGTCGTGCATGACACCGTGCTTGGGCGTCAGCTCGTCCGCCGAAGCGGCGAGCGCGTGCTCCAGCACGGCCTCCGGGTCGAAGACCGCCAGGTTGGGGTTGAACCACATGATGTCGGCCTGGAACGGCGCCGCCGCCGACCCGTTCACCGGCAGGAACTGGCGGGCCAGGTCCAGCCAGCCGGCTGCCAGGTTGGTCAGCGACCGCAGCCAGGCCGCGTCCGCCTGGGCGCCGAGCAGACCGAAGTCCAGGTCGGCGGCCGGCGTCAGGTCGGTACGGCCGTAACCGGCCACCGCCACCACCGCGTACGGCGCGGTCGGAGCCCCCCGCATCGACTCACGGGCCCAGGCGACCGCGCCCGCGAGGATCCCGTCGGCGAACGTGGTCAACCGCCTGGCGAGGTCGCGCGGGGACTCCCCCGCGGCCGCCACCGGCACCTCGTCCCGGATCTGCTGAGCCGCGAGGAGCACTGTCACCAGCAGCGCCAGCATCGGCTGCGCGCCGGGCTCCAGCCCGTCCCGCAGCGCCTGCGCCAGCAGCCGGAGCACCTCCAGACGCTGCGCCTGGCCCAGCCCGGCGAACGCCTGCTGGAAGGAACCCATCTGCAAGGCCGTGCCGACACCCTGCCGGGCCTCCGCACCCGCACCGATCTCGTCCAGCGCCGCGACCAGGTCGTCCAGGCGCGCGCCGATCGCGGCCTGCTCCTCCGCCCCCACGCCCACGGCGGCCAGCTGTTCGCGGGCCCGGTCCAGGTCGGTCACCGCCGGGACCACACCGTCGACGGCCTGGGTGGGGACCTGGAGCACCCCCGTCGCGGCGGGCGGCGGCACCTCCTCGGGCGCCAGCATGCGCACCCGCTCGACACCCCGCCCGGTCTTGATCCCCTCGACCTCCCCTGGCTCGGGCACCAGGAGGCCGGCGGACCACGGCGGGAGCGGCACCGGGGCGCCGATCGGCCTCGTCCCCGCGTCGTACTTCTGGACGGTGCGCCACTGCACCCGCGTCCGCAGCTCGGGGTGGCCGGCCAGGAAGCCGATCACCGTGTCCCACAGCAACGCGGGCTGCGGGTGCCGGGCGACCCGCGCGGCCACCTCGCTCAGAGCCAACTTGCCGTTCTGGTAGGAGAGTTCGCGGATCAGCGTGTTGATGATGTTCCGGGCCGCCAACAGTGTCGCCGCGCGGTCGGGCGCCTCGGGCTGCTGGTCGCCCTCCGCCGGCTCCGCCTCCGCGGCCGGCTGCTCGCGCGGCACCCAGGTGTTCCCGACCCCGATCTCGAACACACCCGGCTCGACCACCGGGAGCCTGCCGGGGCCCTTGAGCCCCAGGCCGTGCGCCAGGTCCGCCCAGATGTTGATGCCGGTCCCGCTCAGGTAGAGGACCGCGTTCTTGTCCCGCTCCTCCGTGTGGCCCTGCACCCAGACGGGGTCCTCCCCCGCCATCTTGTCCGCCTCGCGGAAGTCGGTCTTGGACACGGACATCCGGTCCAGGTACTGGAAGTAGCCTCCGCGGACGGTGTTCTCGTGCGAGCTGCGCAGGTAGTTGCGGCGCAGCACCTCCAGGTGCTGCCGCACGGCGCGGTGCCCGGCCGGGGCGATCAGCACCGCGTTCGCCATGCCGGCGTTGCCGACCTTGGCGACGGCGAAGCCCTGGTCGGATTCGACGATCCGCCGGACCGCCGGGGTGGGGTCGGTCCGGAGGCGGTTGTCGCCGTCGGTGTAGATCCCGCCGAACCGGCCGAGGACCTCCAGTCGCAGGATGTCGCTCGCCGAGGCGTACCCCTGCCCGAGGCGCTTCGCCGTCTCCATCTTGTAGGCCGCTTCGAGGCCCATCGGCGCCTCGGCCGAGAAGACCTCGTCGACGTTGACCAGCACCACGTTCCCGCGCGGCCGGGTCCCCGCCCACGTCACCATCGCCCGTACGGTGGCGAGTTCGGGCGTGTCGTCGCCCGTCCCCTCGGCCGCCCTGGCCTCGGCGACCCGGGCACGGGTGACATCCGTCCAGATCACATGGGTGAACTCCTGGCCCGGACCGTCCGCCGAGTCCTGCACATTGGTCATGAACGGGCCGGTGTGCTCGTTGTCCGCCGACAGCGGACCACCCAGCCAGATCGAGTGCACCAGCCGCGGAATGCGCACCCACTTCCGCAGAAACCCCGAACCGGTACTCCGCGACATCGTCCGGATCCCACTGGACTCGACGACCGACTCCGGGTGCTGGCCCAGCGTCTCCGGGGCGAGCCCCTCGGCCGTCGGCGCGGTCGCGCGCACCAGGTCCAGCGCCCGGAAGAACGCCACCCGGGACTCCGACTTCAACTGCCGGTAGTCGTAGCCCTGGAGGAACTCCGGAGCGGGCGGGACGACCCGGTCACCGAACACGTCCGGACCCAGCAGACCCGCCGGCGCCTGGGGAACCCCGGGCATCAGGCCGACCAGCTCGTCGATCAACTCCTGCGCCGTGAACGGCGCCTCCGGCTGCGCGACGACGGGCACCTCCGGCTGAGTCGACGCCGACCCCTCCGCCGGGGAGACCTCGTCGAGGGCCTGCGTGGGGACCTGGAGGAGCTTCGCCTTGGCCTCGGGCGTCAGCGCCGCCCCGGTCCGGCTCCCGGACGCGGCCGACGCCGAGGTGATCGGACCCCCGCCCCCGCCCGGCTGCTGCCGGAGCCGCGTCGACAGCTCGATCGCCGCCGCCAGCTCGCGGGCCTCCCGGGCCTCCATCTGCGCCCAGGTCTCGTCCGGGTTCGGAGCCCGCAGAACCGTGATCTCCTCCTCGGGCTCCTTCACGACGGCCTCGACGGCCTCGACGGGCTTGCCGGGCTTGCCGGCCTCGACAGTCTCAACCGGCTCGACGGCCAGGCCCTTGCCCTTGCCCCCGACCGGTCCGGTCTTCGAGACCGGGGACGCCTCGGCCTCGAAGGCGACCCTCCCGCCGGGCCGCTCCGGAAGGTTCCGGGGGAACGTCGGCATGAGGCCCTGCCGAGCCAACGAGCCCACGTTGATGCCGAGTTCGCGCGCCAGCTCGTGCCAGGCCTCGGCCTCGGCGGCCACCAGGTGGGGTGCCAGGTAGCGGTCCATCGCCTCGAAGTCCGCCGGCCCCGTGTACTCGCGCATGGGCTTGCGCAGCGCGGCATCGGCCCGCTGGGTGATCCGGGCCCTGGCCTCGGCGAAGGAGATCTCCCCGATCGTCCCGGAGTTCCCACCCGACTTGTCCCGCAGGTCCTGCAACAGCTCCCGCCACCGGGCGTCCTCGGCGGCCGCCGCCTCCGCTCGCCGGCGGTCGGCCCGGGCCTCGGCCTCCGCGACCTGCGCCTTCGTCCGCTCGGACGCCTCCCGCTCGGCAGCGGCCCGCTCCCGCCGCTCCGCGGCCACCTCCGCCCGCCGCTCCGCCTGCTTCTCCGCCGCCTGGCGCGCCTCCTCGGCACGCTGCTCCGCCAGCTTCCGGGTCTCCGGATCCTGCCGCTTGTGCTCCAGCCAGCGGTCCATGACCTCCGCGTGCTTCTGCGCCGTCAGCCGGGCCTCCTCGCCCCGCACCTCCGGCGAAGGCTTCTCCGGCACCCGGGGCCGGGCAGCCGATCCGGCGCCGGGCTTCTCCACCGCCGCCGCGTCGGCCTCGGCCTTGGGCGTCACCCAATCCTTCCCCGCGGCCTCCCGCCTCGCCGCGGCCTCCCGCTTGTCCGTCAACTCCGCCGACTCCGACGGCGACTTGACCCGCTCCGACGAACCCGAACCCCCCACCGCCGCACCGGACTTCTCGGACGCCCCAGCAGGCTCCTCACCCTTGGGCG
>NZ_JBHVRS010000036.1:76535-77759 GCF_042885595.1 Kitasatospora sp. NPDC058046
ACCCAATCCTTCCCCGCAGCCTCCCGCTTCGCCGCGGCCTCCCGCTTGTCCGTCAACTCCGACGGCGACTTGACCCGCTCCGACGAACCCGAACCCCCCACCGCCGCACCGGACTTCTCGGACGCCCCAGCAGGCTCCTCACCCTTGGGCGTCACCCAATCCTTCCCCGCAGCCTCCCGCTTCGCCGCGGCCTCCCGCTTGTCCGTCAACTCCGACGGCGACTTGACCCGCTCCGACGAACCCGAACCCTCAACCCCCGTACCGGGCTTCACCTTCGCCCCAGCAGGCGCCTCACCCTTGGGCTCCGTCGCCCAGGCATTCCCCGCGGCCTCCCGCCTCGCCGCGGCCTCCCGCTTGTCCGTCAACTCCGACGGCGACTTGACCCACTCCGACGAACCCGAACCCTCAACCCCCGCACCGGACTTCACCTTCGCCCCCGCGTTGCCGGCCTCGGACCCCACACCCGCCTTCGCCGCTGCCGCCGCATCGGCCTCGGCCTTGGCCTTGGCGATCCGGGCGTTCGCCGCGGTCTCCTGCTTCGCCGCCAGCTCCGACTGCGGACCCCGGCTGTTCGTCGATGCCTCCGCGTTCGGGAACTCCTGCTGGGATCCGCTCCGCGGGCCGGTTCGGTTCGACGCTCCGGCGTCCTCGGAGACCCGCGCCCCCCCGCCGAGACGATCGCCCCGGCCGGAGAAGGGCTCCGTCTTGCTCACGGGCTTCTCGGTGGACGATCCGACCTTGGTCGAGCCGCCCGCCCCCGATTCGGTCGGCTTGGCCTCGGTGACGGTCTTCACGTTGGAGCCGCCGGGTCGCATCCCCGACTCCGAGGTGCTGCTCCTCGGCCCCGCCCCGTCCTGGGGGCCATCGGCGAGGGTCCTCACCTTCTCGGGACCGAACGGCCGCACGGTGGGCTTCTTCGGCGCCGAGCCCTCGGACTTCGTCGTCGTCCCCTCCTGCCGGCCGCTCTGCCGCGTCTGGTCCGGGGTGGGCCGGTCCCCCTTGCCCGGGGCCTCGCCCGCGGAGGGCTTCTGCTTCGACCCGTCGGTGCCGCCCTCGTGCTCCCTCGGCGAGGGGGTGTCCGCGTCCCCCGACTTCTTGAGGTCGTCCATGGTCGTCGACCTGCGGTCGCCCGAATCCCGGGACACCCACTTCTCACCGGGCTTCCCGTCCAACGTGGACCCGGAACCCCGATCGACCAGCGGCTTCTCCCCCGACGACCCGCCC
>NZ_JBHVRS010000037.1:0-76167 GCF_042885595.1 Kitasatospora sp. NPDC058046
CCGCGACGACGATCTTCGCGGAGGTGGTGGCGCGGGTGGGGGCGGCCGCGTTAGAGCTTGCGAAGTCCACTGAGGACCCTTTCGAGCAGCGTGACATCGGGCGTTCCGCCCGACTCGCCCGCGGCGGCGGGCTGGTGGATGGCGACGAGACCGGCCTCGGCAAGGTCGGCGACGAGGATGCGGGCGACACCGAGCGGGACGCCGGCCAGTGCGGAGATCTCCGCGATGGACTTGACCTCGCGGCAGAGGCTGACGATCCGGGCGTGCTCGGGCAGCAGCCCGCCGGCCCGGTCGGCCGAGCCGGTCGTGGAGATCAGGGCCTCGATGGCGAGCTGGTACCGGGGGCGGGTCCGTCCGCCGGTCATCGCGTACGGGCGGACCAGCGGCTGCTGCTCGTAGCCGTCGGACTGCTGCCCGCCGTAGCCGCTGCCGTACCCGTTGCCGTACGGGCCGGCGGGTGTCGAAGGCGGGGTCATGGGTCCTCCTAGTGCTGCAGCCTTGGGCAGCCGGTTCCAGCTGGGGCGGTGCCAGCTGAGGCGGGATCAGCTGCCTGAGGGTAGCTGAGGGTGTGGCGCCGGGTCCGGTCGGGTCGGACCCGGCGCGGTCGGGACGGTGGGTGAGCCGCGCGGGTCCCGGTCAGTGCAGGAGACTGCCCTGGAGTTCCGCGCGGAGTGCGGGGGTGAGGACGGCGCCGGCGCGGTCGACGAGCAGGGCCATCTCGTAGCCGACGAGGCCGATGTCGGAGTCCGGCGCGGCCAGGACGGCGAGTGCGGAGCCGTCGCTGACGGCCATCAGGAACAGGAAGCCCCGTTCCATCTCGACGACGGTCTGGTTGACCTCGCCGCCCTCGAAGATCCGGCTGGCGCCGGAGGTGAGGGAGGTGAGGCCGGAGGCGACGGCGGCGAGCTGGTCGGCGCGGTCCCGGGGGAAGCCCTCGGACATGCACAGCAGGAGGCCGTCCGCGGAGACCACCACGGTGTGGGACACCCCGGGGGTGTTGTCCACGAAATTGGTGATCAGCCAGTTCAGGTTCTGTGCGGCCTGGCTCATCTGGTTCAACTCAACGCTCCTGGTGATCTGCGCCGTTGCCGTCGCTCCGGCCACCGAAACTATCGAATCCGGGCTGCTGGGCACCATGCTGGTGGCCCGCCTGGTTGGCGGCCTGCTCGGCCCCGGCGCGGCGGCCCTGCTGGATGCCGCGGCGCAGGTTGGTCAGTCGGCCGCGGACCTCCTCGGGGGCCCGGGAGACCTGCGGGCCGGTCAGCGGCGAGGCCTCGGCGGTGCCGGAGACCAGGTTGGCCTGCGGGGTCCGCCGGGGCAGGCCCGACATGGTGACACCGCTGGTCGAGGGCTCGCGGATCTGCTCGGCGCGGCGCCAGCGCTCGTCGTTCGCGGACGGACGCCACGGCGCGTCGCCGGTGCCCGGCTGCGGCTGGCCCTGCGGCTGCTGCTGGTTCTGCTGCGGCTGGCCCTGCGACTGCTGCGGGGCCTGCTGCTGCGGAGCCGGCTGGGGAGCCCGCTGCTCGTCGGCCGACGGCTGGAACTCCGGTGCGGCGGTGCCGGGGCGGCGCGGCTGGTACGGCCGCGGCCGCGCCTGCTGCGAGCCGTCGGACTGCGGGAACCAGGGCTGCTCCTCGCCGCCCGGTCGGCCCGCGGCCTCGGACGGGCCGGTCGGCAGCGCCATCGGCTCCTGGTGCGGCAGCGGAAGCGGCTGCGGCTGCTGCGGGGCCTGCTCCTGGCGCACCGGTTCCGGACGCGGCGGGTTCGGCACGTTCGGCAGCACCGGCTCGACCAGGCCGAGGCCCAGCGGGTCGCGCGGGTCGATCTGGCTGGCCTCGAAGCGCGGACGGGCGAACTGCTGGGTGCTCTCCACCGGCGCCGGCTCGGCCGACGGCAGCGGCTGGGGCTGCTGCGGGGCCTGCGGCGGCAGCTGCGGCTGGCGGTCGCGCTGCGGCGCGTCCGGGCCGGGGCGCTGCGGACCGCGCGGACCCTGGGCGGCGGGCCGGCCGGGGGCGCCGGGGCCCTGCGGGGCCGGACGGCGCTGCGGCAGGCCGTCCTGCGGACGGTTGCCCGGACGGGCACCCTGCTGCGGCGCGCCGGGGCCACCGGGGCCACCGGGACCGCCGGGGCGGCCGTGCTGCGGCTGCTCGCCAGTCCGGGCACCCGGACCGCCGTCGAACCCGCCGGCGGGACGCGGACGCTCCTGGCCGGGCCGGCCGGGCAGGCCGGGCTGGGACTGACCGGCCTGCGGCTGGCCCTGCTGCGGCTGACCGGGCTGCTGCTGACGGCCGCGGCGGGGCAGGCCGTTCGGGCCGCTCTGCGGCGGGCCCTGGCGACCCGGGGCGCGCTGCGGCAGACCGCCCTGCGGGGCCTGCTGCGGAGCCTGCTGGTTCTGCTGCTTCTGCGGGGCCTGCTGCTTCTGCTGCGGCTGGGCGGGCCGCTGGCCCTGGCCCTGCTGACCGCCGCCCTGTGGGGCGGGGTTCTCCCGCAGCGACTGGCCGACCTTGCGGGTCGGCAGACCGCCGCCGGACGCACCCGGACCGCCCGGCGCACCGGGACCGCCCGGCGCACCCGGACCGCCCTGCGCGCCCGGGCCGCCCTGCGGACCGGGACCGGTCGGAGCGCCCGGACCGCCCTGGCCGAGCTGCGGACGGCCGCCCTGCGGGGCACCGGCGGCCGGACCGCCCTGGCCGAGCGCGGCCGGACCGTTCTGGCGGCCGGGCGGCACCTGGCGCTGCTGGCGCGGCGTCGGGGTGACCCCGCGCTGCTGCTTGCCCTGGCCGGAGCCGGGCCGGCCGGCGCCGCGGCGGTCGCCCGAATTGGTGACGTCCACCGGGAGCATGACCAGCGCGGTGGTGCCGCCGGAGTCGCTGGGGCGGAGCTGGATGCGGATGCCGTGTCGCAGGGACAGGCGGCCGACCACGAAGAGGCCCATGCGGCGGGAGACCGAGACGTCCACCGTCGGCGGGTTGGCGAGGCGCTCGTTGATCTCGGCGAGGTCGTCGGGGCTCAGGCCGATGCCGGTGTCGTGGATCTCGACCAGGACGCGGCCGTCCGGCAGCGCGTGGCCGGTGACCCGGACGCGGGTCTGCGGGCTGGAGAACGAGGTGGCGTTCTCCAGCAGCTCGGCGAGCAGGTGGACGAGGTCGTTGACGACGCGGCCGGCGACCTCGGCCGACGGCACGGCGGCGAGCTCGATGCGCTCGTACTGCTCCACCTCGGAGGCGGCGGCGCGGAGCACGTCGACCAGCGGGACGGGCCTGGTCCAGCGGCGGCCCGGGTCCTCACCGGCGAGGACGAGGAGGTTTTCGCCGTTGCGGCGCATGCGGGTCGCGAGGTGGTCCAGCTTGAAGAGGTTGGCCAGCTGGTCCGGGTCCGCCTCGCGGCTCTCCAGCTCGGAGATGAGCGACAGCTGGCGCTGGATGAGGCCCTGGCTGCGGCGCGAGAGGTTGGTGAACATCGCGTTGATGTTGCCGCGTAGGAGGGCCTGCTCGGCGGCGAGGCGGACGGCCTCGCTGTGCACCATGTCGAACGCGTGGGCCACGTGGCCGATCTCGTCGGTGGAGTCGACGGCGACCGGCTCGACCGTGGTGTCGACGTCGTGCGGGTCGGCCTCGGAGAGGGTCTTGACCAGCTCGGGCAGACGGCGCTCGGCGACGTCCTCGGCCGCGGCCTGGAGGCGGGTCAGCGAGCGCACCATCGAGCGGGCGATCAGACCGGCGCCACCGAGGGCGACGAGCAGCACCAGGGCGACCGCGACACCGATGATCAGGGCGTCGGCGTCGGCCTGGGACTGGAGGTCCTGGGCCTTTCCGTCCAGGTTCTCGATGAGCTTGGACTCGATCCGGCGCTCGGCGGTGATCTTGGAGCTGGCCTTCTCGTACCAGTCCTTGTAGCTGACCGCCTCGGTCTGGCGGATGCCGCTCTGGGTGAGGATCGTGGAGGCGTAGCGGTCGGCGTCGGCGACCACCGAGTTGTAGCTCAGCTGGCTGCGCAGGTTGTCCAGGTCGTGCGCGGTGTAGATGTTGTTGAAGCTCGCGATCGCGTTGTCGTACGAGCTGCGCAGACGGATACCGAAGGACTCGTCGCTGGGGCTGAGGTCCGGGGTCTTCGGGTTGGCGAGCGCGGCGCTGATCAGGGCCCGCTGCTGCGAGGTCGCGTTCTTCGCCAGCGAGAACTGCTGGAGCGCGCGGGTGGAGACGACCAGGTCCTTGTTGTTCGACGCGAGCGCGATGTCCTGGGTGATGGACAGCAGGTCTCGGATGATCACGTCGTAGGCGGTGATCGTCGACTGGATGTTCTGGTTGTTCTGGTACGGCAGGCTGCGGGTGTCCGCGATCGAGTTCAGGTCCTTGCGGATCTGGAGCAACAGCGCCTTGCCGCCGGACAGTTCGAGGTTCTCGAACTTGTCGGAGGACGCGGTGAAGGTGCGGCTCAGGTCGTCGGTGGACTTGCGGGCCGCGACGATGTCGTCGTCCAGCGGGGCGGTCGGGTCGTGGGTGATCGGGCCGGCGCTGATGTCGCGCTCGGTCTGCAGCGCGTCCGCGAGGTTGGTCGCCTTCTTGGCCAGGTCGGACAGGTTGGCCATCTGGGCGAGTTGCTGCGAGTTCTCCATCGAGGTCTGGATGCGCAGGCCACCGAGGACCAGCGAGACCATCACGGGGAGGGCGAGCAGCGCGATCAGTCGGGTGCGGATGCGCCAGTTGCGCATCGCGAGCCGGTTCAGACCGGTGGCGCGGCGCCTGGTCAGCGAGGTCCGGAGTTTGTCCCGGGCGGACTTCCGCTCCTGCCCGTCCTCCTCCGGCCGTCCGAGGGCCTCGGGTGTCACCGGCTCGGCCGGGCCGCCGGGGGCCGCCGCCTGTTGGGGGGCTGCCACAGGCTCGCGCGACTCCGGGTTCCCCGCGGCGCCGCTACCCCTTTTGAAACGTCCCTGCACTGGCGTCGCAACCTCTGGACCGGGCGTCCCGCCGCGTCGCCACGGCCTGGACGGTGTCGAGTTTCCATCCGCCCCCCGGCCGGTCCGGGAGAGCGGGCACCGGGGTGGACCACTCCCTACCCACGGTCCGTCGCATTCCAGCACAGCCGGGGAATCCCAACAAGGGCCGCAGGTACCGGGGGTCCGGCGCTACCGACCGCTTGTGCGATCTCACTGACTGTGCGGTAACAGGACCGGAATACCGCCTTTTTCGGACACTCGCCGGATACATGCCAAGCAGACCCGGGATCGGGAAGAGTCACAGACCTTCCGGAATGCCCCTTATCGGGTGGAATGTCGGAAAGTCCCGGAGCGACGATATGTCGGATATCTGTATTTTGCTCGTCAATTTGTGAGCAAAATCACAGTCTAATGTGTAGCTTTGGTCACGGTCTCTATGGAATGAGATCTCGTAACCTGGCTGTCTCCGGAGCACGGCCCCGATCAGCCTGCCCAGAACCCCTCCGAATCAATCGGAATCCATCAGGCCGGTGCCGATCCGCCGCGGTCGGCCAGGCCATGACCACGAGGTGCTCTCGATGTCCCAGGCGAAGAACGCCACCAAGTCCACGCTGTCCTGCCGCCCCACGGCGAACCCGCGCCGGACGACGCTGGCCTCGGTCGAGGACTTCAGCACGATCCCGGGTGCCCGCAAGCCCGAGGACGTCCTGACCTACGGCACCGAGCTGCCGGCCGCCACGGCCAACCCGCGCCGCACCCAGCTGATGGTCGCCCCGGTCGTCGTCCCGCAGGACTGACCCCGCACGGCACCGCACCGCACCGCGCCGAGGGCGCCGTCGTCACACCGGTGGCGGCGGCGCCCTCGGCGTCGCGCGGTGCGCGCTTCCGTCCCGACCGTCCTGAACAGGGGCAAAGCGGTCAGCCGGGGCCCCACGCGATAGCCTGGAGGCCGATTGACGGGGCCGCGCCCACTGCGGGCGGGAGCCCTCCAGCGCCCGGGCGCGCCCCGGGCGGCCGACGAAGCGAGGGGTAGCCCAGCCGTGCGCATTGCCAGGTTTTCCGTCCGGGAAGGGAGCCCTGCCGCCGGCAGCGTCTCCTTCGGCGTAGTGGAGGGCGACCCTTCCCGGCCCGAGTCGCTGGTCGTCCACGCGCTGGCCGGCCACCCGTTCGGCCAGCCCCAGCCCACCGGCGAGAGCTACCGCTTCCAGGACGTCCGGCTGCTCAGCCCGATGCTCCCGAACAAGATCGTGGCGGTCGGCCGCAACTACGCGGCGCACGCGGCGGAGCTGGGCAACGACGTCCCGGACGTCCCGCTCACCTTCTTCAAGCCGTCCACCTCGGTGATCGGCCCGACCGAGAGCATCGCCTACCCGCCGTTCTCCTCGGACGTCCACCACGAGGCCGAACTCGCCGTGGTGATCGGCCGGATGTGCCGCGAGGTGCCGCTGGACCGGGTGCCCGAGGTGATCCTCGGCTACACCTGCGCCAACGACGTCACCGCCCGGGACGTCCAGCAGCGCGAGGGCCAGTGGGCCCGGGCCAAGGGCTTCGACACGGCCTGCCCGCTGGGCCCGTGGATCGAGACCGACCTCGACCCGAGCGACCTCGCGATCACCTGCACGGTCAACGGCGAGCTCCGCCAGACCGGCCGCACCTCCCTGATGGTCCGCTCGGTCGCCGAGCTGGTCGTCCACATCTCCGAGGCCATGACGCTGCTGCCCGGCGACGTCATCCTCACCGGCACGCCCGCAGGGGTGGGCCCCCTCAACGTCGGCGACGAGGTCGCCGTCTCCATCGAAGGCATCGGCACTCTCACCAACAAGGTGATCAAGCGTGGCTAACACTGACCCGGCCGTCCGGGTTCGCTTCTGTCCCTCCCCGACCGGCAACCCCCACGTGGGCATGGTCCGCACGGCCCTGTTCAACTGGGCCTACGCCCGCCACAACGGCGGCACGCTGGTCTTCCGGATCGAGGACACCGACTCCGCCCGCGACTCCGAGGAGTCGTACAACCAGCTGCTCGACGCGATGCGCTGGCTCGGCCTGGACTGGGACGAGGGCCCCGAGGTCGGCGGTCCGGACGCGCCGTACCGGCAGTCGCAGCGGATGGACATCTACGCCGATGTCGCCCGCCGCCTGCACGAGGCCGGCCACGCCTACCACTGCTACTGCTCCACCGAGGAGCTGGACGCCCGCCGCGAGGCCGCCCGCGCGGCCGGCAAGCCCTCCGGCTACGACGGCCACTGCCGCGAGCTGACGGAGGAGCAGGTCGCCGTCTACAAGCTGGAGAAGCGCGAGCCGATCCTGCGCTTCCGGATGCCCGACAAGACCCTCTCCTTCGACGACCTGGTGCGCGGCACGCTCACCTTCGAGCCGGAGAACGTCCCGGACTACGGCATCGTCCGGGCCAACGGCGCCCCGCTGTACACCCTGGTCAACCCGGTGGACGACGCCCTGATGGGCATCACCCACGTGCTGCGCGGCGAGGACCTGCTGTCCTCCACCCCGCGGCAGATCGCCCTGTACGCCGCGCTCGCCGAGATCGGCGTCGGCGACGGCACCACCCCGCGCTTCGGCCACCTGCCGTACGTGATGGGCGAGGGCAACAAGAAGCTCTCCAAGCGCGACCCGCAGTCCTCGCTCAACCTGTACCGCGAGCGCGGCTTCATCCGCGAGGGCCTGCTCAACTACCTGTCCCTGCTGGGCTGGTCGCTGGCCGAGGACCGCGACCTGTTCGACATGGACGAGATGGTCGCCGCCTTCGACGTCGCCAAGGTGAACGCCAACCCGGCCCGCTTCGACCTGAAGAAGTGCGAGGCGATCAACGCCGAGCACGTCCGCCGGCTGGCCCCGGAGGACTTCGTCCGCCGCCTGGTGCCGTTCCTCCAGGGCGCCGAGCTGCTGCCGGCCGAGCCCACCGCCGAGCAGCTGGACCTGCTCGCCAAGGTGGCGCCGCTCACCCAGGAGCGGATGGTCGTGCTGAGCGAGATCGTGAACATGGCCGGCTTCCTGTTCGTGGCGCCGGAGAAGTTCGCCCTCGACGCGGACGACGCCGCCAAGGTGCTGACCGCGGACTCCCGCCCGGTGCTGGAGGCCAGCATCAAGGCGCTGGAGGAGCTCGCGGACTTCACCCCGGAGCCGATCCAGGCCGCGCTGCGCGAGGCGCTGGTGGAGGGGCTGGGCATCAAGCCCAAGTTCGCCTTCACGCCGCTGCGGGTGGCCGTCACCGGCCGACGGGTCTCCCCGCCGCTGTTCGAGTCCATGGAGCTGCTGGGCCGCCCGGAGACGCTGCGACGGCTGCGGGCCGCCCTGGACGCCCTCCCGGCCGCCTGAGGCACCCTCCCGGGCGCTCGCTGACGGATCCCTGCCGGACCGGCCCTCCACGGGCCGCCGAGCAGGCCGCGGGCCCGGCCTCGTGCCGGGCCCGCGGCGTACCCGGAGGTCATCCGCAGGCCTCCCGCAGGCCGCCCGGGGTTATCGATTTTGGAGCCGGGGCCGACGTCGGGTAATGTTCTTTCTGCGCCGCCCGGGAGGGAACGGACGAGGGAGCGAAAGCCCCTCGGAAGGGACCGACCGAGAGGCGCAACGCCTGAGAAGGGCCCGCAGGGGTTCAACTCTGGTGGGGTATGGTGTAATTGGCAGCACGAGTGATTCTGGTTCATTTAGTCTAGGTTCGAGTCCTGGTACCCCAGCGCAGTACGTGAGTACAGCACACAAAAGAAGATCAAGCCCCCGTTGTGTAGCGGCCTAGCACGCTGCCCTCTCACGGCAGTAGCGCCGGTTCGAATCCGGTCGGGGGTACGGATCCCGCAAGGGATCACCTGGAAAGCCCCCGTTGTGTAGCGGCCTAGCACGCTGCCCTCTCACGGCAGTAGCGCCGGTTCGAATCCGGTCGGGGGTACGGATCCCGCAAGGGATCGCCAGGAAGCCCCCGTTGTGTAGCGGCCTAGCACGCTGCCCTCTCACGGCAGTAGCGCCGGTTCGAATCCGGTCGGGGGTACTTCAGAGCAGGAAGCCGGTGGGCTCGCCCATCGGCCCTTGCTTTGTGTTGGGGTATGGTGTAATTGGCAGCACGAGTGATTCTGGTTCATTTAGTCTAGGTTCGAGTCCTGGTACCCCAGCCAGAAATTGGAAAGGCCCCGGTTGTCCGGGGTCTTTTTCGTTGTGCGTCGAAGGCTTTCCGAAAGGGCCCCACCCGTGACCGGGTGGGGCCCTTTCGGCGTTCCGTGAGGCCTCCGCGCGACCCTTCCCGGGGGTCTTCGCAGGCTCCTCCGGGCAGCCCTCGCGGAGCCTCCGCCGAGCCTCCGCGGGGCCCGGCCGGCCGGGGGCGGACGGGGGGTCGCGCACTGTCCATGCGCTAAGACCGCGATCTCACTCCGCGAGACACAAGTTCAATCTCCGGCGAAAAGCGCCACTCTGGACGGGAGCGGCCCGGGAGTCTCAGGGCGGCGCACACGCTTTGACCTCGACGACACGAGAAGGCCGGCAACGCGGCCGGCTGGAGGGAATCCGATGGGACGGACACTCGCAGAGAAGGTCTGGGACGACCACGTCGTGCGGCGCGCGGAGGGCGAACCCGACCTCCTCTTCATCGACCTCCACCTGCTCCACGAGGTCACCAGCCCGCAGGCCTTCGACGGGCTGCGGCTGGCCGGCCGTACGGTCCGCCGCACCGATCTGACGATCGCCACCGAGGACCACAACACCCCCACCCTCGACATCGACAAGCCGATCGCCGACCCGGTCTCCAAGGTGCAGCTGGAGACCCTGCGCAGGAACGCCGCCGAGTTCGGCGTCCGGATCCACTCGCTCGGCGACGTCGAACAGGGCGTCGTGCACGTCGTCGGCCCGCAGCTCGGCCTGACCCAGCCCGGCATGACCGTGGTCTGCGGCGACTCCCACACCTCGACCCACGGCGCCTTCGGCGCGCTGGCGTTCGGCATCGGCACCAGCCAGGTCGAGCACGTGCTGGCCACCCAGACCCTGCCGCTGGCGCCGTTCCGGACCATGGCGGTCACCGTCGAGGGCGACCTGCCCGAGGGCGTCACCGCCAAGGACCTGATCCTGGCCGTCATCGCGAAGATCGGCACCGGCGGCGGCCAGGGCTACGTCCTGGAGTACCGCGGTTCGGCGATCCGGAGCCTCTCCATGGAGGCCCGGATGACCGTCTGCAACATGTCGATCGAGGCCGGCGCCCGGGCCGGCATGATCGCCCCGGACGAGACGACCTTCGCGTACCTCCAGGGCCGCCCGCACGCCCCGCAGGGCGAGGACTGGGACGCCGCCGTCGCGTACTGGCGGACCCTGGGCACCGACGAGGACGCGGTCTTCGACCACGAGATCTTCATCGACGCGAGCGAGCTGACCCCCTTCGTCACCTGGGGCACCAACCCGGGCCAGGGCGCCCCGCTGGGCTCGAACGTGCCGGACCCGGCCTCCTTCGCCGACCCGCAGGAGCGCCTGGCCGCCGAGAACGCCCTGACGTACATGGGCCTGGAGGCCGGCACCCCGCTGCGCGAGGTCAAGGTCGACGCCGTCTTCGTCGGCTCCTGCACCAACGGCCGGATCGAGGACCTGCGGGCCGCCGCGGCCGTCGTGGAGGGCCGCCGGATCGCCGACGGCGTACGGATGCTGGTCGTCCCCGGGTCCGTCCGGGTCGCGCTCCAGGCCGTCGAGGAGGGGCTGGACAAGGTGTTCACCGCGGCCGGCGCCGAGTGGCGCCACGCGGGCTGCTCGATGTGCCTGGGCATGAACCCCGACCAGCTCGCCCCGGGGGAGCGCTGCGCCTCCACCTCGAACCGCAACTTCGAGGGCCGGCAGGGCAAGGGCGGCCGCACCCACCTGGTCTCCCCGCAGGTCGCCGCCGCGACCGCCGTGCTGGGCCGCCTCGCGTCCCCCTCCGACCTGACCGCCGACGTCGCTCCCGTGGAGGCCTGAGCCATGGAGAAGTTCACCACCCACACCGGCCGGGCCGTCCCGCTGCGCCGCAGCAACGTGGACACCGACCAGATCATCCCCGCCCACTGGCTCAAGAAGGTCACCCGATCCGGTTTCGAGGGCGGCCTGTTCGAAGCCTGGCGCAAGGACGAGTCGTTCATCCTCAACCGGCCCGAGCGGCAGGGCGCCACGGTCCTGGTGGCCGGTCCCGAGTTCGGCACCGGTTCCTCCCGGGAGCACGCCGTCTGGGCGCTCCAGAACTACGGCTTCCACGCGGTCATCTCCTCGCGCTTCGCCGACATCTTCCGGGGCAACTCCCTGAAGAACGGCCTGCTGACGGTCGTCCTGCCGCAGGAGACCGTGGAACGACTCTGGGCGCTCACGGAGAGTGACCCTTCGGCCGAGATCACCGTCGACCTGGAGGCGCGCGAAGTACGGGCCGAAGGCGTCACGGCGGCCTTCGAACTGGACGACAACGTCCGGTGGCGGCTGCTCAACGGGCTGGACGACATCAGCATCACGCTGCGGAACGAGGCCGACATCGCGGCCTTCGAGGAGACCCGTCCGGCCTTCAAGCCCCGTACTCTGCCGGTCGCCTGAGTTCCCCTCAGAACAAGCATTCTGACGATCCACCGCGTGGCCCGTGCCCCCCTCGGGGGGGCCGGGCCATCCGTCGTTCCGGAGCACGAGTTAGCGCCGGGGTCCGCCCCGGATTGCCCATTTGGCTTTGCGGAAGAGGGGCCCGCGCAAGTACAACTGCGGGTAGATGGCACAATCAGTACATGCACCGGCACCATGAACCTCCGTACGCGGGCGGCGAACCCGCGACTGAGGACTCCATGGGCCGGCCATCCGAACGCCGAATTGACGACCGGCCGGACGTCACCTCCGCACCAGCTGAGGGGCCGGACGACCAGGAAGTCGTAGCGCTCTACGCGCTTGTGGCCGAGCGGTTGAAGCAAGCTCACGCCCGCGTGCATGCGCTGAACGTGTCTGCCGATGCAAAGACCGCTCTCACCCGTCAACTCCTCATCGTCACCGAGACCGCCAAGCGCGATCTTCCGGAGGCGGCAAGGCGGTTGAGTCGCTTTGTACATGACCTCGACGAGGGGCCCCCGCCGCTCGACTGAGGTCGCCGACGCGCAAATCCATTGCGACACTAGGGTGATTCGCGCGTTTGGTAATTGAAAGTCCGCAGATACATACCTAACGTGCGAAAAGAACGGATGGAATCATCCGGCGCCCGTTTCCGAAGGGGAAGACGTGAACAAGGCTCAGCTTGTCGAAGCGGTGGCCGAGCAGCTGGGCGGTCGCAAGGCTGCCGCAGAGGCCGTCGACGCAGTGCTCGACACCATGGTCCGTGCCGTTGTGGCCGGTGACCGGGTCTCGGTGACCGGGTTCGGCACCTTCGAGAAGGTGGAGCGCTCCGCGCGCTTCGCCCGCAACCCGCAGACCGGCGAGCGCGTCAAGGTCAAGAAGACCTCGGTCCCGCGCTTCCGTCCGGGCCAGGGCTTCAAGGACCTGGTCAGCGGCAGCAAGAAGCTGCCGAAGGAAGGCCCCTCGGTGAAGAAGGCCCCCAAGGGCTCCCTCACCCCGGGCAAGAGCGGCGTGGCCGCCACCCCGGCCGCCAAGCGTGCCGCCACCAAGCGCGCCGCCGCCGCTGCCGCCGCCCCGGCCGCCAAGAAGGCCGCCGCCAAGAAGACGGCGACCACGGCCGCCGCCAAGAAGGCGACCACCACGGCCGCCGCCAAGAAGACCACGGCGACCGCCAAGAAGTCCGCCGCGAAGACCACCGCCGCGAAGACGACGGCCGCGAAGACCACCGCCGCCAAGAAGGCGACGGCGACCGCGACCAAGGCCGCCGCCACCAAGAAGACGGCCGCCGCGAAGAAGGCGACCACCACGGCCGCCGCCAAGAAGACCACGGCCACCGCCAAGAAGGCGGCCGCCACCGCCAAGAAGACGGCGCCGGCGAAGAAGACCGCCACCCGCAAGACCACCGCGCGCAAGACCTCTGCCAAGTAAGTCCCGCGCGACCGTCTTCGGACGGCCTTCGGCCCAGAGCCGCGGCACCCCCCCTCCCGTGAATTCGCGGAGACCGGTCGCCGCGGCTCTTTCGATTTCCGGGCGCTTAGTCAGGAATCCGCGGCGTGCGTCGGCAGGGGGCGGTTCCGAGCGGGGTGGCGGGGTGCGGGCCGGTCCCCGGCGGGGCCGGTCGGGCCCGAAGGTTCCGGCGGCGTGGGTGGAGCCCGACGGGGCCGTCAGCCCTCGGCGGGGTCGGGGAAGGTCTGGAGCGTCACGAAGACCACCCGGCGGGCCTCGCCGGTGCCCTCGGTGCGGATCCGCACCCGCTGTCCGGGGCGCAGCAGCCGCAGGCCGCCGGCGTCGAAGGCGGCCGCGTCGAACGGCACCGGGGTCCCGTCGTCGAGCAGCACGGAGCCGGCCCGGGTGGCGGGGTCGAAGGTGAACGCGGTGGCCTGCATGCGTGCAGCATAGCGAGCGGCCCCGCCCGGGCCGGGGAGCAGGTCGGCGCCGGGCCGGGCGGGCTCCGGAGGGTGTCGCGGAGGGGCCGGGGCGGGTTCAGCGCAGGCTCAGGCGGGCGAACAGCGCGCTGGTGTGCGGGCCGAGGCCGAGCGCCGCGGCCTCGCCGAGGTCCGTCCCGGTGTCCACGTCCCGGCGCACCGACTCCACGTCCGGCAGGCGCAGTTCGAGCGCGCCGCCGGCCGCGTGCCGGGCCCGTGAGCCGTCCCCGAAGGCGGGGGAGAGCGGGCGCCCGGGCGTGCAGGCGAGCAGGGTGGTGCCGAGGCCGGGGGAGTCCGGCAGGAAGGCCCGGCCGTCCGGCGGCACCGCGCCCAGCACCCGGGTCAGTTCGGCTGGGCGCAGCGCGGGGAGGTCCGCCGAGAGCGCCGCCAGCGGGGCCCGCGGGGCCAGGGCCAGGGCGGCCGCGGCGCCGTGCGCCAGGGCCCGGTTGAGGCCGCCGCCGGGCTCGTCGGCGACCACCAGGGCGCCGAGCGCGGCCAGCCGGGCGCCGGCCTCGGCGTCGCGGGTGACCACCAGGACCCGGTCGACGTCCGGGGTGGCCAGGGCGGCGGCGACGGTGTCCAGGGCGAAGGACAGCGCCAGGTCGGCCCGGTGCGGCCCGGCGTACGGGGCCAGTCTGCTCTTCGCCAGGGCGAGCGGCTTGAGCGGGAGCACCAGCGACCAGCCGGCCGTGGGTGCGGGGGGCGCGACGGGCTCACTGGGGCGTACGGTGTCCTGGGTCACCGGCGTCATTCTGGCGCCGGTCCCGGAGCCCTCGCCAGGCCGTTCGAGCTGTGCGGACGTGCGTTTGATCACGCCCGCCGGGCGGGTTGGCGCGGTTGCTCGACAGCCGGTGAGCGGGCGGGCGACACTGTTCCGCGCCCGTGGCCCGGGCACCGGCGGAAGCGGTGCGCGGCACCGGGACACCAAGACCGCGGTAATCCGTGCCGCATCGGATGAGAAGGAGCTGGGGTGGCCCGCCGCTCGTACGCCAAGTTCGGCAACGCCGACTACGGCATCTGGTACCGCTTCGCGGCCGTGCTGGTGAAGCCGGTGACGACCGCCCTGGTGAAGCCCGACTGGCGGGGCTGGGAGCACGTTCCGAGGAACGGCGGCTTCATCGCCGCGGTGAACCACAACTCGATCATCGACCCGGTGATCTACGCGCACTGGCAGTACAACAGCGGGCGTCCGCCGCGCATTCTCGGCAAGTCCTCGCTGTTCTCCGTCCCCTTCATCGGGTTCATGCTGCGCAAGACCGGCCAGATCCCGGTGTTCCGCGAGTCCACCGACGCCGCGCAGGCCTTCCGGGCCGCGATCGACGCGGTCAACGGCGGCCAGTGCGTGCAGTTCTACCCGGAGGGAACGCTCACCCGGGACCCTGACCTCTGGCCGATGACCGGCAAGAGCGGGGTCGCCCGGGTCGCGCTGATGACCGGTGCGCCGGTCATCCCGGTCGCGCACTGGGGCGCCCACGAGATCATCCCGCCGTACGGCCGTCCCGGTTTCGGGAAGGGCCGGTTCAACCTGTTCCCGCGGCACCGGGTCACCGTCGCGGCCGGGCCGCCGGTGGACCTGAGCCGGTACCAGGGGCAGGAGCTCACCGCCCAGGTGCTCGCCGACGCGACCGAGGACATCATGACGGCGATCACCGCCGTGCTGGCCGAAGTCCGGGGCGAGGAGCCGCCGGCCGAGCGCTACGACATGCGCAAGGCCGCCCGGGAGCGCGCCGCGGCCGCGCTGGCCGAGCGCCGGCGCGCCAAGGGCGAGCCGGGCAAGGGCACCGAGGAGGCCGGCAAGTGACCCGTTGCGCCGTGATGGGAACCGGCTCCTGGGGCACCGCGTTCGCGATGGTGCTCGCCGACGCGGGCTGCGAGGTCGTGCTCTGGGCCCGCCGCCAGGAGCTGGTGGACGCCGTCAACTCCACCCACGAGAACCCGGACTACCTGCCGGGCGTCCGGCTGCCCGACACCGTCCGGGCCACCACCGACGCCGCCGAGGCGCTGGCCGGCGCCGACTTCGCGGTGCTCGTGGTGCCCTCGCAGACGCTGCGCGACAACCTGGCCGCCTGGACGCCGCTGATCGAGCCGCAGACCGTGCTGGTGAGCCTGATGAAGGGCATCGAACTCGGCACCGCCAAGCGGATGAGCGAGGTGATCGACGAGGTCACCGGGGTCGGTCAGGAGCGCGTCGCGGTGGTCAGCGGGCCCAACCTGGCCAAGGAGATCGCCAACCGGCAGCCCGCGGCCAGTGTGGTCGCCTGCTCCGACGAGGCGGTCGCCAAGCGGCTCCAGGCGGCCTGCCACACGCCGTACTTCCGGCCGTACACCAACACCGACGTGGTGGGCTGCGAACTCGGCGGCGCGGTCAAGAACGTGATCGGCCTGGCGGTCGGCATGGCGGCCGGCATGGGGCTGGGCGACAACACCAAGGCGACGCTGATCACCCGCGGGCTGGCCGAGACCACCCGGCTCGGCGAGGTGCTGGGCGCGGACCCGCACACCTTCGCGGGGCTCGCCGGGATGGGCGACCTGGTGGCCACCTGCTCCTCGCCGCTGTCCCGCAACAACACCTTCGGCATGAACCTGGGCCGGGGCATGACGCTGGAGGAGGCCCGCGCGGCCACCCGGCAGACCGCCGAGGGCGTCAAGTCCTGCGAGTCGGTGCTGGACCTGGCCCGGCGCAACGGGGTCGACATGCCGATCGTCGAGGCCGTGGTGGACGTGGTGCACAACGGGCGGCCGACCCAGGAGGCGCTGCGGGCGCTGATGTCGCGTTCGGCCAAGCCGGAGCGGCGCTGACCCGAGCGGCGCTGACCGGAGCGGCGGCGCCGAGGGTGCGGCGCCGCTGACTTCCCGGAAGGGCCTCGCACGGTAGTCTCAAACCCGATATGAGCATCGAACAGTCCTCCCCGAACCGGTCCGACCGGAAGCCGCGCGTCGCGCTGGTCTTCGGCGGGCGCAGCTCCGAGCACGCGATCTCGGTCTCCACCGCGGGCAGTGTGCTCAGGGCGATCGACCGCGACAAGTACGACGTGCTGCCGATCGGCATCACGCACGAGGGCCGCTGGGCGCTGACCAGCGACGAGCCGGCCCGGATGGCCATCACCGACGGGAAGCTGCCGGACGTGGCGCACGTCGCCGAGGGCGTCGACGGCCAGGTCGCGCTGCCGGTCGCCCCGGGCGACCGCGAGGTGGTCCTGACCGAGCCGGGCAGCGCCCCCAAGGCCCTCGGCGAGGTCGACGTGGTCTTCCCGCTGCTGCACGGCCCGTGGGGCGAGGACGGCACGCTCCAGGGCCTGCTGGAGCTCTCCGGCGTCCCGTACGTCGGCAACGGCGTGCTGGCCAGCGCGGCCGGCATGGACAAGGAGTTCGCCAAGCGGATCCTCGCCTCGCACGGTCTGGACGTCGGCCGCTACACCATCGTGCGGCCGCGCGACTGGGAGACCGAGGCGGGCCGCGCGGCGGTGCGCGAGCGGGCCGCCGAGCTGGGCCTGCCGCTGTTCGTGAAGCCCTGCCGGGCCGGCTCCAGCATCGGCATCACCAAGGTGAAGGACCTGGCCGACCTCGACGCGGCGATCGAGGAGGCCCGCCGGCACGACCCCAAGCTGATCATCGAGGCGGGCGTGACCGGCCGCGAGATCGAGTGCGGCGTGCTGGAGTTCGAGGACGGCCCGCGGGCCAGCGTGGCCGGCGAGATCCTGGTCGGCGAGGGCTTCGACTTCTACGACTTCGAGGCCAAGTACATCGACTCCTCGGACGTGAAGATCCCGGCGGACCTCACCGCCGCGGAGCTCGCCGAGATCCAGCGCCAGGCGGTCGAGGCCTTCGAGGCGCTCGGCTGCGAGGGCCTGGCCCGGGTGGACTTCTTCCTGCTGGAGGACGGCACCTGGATGATCAACGAGATCAACACCATGCCCGGCTTCACCCCGATCTCGGCCTTCCCGAAGATGTGGGAGGCCAGCGGGGTCTCGTACCCGGAGCTGATCGACCGGCTGCTCGCGACGGCGCTGCGGCGCTCGACCGGGCTCCGTTAGGGCCTGTCTTCGGACTCGCGTCTGCGGGGCGACGCCGGGGCACGCACCTCGCCGCGTTGTCGTCGGTCGCCAATGGCCCCCAGCCTTCGGCCGGGAGGTGCCCCCACCGCAGTGGCTCCCTCCTCCGCCTTGCGATGCACGCACCCCAACGCCGCCCCGCCCGCCCTCCGGGCGAACGACGGGAGTCCGAGGACAGGCCCAGCGAACGTGCGGAGGGCGGGCCGGGAGCTTCCCGGCCCGCCCTCGGTGCGTCGGGGACCCGTTCGGCTCAGCCCGGGACGTTGGCCTTGACCGCGCCGCTCAGCGCGGCCGCCGGGTCGAAGGGGTTCTTCGCGGCCCCGGCCGGGACGGTCACCTCGACGTAGGCGGCGCGCATGGTCGTCACGAAGCGGTAGCCGCCGTCGGCGAGCTTCTGCGACCACCAGGTGACGTCGTCGACGCTCGGGGACCAGTCCGAGGCGTGGTCGCCGTCCAGCTCCTCCGGCCGGTCGATGCCGCAGCGCAGCACCGTCCGGGGCGAGTCGCCCCAGCCGGCCACGTACGGCGAGGCGGGCGACGGGTCCCGGCGGGCGTGGCCGAGCAGGTCGGCGGGCAGCGCGGCGGCGAGCGCCCGGCAGTACCCGGCCGCCCGGCCGGTCGGCTGCGGGACCTCGACCGCCGGATCGGCCGGGCTCCAGCTGCCGACCAGCGCGACGACGGTGCAGGTCAGGGCGACGGGCAGGGCCAGCCAGCGGACCGGGGCCGGCAGGGCGGTCAGCGCCTCGGGGACGCGCAGTTCTCTGGCCACCCGCCGATGGTAGCCGGGGCCCGGACGGCCGGTACGGGCCGGTGCGCCGGCTCACGGGCACACCGGCTCACGGGTGCACCGGTCTACAGGTGCACCGGTCTACAGGTGCACCACGGGACAGGTGAGCGTGCGGGTGATGCCGTCGACCTTCTGGACCTGGGCCACCACCATGCGGCCCAGCTCGTCCACCGTCTCGGCCTCGGCCTTGACGATCACGTCGTAGGGGCCGGTGACGTCCTCGGCGCTCAGGACGCCGGGGACCCCGGCGATGGTCCGGGCCACGGCGGTGGCCTTGCCAACCTCGGTCTGGATCAGGATGTATGCCTGTACCACGGGGACCTCCCGGCGGCCGGTTAGGGGGGATAGCCGCCGTGATCGCCCGGTCAGGTGTGTGGGTGGGTGGGCTCACCGGCAGTCTGATCACCACGCTACCGCGCTGCGGGCCGGGGAGGGGAGACCTCGATGCTCCCGAAGGGCGTACGCTGCGCGCGGGGGAGCGCGACGGGGACCGAATCGGATGGAAACGCGAGAGGACGGCAGATGCAGGGGACCGTGGGCGAGCTCGGCGAGTTCGGCCTCATCAGGGAGCTGACCGCCCGGGTACCGCTCACCGATGCCGTCGACCTCGGCCCGGGTGACGACGCCGCGGTGGTACGGGCTCCGGACGGCCGGGTGGTGGCGACCACGGACGTCCTGATCGAGAACCGGCACTTCCGCCGGGACTGGTCCACCGCCTACGACGTGGGCCGCAAGGCCGCCGCCCAGAACCTCGCCGACGTGGCCGCGATGGGGGCGGTGCCGACCGCCATCCTGCTCGGCCTGGTCGCCCCCGCGGACCTGCCGACCACCTGGGCCACCGAGTTGATGGACGGGCTGCGCGACGAGTGCCAGGTGGCCGGGGCGACGGTGGTCGGCGGCGACGTGGTGCGCGGCGACACCGTCACGCTGGCCATCACGGCGCTCGGGGACCTCCAGGGGCGGGCGCCGGTGACGCGCTCCGGCGCGCAGGTCGGCGACGTGGTCGCGGTGACCGGCTGGCTCGGCTGGTCGGCCGCCGGCCTGACCGTCCTCCAGCGCGGCTTCCGCTCCCCGCGCGCCTTCGTCGAGGCGCACCGCCGGCCCGAACCGCCGTACCACGCGGGCCCGGCGGCGGCCGACCTGGGCGCGACCTCGATGGTCGACGTGAGCGACGGGCTGGTCGCCGACCTCGGCCACGTCGCCCGGGCCAGCGAGGTGGACATCGACCTCAAGGCCGCCGACTTCGACGTCCCGGCGCAGATGGCCGACATCGGCCAGGCGGTCGGGGTGGACCCGCTGGTCTGGGTGCTCTCCGGCGGCGAGGACCACGCGATCGTCGCCACCTTCCCGCGCGGGATCCAACTCCCGGCCCGCTGGCGGGTGGTGGGCGAGGTGACCGGCCGCCCGACGGGCAGCCGCAGCGGCCGGGTGACGGTCGACGGCGCGCCCTGGGACCGGGTCGGCGGCTGGGACCACTTCGCCGAGTAGCGCGCGGCCGCGCGCCGATCCCCGTACGGCGGGCGGCGCGTGACGCTCCGGTGTGCGGGGGACGGGCTTCGCGGGTGCGTTGTGCGTAGGCTTGCGACACCCCGGCCCGCCCGTCCGGCGCGGGCGGCCCGAACCACTGCGAGCGGGAGCACACCACAGATGCGCATCGGTGTACTGACCAGCGGCGGCGACTGCCCCGGCCTCAACGCGGTGATCCGCTCGGTGGTGCACCGGGGCACCGACGTCCACGGGGACGAGATCGTCGGCATCCTGGACGGCTTCCTCGGACTGATCGAGGGCCGCACCAGGACCGTCACGCACGACGACGTCACCGGCCTGCTCACCCTCGGCGGCACCATCCTGGGCTCGGCCCGGGTGCGGCGGGACCGGATCGCCTGGGCGGTGGAGAACGCCAGGACGCTCGCCCGGGAGATCGGCATCGACGCGCTGATCGCGATCGGCGGCGAGGGGACGCTGACCGCCGCCAAGCTGTTCAGCGACGCCGGACTGCCCGTGGTCGGGGTGCCGAAGACCATCGACAACGACATCGACGCCACCGACGTGACCTTCGGCTTCGACACCGCCGTGCACGTCGCGACCGAGGCGATCGACCGGCTGAAGACCACCGCCGAGTCCCACCAGCGCGTCATGGTGGTCGAGTTGATGGGACGGCACACCGGCTGGATCACCCTCACCGCGGGCATGGCGGGCGGCGCGCACGGCATCCTGATCCCGGAGAAGCCCTTCGACATCGAGGCGGTGGCCCGGATAATCGAGGACCGCTTCGCGCGCGGCAAGAAGTTCGCCATCATCGCCGTCGCCGAGGGCGCCTCCCCGGTGCCCGGCACCATGCGCTTCGACCACGGTGAGGTCGACCAGTACGGCCACCGGACCTTCGGCGGGATCGGCAACCGGCTCGCCCACGAGCTGGAGGACCTGCTCGGCAAGGAGGCCCGCCCCGTCATCCTCGGCCACGTCCAGCGCGGCGGCACCCCGACCGCCCGGGACCGGGTGCTCGCCACCCGGTTCGGCTGGCACGCGGTGGAGGCCGTCCACCAGGGGGCGTTCGGGCACTTCACCGCGCTGCGCCGGACCGGCATCGAACTGCTGCCGATCGGCGACGCGGTGACCCGGCTGAAGACGGTGCCGGAGGACCGCTGGGCGGAGTCCGAAGCGGTGCTGTGAAACGGCGCGGGTAGGTTGGGGCCATGGCTTCGACTGCTCCCCCCCGCGTGCTCACCGTCGCCGGCTCCGACTCCGGCGGCGGCGCCGGCATCCAGGCCGACCTCAAGGCGATGCTCGCCCTCGGCGTCCACGGCATGAGCGTGATCACCGCCGTCACCGCGCAGAACTCGCTCGGCGTCCAGGGCTACTGGGAACTGCCCGCCGAAGCCGTCCGGGCGCAGTTCCGCAGCGTGGTGGACGACATCGGGGTGCAGGCCGTGAAGACCGGGATGCTCGCCTCGGTCGAACTCGTCGAGACCGTCGCCGAACTGCTGGCCGGGGTGGACGCCCCGGTGGTGGTCGACCCGGTCGGGGTCTCCAAGCACGGGGACGCGCTGCTGGTCGCCGAGGCCGTCGCCACCGTCCGCGAGAAGCTGCTGCCGGTCGCCACCCTGGCCACCCCCAACCTGCACGAGGTGACCCAGCTCACCGGGCTGGCCGTCGAGGACGAGTCGCAGATGCTGGACGCCGCCAAGGCGCTGGTCGACCTCGGGCCGCGCTGGGCGCTGGTCAAGGGCGGCCACCTGCCGGGCGAGGCCGCCGACCTGCTGTACGGCGGACCGGACGAGGTGCACTGGTTCCGGGCACCGCGCTACGACAACCGCCACACCCACGGCACCGGCTGCACGCTGGCCAGCGCGATCGCGGCCGGCCTGGCCAAGGGCGAGCCGCTGCCGCTGGCGGTGGCCTCGGCCAAGGAGTACATCACCGGCGCGATCGCCGGGGGCTTCGCCCTGGGCGCCGGCATCGGCCCGGTCGACCACGCCTGGCGCTGGCGCTAGCGGAGGCCCGGAACGTCCGGAACATCCGGAAAACAGCGGTGGGCGGACTCCTCAGAGGAGCCCGCCCACCACGGTCACGTCCGGAAATCGGCGCAACCGGCCACGGAAACAGTGGAGCCGGCCCATCCGAGGATGAACCGGCTCACTGGAGGACCGGCATGCCGGTCTGCGCGTCAGCGCGAGACCTTACCGGCCTTGATGCACGAGGTGCAGACGTTGAGCCGCTTCGGCGTCCGCCCAATCACAGCGCGCACCGTCTGAATGTTGGGGTTCCAACGACGGGGGGTACGGCGGTGAGAGTGGGAGATGCTGTTGCCGAAGCCCGGCCCCTTGCCGCAGACGTCGCAGTTGGCAGCCACAGGAGTCACTCCAAGACTTCAGATCAGATACTTTCGAAAACCCCACTCAGCCACCAGAACACTCGCGTGAACCAGACCGGACAAGGGGGTGAGCCTGGACGGTTCCAGGCAACCGGAAGAGCATACAACGCTTGCTTCCGTCCCACGAAACTACCATGACCGGCCGAGTGATCGCTCCTGCCCGCCGGACCGGACGGCCCTCCCCGCCCCCCGATAACCTGCCGGTATCACCCCTTGCCGCCGCCCGGCCCGCGTCACCGCCCCGGGCCGCCGCGGCGTCCCGTCCGGAGGAGACCTGGTGCTGCACACGCTCGACGCCCCGGCCGTGCGCACCTGGTGCCAGCTCGCCCTGCGCGCGCTCGGCCAGGCCCGCGAGGAGATCGACGCGCTCAACGTCTACCCCGTCCCGGACGGCGACACCGGCACCAACCTCTACCTGACCGTCGAGTCCGCCGCCGCCGAGGTGGAGAGCCGCTTCGCCGACCCCGCCGCCGACCCCGCCGCCGACCCGGCCCCCGGGCTGGCCGAGACGGTCCGGGCGATGGCCCGCGGCGCGCTGGTCGGCGCCCGGGGCAACTCCGGGGTGATCCTCGCCCAGTGGCTGCGCGGCACCGCCGAGACGCTCGCCGAGGGCGGCGGCGCCGAACAGCTGCGGGCCGCCCTGCAGCGGGCCGCCGACTCCGCCTACCAGGCCGTCGCGGAGCCCGTCGAGGGCACCCTGCTGACCGTCGCCCGGGTCGCCGCCCGGGAGGCCCACCGGGCCGGGGACGGGCTCGCCCAGGTCGCCGACACCGCCTACCGGGCCGCCCGGGACGCGCTGCGGCACACCCCCGAGCAGCTCGCCGTCCTGGCCGAGAACGGGGTGGTGGACGCCGGCGGGCGCGGCCTGGTGGCCGTCCTCGGCGCGCTCGCCGACGCCGTCGCCGGGCAGCAGCCGATGGGGCCGGTCGCGCTGCGCGGGGACGTCCGGGCCGTGGAGAGCTGCGAGACGCACCTGCGGCCGCCCGGCCCCGGCCACCCCGCCTTCGAGGTCATCTACCTGCTGGACGCCCCCGACGAGGCGCTGCCCGCGCTGCGCGAGCGGCTCGGCGGGCTCGGCGACTCGCTGGTGATCGGCGGCGGCGACGGCCTGTGGAACGTGCACGTCCACGTGGACGACGCGGGCGCCGCCGTGGAGGCCGGGGTCGGCGCCGGGCGCCCGCACCAGATCCGGATCACCCACTTCGCCGAGGCCGCCGCCCGCTCCGGCACCGCCGCCGAGCGCGGCGAACGCGAGGAACGGGCCCGCGCGGTGCTCTCGGTGGTCTCCGGCGGGGGCCTGGCCGAGCTCTGCGAGCAGGCCGGCGCCGTCGTCCTGCACGCCGACCCGGACCGCCCGCCGGCCAGCGCCGAGCTCGCCGACGCGGTGCGCCGCTCGGCCGCCCGCGAGGTCGTCCTGCTGCTCAACGACCCCGAGCTGCGCGCCGCCGCCGGGGCCGCCGCCGACCAGCTGCGCGAGGAGGGGGTGCGGATCGCCGTCCTGCCCACCCGCTCGCCGGTGCAGGGGCTGGCCGCGCTCGCGGTGCACGAGGGCGGCCGCCGCTTCGACGAGGACGTGGTCGCCATGACCTCCGCCGCCGGCGCCACCCGCTACGCGGAGCTGGCCGTCGCCGAGGGGGAGTCCTGGACGATGGCGGGGGTCTGCCAGGCCGGGGACGTGCTCGGGCTGATCGACGGCGACGTCGCGGTGATCGGCGCCGGGCTGGCCGAGGTCGGCGAGAGCGTGCTGGACCGGATGCTCGGGGCCGGCGGCGAACTCGTCACCCTGGTCCTCGGCGGCGGCACCGACGAGGCGCTCGCCCACCGCCTGGTCGCCCACGTCCGGCACCGCCGGCCCGAGGTGGACGCGGTGGTCTTCCACGGCGGGCAGGAACCGGCACCGCTGCTCATCGGGGTGGAGTAGGGGCGGGGGCCGCCCCTGACCCGGTTTGTCGGCCCGGTGGTGTAAACAAGGCGCTGATGGGCGCTCTCGATGAACCACTGACCAAGCTCGTCGGCGACCGCACCGCGAAGGTGCTCGCCGACAGCCTCAAGCTGCGCACGGTCGGGGACCTGCTGCACCACTACCCGCGCCGCTACGTCGAGCGCGGCCAGCTCACCAGCCTGGACGAGCTGGAGGTCGACGAGCACGTCACCGTGCTGGCCCGGATCGAGAAGGTCACCCTGATCCCGTTCCGCGGCCGCAAGGGCGACCGGCTGGAGGTGGTCGTCACCGACGGCCGCAGCCGGCTCTCGCTGGTCTTCTTCAACCAGGGCTGGCGGCAGAAGGAGCTCAGGGCCGGCGCCCAGGGCCTGTTCGCGGGCAAGGTCGGGGTCTTCAACCGGACCCGCCAGCTGGTCTCGCCGGACTACCAGCTGCTCGACGAGGACGCCGGCTCCGACGCCGCGCGGCAGTTCGCCGGCCGGCTCATCCCGGTGTACGGCGCCAGCGCGCAGATGCCCAGCTGGAAGCTGTCGATCTGCGTCGAGACGGCACTCACCAAGCACCTCGGCGACGTCGGCGAGCCGCTGCCCGCCGAACTGCGCGAGCGGCACGACCTGATCCCGCTGCCCGAGGCGCTGGAGCTGATCCACCGTCCGCGCGGCCACGCCGACCGCGAGCGCGCCCAGAGCCGGCTGCGCTGGGACGAGGCCTTCGTGCTCCAGGTCGCCCTCGCGCAGCGCCGGGCCGCCGACTCCGCCCTGCCCGCCAAGCCGCGCGCGGCCCGCGAGGGCGGCCTGCTGGACGCCTTCGACGCCCGGCTGCCGTTCACCCTCACCGAGGGGCAGCGGAAGGTCTCCGCCGAGATCGCCGCCGACCTCGCCACCGACCATCCGATGCACCGCCTCCTCCAGGGCGAGGTCGGCTCCGGCAAGACCCTGGTCGCGCTGCGCGCCATGCTCGCCGTGGTGGACGCGGGCGGCCAGGCGGTGCTGCTGGCGCCCACCGAGGTGCTCGCCCAGCAGCACCACCGCTCGGTCGTCGAGATGATGGGGGACCTCGCCGAGGGCGGCATGCTCGGCGGCTCCGACCTCGGCACCCGGGTGGTGCTGCTGACCGGCTCGATGGGCGTCCCGGCCCGCCGCCAGGCGCTGCTCGACATGGCCTGCGGGGACGCCGGGATCGCCATCGGCACCCATGCGCTGATCGAGGACAAGGTGCAGTTCCAGGACCTCGGCCTGGTCGTGGTGGACGAGCAGCACCGCTTCGGCGTCGAGCAGCGGGACGCGCTGCGGGCCAAGGGCGAGCAGCCGCCGCACCTGCTGGTGATGACCGCCACCCCGATCCCGCGCACCGTCGCGATGACGGTCTTCGGGGACCTGGAGACCTCCGTCCTGGACCAGCTGCCGGCCGGCCGCTCGCCGATCTCCACCCACGTCGTCCCGGCGCTGGAGAAGCCCAACTTCCTCACCCGGGCCTGGGAGCGGGTCCGCGAGGAGGTCGCCAAGGGCCACCAGGCGTACGTGGTCTGCCCCCGGATCGGGGACGAGGAGCCGGCGGCCGACCCGAAGAAGAAGAAGCGCAAGGCCGCCGAGGACGGCTTCGAGGAGGTCGCCGACGCGGGCGCGGAGAGCGACGAACGGCGGCCGCCGCTCTCGGTGGTGGAGACGGCCGAGAAGCTGGCGAAGGGCCCGCTGAGCGGCCTGCGGGTGGAGATCCTGCACGGCCGGCTCGCGCCGGAGGCCAAGGACGAGGTGATGCGCCGCTTCACGGCCGGCGAGGTGGACGTGCTGGTCGCCACCACGGTGATCGAGGTCGGCGTCAACGTCCCCAACTCCACCGCGATGGTCATCATGGACGCCGACCGCTTCGGCGTCTCCCAGCTGCACCAGCTGCGCGGCCGGGTCGGCCGCGGCAGCGCGCCGGGCCTGTGCCTGCTGGTCAGCGAGATGCCCGCGGGCAGCGCCGCGCGGGCCCGGCTGGACGCGGTGGCGGGCACCCTGGACGGCTTCGAGCTGTCCCGGATCGACCTCGAACAGCGCCGCGAGGGCGACGTGCTGGGCCAGGCCCAGTCCGGGGTGAAGTCCTCGCTCAAGGTGCTCTCGGTGCTGGAGGACGAGGAGGTCATCCTCACCGCCCGCACCGAGGCCACCCGGCTGGTCGCCGAGGACCCGGACCTGGCCGCCCACCCGGAGCTGCGCACCGCGCTGGAGAGCCTGCTCGACGAGGACCGCGCGGCCTACATGGAGAAGGGCTGAGCCGCCTCCGGACGGGCCGCGCGGCCCCGGAATTGTCAGACCCCCGGGAGAGAATGAAGGTGTTCAGGGCGCACCCCCAAGGTGCGTTCCTGGCACGACACTTGGGGGTCAAGCCATGGCATTCCGTCATCTCAACGAGCTCCCGCTGGGCGACAAGGTCTTCCGGATCGAACTCGCCAGCGACGACGACCGCGAGGTCACCCTCACCCTGACCGGCTGGCGCGAGGGGGCGGCCGCCGCACCGCTCGCCTCGGGCAAGCTCCGCCTGCCGGTCGAGGACGTCGCCTCGCTGCGGATCGCGCTCAACCGCGCGCTGCGGGCGCTGGCGATCGTCGCCGACGTCTCCGAGCCCATCCCCGACCGCGACGTGCTGCGCGAGCTGTACCCCGGCCACGGCGCCCCCTGGGTGCCGCAGCACGAGGAGGAGCTGGTCCGGCGCTTCCACGACGGCGAGACCGTCGCCCGGATCGCCGCCCGCTTCGGCCGCACCCCCGACTCCGTCCGGACCAAGCTGCGCGAGCTCGGGCACGACCCGCGCCGCCCCGAGTTCTGCCCGCCCGACGGCTGCCTGTCCTGGTCCCGCTACGCCTCGCCGGCCCTGCTCGGCGCGAGCGTCCCGGCCCAGTCGGCGGGCTCCGAGGCGAGCTGACCACCCGAGTGCGCGGCCGCGGCCCGGTGGGGGATTCCCCGCCGGGCCGCGGCCGTCCGGGGTGGGCACAGGGCCCGTCCGGCGTGAGCGCGGTGCGGTGATCGGGATAGCGTGGTCGGGCAGCGACGAAAGGACCTCCCACCACCATGACCCGCGTGATCGCCGGGGCGGCCGGCGGCCGCCGGCTGGCCGTACCGCCCGGCCGGGGCACCCGCCCGACCTCCGACAAGGCCCGTGAGGCGATGTTCTCCACCCTGGAGGCGCTGCGCGGCACCCTGCACGGGGTCCGGATGCTGGACCTGTTCGGCGGATCCGGCGCGGTCGGGCTGGAGGCGCTGTCCCGCGGCGCCGAGCACGTCCTGCTGGTCGAGGCGGACGCCCAGGCGGCCCGGGTGATCCGGGAGAACGTCCGGACGATCGGCCTGCCGGGGGCCGAGGTGCGGGCCGCCAAGGCGGAGAAGGTGATCGTCGGCCCGCCCCCGCAGAGCCCGTACGACCTGGTCTTCCTCGACCCGCCGTACGCGGTCACCGACGAGGAGGTCCGCGAGATGCTGATCACACTCCTGGCCGGGGGCTGGCTCGCGGAGGACACGCTCGTCACCGTGGAGCGCAGCACCCGCGGCGGCGGGTTCGCCTGGCCCGAGGGTTTCGAGGAGCTGCGCTCCCGCCGTTACGGCGAGGGCACGCTCTGGTACGGTCGCGCCGCCGCCGCGGCCGGCGAGCAGGAGTAGCGGGCCGCGGCCCGCAGCAGCCGTCACCCCACGAGGGAGCACACACGCCATGCGCCGAGCCGTCTGTCCCGGTTCGTTCGACCCGATCACCAACGGCCACCTCGACATCATCGAGCGGGCCTCGAAGCTGTACGACGTGGTGCATGTCGCGGTCCTGATCAACCGGAACAAGCAGGGCATGTTCACCGTCGAGGAGCGGATCGGCCTGATCGAGGAGGTCACCGCCGGCTTCGGGAACGTGGTGGTCGAGTCGCACCACGGCCTGCTGGTGGACTACTGCCGGGAGCGCGGCATCCCCGCGATCATCAAGGGCCTGCGCGCGGTCAGCGACTTCGACTACGAGCTCCAGATGGCCCAGATGAACCACGGGCTGACCGGGGTGGAGACGCTGTTCGTGCCGACCTCGCCGACGTACAGCTTCCTCTCCTCGACGCTGGTCAAGGAGGTCGCCTCGTACGGGGGCGACGTCTCGCACCTGCTGCCGGAGACGGTGCACGGCCGGCTGGTCGAGCGGATCGCGGAGCGCAAGGCGGCGCAGTAGTCCACTGCCTGTCGGTTCCTGCCGGTTCGTCACGTCATGTCCGTTTGCCCGGAGACCGGTTCGGCTCAGGCGTTGTGACCCCGCTGGGCAGTGGCCGTACAGTCTGTATCCCTGCCCCGCGGTGAGGTTCACCGCGTCGGGCCTGCCTCCGCCGGACCGTCGGCGGCACACGGAAAGACGAAGCCCCGTGGACGTGCAGAACAAGGTCGACGAGATCGTGGCGGCGGTCGAGAACGCCCGCTCGATGCCGATGTCGGCCTCCTGCGTGGTGAACCGGGCCGAGCTGATCGGCCTGCTCAACGACCTTAGGTCGGCCCTGCCCGCCGAACTCGCCCAGGCCCAGTCGGTGATGGCCGACCACGAGCAGGTGGTGGCCGGCGCCCAGGCCGAGGCGGACCTGATCATCCAGGGCGCGCACGCCGAGCGCGGCTCGCTGATCTCCGACACCGAGGTGGTCCGCCAGGCCCAGGCGCAGGCCGACCGGATCCTCGCCGAGGCGCGTGCCGAGGTCGACGCCAAGCTGGCCGAGGCCGACGACTACGTGGACAGCAAGCTCGCCAACTTCGAGGTCGTGCTCACCAAGACGCTCGGCGCCGTCGGCCGCGGCCGCACCAAGCTGCGCGGCGACTCCAGCGTCTTCGAGGCCGAGCCCGAGGGCGAGAGCGACGGCGAGGAGTTCCGCCCGCAGCGGATCAGCCCGAGCCCCGAGGTCGACGAGTACGTCGATGTGAAGCTCGCCACCCTGGAGAACGTGCTCGGCGCCACCCTGGAGGCGGTCGGCAAGGGCCGGGACAAGCTGCTCGGCAAGCGGCCCATCGACGAGCTGGGCGCCTACCTGGCCGCCGCCGACCAGGCCCAGGAGGCCAAGGAGCGCGCCGAGGCCGTGGCCGCGGGCTTCGCCCACGACCCCGACGGCGGAGACATCGCCTGGTACCGCGAGGACGTCCCGCAGCAGCAGACCTGGCCGGAGCAGACCCCGGCCGCGGCCGGCTGGCAGGCCCCCGGCACCGACCAGTACGCGGCGGCCCAGCAGCCCGGCGGGCAGTACGCCGAGGTGTACGGCGGCGGCTACGACCCGGCCGGCCAGGGGGACCCGTACAACACCCAGTGGGGCCAGCAGCAGGGCGGCTACCAGCAGCAGGGCTACCCGGACCAGCGGCAGGAGGGCTACGGCTATCCCCAGCAGCAGCCGGGCTACGCCGCGCAGCCGTACGACGACTACGCCTACCCCCAGCAGCCCGCCCTCCCGCCGGCCGTGCCGCACCAGCAGCAGGGGCACGGGCAGGCCCAGGGCCACGGACAGGCGCAGGGCCACGGGCAGGGGCAGGCCCAGGGCCAGGGTCTGGACGAGACCAGCTTCTTCGACACCAGCATGATCGACATGACCAGGCTGCGGGAGCTCGGCGGCCGCTGAACCGGCCCCGCCGCGGCGGTGCGGGAGTCTCCTGACGGGACCGAAGTTGGGCCTGACGGGAGACTCCGGTAGTCTGACCACTCCGGCCTCTCCATGTCCGGCTGTTGGCTTGCCCGCGCAACGCCGACCGGACGGAGACGCAATCGAAGAACCCCCCATGGAAGTCAGGACACCGTGAACCGCCTCGACCACCGCGACCCCCTCGTGTTCGACACGCACGAGCTCGGTCGTCGCCCGGGCTCGATGCGCAAGGTGAGCCGGACCCTGGAGGCCCCCGAGGGCTTCGGGATCATCGACGTGATCGGCGTGCCGGAGAAGAGCCCGATCGAGCTGGACCTCCGCCTGGAGTCCGTGGTCGAGGGCGTGCTGGTCACCGGCACGGCCGAGGCGGGCGTCGAGGGCGAGTGCGTCCGCTGCCTGGAGCCCGTCGAGTTCGACATCGACGTGGACTTCCAGGAGCTGTACTACTACCCGGAGTCCGACGAGCGCCACCGCGCCCGGACCACCGGGACCGAGGACCTCGACGAGGACTCGGAAGAAGAGACTTACCGTCTGGAGGGCGACTTCTTCGACCTCCGGCCGGTGCTGCGTGACGCGGTGGTGCTCGCACTGCCGCTGCAGCCGGTGTGCCAGGAAGACTGCCTGGGCCTGTGCTCCGAATGCGGAGCGCGCCTGAGCGACGACCCGGCGCACCACCACGATGCCGCCGACCCCCGGTGGGCGGCTCTGCAGGGACTCTCCGCCGCCCCCGGCGACGAGGGTGACGGATCTAAGAACAGCGACACCCGTGAGGGTCTCGCCGAGAACCAGGAGAAGTAGCCGTGGCTGTTCCGAAGCGGAAGATGTCGCGCAGCAACACGCGCCACCGTCGGTCCAACTGGAAGGCCGTTGTTCCGGCCCTCGTGGCGTGCGACCGCTGCCACGAGCCGAAGCTGGGCCACATCGCGTGCCCGAGCTGCGGCACGTACAACCGTCGCCAGGTCCTCTCGGTCTGATCGGCGGGGTGTACGGATCGATGTCGGACGGTAACTCCACCCGCAAGGCGACCATCGCCCCGAAGGGTTCCTCTTCGGGCGGCGGCAAGGCCGGCGGGCCGGCTTCGACCGAATACGACGTTCTGGAAGGGCGCCTCGGGTACACGCTCGAGCGCGCCCTTCTGGTACGTGCCCTGACCCACCGCTCGTACGCGTACGAGAACGGTGGGCTGCCCACCAACGAGCGCCTGGAGTTCCTCGGCGACTCGGTGCTGGGCCTCGTGGTGACCGACACCCTCTACCGCGTCCACCCGGACGTCCCGGAGGGCACGCTCGCCAAGCTGCGCGCCGCGGTGGTCAACTCCCGCGCGCTCGCGGACGTCGGCCGCGGCCTGGAGCTCGGCACGTTCATCCGCCTCGGCAAGGGCGAGGAGGGTACCGGCGGCCGCGACAAGTCGTCGATCCTCGCCGACACCGTCGAGGCCGTGATCGGCGCCATCTACCTGGACCAGGGACTGGACGCGGCCACCGAGTTCGTCCACCGGCTGTTCGACCCGCTGATCGAGGAGTCCTCTCAGCTCGGCGCCGGCCTGGACTGGAAGACCAGCCTCCAGGAGCTCACCGCCTCGGTGGGCATCGGAGTACCGGAGTACGTGGTCATGGAGTCCGGTCCGGACCACGAGAAGACCTTCACCGCGGCGGCCCGGGTGGCCGGCGAGGACTTCGGCAGCGGCGTCGGCCGCTCGAAGAAGGAAGCCGAGCAGAAGGCCGCCGAGAGCGCCTGGCGCGCGATCAAGGAGAAGTACGCCGACCGGCTGCCCGCCGGCGCGTGATCCCGCAGTAGCCTTCACTCCTGCTGATCCGTACCGAGCAGGAGGCGTGTTCCCGTGCCCGAACTTCCCGAGGTCGAGGTCGTCCGCCGTGGTCTGGCCACCTGGGTGGCCGGACGGACGGTCGCCGACGTCCAGGTGCTGCACCCGCGCGCGGTGCGCCGCCAGCCGGCCGGCGCGGCGGACTTCACCGCCCGGCTGACCGGCACCACCCTCGGCACCGCGCAGCGGCGCGGCAAGTACCTGTGGGTGCCGCTGGCCGGCACCGGGGCGGGGTTCTCGCTGATCGGCCACCTCGGGATGAGCGGCCAACTCCTCGTCCAGGACCCGTCCGTACCCGACGAGACCCACCTGCGGGTCCGGCTGCGCTTCGCCGACGGCGGGCGCGAACTGCGCTTCGTCGACCAGCGGACCTTCGGCGGCCTGGCGGTCGAGGAGGCCGAGGACGGGGACCCGGAGGGCACCCCGGTCTCGATCGCGCACATCGCCCGCGACCCGCTCGACGCGCGCTTCGACGACGCCGCCTTCGTGGCCGCGCTGCGCGCCAAGCGGACCACCGTCAAGCGCGCCCTGCTCGACCAGACCCTGATCAGCGGCGTCGGCAACATCTACGCCGACGAGGCGCTGTGGCGCTCCAGGCTGCACTACGACCGCCCGACCGCGACGCTCACCCGCCCGCAGGCCCTGCTGCTGCTGGCCAACGCCCGGGACGTGATGAGCGCGGCGCTCGCCGTCGGCGGCACCAGCTTCGACAGCCTCTACGTCAACGTGAACGGCGAGAGCGGCTACTTCTCCCGGGACCTCGACGCCTACGGCCGCGAGCAGGAGCCCTGCCGCCGCTGCGGCACCCCGATCCGGCGGGCGGCCTGGATGAACCGCTCCAGCTACTTCTGCCCCCGCTGCCAGCGCGTGCCGCGCGCCCGCAGCGAGGGCTGAGGCGGGCTACTTCCGGGCGAGTTCGGGTTCGTCGGCGGCCGGTTCCCCGGGTGTGCCGTGGGTGTCCTGGCCGAAGTAGGCGACCCCGACCGCGGCGACCACCGCCAGCAGGAAGCCGATCACGCCGAGCCAGCCCAGGCCGGCCTTGGAGGAGTCGCCGAGCCAGAGCACGCCGACCGCGCCGGGCAGCACCGTCTCGCCGACCACCAGCGCGGCGGTCGCGCCGTTCACCGAGCCGATCTGGAGCGCCACGGTGTGGATGTACATGCCGCCGATGCCGCCGACCAGGACCGCGTACAGCGCCGGGTCGGAGAGCAGCTCGCCGAGCGCGAACGGCTCGATGCCGTTGAGGATGCGCACCCCGACGCCCAGGGCGCCGAAGCCGAGGCCGGAGAGCAGACCGGCGACGATCGCGCCGTTGGCGCCCATCCGCCGCACCAGCAGGCTGCCGCCGACCAGCAGCACGGTGGTGACGATCAGCAGCCACCAGTGGAAGGCCATCGCGGTGTGGTGGCCGCCCTCCGGCCCGGCCGAGACGGCCAGCAGCACCAGCGCCGAGCAGAGCACGGCGATCGAGGCCCACTCCAGCTGCTTGAGCCGGATGCCCAGCAGCTTGATGCTGAGCACCGCGGTGATCACCAGGTTGGCGCTGATGATGGTCTGGGAGAGGAACAGCGGCAGCAGCCGGGCGGCCAGCGCGCCGAGCCCGAAGCCGATCAGGTCGAGCACCGTGCCGAGGATGAACTCCCAGGTGACGGCGGCCTTCGCGGTCGAGGACAGGCTCGGGCCGCCGTGCTCGGTGGTCGAGCTGGTGGCGCCCTTGGCCGCCTCCTCCCGGGCGGAGCGGCGGGATCCGACAGCCTGGAGGACCGAGCCGGTGCCGTAGCAGGCGGATGCCGCCACGGCGGTGACGAGGCCGATGATCACCGAGAACTCCGATCGGGAGGTGGGTCGAGAACGGTCTGGGTAAAGAAAGGGCAATGGGACCGGTGGTCCGGGACCACTATGCCCGCCCGCACGGTACGGTCGGCACGCCCCCCGGAGTGCCCCGGAGCGGGGCCGGGCCTGCCGGGACGTACGTCCGGCGGCCTCCCGCGGTTCCCGCGCGGGCCCCGACTCAGGGGTCACCGGGGGAAACATCATCCCCGAGGAGGGGGCGGCCCCGGCGGTCGGCGGGGAGTCTTGTCAGTACCAGTATGCGAAGGGTATGGCGTGCTCAGGGGCCGGTCACGGTAGCGTCGGGGGCATGAGAACCCTTGCACGACGTTCCCGGGGCGCCGGGCCGCTAGCCCTGGTGGCGGCGCTGCTCGGGCTGCTGCTCCTGCTGGCACCCGCGGCCTCGGCGGCCGGCGGCCTGAGCGACGCCACCGCCGCCCTGAAGAAGGGCCAGGTCTACGTCGACCCGGCCATGACCAGCCGCTTCAGCCAGGCCCAGGCCGACGCCCTGACCAAGAAGATCGACAAGGCCGACAAGCCGATCTTCGTCGCGGTCGTCCCCGACTCGCCGGCCTTCGCCAAGGCGACGGTCTTCAAGGACCTCCGCACCACGGTCGGCGTCGACGGCGTCTACGCGGTCTGGCGCGGTGACCAGTTCACCGCCCGCGCCGACCGCGGCGCGCTCGCCGCCGGCGTCCCGGAGCGGATCTCCGGCGCGGCCTTCCGCTCCCACAACGGCGACATCGACGCCACCCTGAACGACTTCGTCGACCAGGCCGCCCCGCAGACCAAGGGCACCGGGGTCAACCACAGCACCTCGATCGCCTGGGTGGTCATCCCGGTGGTGCTGGTCGCGCTGGCCGGCGCCGGCGTCTTCCTCCTGTTCCGCCGCGCCAAGCAGCGCAAGGAGGCGCAGGCCCGGGCCGAGCTGGAGCAGCTGCGCCGGGTGGTGGACGAGGACATCACCGCCTTCGGCGTGGAGCTGGAGCGGCTCGACTTCAGCCCGGCCGCGGCCGACGCGGACGACGCCCAGCGCACCGACTACAGCCACGCCCTGGACTCGTACGAGAAGTCCAAGCGGCTGATGGACGAGGCGAAGAAGCCCGAGGACGTCAAGCAGGTCACCGAGGCGATCGAGGACGGCCGCTTCTCGCTGGCCACCCTGGCCGCCCGGCGGGAGAAGAAGCCGCTGCCCGAGCGCCGTCCCCCGTGCTTCATGGACCCGCGGCACGGCCCGTCCGTCAAGGACGTGGACTGGACTCCGGCCGGCGGCGCCGCGCGCACCGTCCCGGTCTGCCAGGCCGACGCGGACCGGCTCGCGGCCGGTCTCGACCCGGCGATCCGCACCGTCGACACCGAGCACGGCCCGCAGCCGTACTGGAACGCCGGCCCGGCGTACGCGCCCTGGGCGGGCGGCTACTTCGGCGGCTTCGGTGGCGGCGGCCTGCTGCCGGGCCTGCTGGTCGGCACCATGCTCGGCTCGATGATGAGCTCCCCGGCCTACGCGGCCGCGCCGATGATGGACGGTGGCCACGGCTACCAGGACCAGCACGAGGGCGGTGACTTCACCGGCGGCGACTTCAACGGCGGCGACTTCGGCGGGTTCGGCGGCGGTGGCGATTTCGGTGGTGGCGGCGGCGACTTCGGCGGCGGGGACTGGTAACCCGCTCGACCGACCGCACGCTCCCGCGGCCCCGCCGGTTCTCCGGCGGGGCCGCTCCCGTTCGCGCGGGGGCGTCGTCCGCGGAGGCGGGCCGGGGCCGAGCTGTGACCGGGAGCGCGGACGGCTAGGGTCGGGGCATGCACGGTCGCGACGCCCACAGTGAGGAACCGGTCCGGGTGACCGCCTGGGTCCGGGGGAAGGTCCAGCAGGTCGGGTTCCGCTGGTGGACCAGGGCACGGGCGCTGGAGATCGGACTGAGCGGCTACGCCAGCAACCTCGGCGACGGCCGGGTGCAGGTGGTGGCCGAGGGGCTCGCGGCCGACTGCGAGCAGCTGCTGGCCCGGCTGCGCGGCCCGGGGACCCCGGGGAACGTCAGCGGGGTCACCGAGATCTGGACGGCCGTCGGCCCTGGCTACGAGGGTTTCGAGATCCGCTGAGCCGCGCCGGGCCGGGCCGCCGGCGGTGCTCCGCGCGGGCTCCCGGGAAAAGATCCGGAACCGGCGGTGTCACGAGGTTGCCATCCGGGCAGACTCGTGGTTGACTCCGCATCGAACGATGATCCACGAGCACGCGGTGGACCCGTCCCGAAGCCCCCCAGGCGTGATGACACCGCCGGGCAGGTGACAGGGGCGCGGTAGCGTGCGGTGATCGTGTTGACCCTTTCCGTCTTTGGTGAGACGCTGGAAGCCCGCGCACACGACCGCGTTCTCCCGGTAGGCGCATGCCCCCGTGAGCCCAGCTCACGGTGGTTGTGCCGCAGTGCCCAGCCAGCACTTCCGGTGACGCGCCGCGCGTGCGTCCCCCTTCCCCCTAGACCTGTACCGTTCCGGTTCGGTCACTCAGCGTGGAGGACCATTCATCATGGCAAAGGCGCTTCTCGGGTACGTCGGCGGCCCCGACCCGCGAATGCTCTCCGAGATGCGACGGCTTCAGCAGCGCGTCCAGGACCTTGAAGCGGAGCTCCTTCGGATGCAGGCTGAGAACGACGCTCTCACCGCTGTCGCTGACGAGCACTCGCTGCTCAACAGCATCGATCTGGATCAGCGGGAGCCGGCTCTCACCTGAGTCCCGCCCGGTCCTCGCAGATCGACGCCGTTGCGCACCGAGCCGCCCCGAAAGGGACGCAGCTTGCAAGGGACGCCCTGATGTGGCGTCCCTTCGTCGTGTCCGGCTCCGGATACAGTCGGTTCCCGTCTGAGCGATAGAGGGGACCGGCCGCGTGCACCTGAAGAGTCTGACGCTGCGCGGGTTCAAGTCCTTCGCCTCCAGCACCACCCTGCGCTTCGAGCCCGGCATCACCTGCGTCGTCGGCCCGAACGGCTCCGGCAAGTCGAACGTGGTCGACGCGCTGTCCTGGGTGATGGGCGAGCAGGGCGCCAAGTCGCTGCGCGGCGGCAAGATGGAGGACGTCATCTTCGCCGGGACCAGCGGGCGCGCCCCGCTCGGCCGGGCCGAGGTCAGCCTCACCATCGACAACACCGACGGCGCCCTGCCGATCGACTACTCCGAGGTGACCATCACCCGGACCATGTTCCGCAACGGCGGCAGCGAGTACGCCCTCAACGGTGAGACCTGCCGCCTGCTGGACATCCAGGAGCTGCTCTCCGACTCCGGCATCGGCCGCGAGATGCACGTCATCGTCGGGCAGGGCCAGCTGGACTCCGTGCTGCACGCCGACCCGATGGGCCGGCGCGCCTTCATCGAGGAGGCGGCCGGCGTCCTCAAGCACCGCAAGCGCAAGGAGAAGGCGCTGCGGAAGCTGGACGCGATGCAGGCCAACCTCAACCGGGTCCAGGACCTGGTGGCCGAACTGCGCCGCCAGCTCGGACCGCTCGGCCGGCAGGCCCGGATCGCCCGCCGGGCCGCCGGCATCCAGGCCGACCTGCGCGACGCCCGGCTGCGGCTGCTCGCCGACGACCTGTGCGCGCTCCGCCGGGCCGTCGAGGCCGAGGTCGCGGACGAACTGGCGCTGCGGCTGCGCCGCACCACCGTCGAGCAGGAGCTGGCCCGGGCGGTGCAGCGCGAACGCGTCCTGGAGGCGCAGGTCGAGCAGCTCGGCCCCGGACTGGAGACCGCCCGGCAGACCTGGTACCGGCTCTCCGCGCTCGCCGAGCGCACCCGCGGCACCGTCGGGCTGGCCGAGGCCCGCGCCCGGCACGCCGTCGCCGGGGGCCGGGGCGAGGAGCGGCGCGGGCGCGACCCGGAGGACACGGAACAGGAGGCCGCGCGGGTCCGCGAGGAGGAGGCCGCGCTGACCGAGGCGCTGGAGGAGGCGCGGTACGCGCTGGCCGAGGCGGTCGAGCGCAAGAACGGACTAGAGCGGGAGCTGGCCGCCGAGGAGCGCCGGCTGCGGGACGCCGCCCGGGCCATCGCCGACCGCCGGGAGGGCCTGGCCAGGCTGCAGGGGCAGGCCGCCGCCGCCCGCTCCAGGGCCGCCGCCGCGCAGGCCGAGATCGGCCGGCTCGCCGAGGCCAGGGACGAGGCGCTGCTGCGCGCCGAGGCCGCCCGGGGCGAGCTGGACGAACTCCAGCGGCAGGTGGACGGCCTGGCCGGGGAGGACGAGCAGGCCGAGGCCCGGTACCGGCGGGCGCGCGAGCACCTCGCCGCGGTGGAAGGGGAGCTGGCCGCGGCCCGGGAGGCGTCCGCCGCCGCCGAGCGCGAGCGGGCCGGGCTGACCGCGCGGCACGAGGCGCTCTCCCTCGGCCTGCGCCGCAAGGACGGCACCGGCGCGCTGCTGGACGCGGGGGAGCGGCTGGGCGGGCTGCTCGGCCCGGCGGCCGCGCTGCTGCGGATCGAGCCGGGGTACGAGGTGCCGCTCGCCGCCGCGCTCGGTGCGGCGGCCGACGCGGTGGCCGTCGACTCACCGTCCACCGCCGCCGGGGCCCTGCGGCTGCTGCGGGCCGAGGACGCTGGCCGGGCCGCGCTGCTGATCGCCGGTACCGCCGGCTCCGCCGAGGCGGCCGGGTCGGCGGGGGAGCTGCCGGACGGGGCCCGCTGGGCGGCCGAACTGGTCGACGGCCCGGCCGAGTTGCTCGGGGCGGTCCGGCGGCTGCTGGCCGGGGTGGCGGTGGTCGCGGACCTCGACCGGGCGCTGCGGCTGGTCGCCGGGCACCCCGCGCTGTGCGCCGTCACCGCCGACGGGGACCGGCTCGGCGCCGGCTTCGCCCAGGGCGGCTCCGGCGGCGCGCCGAGCCTGCTGGAGACCCAGGCCGCGGTGGACGAGGCGGCCCGGGCGATCGGCGAACTCACCGTCCGCTGCGCCGAATCGGCCGAGCGGCTGGCCCGACTCGCCGAGCAGCGACGGGAGTCGGCCGCCGAGGTGGAGCAACTCGCCGAGCGGAGACGGCAGGAGGAGAAGGAGCGGGCCCAGGTCGCCGGGGCGCTCGGCCGGCTCGGCGGGCAGGCCCGCGCCGCCGCCGGCGAGGCCGGTCGGCTGTCGGACGCCGCCGCCCGCGCCGAGCAGGGGGTGGCCGAACTGCTCGACGGCGCCGAGGAGCTGGCGCGGCGCCTGGCCGCCGCCGAGGAGTCGGCCCAGGCCGGGGAGGACGAGCCGGACGCCGCCGAACAGCAGCGGCTGGCCGGGGCCGCGAGCGACGCCCGGCAGGCCGAGCTGGAGGCCCGGCTCGCGGTGCGCACCCACGAGGAGCGGGTCCGCGCCCTGGCCGGCCGGGCCGACCAGCTGGACCGGGCCGCCCGCGCCGAGCGCGAGGCGCGCGCCCGGGCCGCCGAGCGCCGCCGGCGCGCCGAGCACGACGCCTCGGTGGCGAACGCCGTCGCGGCGGGCGCCCGGCAGCTGCTGGCCTGCCTGGAGGTGTCGCTGGCCCGCGCGGACGCCGGGCGGGCGGCCGTCGAACAGGCGCGGGCCGAGCGCGAGCACGAGCTGCGCGCGCACCGGGAGCACGGCCGCGGGCTCAAGGAGGAGCTGGACAAGCTGGTCGACGCCGGGCACCGGGACGAGGTGCTGCGGGCCGAGAAGCGGCTGCGGATCGAGCAGCTGGAGGCCCGCGCGCTGGAGGAGTTCGGCATCGACGGCGGCGAGCTGCTCGCCTCGTACGGGCCGGACCAGCCCGTCCCGCCGTCCGCGCCCGAGGAGGGGACGGAACCGGGCGAGCCGTACCCGTACGTCCGGGCCGAGCAGGAGAAGCGGCTGCGGGCGGCCGAGAAGGCGTACCAGCAGCTCGGCAAGGTCAACCCGCTGGCGCTGGAGGAGTTCGCCGCGCTGGAGGAGCGCCACCGGTTCCTCGGCGAGCAGCTGGACGACCTCAAGCGCAGCCGGCGCGACCTGCTGGACATCGTCCGGGAGGTGGACCAGCGGGTCGAGCAGCTGTTCACCTCGGCGTACCACGACACCGCCGCCCAGTTCGAGGGCGTCTTCGCCCGGCTCTTCCCGGGCGGGGAGGGCCGGCTGGTGCTGACCGACCCGGAGAACATGCTCGCCACCGGGGTCGAGGTCGAGGCCCGGCCGCCGGGCAAGAAGGTCAAGCGGCTGTCGCTGCTGTCCGGCGGCGAGCGCTCGCTGACCGCGGTGGCGCTGCTGGTCGCGATCTTCAAGGCCCGGCCCAGCCCGTTCTACGTGATGGACGAGGTGGAGGCGGCGCTGGACGAGACCAACCTGCGCCGGCTGATCGGGATCATGGAGGAGCTGCGGGAGAGCTCCCAGCTGATCGTGATCACCCACCAGAAGCTCACCATGGAGTCGGCCGACGCCCTCTACGGCGTGACCATGAAGGGCGACGGCATCTCGCAGGTGATCAGCCAGCGGCTGCGCGAAGAGCACCGGGAGCGCCGGCCGCGGGCCGTACGCACCGCATCGGTGTAGGGCGGCTGCGGTCCATCCGGGCTCCGGTCGCGGATACTGGAGCGGATATGGAATACGTGATCCTTGCCGTAGTCATCGCCGTGGTCGCCATCGGCGCGATCGCCGGCCTCGTCGTTTCCGGCAGACGACGCCAGCAGCTGCCCCCGAAGTCGCAGGCGCCGGTCATCACGGCGCCGAAGCCCACCCCGCAGGAGCCCCAGGTCGGCGAGGAGGCCGCGCCGCCGACCGAGGCGCCCCGCCGCACCGTCGAGGAGGTGCAACTCCCGGAGGCCGAGGCGCCCGCCGAGGCCGAGGCCACCGAGGCCGAGGTCGTCGAGGCCGCTGAGGCGGCCCCGGCCATCGAGGTGCCCGAGCCCACCGCCGGCCGGCTGGTCCGGCTGCGCTCGCGGCTCTCCCGCTCGCAGAACTCGCTCGGCAAGGGCCTGCTCTCGCTGCTCTCCCGCGAGCACCTGGACGAGGACACCTGGGAGGAGATCGAGGAGACGCTGCTCACCGCGGACGTCGGCGTCGCCCCCACCCAGGAGCTGGTCGAGCGGCTGCGCACCCGGGTGAAGGTGCTCGGCACCCGCACCCCCGACGAGCTGCGCGCGCTGCTGCGCGAGGAGCTGGTCGAGCTGGTCGGCAAGGACTCCGACCGTGCCGTGCGCTCCACCAAGCACGAGGAGGGCCCGGCGGTGGTCCTGGTGGTCGGCGTCAACGGCGTCGGCAAGACCACCACGACCGGCAAGCTGGCCCGCGTCCTGGTCGCCGACGGCCGTACGGTGGTGCTCGGCGCCGCCGACACCTTCCGCGCCGCCGCCGCCGACCAGCTCCAGACCTGGGGCGAGCGGGTGGGCGCGCGCACCGTGCGCGGCCCGGAGGGCGGGGACCCGGCCTCGATCGCCTTCGACGCGGTCAAGGAGGGCATCGCCGAGGGCGCGGACACCGTGCTGATCGACACCGCCGGCCGCCTGCACACCAAGACCGGCCTGATGGACGAGCTGGGCAAGGTCAAGCGGGTCGTCGAGAAGCACGGCCCGGTGGACGAGGTGCTGCTGGTGCTGGACGCCACCACCGGCCAGAACGGCCTGATCCAGGCCCGGGTGTTCGCCGAGGTGGTCGACATCACCGGCATCGTGCTGACCAAGCTGGACGGCACCGCCAAGGGCGGCATCGTGGTCGCGGTCCAGCGCGAGCTGGGCGTGCCGGTCAAGCTGATCGGCCTGGGCGAGGGCGCGGACGACCTGGCCCCGTTCGAGCCGGGGGCGTTCGTGGACGCGCTGATCGGCGACTGACAGCCTCCGCGAAGCGTTCGATCAGGGAAGCGCACGAAGGGCCCGCCCCCTCCAGGGGGCGGGCCCTTCCGCGTGCCGGGGCGGGGCGGTCAGGAGGCCATCCAGGCCGGCTCGGCGGTGCGCTCGCGGCCGCGGTGGCAGGCGTAGGCGAGGGTGCCGAGCAGCAGCCGGGCCTCCGGCGGGCAGCCCGCGTTGTCGCGGGTGGGGCGGCGCAGCCAGCGGACCGGGCCGAGGCCGCCGAGGACGGTGGGCGGGGCGGCGACGTGGCCGCCCTCGCCGTGGCAGACCAGGTCGAGCGCGGCGTCGTCCCAGCCCATCCGGTACAGCAGGTCGGGCAGGCGCCGGGCGGTGCCGGCGGCGACCAGGAACTGGAGCCGGCCGGTGGGGGGCGCGAGCACCGGGCCCACCTGGGTGCCCATCCGCTCCAGCCGGACCAGGGCCTGGAGGCCGGCCTGCTCGGGGACGTCCAGGACGTCGAAGGCGCGGCCGGTGGGGAACAGCACCGCGCCCTCGGTGCGGGCGGCGCGGGCCCGGCCGCCGCCCCGCACGGGGTGCAGGCCGGGCGCGGCGCAGCGGGGGGAGCCGCAGGGACAGCGGGGCGGGGCGGTGGCGCCGGCGACCGGGGTGCCGGTCTCCGGATCGCCGGTGACGACCGCCCAGCCCCAGCGGCCGGTGTACTCCGCGGCGGCCTGGGACGCGGTGACCTTGGTGCGGCGGCGCGCGCCCAGCGGTGCCAGCCGCAGGTGCCCCAGTCGAAGTTCGCCGAACAGGTTGTCCATGCCTCCCCCAACAGGTTCTTGTTGCCGATGGTTACGGGACGGTGACTGTGTGTTGATTGTCAGCCGTGTGGTGCGTAGTGCGGTGGCGGCGCGCAGCGCGTGGTGTGCGCCCGTTCCGGCGGTGCGCCTCGGGCGCCGCCTTGTGGGGGCGGCGCCGATGCCGGATCGTCGTGTTCGTGGGGCTGTCGCCGTCCCGAGTGGACGGTGAACTCGCTTGTGGCTGCGGTGGGTTGCGGGTTCCGCCGGGTCCTCCGGGATGGGCCGGGGGACTTGGCGGCCCGCATATGCCGGGCCGTCGGGACTCCCTAAGTGAAGCGTGTGCCCCCGGGCTTCGGTTCACTCCTGGGGGTGGCGAAAGGTGGCGTTTCGCCAGGGGCGCTCCCATGGGCCCCTCGCGGGGCATTACGTTCAGCGTGCGGATGTCGTCGAGGAGTCTGTCCCGGGCCGTCGGGCAACGGGAGTTGGGAATCTGACGGATCGTCCGCAACGATGGCACACCAGTGCGAGGGCGCTGCGGTACGGCGGCGCCGCGGCACCTCAGGCACGGCACGTCTGGCAAGAGCCCGCAACCGTCGGGCGGTCACGATCGGGGGCCCCGGTAGGGGCCGGGCGGGATGGGGACGTTACCCATGGCAGAGAAGCAACCGAATGAGAAGCTGACCACGTGGTTCGCCCGCAGTGGCTGGTCCAAGGGCGAGTTGGCCCGCCAGGTCAACCGCAAGGCCCGGCAGATCGGCGCCCACCACGTGTCCACCGACACCTCCCGGGTGCGCCGCTGGCTCGACGGCGAGCAGCCCCGCGAGCCGATCCCCAAGATCATGTCGGAACTCTTCTCCGAGCGGTTCGGCTCGGTGGTCTCCATCGAGGACCTCGGCCTGCGCGCCGCGATCCCGGTCTCCACCGTGGGCGGCGGCGTCGACCTGCCGTGGAGCGGCCAGCAGACCGTCCAGCTGATCAGCGACTACTCCCGCAGCGACCTCATGCTCAACCGCCGGGGCTTCCTCGGCACCTCACTGGCGCTGACCGCGGGCGCCGCGCTGATCGAGCCGATGCAGCGCTGGCTCGCCCCCGGCCCGAGCGGCGTCCCCACCCCGATCCTCACCGCGGCCAACGGCGGCGAGGCCTTCACCGGCCGGCTCTCCGAACCCGAGCTCGAACTGCTGGAGCAGACCACGGTCATGTTCCGGCAGTGGGACGCCCAGAACGGCGGCGGGCTGCGCCGCAAGGCCGTCGTCGGCCAGCTGCACGAGGTCACCGACCTGCTCCAGGAGACGTACAGCGAGGACACCACCAAGCGGCTGTTCCGGCTCACCGCCGAACTCGCCCACCTGGCCGGGTGGATGTCGTACGACGTCGGGATGCACCCGAGCGCGCAGAAGTACTACGTGCTCGCCCTGCACGCGGCCAAGGAGGCCGGCGACCGCCCGTTCGGCGCGCTGATCCTCACCGACATGAGCCGCCAGATGATCCACCTCAACCGGGGCGAGGACGCCCTGGAACTCATCCACCTGGCCCAGTACGGCAGCCGCGACGCCGCCACCCCGCGCCAGCAGTCCCTGCTGTACGCGATGGAGGCGCGCGCCTACGCCACCATCGGCGAGGTCAACCGCTGCGCCCGGGCGATCCGGCTGGCCGAGGACACCTTCACCGACATCCGGGACGGGGACCAGGACCCGGACTGGCTGAAGTTCTTCTCGCCCGCCGAGCTGAACGCCGAGAACGCCCACTCCTTCCGCGACCTCGCGTACCACTCGGACAACGCCGAGCTGTACGCCTCGCTGTCCGCGCCGGTGATGGAGACCGCGGTCGACCTGTTCCGCCAGGACGCCGACCACGTGCGCTCGTACGCCTTCAACCTGATCGGCATGGCCAGCGTCCACCTGCTGCAGAAGGAGGCCGAGCAGGCGGTGGTGATGGCCGAGCAGGCGGTGGACATCGCCACCAAGGTGCGCTCGGAGCGGCTGAACTCCCGGGTCCGCAAGACCACGGAGGCCGCGTCGGCCAGGTTCAAGGGCGTGGACGCGGTGAGCCGGCTCAAGGAGCGGGTGGTCCAGGACATCCCGGAGTTCGTCTCGGTGGTCTGACCGGAGGCCCGCCAGGGCCGTCCGAAGGAAAAGCTCCACCGACCGTGGCGGCCGCCGCCGTCACGGTCGGTGGCATGTCCGGCAGCCGATGGTCCGGCCCGGCCGGGCCGCGGCGGCCGCGGTTCACGCAGCCGTAACCCGCGCGTCGCACGCGTCACCGCGGTGAAACAACCGGCCGCACCGGCCGAAACCAGCCTTCGGCACGCTCCTCCTCAACGCCGACACCCCGGGTGGCACCACGGGACGGGTCCCCGGGTGCGGATCGGCCTGGACGCAGAGGAGACGCCGATGCCGGACGGCTTCAGCGCGGGCGACACCGCCTTCGTACTCATCAGTGCGGCCCTGGTCATGCTGATGACCCCAGGGCTGGCCTTCTTCTACGGGGGCATGGTCAGGGCCAAGAGCACGCTGAACATGCTGGCGATGAGCTTCCTCTCGCTCGGCATCGTCAGCGTGCTGTGGGTCCTCTACGGCTACTCGCTCAGCTTCGGGTCCGACTCCTTCGCCGGCCTGATCGGCAACCTGGACCACCTCGGGATGCGCGGCCTAGGCCTCGACGAGCTGACCGGCTCCATCCCGGTCACCGCCTTCGCGCTGTTCCAGCTGATGTTCGCGGTCATCACCCCGGCGCTGATCAGCGGCGCCGTCGCGGACCGGGCGAGATTCGCCGCCTGGGGCCTGTTCATCGCGCTCTGGGTGACGGTCGTCTACTTCCCGGTCGCGCACTGGGTGTTCTTCTTCGACGGCGGCCACGGCGGCTGGCTGGGCGACCGCAACGGCGTGATCGACTTCGCCGGCGGGACGGCCGTGCACATCAACGCGGGCGTCGCCGGCCTCGCGCTCTGCCTGGTGCTGGGCAAGCGGATCGGCTTCAAGAAGGACCCGATGCGCCCGCACAGCCTGCCGCTGGTGATGCTCGGCTCCGGGCTGCTCTGGTTCGGCTGGTTCGGCTTCAACGCGGGCTCGGCGCTGGCCGCCAACGGCGTCGCCGCGATGGCCATGGTGAACACCCAGGTCGCCACCGGCGCGGCGCTGGTCGGCTGGCTGGTCTACGAGCGGTTCAGGCACGGCGCCTTCACCACGCTGGGCGCCGCCTCCGGCGCGGTGGCCGGACTGGTCGCGATCACCCCGGCCTGCGGCTCGGTCAGCCCGCTCGGCGCGGTGGCGATCGGACTGGTCGCGGGCGCGGTCTGCTGCGCCGCCGTCTCGCTCAAGTACCGCTGGGGCTTCGACGACTCGCTCGACGTGGTGGGCGTGCACGCGGTCGGCGGGGCGGTGGGCTCGCTGCTGGTCGGCCTGTTCGCCACCGGCGGGGTCGGCCAGGGCGTCAAGGGCCTGTTCTACGGGGGTGGGATCGGCCAGCTGGGCAAGCAGGCGATGGGCGTGGCGGTGGTCGCGGCGTACTCCTTCGTGCTGTCCTGGCTGCTGGCCAAGGCGGTCGACCGACTGGTCGGCTTCCGGGTCTCCGGCGAGGTCGAGACGGCCGGCATCGACCAGGCCGAACACGCCGAGTCCGCCTACGATTTCACCGCCGTGGGGGCGGGGCTGGCCCGGGCCCTGCCGGGCCTGGCCGCCGCTGCCGCGACGTCCGCCGCCGAGCGGTCCGCCGGACGGTCCACCGAACGGACCGGCGAACGGACCGGCGTCGCGGAACCCGGTGCCGCCAAGCCCGCCGCGCAGCCCGCCGAGAAGAGGACCGAGGTCGACGCCCGATGAAGCTCATCACCGCCGTGATCAAGCCGTACCGACTGGACGAGGTGAAGTCCGCCCTCCAGGCCTTCGGGGTGCACGGCCTCACCGTCACCGAGGCCAGCGGCTACGGCCGCCAGCGCGGCCACACCGAGGTGTACCGGGGGGCCGAGTACACCGTGGACCTGGTACCGAAGGTCAGGATCGAGGTCCTGGTCGAGGACGAGGACGCCGAGGACCTGATCGACGTCCTGGTGAAGGCCGCCCGGACCGGGAAGATCGGCGACGGCAAGGTGTGGAGCGTGCCGGTCGACACCGCCGTACGGGTCCGCACCGGCGAGCGCGGCCCGGACGCCCTGTAGCCCGGCGGCCGGTCGCCCCACGGCCGGTCGCCCCGCGCCGGACGGCGGGCCCGTTCACCCGGGAGGGTGCGGGTCCGCCCGGCGGCGTACCGGCGCTTCCGTACCGGCCTCTCCGGAGCGGCCTCCCCGGACCGGCCGAACGGCCGAACGGTCGACCCGCGGGCAGGACGGTTCACCCAGCACGACGGACGGGACCCACGCGCATGACCACCGAGACCAGCCCCTCCGACCCCGTCGACCCCTCCGACCCCGTCGGCTGTGCCGCCGCCGCCCGGGCCGCGCTGCTCGCCGCCCCCGGCCTGGGCGGCCGCCCCCGCCGCCGGGCGCTCGCCCGGCTCACCGACGACTGGCTGGCCGGGCTGCTCGCGGCCGCCGGCGCCCCGCCCGGCGTCGCGCTGGTCGCGGTCGGCGGCTACGGGCGGGGCGAGCTGTCCCCGCGCAGCGACCTGGACGTCCTGCTGCTGCACGACGGTCCGGTCGCCGGGGAGCTGCCCGAGCGGATCTGGTACCCGGTCTGGGACTCGGGCGCCAGGCTCGACCACGCGGTGCGCACCGTCGCGGAGGCCCGCGCGGTCGCCGCCGCCGACCTCAAGGCCCAGCTCGGCCTGCTGGACGCCCGGCACCTCGCCGGGGACCGGGCGCTCACCGACGCGCTGCGCGCCGCGGTGCTCACCGACTGGCGCGCGAGCGCCCCCGCGCGCCTGCCCGAGCTGCGCGAGCTGGGCCGCGAGCGGGCCGAACGGCAGGGTGAGCTGTCCTTCCTGCTGGAGCCCGACCTCAAGGAGGCCCGCGGCGGCCTGCGCGACGTCGTGGCGCTGGACGCGATCGCCGCCAGCTGGCTGGCCGACGCGCCCCGGGACGGCCTGGACGACGCCGCGCGGTGGCTGGCCGACGTGCGGGACGCCCTGCACCTGGTCACCGGCCGGGCCACCGACCGGCTCGGCCTCCAGGACCAGGACCAGGTCGCCGAGCGGCTCGGGGTGCTGGACGCCGACACCCTGCTGCGCCGGGTCTACGAGGCCGCCCGCACCGTCGCGTACGCGGGCGACGTCACCTGGCGGGCGGTGGACCGGGTGCTCGCGGCCCGCGGCGGCCGCGGCCGGCGGGTGCGCCGGCTGGGCATCCCGTTCGCCGGCTCCGGACGCGGCTCCGGCGCGGTGGCCCGGGGCGCGGTCGAGCGGCGGCCGCTCGCCGAGGGCGTGGTCGAGCAGGACGGCGAGGCCGTGCTCGCCCAGGGCGCCCGCCCGGCCGCCGACCCGGTGCTGCCGCTGCGCGCCGCGGCCGCCGCCGCGCAGAACGGGCTGACCGTCTCGTACGCCACGGTGCGCCGGCTGGCCGCCGAGTGCCGCCCGCTGCCGGTGCCCTGGCCGGACGAGGCGCGCGAGCAGCTGGTCACCCTGCTGGGCGCGGGGGAGTCGGCCGTCCCGGTGTGGGAGGCGCTGGAGGCGGAGGGGCTGGTCCGCCGGCTGATCCCGGACTGGGAGCGGGTGCGCTGCCGTCCGCAGCGCAACGCGGTGCACCGCTGGACGGTGGACCGGCACCTGGTGGAGACGGCGGTGCGGGCCGCCGCGATGACCCGCCGGGTGGCCCGCCCGGACCTGCTGCTGGTCGCCGCGCTGCTGCACGACATCGGCAAGGGCTGGCCGGGGGACCACAGCGAGGCCGGCGAGGTGATCGTCCGCGACCTCGGCGCCCGGATGGGCTTCGGCCCCGAGGACACCGAGACCCTGGCGGTGCTGGTCCGCCACCACCTGATGCTGGTGGACACCGCGACCCGGCGCGATCCGGACGACCCGGCCACCGTCGAGGCGGTCACCAAGGTGGTCGCCACCCTGCCCGAGCTGGAGCTGCTGCACGCGCTCACCGAGGCGGACGCGCTGGCCACCGGCCCGGCCGCGTGGAGCGGCTGGCGGGCCTCGCTGGTGGACGGCCTGGTGGCCCGGGCGGCGGACCGGCTGGCCGGGGCGGGCACCCCGCCGGCGGAGGGCGCGCCGACCGCCGAGCAGGAGCGGCTCGCGGTCGAGGCCGCCCGGACCGGCCAGCCGGCGCTGTCGCTGCGGGCCCGCTCCGAGGGGGCGGAGCCGGGTGCCGAGCCGATGGGCGTCGAGCTGAACCTGGCCGTCCCGGACCGGCCCGGGCTGCTCGGCACCGCCGCCGGGGTGCTCGCGCTGCACCGGCTGGCCGTCCGCTCGGCCGGGCTGCGCGAGCTGGACCCGGTGGGCGCCGGGCCGGTGCTGCTGCTGTCCTGGCGGGTGGCGGCCGAGTACGGCGAGCTGCCGGAGGCGGCCCGGCTGCGGGCCGACCTGCGCCGGGCGCTGGACGGCTCGCTGGACGTCACCCGCCGCCTCGCCGAGCGGGACGCCGCGGCCCCGCGCCGCCGGGGCATCCCCACCCCGCCGCCGCTGGTCGCCGTGGCGCCCGCGGTGGCCTCGGCGACCGCGACCGTGCTGGAGGTCCGCGCGCACGACGCCCCCGGGCTGCTGCACCGGATCGGCCGGGCGCTGGACGGGGCGGGCGTGCGGGTGCGCACCGCGCACGTCTCCACGCTGGGCGCGGAGGCCGTCGACTCGTTCTACCTGACCGACGGGGCGGGCCGTCCGCTGACCGCCCGGCGGGCCGGCGAGGTGGCGGCGGCGGTCCGGGCCGCACTGGGCTGACGCGCCCCGGAGGGCTCCGGCGGCGGGGGCCGTCGGGCCTCGGCGGCGAGGGCGGAGGAGTGCCCGGAACGGGGGTGGAAGAGCTTCGGGAGCAGGGGTGGAGACCGTACCCGGGGCGGCCGGATACCCTGGGGGGCGACGACCGTACCGATTCCGATGCCGCAGAGGACCCGCGACGACGTGTTCGACACCCTTTCCGATCGCCTCGCAGCGACGTTCAAGAACCTCCGGGGCAAGGGCCGCCTGAGCGAGGCGGACATCGACGCCACCGCCCGCGAGATCCGCATCGCGCTGCTGGAGGCGGACGTCGCGCTGCCGGTCGTCCGGGCCTTCATCAAGCAGGTCAAGGAGCGGGCGCTCGGCGTCGAGGTCTCCGGTGCGCTGAACCCGGCGCAGCAGATCATCAAGATCGTCAACGAGGAGCTCATCTCCATCCTCGGTGGCGAGACCCGACGGGTGCGGTTCGCCAAGAGCGGCCCGACGGTGATCATGCTGGCCGGTCTCCAGGGTGCCGGTAAGACCACCCTGGCGGGCAAGCTCGGCCACTGGCTGAAGAAGCAGAAGCACACCCCGCTGCTGGTCGCCTGCGACCTCCAGCGCCCCAACGCGGTCAACCAGCTCCAGGTGGTCGCCGAGCGCGCCGGCGTGGCCTTCTACGGCCCGCAGCCGGGCAACGGCGTCGGCGACCCGGTGCAGGTGGCCAAGGACTCGATCGAGTACGCCAAGCAGAAGCAGTACGACGTCGTCGTCGTCGACACCGCAGGCCGCCTGGGCATCGACGCCGAGCTGATGCAGCAGGCCGCCGACATCCGCGCCGCGGTGAACCCGGACGAGGTCCTGTTCGTCGTCGACGCGATGATCGGCCAGGACGCGGTCACCACCGCGCAGGCCTTCCTCGACGGCGTCGACTTCACCGGCGTGGTGCTCTCCAAGCTCGACGGCGACGCCCGCGGCGGTGCCGCCCTGTCGGTCGCGCACGTCACCGGCCGGCAGATCATGTTCGCCTCCAACGGCGAGAAGGTCGACGACTTCGACGCCTTCCACCCGGACCGGATGGCCTCGCGCATCCTCGGCATGGGTGACGTCCTCTCGCTGATCGAGAAGGCCGAGCAGACCTTCTCGCAGGAGGAGGCGGAGAAGATCGCCGCCAAGCTGCGCGGCGGTCCGAAGCAGTTCACCCTGGACGACTTCCTGTCCCAGCTGGAGCAGGTCCAGAAGATGGGCTCGATCTCCAAGCTGCTCGGCATGCTGCCCGGCATGGGCCAGATCCGGGATCAGATCAACAACATCGACGACAAGGACGTCAACCGGGTCGGCGCGATCATCAAGTCGATGACCCCGGCCGAGCGGGCCGAGCCGGAGCTGATCAACGGCTCCCGCCGGGCCCGCATCGCCAAGGGCTCCGGTGTCCAGGTCGGCGAGGTGAAGAACCTGGTCGAGCGGTTCTTCGAGGCCCGCAAGATGATGTCCGCGATGGCCTCCGGCAAGGGCATGCCCGGCATGCCGGGGATCCCGGGCATGGGCGGCGGCGCCAAGAAGTCCGGCAAGAAGGCCCCGCAGGCCAAGGGCAAGCGCAAGAGCGGCAACCCGCTGAAGCGCGCCCAGGAGGAGGCCGCGGCCGCCGAGCGCCGCGCGCTCGGCCCGGGCGCCGGCCAGGGCCCGGCGGACGGCGGCGCGTTCGGCCTCGGCGCGGGCAAGGGCCCGGCCGACTTCGAGCTGCCCAAGGAGTTCAAGGACCTGCTGTAGTCCTCCGACCGGCTCCCGTCGGCCCGTCGTCCGGTGTTTCCGGGCGGCGGGCCGATCGCGTGTCCGATGATGGGGGGCATGCGAGTGATGATCAGGGCCCCGAGGGCCGACGACACGGCCGGGTACGCCGAAGCGGTCCGGCGGTCCGCCGAACACATCGGACGGTGGAACCCGGTCGAGCCGGACGGGCTGCCCGACCTGCTGAAGCGCCAGGGGTCCGGGCTGCGCACCTTCCTGATCGTCGACCGGGAGACCGGCGGACTGGTCGGCAAGGTGAACGTCGCCAACATCGTGATGGGCCGGTTCTGCAACGCCTCGCTGGGCTACGACTCGTACGTCCCGTTCAACGGCACCGGGCGGATGACCGAGGGCATGCGGCTGGTCGTGGACCGCTGCTTCGCCCCGCAGACCGCCGACGGGCTCGGGCTGCACCGGCTGGAGATCAACGTGCAGCCGGAGAACGAGCGCTCGATCGCGATGGCCAAGCGGCTGGGCTTCCGGCACGAGGGCTTCACCCCGCGGATGCTGTTCCTCCAGGGCGACTGGCGCGACCACGAGCGGTTCGCGCTGACCGCCGAGGAGTGGCCGGGCGCAGCCGCATAGTCGCTGGTGGGAGGGGTCGGCGCGGCCGTCCGGCGGTCCGGGCGCGGCGTTGCGATTGGCCCGCCCGAGCACCTGTCCGTATTGTCCGATGGGTGACCGAACCCGTGCCGCCACGTCAGACCCCCGACCAGCCCTGGCGTTCGGAGGGCGCCCCGCCCCCGCCGCCGCCCAAGCGCCGGATGCCCGGCGGCTGGGTGGGCCTCGCCCTCACCGCCCTCGTGGTGTTCCTGATCTCGGACCTGCTGCTGTCCTTCTTCGGCCCCGCCGGTGCCACCACGATCTCGTACACCGAGTTCAACAACCAGCTGAACAAGGGCAACATCACCAAGATCTACGCCAAGGGCGACGCGATCGAGGGCACCCTCAAGAGCGCCCAGCCCAAGCCGGACGGCGGCAAGGGCGACTACACCGAGTTCGACACCCAGCGGCCCTCCTTCGCGGGCGACAACCTCTGGACCACCCTGCAGCAGCAGGGCGTCGAGGTCACCGCCACCTCGCCGGTCCAGCAGCGCAGCTTCCTCACCAACCTGCTGATCTCGCTCGCCCCGATGCTGCTGCTGATCTTCATCTGGGTGCTGCTCGCCCGCCGGATGGCCGGCGGGCTCGGCGGCGGACCGCTCGGCCGCAAGGCCCCGCCGAAGCCGGTCACCGCAGAGGAGGGCAAGCGCACCACCTTCGCCGACGTGGCCGGCATCGACGAGGTCGAGGCCGAACTCACCGAGGTCGTCGACTACTTGAAGAACCCCGAGCGGTACCGCAGGCTCGGCGCCAAGATGCCGCGCGGCGTGCTGCTGAGCGGCCCGCCCGGAACCGGCAAGACCCTGCTGGCCCGGGCCGTGGCCGGCGAGGCGAACGTGCCGTTCTTCTCCGCCTCCGCCTCCGAGTTCATCGAGATGATCGTCGGCGTCGGCGCCAGCCGGGTCCGCGAGCTGTTCGCCGAAGCCCGCAAGGTCGCCCCGGCGATCATCTTCATCGACGAGATCGACACCATCGGCCGCCAGCGCGGCGCCGGCGGCGGCATGGGCGGGCACGACGAGCGCGAGCAGACCCTCAACCAGATCCTCACCGAGATGGACGGCTTCAGCGGCTCCGAGGGCGTCATCGTGATCGCCGCGACCAACCGGGCGGACGTGCTCGACCCGGCCCTGCTGCGCCCCGGCCGCTTCGACCGGCGGATCACCGTCAGCCCGCCCGACCGGGAGGGCCGCGCGGCGATCCTGCGCATCCACAGCCGCAGCGTCCCGCTGGCGGGCGACACCGACCTCAACCAGCTGGCCAAGGTCACGCCGGGGATGACCGGCGCCGAACTCGCCAACCTGGTCAACGAGGCCGCGCTGCTGGCCGTCAAGCGCAAGCAGGACGCGGTCAACGAGCGGGACCTCTCGGACGCGCTGGAGAAGGTCCAGCTCGGCGCGGTGCGGCCGCTGGTGATGCCGCAGGAGGAGCGCGAGCGGACGGCATACCACGAGAGCGGGCACGCGCTGCTGGGCATGCTCCAGCCCGGCGCGGACCCGGTCCGCAAGATCACCATCGTGCCGCGCGGCCGGGCGCTCGGCGTCACCCTCTCCACCCCGGAGAACGACCGCTACTCGTACACCGAGCCGTACCTGCGCGGCCGGATCATCGGCGCGCTCGGCGGCATGGCGGCCGAGCAGGTGGTCTACGGGGTGATCACCACCGGTGCGGAGAGCGACCTGGAACAGGTCACCAACATCGCCCGCGGGATGGCCGGACGCTGGGGGATGAGCGAGCGGGTCGGCCGGCTCACCGCGGTGCCCTCCGACCCGCAGGGCGCGTACGGGCTCTCCGCCGCGCCGACCACCCTGGACGCGGTGGACGAGGAGGCGCGGCGGATCGTCTCCGAGTGCTACGACGACGCGGTGCGGATCCTGACCGAGCAGCGGCACCGGCTGGACGCGCTGGCGGCGGCGCTGCTGGAGGCGGAGACGCTGGACGAGGCGGCGGCGTACCGCGCGGCGGGGGTGCCGCGGGAGGGCTCCGAGGGTTCCGACGGGCCTGCCGGCGGGTCTGGCAGGCCTGGTGGGTCCGACGGGGCCGACGGGAAGTCGATCGACCGGGCGTGAAGCCGGGGGCCGGGGGCGCTCGCCATGGTGGCGGGCGCCCCCGGTTTTTCGTCCCCCCTGCGGACTCCTCGCCCCTCCTCGCCCCTCCTCGTCCCGCCTAGCGCGACCGTTCGGCGACCAGGTAGCGGAACAGGTTCTCCATCCGTACCGAGCCGTCCGCGCGCAGGTACGGCTGGAGCACCTCCTCCAGCTCCTTGGCCACCAGCGAGGCCCCGGAGAACTCCTCGGCCGGCTCGAACAGGCCGGTGGAGAGCAGCCCGCGCACCGCGCTGTCGAGGTCGGCGTAGGCGAACGGGCAGCTCACCCGGCCGCTGCCGGCCGGACGCAGGCCGGCCGGGGCCAGCAGGTCCTCCAGCGCGCCGGGCGCGCTCAGCTCGAACGGGTCGCGCGCGGTGGTCCGGCCCGCCATCCGCCGGGCCACGTCCAGCACCGGGGCGCTCTCGCAGCGCTCCGGCGGGCCCCAGGCGGCCAGCACCACGTGCCCGCCCGGGAGGGTGAGCCGGGCGGCCTCGGCGACCACCGGCCCGGCGTCGGCGGCCCCGGGTAGCTGCTCGAAAACCGTCACCAGCGAATGGGCCGAGCGGGCGACGGCCGCCGACGTCCGGGGCCCCGCGCACACCCGCAGCCGGCGGTCGTGGGCCAGCTCGCGCAGCTCGTCCCGCGGCTCCTGCCCGGCGACCTGGGCGCCCCGGCCGGCCGCGAGCAGCAGGGCCAGCCCGGAGCGGCAGCCCAGGCCCAGCACGCTGCTCGCCGGGCCGACCTCCAGCCGGTCGTAGACCGCTTCGTAGAGCGGCACCAGCATGCGTTCCTGGATCTCCGCCCAGTCGCGCGCCCGCGCGGGGCGGGCCGTCCCGGTCCGCGGGTGGTGCGGGCGTGCGCCCGTCGGTCGTGCGGTCGTGCCGGTCGTGCCGGTCGTGCGAGCTGAAGCCATGGCGGCCTCCCATCCGGTCCTTCGGTGCGCTGCTACGGCTCCCCCAAAGTCCCGCCCCACACCAGCGAACAGCGGGTCGGGCCCGGCGTCCAGAGGGGTGCAGGGTGGTGCGCGCGTGTCGCGGTGGTGCGCCCCCGCCCGGTGATACCGATTCGAAACCGGGGCCCCGGGCCCCGTACCATTCGCCCCATGGCTAAGGCACCCGTTCTCACCCCTCAGGCGGAAGACTTCCCGCGCTGGTACCAGGACCTCATCAACAAGGCCGAGCTGGCCGACAACGGTCCGGTGCGCGGCACCATGGTCATCCGACCGTACGGCTACGGCCTGTGGGAGCGGATGCAGCAGGAGATGGACGCGCGGATCAAGAAGGCCGGCGCGCAGAACGCCTACTTCCCGATGTTCATCCCGCAGTCCTACCTGACCAAGGAGGCCGAGCACGTCGAGGGCTTCGCCCCCGAGCTCGCGGTGGTCACCCACGGCGGCGGCAAGCAGCTGGAGGAGCCGGTCGTCGTCCGGCCGACCTCCGAGACGATCATCAACGAGTACTTCTCGAAGTGGGTGCAGAGCCACCGCGACCTGCCCCTGCTGATCAACCAGTGGGCCAACGTGGTCCGTTGGGAGCTCCGCCCGCGCGTCTTCCTGCGCACCACCGAGTTCCTCTGGCAGGAGGGCCACACCGCCCACGCCACCTACCAGGACGCCCGCGAGTACGCCTCGATGATCCACACCCAGGTCTACGGCGACTTCATGACGAACGTGCTCGGCATCGACGTCGTGCTCGGCCGCAAGACCGCCAAGGAGCGCTTCGCCGGCGCCATCAACACCCTCACCCTCGAGGGCATGATGGGCGACGGCAAGGCGCTGCAGATGGGCACCAGCCACGAGCTGGGCCAGAACTTCGCCAAGGCGTTCAACACCACGTACCAGCTGCAGGGCGCCGAGCGCGAGTACGTCTGGCAGACCTCCTGGGGCGTCTCGACCCGCATGGTCGGCGGCCTGATCATGTCCCACGGCGACGACAACGGCCTGCGGGTGCCCCCGCGCCTGGCCGCCGTCCAGGCCGTCGTGCTCGCGATCAAGGGCGACGACGCGGTCATCGCCAAGGTCCGCGAGATCGGCGCCCAGCTGGAGGCTGTCGGCATCCGGGTCGTGGTCGACGACCGCACCGACACCCCGTTCGGTCGCCGTGCCGTCGACTGGGAGCTCAAGGGCGTTCCGCTGCGCATCGAGGTCGGCCCGCGCGACCTGGAGAACGGCACCGCGATGCTGGCCCGCCGCATCCCGGGCGGCAAGGAGCCGGTCTCCATCGACGCCCTGGCCGCGCTGCTCCCGGGCGTGCTGGAGGAGGACCAGGCGCTGCTGCTGCGCCAGTCCCGCGAGCGCCGCGAGTCCCGCACGGTCGACGTCAAGACCATCGACGAGGCCATCGAGGCCGCCGCGACCGGCTGGGGCCGGATCTCCTGGGCCGACCTCGGCGCGGAGGGCGAGGCCAAGCTGGCCGAGCAGGGCGTCACGGTCCGCTGCATCGTCGCGGCCGACGGCTCGGTGCCGCTGGCGGACGACCAGGAAGGCAATGTCGCGCTCGTCGCCCGGGCGTACTGACATCCGTTCGGTGTTCGGTGGATGTCCGGTGGATGTCCGCCGGACGCCGGTCGCCCACGGGTAATGACCGGCACCGGCGACATTTGCCCGGAATGCGGATGGGTAAGAATCCGGTAACTGTTCCGGTGCGTCCCCGCGGGGGACATCCCTACTGGCCGGTCAACTCCCGGTATTAACCGAATAGCGGTACGGTGTACGGCCCGTGGCCCTGTCAATCCGGCAGGCCCACGGGCCGTACGTCCTGGGTGGCGACAGCCCGCCCCCCGGACGGAATTCATCAGGCCCGCCGACGTTGCGACGGGCCCAAACCGGCAGGGGGTTGGTCTTGCGTCAGATCCGGAACGCGCAATTCGCGCGCGGCCTCGCATTCCTGGGAGTTCCCTGTGAATTCCCCGGGAACGAGAACATGCGGAACATCGGCTCGCACTCCATCGTTGGTCTAGCGTGAGCACGACACAGCCCCTCGTTCTCGCGGCCGAACTGGCCGCCGCCTGGAGTGACATCCAGGCCTACCACCAGGACCTTCCCGATCTGGCCTCGCCCGAGGCCCTGATCGGCGAGTCCTCCTCGGCCTGCGGGACGCGGCTCGGTTTCGAGCGCCTCCTCCACGAGGCCGCCCACGGTCTGGCCGCGGCCCGGGACATCCGGGACACCTCGCGCGCCGGCCGCTACCACAACCGGCGCTTCCTGATGCTCGCTTCCGAGCTGGGCCTGGCGCACCCGGTCGAGCCGCACGCGAGCAGCGGCTTCTCCCAGGTGACCATGCTCAAGGAGACCCAGGAGCGGTACGCCGAGACCATCGAACGCCTGGACCGTGCCCTCGGGGCGCACCAGGAGGCGGTGGCCGGCGACGGCGCGACGCGCGCCTTCCGCGGCCCGGCGGCCCGGCACGGCTCCTCCGGGGGCGGCGTGCGGGTCAAGGCGGTCTGCGGGTGCGGGCGCAACGTCCGGGTCGTTCCCTCGGTGCTCGCGCAGGCGTCCATCGTCTGCGGCGCGTGCCAGCAGCCGTTCAAGATCGCTTAAGTCGCTCACGCCGCTCACGTCGCTTGAGCGGTCGACGTCCCGACGGGCTGCTGTGCGGGCAGCGGTCCGGCCGGATGGGCGGCGCGGAGCGGAGTGGAGCGGTACGGGCGGTGCACGCGGGGCCGGCGGTACCGGCAGCGGCGGCAGCGCCGAGTGAGCGGTGACAGGCGGTAGCAGTACCAGGCGGTACAGGCCGTACGAGCAGTACGGAACGAGCGGTACAGCAGGACAGCGGTGATGTCTTCGGGTTGGACCGGGAGCGGGGGCTCCCGGTCGAGCCCTGACCGGGTGCCCGGTCCCGCGTACAGGCGGTTCTCGCCGATGTGGCAGAATGGACAGCTGAGTACTCGGCAGCCGAGCAGGACCCCTCTCTCCTACGGCTGGCGTGTCCCTTGAACGGTCCGCCCCGCAACCCCACGCGACGGCGAGCCCGCTCACCCACGTCAACACCAGGAGAATCCACTCCCGTGGCAGTCAAGATCAAGCTGAAGCGTCTCGGCAAGATTCGCTCCCCGCACTACCGCATCGTCGTCGCCGACGCCCGCACCAAGCGTGACGGTCGCGCGATCGAGGAGATCGGCATCTACCAGCCGACCTACAACCCCTCGAAGATCGAGGTCGACAGCGACCGCGCCCAGTACTGGCTGTCCGTCGGCGCCCAGCCGACCGAGCCGGTGCTCGCCATCCTGAAGCTGACCGGCGACTGGCAGAAGTTCAAGGGCCTGCCGGCTCCGGCTCCGCTGCTCGTTGCCGAGCCGAAGGTCGAGGACTTCTCGCACCTGTTCGCGAAGGCCGTCGCCGGCTTCGAGGACGCCACCACCGGTGTCGCCATCACCCCGAAGGCCAAGAAGTCGGACAAGGCCGAGGCCGAGTCCGACGCCGCCGCCGAGGCCTGATCGTGATCGAGGACGCCCTCGACCACCTGGTGAAGGGCATCGTCGAGCACCCCGACGAGGTGCAGGTGCGCTCGCGCAACCTGCGTCGGGGGAACACCATCGAGGTGCGAGTGCACCCCGATGACCTCGGCAAGGTGATCGGCCGGGGCGGCCGTACGGCGCGCGCTCTGCGCACCGTGGTCGGCGCCCTCGGCGGTCGCAACGTCCGGGTCGACCTGGTCGACGTGGACAACATTCGCTGACGCCGCTGCTCGTTCAGCCGTCAGGGCTTGTGAGGCCGACCGGGACGCATGTCGTCCCGGTCGGCCTTTCGCATTTCCGTCAGCATTTCCGTCGCTTCATGGCTTAGCAGTCCGTCGCTTCGCAGCCCGTCGCTTTTCGTTGCGGCTCAGGAACTCCAGGAGAACGATCACCGTGCAGCTCGTCGTCGGCAAGATCGGCCGTGCCCACGGCATCAGGGGGGACGTCAGTGTCGAGGTCCGCACCGACGAGCCGGAACTCCGGCTCGGCCCCGGTGCCGTCCTGCTCACCGACCCCGCGTCGACCGGACCGCTGACCGTCGAGTCCGGCCGGGTGCACAGCGGCCGACTGCTGCTGCGCTTCGCCGGCGTCAAGGACCGCAACGCGGCCGAGGCCCTCCGTGGCACCGTGCTCATCTCCGAGGTCGACCCGGAGGAGAGCCCCGAGGACCCGGAGGAGTACTACGACCACCAGCTGATCGGCCTGGACGTGGTGCTGCTGGACGGCACCCCGGTCGGCGAGCTGACCGAGATCGTCCACCTGCCCTACCAGGACCTGCTCACGGTCAAGAAGGCCGACGGGACGGAGGTGCTGGTGCCCTTCGTCAGCCAGATCGTGCCGACCATCGACCTGGAGAACCAGCGCGCCGTGATCACCCCGCCGCCCGGGCTGATCGACATGGAGCAGGCCGAGGTCGCGGGGACCTCCTCGGCCGAGCGCGGCGAGGACTCGGAGGAGTCGGAGTGACCGTCGAGGAGCGCGCCGGGGCGGGTGTCGAGGTCGGCGCCGAGGTCGGTGTCGGGGTCGGCGCCGATGCGGCGCCCGGCGGCGCGGTGTCCGGCGGGGTGCAGAGCGGCATGCGGATCGACGTCGTCACGATCTTCCCGGAGTACCTGGAGCCGCTGGACGTCTCGCTGGTCGGCAAGGCCCGCGCCCGCGGGCAGCTGGACGTGCACGTCCACGACCTGCGCGGATGGACCCACGACGTGCACCGCACGGTCGACGACAGCCCGTACGGCGGCGGCCCCGGCATGGTGATGAAGCCCGAGCCGTGGGGCGAGGCGCTGGACGCGGTGGTCGCCGGCGGCCCCGAGGGCCAGGTGCCCACCCTGGTCGTGCCGACCCCGAGCGGGCGCCCGTTCACCCAGGAGCTCGCCCAGGAACTGGCCGGGCGCCCCTGGCTGGCCTTCACCCCCGCCCGGTACGAGGGCATCGACCGCCGGGTGATCGAGGAAGCCGCCACCCGGATGCCGGTGGTCGAGGCCTCGATCGGCGACTACGTGCTGGCCGGCGGCGAGGTCGCCGTGCTGGTGATGGTCGAGGCGATCGCCCGACTGCTGCCCGGAGTGCTCGGCAATGCCGAGTCCCACCGCGACGACTCCTTCGCGCCGGGCGCGATGGCCGACCTGCTGGAGGGCCCGGTCTACACCAAGCCCGCCGAGTGGCGCGGCCGTACGGTGCCGGACGTGCTGCTCAGCGGCAACCACGGCAAGATCGCCCGCTGGCGCCGCGAGCAGGCCTTCGCCCGGACCCTGGCGAACCGGCCCGACCTGGTCGAGCGCTGGCAGTACGGCGCCTTCGACAAGAAGGAGCGCGAGGCGCTGAGCATCCTCGGCCTGGCCTGGGACGAGCGGCTCGGCCGATTTCGGTCCACGGCCGTTGATGTGGAAGAATAGGCGGCTGCTGTCTGTCGCTGGTTCCCTCCTGTAGGGGACACGTGGACCGGCGCCCTCGCCACGGGGGGATCGCCGTCAGCCGATGCGGCCCGCAGCGAACCCCATTGTGACGATTTTCCGTGGGCGGCCCGTGGCGCCTGCGATGGAGAGCAACATGAGCAACAAGCTCGCTGCTGTCGACGCGGCCTCGCTGCGTAGCGACATCCCGGCCTTCCGCGCCGGTGACACCCTGAAGGTTCACGTCCGGGTCATCGAGGGCAACCGCTCCCGTGTCCAGGTCTTCCAGGGCGTCGTCATCCGCCGCCACGGCGCCGGCATCGGTGAGACCTTCACCGTTCGCAAGGTCAGCTTCAACGTCGGCGTGGAGCGCACCTTCCCGGTGCACACCCCGGTCGTCGAGAAGATCGAGGTCGTGACCCGCGGTGCGGTTCGCCGCGCCAAGCTGTACTACCTGCGTGACCTCCGCGGCAAGGCCGCGAAGATCAAGGAGAAGCGCGACCGCTGATCCACCGGCCCCCGGCCTCGCCGGGGGATCGGAACGCTCTGAGGGGGCCGAGTGGCCGCAAGGTAAGCTCACCCCCCGATGAGCACGCACGAACCATCCGCGGACCGCGACGGCAGTCCCGCACCCACCGGTGCGGACTCACTGTCGCGGTCCGCGGTCGTTTCCGGGGGTGGCGTCGTCGGCGCGGAGCGCGCCGACGGGCCGGAGCACGCTGAGGTACTGGAGCAGGCCGAGGGCCCGGAGCAGACCGGCGGCTCCGGCGGCGACGGCTCGGACCAGTCGGACGAGTCGGAGCAGGATGAGGAGCCCGGGCGCTCGCGTTCGCGGGACCTGCTGCTGTTGGTCGGGATCTGCCTGACAGCCCTGCTGCTGGTGAACGCCTTCGTCGCGCGTCCCTTCTCGGTGCCCTCCGGGTCGATGGAGGAGACCCTGCGCCCCGGCGACCGGCTGGTCGCGTACCAGCTCGCCTACGCCTTCGGCGGCCATCCCCAGCGGGGCGACGTCGTGGTCTTCGACGGGAGGGGCTCCTTCCTCCGCGAGTCGGCGAAGCCGCCCACGTTCTGGGACGGCCTGCGCTCGTTCGCCCAGGACCTCGGGCTGGCCCCGGCCGGGGACACCGTCTACGTCAAGCGCGTGATCGGCGTCGGCGGGGACCGGGTGACCAGCACCGGGCCGGGCGCGCCGATCACCGTCAACGGCGTGCCGATCGACGAGACCTCCTACCTGTCCCCGGGCGACGACCCGTCGAGCGTGGCCTTCGACATCGTCGTGCCGGCCGGCAAGCTGTGGGTGATGGGCGACCACCGCAGCGCCTCCCGGGACTCCCGCGACCACCTCGGCGATCCCGGTGGCGGCTTCGTGCCCGAGAAGAAGGTGATCGGCCGGGCGGACTGGGTGGTCTACCCGTTCTCGCGCTGGACCAGCCTGGACCGGCCCGCGGCCTTCGCCGCGACTGCGGGGACAGGCGGTCATGGGGACCAGGGGTAGGGGGCGGCTCGACGACCGCCCGGCCGCCGGAGGCCCGACTGGCCCGACTGCGGGGGGACCGGCCGCAGGGGGTCCGGCTTCGGCCGGTCCGGTGCGCGGTGGACCGGGGGAGGACGGCGCGGCAGGCCGTGGACCGGCAGGGGCCCCGTCGGCGCGCGGCCGGGCCGAGCGCCGTCGCAGTGCCCGCAAGGCCGCCCGTCGGCGCAAGCGCTCGCTGGTCCGCGAAGTGCCCATGATCGTCCTGGTGGCCCTGCTGGTGGCGCTGGTGATGAAGACCTTCCTGGTCCAGGTGTTCGTGATCCCCTCGGGTTCGATGGAGCAGACCATCCTGATCGGGGACCGGGTACTGGTGGACAAGCTGACCCCCTGGTTCGGCAGTGAGCCGCAGCGCGGCGACATCGTGGTGTTCAAGGACCCGGGTGGTTGGCTGGAGCGCGACCGCAAGCCGTCCGAGGACGGCCCGGTGCTGGGTGCGGCCAAGCAGGTGCTGACCTTCGTCGGACTGCTGCCCTCCGACAACGAGCAGGACCTGATCAAGCGGGTGATCGGCGTCGGCGGGGACACCGTCGAGTGCTGCGACGCGCAGGGGCGCCTCAGCGTCAACGGCCACCCGGTGGAGGAGTCCTACCTCGCGCCCGGCAACCCGCCGTCCCGGCAGGCCTTCAGGATCCAGGTGCCGCAGGGGCGGCTGTGGGTCATGGGTGACCACCGGGACGTCTCCGCCGACTCCCGTTTCCATATGGGCAATCCGGGACAGGGGACGATCCCGCTGAGCGGCGTGGTCGGTCGCGCGTTCGTGACCGCCTGGCCGCTGGACCGCTTCCATCAACTCGATGCGCCCGGTTCACTCTCCTCTCTCGCCCGGATGCCGCAGGCCGGCGGAACTGCCGCGGGATCGGTGGGCGTTGGGCCGGTTCCTGCGGAACCGCCGCTCGTTATGGGGGTGTTGGGCATCCTTCCGCTCGTCGTTCGCCGGTCGGGGCGGCCTCCGGAGTGAGCCGCACCGGCCGCCGACCGGACGGGCCTCGCGTGTGGGACCGCGAGCCGGATGCCTTGGAGTGATAGAGAAGTGCAGGTGCGGCCGGGAGTGGTCCCGGTCGCGGGCCGAGGCTGTGCTGGTGTCAGGGGAGTCCGCGGTGGGCAGCCCTGAGGCGTTCATGGTCGTGGTGAGCGTGGTGCCCGCTGTGCGGCACTCTGAGCGCGGGCGCGCGGGCGTCCGCACAGCAGGGAGGAGACGTTGTGGGGGATTTGGTGATCGGCGCCCGATCAGGCGCCGGAGAGCCCGAGGGCCCAGGCCGTCGGGCGGACCGGTCCACCGAGTCCGCGGCCTCCTCGGCCTCGGTCGAGGACGCGGCGGCGCAGACCGCCGACGGGCAGGGCGGTGCCGGATCGGAGGACGCCCCGGGCTCCCAGCACGCGGAGGCCGAGCCCGCGGACGGCTCGGAGTCGGAGGCTCCGTCCAAGCCGCGCAAGCAGCGCTCGTTCTGGAAGGAACTGCCGATCCTGGTCGGCATCGCGCTCATCCTCGCGCTGGTGATCAAGACGTTCTTCGTCCAGGCGTTCTCCATTCCGTCGGAATCGATGCAGAACACGCTGCAGGTCGGCGACCGCGTCCTGGTCGACAAGCTGACCCCGTGGTTCGGGGCCGAACCCGAGCGCGGTGAGGTCGTGGTGTTCCACGACCCGGGCGGCTGGCTGAGCGACGAGCCGACCCAGCAGAGCAGCAACTCCTTCCTCCGCGGTGTGCAGGACGTGCTCAGCTTCGTCGGCCTGATGCCCTCCGCCAACGAGAAGGACCTGATCAAGCGGGTCATCGCGGTCGGCGGGGACACCGTCGAGTGCGAGGGCGAGGGGCCGGTCAAGGTCAACGGCGTCGCGCTCAACGAGCCGTACGTCTACCAGGGCAACACCCCGTGCGGCGACCACCCCTTCGGCCCGGTCAAGGTGCCCAAGGACCGGATCTGGGTCATGGGCGACCACCGCGCCAACTCGCTGGACTCCCGTTTCCACATGGACCAGCCGGGCGGCGGCACCGTCCCGGTGGACAACGTGATCGGGCGTGCCTTCGTGGTGGCCTGGCCGGTCGGCCACTGGTCGACGCTGCCGGTGCCGGACACCTTCGACCAGAAGGGCCTGGCGGCGGCCGCGCCGATGGCGCCCCCCGTGGCCGGTGCGGTGGGGGCCGTCGCCCTGCTCCCGCTGGTGCGGCGGGTGCGTGGCCGGGCGGAGAGCCGCAAGGAGTCCTGAGCTCCACCGGATCGTGTTCCGCCGGGTTGGCCCCGGCTCTTGCGCGGGCCGTGGTACCGACGAGTAATCTGCTCGGACGTGCCACGGCCCGCCGGCTTTTCCGCCCGAGCCTCCGGCGTGCCAGTGATGTTCTCCGGTCGGCCAGAGGTGGACGGTGTCGATGAGCAGTGTCGTGGAGCAGACGGCCGACCACCCGACCGCGCCCGCCCGTGCGGGCCGTCGGCCCGCCGCGGTGCTGCAGGGCGTCGCCCTGGCACTCGGGCTGGTGCTGATGGTCGGCGGCTTCGCGCTGATCGCGATCGACTACCGGCCGTACAAGATCCCCACCGCCTCGATGCACCCGACGCTGCGCGTCGGGGACACCGTGCTCGCCCGCAAGGTCGGCGGCGGCGACATCGGGCGGGGCGACGTGGTGGTCTTCCGGGACCAGGCCTGGGGCGGCGAACTCATGGTCAAGCGGGTGGTCGCGGTCGGCGGGGACACCGTCGCCACCAGCGGGGCCGATCACCGGCTGACGGTCGACGGGCAGCCGGTGGACGAGCCCTACCTCGCGACGCAGGGCGGCCAGGGCCAGCCGTTCAGCGTGACGGTGCCGCAGGGCCGGCTGTTCCTGCTCGGCGACAACCGGGTGGGCTCGCTGGACTCCCGCACCCACCTGGAGGTGGACGGCGGGACCGTCCCGGCCGAGGCCGTCGAGGCGAGGGTCGAGGCCACCGTGCTGCCCTTCGGCCGGACGGGCCTGCTCGACCGGGTCACGGACTTCGACGGCTTCGCGAGCCCGAAGGCCTCGCAGCCGGGGCCGCTGGAGCCCTCCGCCTACGCTGCCGTCGCGGGCGCGGCGCTGATCCTCGTGACCTCGGCGGTGGGCGGGGTGGCGGGTCTGGCCCGCCGGCTCCGGGGGCGCAGTTCCTGAGCGGGGCCGTCGCCCCGCGGGCCGCTCTGCCGAACATCGCCCCGGACGACCGCGCCGGGTGGCAGGATCGGTAGCGCCACCGATGCGAACGGAAGGAGCGTGGAGCGCCGCCATGACAGCACGGCGCCGCAGAGCGGCGCGGATCCTGCTGCTGGACGGGCTGGACCGCATCCTCCTCTTCCTGGGGGCCGACCCGGCCACTCCGGGGGAGACGTGGTGGTTCACGCCCGGGGGAGGCTTGGAGGCGGGGGAGGACGTGCGGGAGGCCGCCGAGCGGGAGCTCGCCGAGGAGACCGGCCTGCGGGGTGTGGACCTGGGGCCCTTGGTGGCGTACGGCACGGTGTCGTTCTCCTTTCAGGGACAGCGCTACGAGCAGGAGCAGTGGTTCCACCTGGCCCGGACCACGGAGACGGTGCTGGACCACTCGGGCATGGGCGCCGACGAGCACGCCCAGTTGCTCGCGGCGCGTTGGTGGACGGTCGAGGAACTGAGGGGGACCGCCGAGACGGTCTATCCGGTCGGTCTGGCGGACTTCCTGGAGCGGCTGCTGGTCGAGGGCCCGCCGGTGGATCCGGTACGGCTCTGACCGTGGGTGCGGTGGTCCACAATGGGTGGACGTGACAAGTTGAGGGGACGCCTGGATGAGTGCCGAAGATCTCGAGAAGTACGAGACCGAGATGGAGCTCAAGCTCTACCGGGAGTACCGGGACGTCGTCGGCCTGTTCAAGTACGTGATCGAGACCGAACGACGGTTCTACCTCACCAACGACTACGAGCTGCAGGTGCACTCGGTCCAGGGCGAGGTGTTCTTCGAGGTGTCGATGGCGGATGCGTGGGTCTGGGACATGTACCGGCCGGCCCGGTTCGTCCGCAAGGTCCGGGTGCTGACCTTCAAGGACGTGAACATCGAGGAACTCGCGAAGAGCGATCTGGAGCTGCCCTCGGACGAGTCCGGCTTCGGGAACTGACGTTGGACGACTCCGTCCCGCGTTGTCCAGCCGAATTTCGCGGGAACGGGGCTTCTCACCCCTGCGGGTGACAGGAGTTGCCCACAGGTCCGAGTTATCCACAGGGAACGGGAATTCCCGGGCCTCGCCGTGCGCGTTGGGGCAGCCTCCTCGGCGGAGGTGGTCACCATGCAGCACACCGTCGTGCAGGACCAGGCCGTACCGGACACGGCCGCAGCCGGGAAGGCCCCGCGGGCGATCCCGGACCGCAGCACCAGGAACGGGCTCGGCCGGTACGGGGAGCGGGTCGCCGCCCGCCGCCTCGCGGAGGCCGGGCTCCGCATCCTGGACCTCAACTGGCGCTGCGCCGAGGGCGAGCTGGACATCGTCGCCCTCGACGGCGACACCGTGGCGGTCTGCGAGGTGAAGACCCGCTCCGAGCGGGGTTTCCAGCAGCCCACCGAGGCCATCGACCGGGCCAAGGCCGCCCGGCTGCAACGCCTGGCCGAGCGCTGGATGGCCGAGCGCTGGCCCGACCACTTCGCCCGGCTGGCCGGCCCCGGCTACGACCCGGGGCCCACCGATCCACAGTGGCCTCCCGCCCCACCGGGCGGGGTGCGGATCGACCTGGTCGCGGTGGTCAACCGGGCGCGGGGTGCGGCCCTGGTCGACCACCTGCGGGGGGTGGTCTGAGATGGCCTTCGCCCGTACCTGTTCCGTCGCGCTGGTCGGCGTCGACGGAGTGATCGTCGAGGTCCAGGCCGATCTGGAGCCCGGGGTGGCCGCGTTCACCCTGGTCGGCCTGCCCGACAAGGCGCTCACCGAGGCCCGCGACCGGGTCCGTGCCGCGGTCGTGAACAGCGGCGAGGCCTGGCCGCAGCGGAAGCTGACGGTCGGTCTCAGCCCCGCCTCGGTGCCCAAGAGCGGCAGCGGCTTCGACCTCGCGGTGGCCTGCGCCGTGCTGGCCGCCGCCGAACGGCTCGACCCCTCCGCGATCGCCGACCTGCTGATCATCGGCGAGCTGGGGCTGGACGGCCGGGTGCGGCCGGTCAGAGGGGTGCTGCCGTCGGTGCTGGCCGCCGCCGACGCCGGGTACCAGCGGGTCGTGGTCGCCGAGCAGACCGCACCCGAGGCCTCGCTCGTCCCCGGGGTGACGGTGATCGGCGTCCGCAGCCTGCGCCAGCTCGTCGCCATCCTGACGGGCGCGGCGGCACCGGAGGAGCCGCCCGATCCGATCGGGGGCAGGCCCGATCCGCTGATGGCCGGCCTGATGCTGCCCAGCGCCGGCGTGCGGGGCCTGCCCGACGACAGGGCGGCCCGGCTGGACATGGCCGACGTGGCGGGCCAGTACGAGGCCCGACGGGCGCTGGAGATCGCCGCGGCCGGAGGGCACCACCTCTACCTGAAGGGCCCGCCGGGCGCGGGCAAGACGATGCTGGCGGAGCGGTTGCCCGCGCTGCTCCCGCCGCTGACCCAGAAGGAGGCGCTGGAGGTCACCGCCGTCCACTCGGTGGCGGGGCTGCTCCCGGCCGGGCGCCCACTGATCGACACCGCGCCCTACTGCGCCCCGCACCACTCCACGACGATGCCGGCCATCGTCGGCGGCGGCAGCGGTATGCCGAGACCGGGAGCGGTCTCGCTGGCCCACCGGGGCGTGCTCTTCCTGGACGAGGCACCGGAGTTCCCGGTCCGGGTGCTCGACGCGCTGCGCCAGCCGCTGGAGTCGGGCGAGGTGGTGATCGCCCGCTCGGCCGGATCACTGCGGCTCCCGGCCCGCTTCCTGCTCTGCCTGGCGGCCAACCCCTGTCCGTGCGGCCGGTACTCGCGGCGGGGCGAGGGCTGTGAGTGCACCCCCGCCATGGTCAGCCGCTACCAGGGGCGGCTCTCCGGGCCGCTGCTGGACCGGGTCGACCTCCAGGTCCAGGTGGCCCCGGTGACCAGGGTCGAGCTCATGGAACGGGACACCACGGCGGAGACCACCGAGACCGTCGCGGCCCGGGTGCTGGCCGCGCGGGAGCGGGCGGCGGCCCGGCTGGCGAACACCCCGTGGCGGACCAACGCGGAGGTCCCGGGCCACGAGCTGCGCACCCGCTGGCAGCTCACGGCCGGCGCACTCAACGACGCCGCACGGCAGTTGGAGCGGGGGCTGCTGACCGCCCGGGGCCTGGACCGGGTGCTCCGGGTCGCCTGGACGGTGGCCGACCTCGCCGGCCGCGACCGGCCGGACCAACGGGACGTGCGCACCGCCCTGGTCCTGCGCACCGGGGTGGAGCACGGACTGCCGCTGACCGAGCGGGTCTTCGGGCGGCTCGGCGGAATCCCGGCCCAGCGCGCCAGCCCGGACGGCGACTTGTCCGGGGAGCCCGAGACGCCTGACGAGCGTTCGCGAAACCAGAAGGGTGAGGCATGAACCAGTTGCTGAGGCAACCTCGAATTCCCGGTGGTTCCGACGCCGGGCCCGGCCCCGGGGCCACCACCGAGACCGAGCCGGAACGCCTCGCCCGGGTGCTGCTCGGCCGACTCAGCGAGCCGGGGGACGCGGTGGTCGGTCGATGGCTCGCTCAACTTCCCGCCGTCGACGTGGTGAAGGCGATCCGGGACGGGACGGTGCCAGACCACCCGGGACTGGACGCCACCCGACTGTCCGGGTACCAGGCGCGGCTCCCGGGGCTGGACCCGCGGATGGACCTGAAACGGGTACGGGACGTCGGTGGGCGGTTCATCATTCCGGGGGACACGGAATGGCCCAGCCAACTCGACGACCTGGGTGACGGACGTCCGATCGGGCTCTGGGTGACGGGCACCGGCTCGCTGCGGCTGCTCGCGCTCCGCTCGGTCGCGATGGTGGGCTCCCGCGCCTGTACGGCCTACGGCGCCCACGTCGCGGGGGAGCTGTCCGCCCAACTGGCCGAACGCGGCTGGGTGGTCGTCTCCGGAGCCGCCTACGGGATCGACGCGGCCGCGCACCGCGGGGCGCTCTCGGTCGGTGGGACGACCGCCGCCGTACTCGCCTGCGGCGTCGACGTGGCCTATCCCAAGGGCAACGCCGAACTGATCCGGCGGATCGGCGTCCAGGGCCTGCTGGTCAGCGAACTCCCGCCCGGGGAGCACCCGAACCGCTTCCGCTTCGTCCTCCGCAACCGGGTCATCGCGGCGCTCACCCGGGGGACGGTGGTGGTCGAGGCGGCGGTGCGCAGCGGCGCCCTGAGCACGGCCCGACGGGCGCGGGACCTCAACCGCCACACCATGGGCGTCGCAGGCCCGGTGACCTCGGAACTCTCCGCCGGGGTGCACGCCCTGATCCGCAGCGGCGGTGCCACCCTGGTCACCGACGCGGCCGAGATCACCGAGCTGATCGGGGCGATCGGGGAGGACCTCGCGCCGCAGCGCAGCGGCCCGGTGCTCCCGCGCGACCTGCTGGAGCCGGCGGTGGCCCGGGTGCTGGAGGCCGTACCGGCGACGGCGGAGGGCGCGCCGGTCGAGCGGCTGGCCCGGCAGTCCGGCCTCCCGCCGGACGAAGTCCTGCAACGGCTCTACGAGCTGGGGTCGCTCGGCTACGTGGAGCGGCACGGCGCGCACTGGCGCGTGGTGCGGAGGAGGTGAGCGCTGGGACCGGGAACACGTTTGGGTAGAGGGAACGCATGTCGGATCCGCCCGGCTGACCTGCCGATCCGGTTCTGCTGTCCGTCGCCCGGATCCGGTGTGCGAACGCCACCGGATCGGGGGACGACCGAGTGGTGGTAGCGCTTTGCAGTGAGTTGGTCACGCTACGCTCCACATGCCTTCCCTATCAGCACATGACTCGGCAGAACGGCGCAGACCAACGCATGCCCACACACATTCCCGGACACAGAGTGACCGGTGGCGCTCGGTCCTCGGGAGGGCCGCGGACCGAGCGGCGCCCCGCGTCCGACTACCCGTCCAAGTCGGCGGGGACGATGGGAGGCCTGTCCCGCCAGGGCGGGCGGCCGACGGTGGTGCCCCAGCCTACGGATGCGGCCCGGGGTGCCGAGCCGGCCCCGGGCGCCGGCGCGGCCGACCTCGACGGCGCGCCTGTCGGGGCGCCCGCCGGTGTGCCCCCCGGCGCGGTCGCGGCCGGCGCGCCCCGGCCGCCCGGCAGTGCGCCGGCCCGGGGCGCCACCTCTCCGGCGCTCGCCTCGCCGGTGTCCCCGCTCCGCCGGGAGAAGGCGGCGGACGGCGGCCAGGGGCAGGATGTCCGGGAGGTCGCGGCCCAGGGGCGCACCGCCCTCGAAGAGCTCTGGCGCTCCTACAAGGAGACCGGGGACCAGCGGCTGCGGGAGCAGCTGATCCTCCACTACTCACCGCTCGTCAAGTACGTGGCGGGGCGGGTCGGGGTCGGCCTGCCCTCCAACGTCGAACAGGCGGACTTCGTCTCCTCGGGGGTCTTCGGGCTGATCGACGCGATCGAGAAGTTCGACATCGACCGCGCCATCAAGTTCGAGACCTACGCGATCAGCCGCATCCGGGGCGCGATCATCGACGAGCTGCGCGCCCTGGACTGGATCCCGCGCTCGGTGCGGCAGAAGGCGAAGGCGGTCGAGCGGACGTACGCGACGCTGGAGGCCCGGCTGCGCCGGACGCCGCACGAGCCCGAGGTCGCGGCCGAGATGGGCATCGCGATCGAGGACCTGCACGCCATCTTCAGCCAGCTGTCGCTCGCCAACGTGGTCGCGCTGGACGAACTGCTCCACCCGGTGGGGGAGGGCGGCGACCGGCTGAGCCTGATGGACACCCTGGTCGACCACGGTGCGGACAACCCGGTCGAGGTGGCCGAGGACCGCGAGCTGCGCAGACTGCTGGCCCAGGCGGTCAACACCCTCCCCGAGCGGGAGAAGACGGTGGTGACGCTCTACTACTACGAGGGCCTCACCCTCGCCGAGATCGGGCAGGTGCTGGGGGTGACGGAGAGTCGGGTGAGTCAGATCCACACCAAGTCCGTCCTCCAGCTGCGCGCCAAGCTGTCGGACATCCGGTAGGGCGCCGACGACAAGGGCGCCGGCAGCCGGGGACCGACAGCAAGGGTGCCGGCAGCGAAGGTGCCGGCCGGAGGGGTGTCTGCCGTCGGTCGTCAGAAGCCGGTCGCCGGGCCCGGGCCCCGTTCCGATGCGCGGCGCCGTACCGGCCGGAGGTAGGGCTCCGTACAGTGGGACCGTGCCGAAGATCCGAGCGGCCACGGTGGCCGAGCATCGCCAGCTCCAGCGGGCAGCCCTCCTCGATGCTGCCCGCATCCTGCTGACCGAGGGTGGCATGGAGGCCCTGACCTTCCCCGCGCTCGCGGCGCGCGCCGGGCTGGCGCGCTCCTCGGTCTACGAGTACTTCCGCTCCCGCGCCGCCGTGGTCGAGGCGCTCTGTGAGGTGGACCTCCCGCTCTGGGCGGCCGAGATCGAGGCCGGGATGGCGAGCTGCGACACCGCGGTCGAGCGGATCGAGGCCTACGTCCGGGGCCAGCTGGCACTGGCCGCCGACCCCCGGCACCGCGCGGTGGTGGCGATCTCGGCGCTGGAGCTCGACGAGGCCGCGCGTGAGCGGATCAGGGCGGCGCACGGCAGGCTGGCCGGTCTGGTCGGCCGGACGTTGGAGGAACTCGGCCACGAGCAGCCCCGGCTCGCCGCGGCCCTGGTCCAGGGCGTCGTGGAGGCGGCGACCCGCAGGGCCGAGCAGGCCGCGACCGGGGGCCGCGCCGGCTGTGCGACCGAGAGCCCCGAGGAGATCGCCGACGCCGCCGTCGCGATGGTGCTGCGCGGGCTCGTCCGCGCCTGAGCCCGGCTCCGGGCCTGCCCTCGGCCCCGGCCCAGGCCCTGACCCGCACCCCACCCCCGGCCCGGCGCCCTACCCGTCCCCGCCGTCCAGCGGCAGCAGCCGGGCCGTGCCCGCGCCGAAGAGGGCCAGCGGGTCGAGGTAGCGGTTTCCGCGCAGCAGCCCCCAGTGCAGGCAGTCGCGCCCGGCGCAGTGCCGCCCGTCCGGAGCGAGCAGTCCGATCGTCTGTCCGGCGGCCACCGGGGTGCCGACCGGGACGGTGCCGGTGATGGGCAGATAGGTGGTCCGGAGCGGGGGAGAGCCCGAGCCCGGGTGGGAGACGGTCACCACCGGCCGTCCCGCCACCGGCCCGGAGAACGTGACCACTCCGGGAGCCGCCGCCCGGACCTCCGCCCCGGGTGCGGCGGCGAGGTCCACCCCCCGGTGCCCGGCGGCCCAGGCCTTCGCCGGCGGCTCGAACCGGCCCAGCACCCCGTCCGGGCCACCCACCGGCCAGGCCCGCGCACCACCCCGCCCGGCCTCGCCGCCCGGGCCCGGGACGCCGACCGCACCGACCGAACCGACCGCACCGACGGCACCGAAGCCTCCCCAAGCCCGTGAGGCTCCTGAGACGCCCGAGGCATAGGAAGCCCCCGGCACCGAGAGCACGACCACGAGCACCACCGCCACCCACAGCGGCAGCACCCCGTGAGCCCGCCGACCGGCCCGACCCACCCGGCCCACCCGGCCCACCCCGATCACCCCGATCACCCCACCGAACCACCCGCGATCAGTCATGCCCGCAGGCTCGCCCCCGCGCCGCCCCCGCACCACCCACATCCGGATTCCTGTGGACAAACCGCCCCCACGCCCGAGCGCCATCGCCCGGGCGGGTGTACGGGCGCCGCCATCCGGTGTACAAACGGCATACCGGTGACGGACCCGGGGCAGGCGGTCGACCGACCCGCGTCCGCCCCCGCACCCGCCTCCGCGCCCACGCCGAGCTCCACCTCCGACTCCACCCCCGGCCGCCCCGCGCGACCCGCCCCGACCCCGCCGCCGCCCCACGGGAACGCTGCCGCAGCCCCACCGGAACCCGCCCACCCCGGCCGTTCCCCGGGCTCCTCCCAGGTCCTCGGCGGGCCCCCGGCCACGCGTGGAGTCGCCCGCCCCTCGGCGCTTCCCGTACACTTCACACGCGACCCGGTCCGCCGGGTCGACTTCGCACGCCCCGCCACCGGCGGCCGGACGCGGTTCGTCCGCAGCCCCGCCAGGTGCGAGTGCCGCTCGGTCCGCCGAGCCCGACCGGCCCCCGGGCCGGAAGGGTGGTAGCGGCTCGGCACGTTCGGGGCGTCAGGCGTGGCTGTCACCTGGCCGCCACGGACAAACCGAGACTGACCCGGCTGTGGGCTATCGCTGCGACGCAGTGCCGCTGCCGGGCCGTAACACCAAGGAGTACGGCAATGGCCGTCGTCACGATGCGGGAGCTGCTGGAGAGCGGCGTCCACTTCGGTCACCAGACCCGCCGCTGGAACCCGAAGATGAAGCGCTTCATCATCACCGAGCGCAACGGCATCTACATCATCGACCTCCTGCAGTCGCTGAACTACATCGACCGCGCCTTCGAGTTCATCAAGGAGACCGTTGCCCACGGCGGCAGCGTCCTCTTCGTCGGCACGAAGAAGCAGGCCCAGGAGGCCATCGCCGAGCAGGCCACCCGCGTGGGCATGCCCTACGTGAACCAGCGCTGGCTCGGCGGCATGCTGACCAACTTCTCGACCGTCTACAAGCGCCTTCAGCGTCTGAAGGAGCTCGGCGAGCTGGACTTCTCGGACGTGGCCGGCTCCGGTCTCACCAAGAAGGAGCTCCTGGTCCTCCAGCGCGAGCACGACAAGCTGGAGAAGACCCTCGGCGGTATCCGCGACATGCAGCGCGTTCCCAGCGCCGTCTGGATCGTGGACACCAAGAAGGAGCACATCGCGGTCGGCGAGGCCCGGAAGCTCAACATCCCGGTCGTCGCCATCCTCGACACCAACTGTGACCCGGACGAGGTCGACTACAAGATCCCGGGCAACGACGACGCGATCCGCTCCGTCACCCTGCTGACCCGCGTGATCGCCGACGCCGTGGCCGAGGGCCTGAAGTCCCGCGCCGGTGTCGCCAAGGGCGACGCCAAGGCCGAGCCGGGCGCCGACCAGCCGCTGGCCGCCTGGGAGAAGGACCTCATCGAGGGCGAGAAGAAGGCCGAGGAGGCCCCCGCCGAGGCCGCCGCCGAGGCCCCCGCCGCCGAGGAGGCCGCTGTCGAGGCCCCCGCCACCGAGGCGCCGGCCGAGCAGGCCTGACGTACCAAGGGTGAGGGGCACCGGCCGGTACGAAGCCGGCAGGTGCCCCTCTCTCCCGCGCCGGGACCGAACCAGCGGTCCCGGCGCATCCCCACGCAGACACGCGAGACGCGAGAAGAGATTCACACCATGGCGAACTTCACCGCCGCGGACGTCAAGAAGCTCCGTGAGCTCACCGGCGCCGGCATGATGGACTGCAAGAAGGCCCTGGACGAGGCCGAGGGCAACGTCGAGAAGGCCGTCGAGCTCCTGCGCATCAAGGGCCAGAAGGGCGTTGCCAAGCGCGAGGGCCGTGACGCCTCCAACGGCGCCGTCGCCGCGCTCATCGCCGAGGACAAGAAGTCCGGCGTTCTGGTCGAGCTGAACTGCGAGACGGACTTCGTCGCCAAGGGTGACAACTTCGTCCAGGTCGCCGACGCTATCGCCGCCCACGTCGCGAAGACCGCCCCGGCCGACCTGGACGCCGCCCTGGCTTCCGAGATCGAGGCCGGCAAGACCGTCCAGCAGTTCGTCGACGAGGCCAACGCGACCCTGGGCGAGAAGATCGTCTTCCGTCGCTTCGCCCAGTTCGACGGTGACGGCTTCGTCGCGGTCTACCTCCACAAGACCAGCCCCGACCTGCCGCCGGCCGTCGGCGTCCTGGTCGAGCTGGACAAGGAGAACGCCGAGGTCGCCAAGGACGTCGCGCAGCACATCGCCGCCTTCGCGCCGAAGTACCTGTCCCGCGAGGAGATCCCGGCCGAGGAGCTCGAGAACGAGCGCCGCGTCGCCGAGGCCACCGCCCGCGAGGAGGGCAAGCCGGAGGCCGCCCTGTCGAAGATCGTCGAGGGCCGCGTCACGGGCTTCGTGAAGGAGAACTCCGTCCTGGAGCAGGCCTTCGCGAAGGACAACAAGAAGACCGTCGCCAAGGTCCTCGAGGAGAACGGCGTCGCCCTCAAGCGCTTCGCCCGCTTCCGCGTCGGCGCCTGAGCCACGTTCCACCTGGTCCCCGGCCCCCTTACGCTGGGAACCGCCCCCGCCCGCTGACCGGGGCGGGAGGAACGCCGAACGGGCTCACCCCGCGCCTACCGCCAACGGGCGGGCTCGCGTCGGCACCATGAACGACGAGGAGGCCATTGCCGTGCAGGACACCGAACCGGTTCCCGCGGCAGTGGCCTCCTCGCGTGTACGCGCAGGCCGGGCATCCGCACACCCGCGTCTGTGACCAGTAGGTGCAAAAAGGAGAAGTCCATGCAGGAGACGCAGGAGACCGCGCAGGACCCCAAGGCCGGCTCGCGCCGCCGGGTGCTGCTCAAGCTGTCCGGTGAAGCCTTCGCCGGTGGTGGCGGGCTCGGCGTCGACCCGGACGTCGTGCACGCGATCGCCCGGGAGATCGCCACCGTCGTCCGTGCCGGTACCGAGGTCGCGGTGGTCATCGGCGGCGGCAACTTCTTCCGGGGCGCCGAGCTCCAGGTCCGCGGCATGGACCGGGCCCGCTCCGACTACATGGGCATGCTCGGCACCGTCATGAACTGCCTGGCGCTGCAGGACTTCCTGGTCAAGGAGGGCATCGAGACCCGGGTCCAGACCGCCATCACCATGGGCCAGGTCGCCGAGCCGTACCTGCCGCTGCGGGCCGTCCGGCACCTGGAGAAGGGCCGTGTGGTGATCTTCGGCGCCGGTATGGGCATGCCGTACTTCTCCACCGACACCACGGCCGTCCAGCGCGCCCTGGAGATCCACGCCGACGTCCTGCTGATGGGCAAGAACGGCGTGGACGGCGTCTACGACTCCGACCCGCGGACCAACCCGGACGCGGTCAAGTTCGACGCGCTGGAGTACTCCGAGGTCATCGCGCGCGACCTCAAGGTCGCCGACCTCACCGCGATCACGCTGTGCAAGGACAACAACCTGCCGATGCTGGTCTTCGAGCTGCTGGCGGAGGGCAATATCGCGCGTGCGGTGAAGAGTGAGAAGATCGGCACACTCATCAGCCAGGATTCTGTCCGGGCCTGAGCAGCAACCAGCCGTACGGGACGGCGGCGGCGCCGTGACCGGCCGCCGCGCCGACACCGGTCGGGACAACAGCAGATGAACCGGACAGGGAGACCACAGTGATCGAAGAGACCCTCCTCGAGGCCGAGGAGAAGATGGAGAAGGCCGTCAGCGTCGCCAAGGACGACCTCGCGGCCATCCGCACCGGCCGCGCGCACCCGGCGATGTTCGCCAAGATCGTCGCGGAGTACTACGGCGCCGTGACGCCGATCAACCAGCTGGCCTCCTTCTCGGTGCCGGAGCCGCGGATGGCGGTCGTCTCGCCGTTCGACAAGACCGCGCTGAAGGCCATCGAGCAGGCGATCCGCGACTCTGACCTGGGCGTCAACCCGTCCAACGACGGCTCGATCATCCGCGTGGTGCTGCCCGAGCTGACCGAGGAGCGCCGCCGGGAGTTCATCAAGATCGCCCGCACCAAGGGCGAGGACGCCAAGGTCTCGATCCGCGCCGTGCGCCGCAAGGCCAAGGACGCGATCGACAAGCTGGTGAAGGACGGCGAGGTCGGCGAGGACGACGGCCGCCGCGGCGAGAAGGAGCTCGACGACACCACGGCCAAGTACGTGGCCCAGGTCGACGAGCTGCTGAAGCACAAGGAAGCCGAGCTGCTCGAGGTCTGATGAACGACGCCCCTGACGCCCCCGGCTACTGGGGCCCGTCCGACCAGCAGTTCCAGCCCTACCGCCCGGCGCCGCATCCGCAGGCCGCCCCTGTCCCGGCCCACCCGGCGCCGGGGTACGGCGCGCGGCCTGCGGCGCCGGCCCCGGGACATCCCGGTCACCCGGGCGGCCACGCCGTGCCCCCGGGCGCGCCGGGCGTCCCTCCGGGAGCGCCGGGCCTCCGTTCGGATCAGCCGCAGCAGCCTCCGGTGTACTGGGGCGGCGACGCGGAGGAGACTCAGGTCATGCCTCCCGTACCGGCCGAGCCCGGCCCGCCACCCGGCACGCCCGACCCCGGTCGGCGGGCCGGCCGCGGCCGGCCCGCGGCCCACGGG
>NZ_JBHVRS010000038.1:0-72100 GCF_042885595.1 Kitasatospora sp. NPDC058046
CCGACCTGGTCGTGGTCGACTCGGAGGGCTACGACCTGGTCGCGGTGATGCGCCGCGGCCGGTGGATCGTCGGCGGCGAGAGGTTCTCCACCGTCGAGCCCGCCTGAGCGACGCCGACGGCCGCCCTTCCCCACGCGGGGACGGGCGGCCGTGGTGTGTCCGGAGGAGGGGCGGGCTCAGCCGCCCGGCTCGATGGTGATCTGGTCGACCAGGACCGCGCCGGAGGGCACCGTGAGGGTCACCGTGTTCGGCCCGGCCTGGAACTGCGGCAGTATCCAGGTGCTGTACCAGGCGGAGGTCTGGTCCTTGGGCTGCGGCCCGTAGATCCTGTACGTCACCCCGCTCGGCCAGTCCTTGCCGTTCACCGAGGCCGAGCCCTTGAACTCCGCGCCCGAGTAGTTGTAGTGCACCGTCAGCTTGTACGACCCGGCGGTGGCGATCTCGCCGGTCCAGGTCACCGAGCCGCCCGGCTGGAGCGTCAGGTAGCTGCCGTCGGCCGACTTGGCGCCCTTGACGGTGTTGCCGGAGGGCGCGTTCTGCCCCTGGAGCTGGCCGGCGTCCACGGTCGTCGGTCCGGAGACCGGGGTGGCGCTCACCGAGGGGGAGCCGCTGGCGGTCGTGGCGGTCGGCCCCGGGGTGGTGGGGGCCGGCGGGGCGGTGGTGGCGGTGCCGCCCTTGCCGGTCTTGTTGTCGTCCGGGTCCCCGGTGGAGAGGGCTATGCCCGCCCCGATCGCTATCGCCGCGACCACGGCCACCGCGCCGATCACCGCGCCCTTGCTCCGGCCGCTGCTGCGCGGCTCCTCCCCCGGCTGCGGCCGGGAGTGCTCGGCGTAGCGGGTCTGCTGGGTGGGCGCCGCACCGTACTCGGGCTGCTGCGGCGGGCCGGGCTGACCGTACGGGGCCTGCGGCTGGCCGCCCGGGTACTGCGGCGGCATGCCCTGCTGGCCGTACGGCTGCTGCTGTTGCTGCTGCGCCCGCGGCGGGTAGCCGTACTGGGCGCGCCCGACCTCCATCGGGCGGCTGTACGGCGTGCGCGGGACCCCCTGCTGCGGCTCGGCCGGCTGCCCGGTGGAACCGTCGGCCGGGCGGTAGAGGTAGCCGAACGGGTCGTCGTCCTGCGGGGCACCGCCCCCCTGGCCCTCGGGCACTCCGTTGCTGCCGGCGGTCGTCACGGTGGTCTGCTCCCCCATCCGGTGCGCCGCCTGCTGCGGGCGGCGCAGATCATGGACGCTGTCGTACCGGGAACCCTACCTGCCGTATGTGACGGCGGGAAAAGAACCCTTGACAACTCACGGGTAACCGGGACCGACCAGGGCCGGCCCGGGCCCGCGGGGGCCGTCCGCCGGCTCAGCCCGCGCGCCGGTGCGAGCGCTCGCCGCGCGCCCCGCGCACCGCCCCGCCCCGGGCCCGCTTCTCGTCGTACATCCGCTCGTCCGCGGTCTGCAGCACCTCCTCGATGCTCATCCCGCAGCCGGCCCAGCCGACGCCGAGGCTCACCCCCACCCGCATCGCCCGTCCGTCGATCCGCATCGGCGGGATGATCGCGCCCCGCAGCCGGTGGGCGAGGTCCTTGGCCTCCTCGCGGCCGATCCCGTCCGCCAGCACCACGAACTCGTCGCCGCCGAGCCGGGCCACCGTGTCGCCGTCCCGGACGGCCTGGCTCAGCCGCCGGGCGACCTCGACCAGCACCGCGTCGCCCGCGTTGTGGCCGAACCGGTCGTTGATCGACTTGAAGCCGTCCAGGTCGCAGAAGAGCACCGCGAGCCCCTTGTCCACCGCCGCCGCCGCGCCCGAGCGGAACGGCGCCGACCAGGCCTCGCCGCCCGGCCCGTACTCGGCCGGGACCACCGCGTGCACGTGCTCCCCGAAGCCCGGGCCGAGCCCGCTCGGCAGCCCCTCGGGCAGGCCGTAGCCGTGCGCCGGCCCGGCGTACCGGTCCGCGCCCTCCAGCCCGTCGTGCGCCGCGTGCGCGCTGTAGGAGTCGGCCGGGTAGCCGTACGGCTGCGGGTAGGCCACCTCGACCTGCCCGCCGGTGGCGCCGACCGGCTGCGGCTGGGCGCAGAGCCGGCGGGCCAGCCGGGCCTTGAGCTCGGCGCCGTTCGGCAGCCCGGTCAGGGCGTCGTGGCTGGCCCGGTGGGCGAGCTGGAACTCGTGCCGCTTGCGGTCCTCGATGTCCTCGACGTGGGTGAGCAGGAAGCTCGGCCCCTCGGCCGCGTCCGCGACGATCGAGTTGCGCAGGCAGACCCACTGGTAGCCGCCGTCCCGCCGGGACAGCCGCAGCTCCGCGCGGCCGCTCTCGGCGCTGGTGCGCTCCAGCAGCGCCCGGTCCTCGGGGTGCACGAGGTCGGCGAAGCTCTGCTGGCGCAGCACCGCCCGGGGCCGGCCGAGCAGTCGGCAGAGCGCGTCGTTCACCCTGGTCAGCTGGCCGCGCCCGACGCCGTGCAGCTCGGTGATCGCCATCCCGCTGGGCGCGTACTCGAAGGCCTGGCGGAAGCTCTCCTCGCTGGCTCGCAGCGCCTGCTGCTCCTTCTCCAGGCGGGCCAGCGCGCGCTGCATCTCGGCCCGCAGCCGGGCGTTGCCGATCGCGATGGAGGCCTGCAGGGAGAACATCTCCAGCGCCTCGCGGGTCCAGGCGCCGGGCCGCTTGCCGCTGCGCGGGCGGTCCACCGAGAGGACGCCGAGGAGGTCGCCGCCGGCGCTGTACATCGGGGCGAGCAGCCCGTCGGCGGGGTGCCAGTCGTTGGCGTACACCGGCAGCGGGCCGTCCCCGATCCAGCGCGGGATGTCGCTGGCGACGGCCCAGCCGCGGTCGTACGGCAGGAAGCGCAGGGTGCCCCAGTGGTCGCTGACGCCGAGCAGCCGGTCCCAGGACTCCCGGGAGCCGACCTGGCCGAGCAGGACGGAGGGGCCGCCCATCGGGCTCTCCTCCAGCTCCCAGACGGCCGCCACCACGAGGTCGCCGTCGGGCCGGACGAGGCTGACCGCGGCGGCGTCGAAGCCGAGCCCGTGCACCGCGCCCTCGACCACGGCCTGGAGCGTGCCAGCGAGGCTGCGGGCAGCGTTGAGGTCCGCCACGACCCGGTGCAAGGTGCGGAGGGTCGCGAGACGGACGTACGGCTCCGACTCGGCTTCCATGCGGGGGCTCCCCGGCTGCTTCGGATAGTTCTTGATTGGTTATCGTCCGATTGCCAGAAGAACTGAATCACAGGGAGCACAGCGCTCGGCACGCTCGGTCAGCAATAGGCCATCACTTGTGACTTAAATCACACGAGACTAATGCGCCCTTAATCAGTTCATCTGTCCCGTAGTGGGACATACAGCGCCATCGGAACTTTTCTGGTGGTCGACCGCATTGGCCGCCGACTGAAGCCGACTGCGCCCGCCAGTCCGGTCGCTTCACTCCTGAGGGTGAGTTCGGCCACCGGGCGTAACCCTTCGGCCGGACCGCCGGTCCTACGACCAAGGCCCGATGCCGTTCCTCCCGGGTGACGACTACCGTGCGGTACGTGTACCCGTCGCCGCAGCCCGAAGCTGCCCCCCACGCCACGCCCGACGAGTTCCGGGCTGCCCTCTCCCAGCTCGCCGCCGGCGTGAGCCTGGTGACCGTCCACGACCCGGAGGACGGCGAGGACGTCGGCATGACCGCCACGTCCTTCCTCTCGGTGTCGCTGGAGCCGCCGCTGGTGCTGATCTCGGTCCGCGAGGACTCCCGGATGGACGAGGTGCTCTCCCGGGTGGACACCTGGGCGGTCTCGGTGCTGACCGAGGGACAGAAGACGCTCGGCTCCCGGTTCGCCATGAAGGGCCGGCTCAGCGACCGGCTGCTGTTCGCGGACACCCCGCACCACCGCGGCCCGCGCACCGGCGCCCCGCTGGTCGACGGCGCGCTGGCCACCGTCGAGTGTCGCACCGAGCAGCGGATACCCGCCGGCGACCACACCCTGCTGCTCGGCCGCGTCCTGGAGGCCACGGTGCCCGACCCCGGCGGCCGCCCGCTGCTCTACTTCCGCGGCGGCTACCGCACCCTCGGCTGAGGCCGCGCCGGCTACTCGCCGCCCCGCGGCGCCCGGCGGCCCTGCTTCAGCTCGGAGCGGTGCTTCTTGTTCTCCAGCCGCCGCTGGACCATCCCCCGGCTCGGCCTGGTCGCCCGCCGGGCCTTCGGCGGCGGCGCGCACGCCTCGGTCAGCAGCGCCGACAGCCGGGCCGCGGCCGCCTCCCGGTTGCGCCACTGCGAGCGGAACTCCGAGGCCTGGACCACCAGCACCCGGCCGTCCACCAGCCGGCCGGCCAGCCGCTCCAGCGCGCGCTCGCGCCACACCTCGGGCAGCGCCCTGGTCGAGGCCAGGTCGAAGCGCAACTCGGCCTTGGAGTCGGAGGTGTTGACGTGCTGGCCGCCGGGGCCGGAGGAACGCGAGAAGCGCCAGACGAGCTCGGCGTCGGGGACGACCACCGACCCCCGTACGCGGATGGGCTCGGACATGCGCCCATCATCCCGCGCCCGGCCCGCCCGGTCACCCGGATATCGGTACGCCCCCCGCTTCCGCACCCGGTTACCCCCGGGCGCCCCGAGCCCCGACAATGGCGTACGTGATCGAGCTCGGCTACTCCCTCTCCAACCGCTTCCCCGACCCCCCGCAGACGGACTACCGCACCGCGTCCGTGCACGCCCTGCGGTACGACCTGTTCTGCGGCGACGTCTACCTGGACGGCGAGGGCTCGGAACTGTCCACCGCCTGGGGCTGGGTGCCCGTGCTCGACTTCGCGTGGGCGCTGTGCGACGTCGCCGAACTCCTGGACCGCGACCCGGACGGCGTCCGGGCCGCCCGGGTGCAGACCGCCGACCTCGACTTCACCCAGAACACCGAGCTGCTGCGCTTCGCCCGCCGCTTCAACTGGGTCGAGGTCACCGCCACCTGGCTGCCGGACGAGCCGCCGGTGGTGGTCCGCCACGGCGAGCTGCGGCGCGAGGCCCGGGACTTCCTCCAGGACACCCTGGCCGACCTCTTCGACATGCACCCCGACCTGGCCGACAACCCGAACATCTGGACGCTGCAGGGCCGGTTCCGGCGCATCTGACACGTCCTTTGCCCGGTCTTTGCCCTCCGTTGGGCGCCCACGAAGAATTCACGGCCCCTGCGGAACCAAGCCACCGCGGTATTGCGTTGTCCCGGGAAATAGCGAACGAAGCGAACGAAGGGACTGCAATCGTCATGCCAGTGAGCCTCTCCAAGGGTGGCAACGTCTCGCTGACCAAGGAGGCCCCCGGCCTGTCCGCGGTCACCGTCGGCCTGGGTTGGGACGTCCGCACCACGACCGGCGCCGAGTTCGACCTCGACGCCAGCGCGATCGTCCTGAACGCGGACGGCAAGGTGCTGTCCAACGGCCACTTCGTCTTCTTCAACAACACCAGCACGCCGGACAACACCGTCGTGCACACCGGTGACAACCGCACCGGCGAGGGCGCGGGCGACGACGAGTCGATCAACATCAACCTGGCCGGCCTGCCGGTCGAGGCCGCCAAGATCACCTTCCCGGTCACCATCTACGACGGCACCGCCCGCGGCCAGAACTTCGGCCAGGTCCGCAACGCCTACATCCGCGTGGTGAACGCGGCCGGCGGCGCCGAGATCGCCCGCTACGACCTCTCCGAGGACGCCGCCACCGAGACCGCGATGATCTTCGGCGAGCTCTACCGCAACAACGGGGAGTGGAAGTTCCGCGCCGTCGGCCAGGGCTACGCCTCCGGCCTGGCCGGCATCGCCCAGGACTTCGGCGTCCAGCTCTGACGCACCCGCGGACAACGCCGCGGCGCGGGAAGTCGGTCCGTCCGACTCCCCGCGCCGCGGTTTCTCCGTTTCCGGGGCCCGGCGGGCCTCAGCGCGAGGCGCGCAGCTCCGGCAGCTGGATCAGCTCGGTCTCGTCCTCCGGCGTCAGGTCCACCACGGTCGGCCCGCCCTGCTCCGGCCGCTCGGCCGACTCCGCCGCCCGGGCCTCGGCCACGGCCTTCTCGGCCACCGCCTCGTCGCCCACCACGTCCGCCAGGTCGGCGCGCTCCCCCAGTTCGGCGACGCTGCCCACCGCCGGTGCCGGGGCCGCCGGGCGCGCCGGGGCAGCCGCACCGCGGCCGAAGAAGCTGAAGCCCTGCCCGCGGGCCGGACCGGACTGCGCCGGACGCGGCCGCTGCCGCTCCACCGGCGCGGGCGCCGCGGCCGGCCCGGCCGACGCGCCGCCGAGCTGACCGACCGTCGCGGTCAGCGCCGGACGCACCGGCTCGGGCCGCACCGGCGCCGGGGCCGCCGGAGCCTGCCCCGGGGTCGGCACCGAGGGCGCCACCGGGGCCGGCACGGCCACCGACGCGGCCGGGGCGACCGGCGACTCCTTCGCGGGCTTCCGCAGGGCCACCTCCGCGCCCGCCGTACGCGCCCGCCGGGCCTCCTGCTCCGCCGCGCGGCGCTCCAGCAGCCGCAGCACGGACGCCGCCCGCACGTAGGCGGCCGGGCTGGCCGGGTGCTTCGGACGGCTCGCGGCGAGCGCCTGCTGGGCCGCCTCGGCCTCCTTGAGCGCCTGCTCGGCCACCGCCACGGCCCGCTCGCGCAGCAGCCGGGCGATCTCGGTCTCGGCCTTCGCCAGCCGCGACTTCTCCGCCGTCAGCCGCCGCCCGAACCGGGTGGCCCGCTCCTCGGCGACCTCCGCCGCGTACTCGGCCTCGGCCAGCTGCTCCTCGAACCGCTCCTCGGCGCGCAGCCGCTGGGCCGCGGACGTCTCGGCGGCCGCCCGGGCCGCCTTGTCCCGCTGGCGCAGCAGCAGCGCGAAGCCGAGCGTCGCGATCACCGCCGCGACGCCCACCGAGCGCACCAGGACGGTGTCCTGACTGAAAAGCAGAGCGGCCAGTGCGGCGACCAGCAGCACGCCGGCGGCGGTGGGGGGAAAGACCCGGCCGAGGACGGAGGAATGACGGTGGCGTCCGCGAGACATGTCCAAGAAACTAGCGTGCGAATTGGGGGCCTGTCAGCCCAGGGTCCCCTTCCGCCCTTGACAGGGTGCGGTTTTTACCGCACGTGCCCGGATTCTCACGCAAGATCACGAAGAAAGCCCTGCTCAGCGGTGCCGACGAGGCCGACGGTGCCGGAGGGGCCGTCGAGGCCCCCGTGACGCCCGGGCGGCGCCCCGGCGCTGCCCCGGCCGCGTCTCAGCGGTGCGACGCCGCCGGACCGCCCGGGTCGTCGTGGTTCTCCGGCAGCTTGCACACGTGCTGGATCCAGAGCGCCGCCGCGATCACCGCGGCCCCCGCCAGCACCGCGAGCCCGGCCGTCACGGCCTGGTCCTTGCGGGCCGACACGTCCAGCTCGCCCAGCAGGTAGATCCCGGCCCCCGCGTAGATCCCGGTGACCACCGAGGAGACCAGCGCGCTGGCCTGCCCCAGCACCACCGCCCGGGCCGCCAGCAGCGGGTCGACCCCCTTCGCCCCGGGCTGCCGCTCGCGCACCGCCTTCAGCCGGGCCCGCAGCGACAGCGCGGTCGCCAGCAGGACCACCGCGACCGCCGCCAGCACCACCGGCGCCGCGGCCGGCACCGCAGGCAGCGTGTCCACGGAGGCCCACAGCTTGGAGCCGGCCCAGGACAGCGCCGTCGTGGCGGCGGTGATGCCGATCAGGAGGCGGAGGCGAAGCAGCTTCACTCGGAGGAGGTCCTTCCCGGGTACCCGAACCGGCCGCCCGCCCGGTGGCGCGGCGACGCCAGGCCACCGTACCGGGCCCGGCCGGGCGGGCACCCGCGTGAACGGCGGACACCTACTCGTACGGCCGGGCCCCCGGCCGAGTTCCCCGGGCAACGGCCCCGGTCACCGGCCTCCGGACCTACTCGGGCAGCGTCAGCCCGATGTCCTCGCGGCGCTTCACGCCCTGCGCGTCCGGACCGCCCAGCGCGGTCAGCAGCGCGTCCACCCGCCCGTGCCCGGGCACCTCGGCCTCCGGCTGGGCGTCCAGCCAGGGGGCGAGCACGAAGGCACGCTCGTGCGAGCGCGGGTGCGGCAGCAGCAGCTGCGGGTCGTCGCTCAGCACGCCCTCGTAGGCCAGGATGTCGACGTCCAGGGTGCGCGGGCCCCAGTGGACGGTCCGCACCCGCCCGAAGGCGTCCTCGATGGCGTTGCCGCGCTCCAGCAGGTCCCGCGGGGGCAGCGAGGTGCGCAGCACCACGACCGCGTTGTAGTAGTTCGGCTGCTCCTCGGGCCCGCCGACGGCCTCGGTCTCGTACACCGCGGAGACGGCCTTGATCTTCAGCCCCGGGGTGTCGGCGAGCGCGTCGACGGCCCCCTGGAGGGTGTCCAGCCGGTTGCCCAGGTTGCTGCCGAGCGCGATCACCGCGCAGCGCTGGCTGTGCAGCGTGGTGTCGGCGGAGTCCACCCGGCTCTCCAGGTCGAACGCGTTCGGCGTGGCGGTCGGGTCGCTGGTGCTCATGCGCCCGCCTCGCTTCGCTCAGCAGGGGCACTCACCCATGCGCACCTCTTGATCATCCGCTCGCTTCGCTCGCTCATCGGAAAACGTCCTCTACATCGGATACCGGGCGCGCGGTGGGGGTCATGCGCGGCCCCGGTGGATGGTCACGGTCACGTCGTCGAACGGCACGGTGATCGGGGCGTCCGGCTTGTGCACGGTGACCTCGACCTCCTCGACCGCTTCGTGCTTGAGGCACTGGTCGGCGATCCGCTGGGCCAGCGTCTCGATCAGGTCGACCGGCTCCCCGGCGATGATCGCGGTGACCTCCTCCGCCACCAGCCCGTAGTGCGCGGTGCGGGTGAGGTCGTCTCCGGCCGCGGCGGGGCGGGTGTCCAGGTGGAGCACGAGGTCGACCACGAAGGTCTGCCCCTCGACGCGCTCGCGCTCGAAGACGCCGTGGTGGCCCCGGGCTCGCAGCCCCCGCAGGGTGACGCGGTCCAGCAAACGAATCACTGCTCCCAGTCGGACGGGCCCCGCCCGGAGAAAGGCATGGACGGGCAGGGCGAAGGCGGGCGGCACGCCCGCCACTCCGTTTCGAATCTACCCGCGAGCACGGACAACGCCTGACCGTCCTACCCGGCACGAACCGACGCCACGCGCACCGATATGGCGATTGACGTGAACGTTCGGTGACCACTCGGAAATTCCCGGCGACTTCCCGGCACCGCATTTCCGCAAGTGCCGGAATCAGCTCTCCTCGTCGTCGTCCCCGCTGGTCAGAACGGGTGAACCGTGATGCGACCAGAGCTTCCACCCGGCCGGGGTACGACGGAACAGATTCGTCGACACGACCTTTCCGCCGACCAGCGGCCCGAGTTCCCCCTCCTCCTCCGACTCTCCGCCGGACAGGATGTTCTCGGTGCACGTGACAAGGGCCACATCACCGTGCACCTCGGCCTCGACATCGGTCAGGAAGAACTGGATGTACTCCGTGTTCATCATGATCAGCATGTACGAACGGGTCACCTGGGCCCGGCCGCGGAGCACCGGCCAGCCCGGGTGCACGCACACCACGCCACCCTTGTCGTCGGCGTCCGCGGCGCCCAGCCAGGCGTCCTCGACCGCTTCCAGGTCCCCCCGTTCCAGCGCCTCGTAGAGCCCCTGGTTCGCCGCCAGAACGGCCTCCAGGTCCGCCTCGCGGGCCCGCCCGGCCGTACCGCCGCTCAACCTGCCGTCACCTGTCACAGACCCTCCCTCACCCCAACCGCGCCGCGTGCTGCCAGGCCGCGACCACCCGGACGGCATCCGCCGTGCCGGACACGTCGTGCACCCGCACCGCCCAGGCTCCCGCCCGTGCGGACAGCACCGACACCGCGGCCGTCGCGTCGTCGCGCTCCCGGGCCGGGCGCAGTTCCCCGGTTGCCGGGTCGGCGAGCAGCGTACCCAGGAACCGCTTGCGCGAAGCCGCCACGAGCACGGGACGGCCGAGCGCGGTGAGCGCGTCCAGCCGGCCGAGCAGCGCCCAGTTGTGCTCGGAGGTCTTGGCGAAGCCGAGCCCCGGGTCGAGGATCAGCTGGTCCTCCTTGACCCCGGCCGCCAGCAGCGCGTCCACCCGGTCGGTCAGCTCGGCGACCACGTCCCGCACGACGTCGTCGTAGACGGCCATCCGGTCCATGTCGGCGGACTGCCCGCGCCAGTGCATCACCACGAAGGGCGCGCCGGTCTCGGCGACCACCCGGGCCATCGCCGGGTCGGCGAGCCCCCCGGAGACGTCGTTGACGATCGCGGCGCCGGCCTCGACGGCCCGCTCGGCGACCGAGGCGCGCATGGTGTCCACCGAGACCACCACCCCGGCGTCGGCGAGCTCGCGCACCACCGGGATCACCCGGCGCAGCTCCTCCTCCTCGGGGACCCGCTGCGAGCCCGGCCGGGTGGACTCGCCGCCGACGTCCACCAGGTCGGCGCCGCGGGCCCGCAGCGCGAGGCCGTGCGCGATCGCCTTGGCGGGGTCGTGCCACATCCCGCCGTCCGAGAAGGAGTCGGGCGTGACGTTGACCACGCCCATCACGGCGCAGCGCTCCAGTCGCGGCAGACCGGCCGGCAGGGAGAAGGAGGGCGAATCGTTCATGCTTCCCATTATCGAACGGGGCCCCCGCCGAGGATTCTCGGCGGGGGCCCCGTTCCGTGCCGTCGCGGCCCCGAAGGCCCGCGACGGGCCTCAGGCGGCCTCGGTGACCTCACGGGTCGACGGGACCGGCATCAGCCCCTCGCGCTGGCGCCGGCGGCCGAAACGCGGCATCCCGAGCGTGATGAAGGCCTCCGCCTGCATCGCGGCGAAGCCGATCCGGGGCAGGTCCCGGGTGCTCGGGAAGACCAGGAAGCGCGGCTCCCACTCGGGCTGGAACTTGGCGTTGAACTTGTACAGCGACTCGATCTGGAACCAGCGCGACAGGAACACCAGCAGCCCCCGCCAGGCGCGCAGCACCGGGCCGGCGCCGATCCGCTCGCCGCGGGCCAGCGCCGAGCGGAACATCGCGAAGTTGAGCGACACCCGGCGCACGCCCATCGCGGGCACCGCCTGCAGCGCGGCGACGATCAGCAGCTCGTTCAGGCCCGGGTCGGCGGCGCGGTCGCGGCGCATCAGCTCCAGCGAGATGCCGTCCGGCCCCCAGGGCACGAAGTGCAGCACGGCCTTCAGGTCGTCGCCCTCCTCGCCCTCCTCCGGGGCCTTGTGGGCGGTGACCACCACGCAGTCGTCGTCCAGCGGGTCGCCGAAGCGGCCGAGGGCCATCGAGAAGCCGCGCTCGGTGTCGGTGCCGCGCCAGCGGGCGGCGGCGTCGGCGATCCGGTACTTCTCCTCCACGGTGAGCTCGGAGACCCGGCGCACCTGGCAGGAGTAGCCGTTGCGCTCGATCCGCTTGACCATCTGGCGCACGTTGCGCATGGCCCGGCCGGAGAGCGAGAAGGACGCGGTGTCCACGATCGCCTCGTCGCCCAGCTCCAGCGCGTCCAGGCCCGCCTCGCGGGTCCAGACCTCGCCGCCGACCTCGCTGCACCCCATCACGGCCGGCACCCAGGCGTGCTCGCGGGCCTCGGCCATGAACACCTTGATCGCGCCCGGCCAGGCCTCGACGTCGCCGACCGGGTCGCCGGAGGCCAGCATCACGCCGGAGACCACCCGGTAGGAGATCGCGGCCTTGCCGGTGGGCGAGAACAGCACGCTCTTGTCGCGGCGCAGCGCGAAGTAGCCGAGCGAGTCACGCTCGCCGTGCCGCTTGAGCAGCTCGCGGACCTTCTCCTCGTCCTCCGCGGTCAGCTCGGGCTTCGGCTTGCCCGGGCGCAGCGCCAGGTACGCGGTGGTGAAGGCGGTCAGCAGGCCGAGCCCGCCGAGCAGGTAGGCGACCAGGTCGGACATCCGGACGTTGTTGTACCGGATCGGGCCCTCGAAGCCGAACAGTCCGTACCCGACGTGCTGCAGGCGCTCGGTCAGGCCCGGGTGGCCGATCTCGTACTTGGTCCGGGTGCTCACGATCAGCAGGCCGAGCAGCACGCTGAGGACGCCCATGACGACCAGGTTGACCACCGCCCGCCAGCGGGTGCGCGGGTCGGCCTTGGCGTAGAACTCGCGCTGGTGGACCAGCATCACGGCGAGGACCACCAGCGAGACGACCGCCGGGCCGATCTGGTGCCAGCGCACGATGTGCAGCCCGGCGCTGACCGGCAGCAGCACGCAGACCGCCCGCCAGGCCCGCCGCTTGCGCCGGCGCAGCGCGTGCGCCAGCGGCACCAGCAGGATGCCGACCATCAGCGCGCCGACCGCCGCCAGGCTGGTGGTGCCGCCCGGCAGCTGCCCCGCGAAGGTGTGCACCTTCGTGTGCCGGAGCCTGGGGAACACCGCGCTGGCGATGTCCACGAGCCCGATCAGCAGACAGGCGTAGCCGACCGCTCCGGGGAGCCAGGCCCTCGGGACGGCGGACGCCTGGTTGCGCAGCGTCTGCAGGCCGCGGCGACGGCGCGGCGGCTGCTCGGGGCTCGGCTCAACGGACACGGGAACGCTCATGGAAGCTCAGCGTAGAGGCTGCGGTGCGGTGTCCGGTCACTCCGGGGGAGGACGCGTGATGGACCTTCATGCCTATTCCTTCATCAGGCAATGCGCATACCAAGGACCCGGAAACGGTCGGTAAACCGGGGCCGTGGTCGCGCTGCGGGTTGAGCCGGCGGTGGGAGCCGGGGGCCCGCCGCAGCGTGGCGCGACGGGACCCTCCGGGACGCGTTACGTACGGTGGACGCCGCATTCTAGGGCGCCGGTTGCCTCCGGCTCTCCCCGCCCTACCAGCCCGCCCGGGCATCCGGACAGCCTAGCCACGGTGGCCCGGCCTGACGGACCGCCAGACGATGAAGCCTGCACCGACAGTGTCCCACCGGAAGGCCGACGGCATGGAACTGACCAGCGACGCGCTGGTGAACTCGCTTCTCGCACTCGGCGCCGCGGCGGTCGTCACGACCCTGTGGCTCTGGCCGCGGCTGGCGCCGCAACGTCCGCTGCCGGTGCTCGGCCGGATCGGGTTACTGACGGTCGTTCAAGCCTCGGTCCTGGCCGTGCTCGCGCTGTCGGTGAACAACTCCTTCGGGTTCTACACCTCCTGGGACGACCTGCTCAGCCCCGGCGGCGCCAAGCTCGCGCTGGCCGGCAACGAGAACCACAGGGGCGGCACCCCGGTCCCCGACGCGCTGGTCCAGCCCACCACCGAGGGCGGCCTGGAGACCATCACCAACCTGCCGAAGGGCCCGCCCGAGGAGGTCGGCAGGATCGAGTCGGTCCGGGTGAGCGGCAAGGAGACGGGCTTCTCCGACCAGATGTTCGTCTACCTGCCGCCCGCGTACTTCGACCCGAAGCTCACCCTGGTCCGCTTCCCCGTCCTGCTGGCCATCGCCGGCTACCCGGGCACCACCCTGAACCTGCTGCACGAGCTGCCCCTCGCCCAGACCGCGATCGAGCTGCAGCGCTCCGGCAAGATGCCGCCGACCGTCCTGGTGATGGCCCGCCCGGCGGTCGTCCCGTCCCGGGACACCGAGTGCGTGGACGTCCCCGGCGGGCCGCGCACCGAGACCTGGTTCGTCAAGGACGTCCCCGAGGCCATCCTCAGCGCCTACCGGGTCGGCCGCACGGCCGGCTCCTGGGGCACCCTCGGCTACTCCACCGGCGGCAGCTGCGCGCTGCGCCTGGCGATGCGCTTCCCGAACGTCTACGGCAGCGCGGCGAGCCTGCACGGCGACTTCACCGTGCGCCAGGACAACTACACCGGCGGCGACCTCTTCAACGGCGACAAGGCGCTGGCCCAGCAGCACGACCTCGGCTGGCGGCTGCAGAACCTGCCGGTCCCGGCGCTCAACGTGCTGGCGGTCTCCACCCGCGCGGAGGGGGACTACCCGCAGACCGTCCAGTTCGTCGACCTCGCCACCAGGACCGCGGCGGCCAACCCCCAGTTCAAGATCGACTCGCTCTACCTGGACGACGGCGGGCACAACTTCGACAGCTGGACCAGGGAGCTGCCGGCCACCCTCGAATGGCTGGGCTCGCACCTCGGCTAGCGCACGTGGGTGACTACCCGCCGGTCGGCCCGCCCGGCCGGCGGCCCGGGGGAACGTATCGCGACCGCCCGTCGGCCCCCGCCGGGCACCCCCGGACCCGCGCAGGAGGCACTGTGCTGAGCACCCGCTCGCTCTTCGACGAGATCTACCGCAACGACCAGGCGTACCAGCTGTTCTGCAGCATCGCGGCCGGCGGCGAGGACCAGGGCGGCTGGGAGAACGAGCGGATCGCCGCCCTCACCCGGGACCCGGTCCTCGCCCCGAAGGTCGCCCGGCACGGTGCCGACGAGCGCAAGCACGGCCGGATCTTCGCCCAGCTGCTGAACCGGCGCGGCCTGCCCAAGGTGCCCGTGCCCGACGAGACCGACTACTGCATGCTGCTGGAGCGCCAGGGCATCGGCCTCTCGCACGAACGGCTGAACACCGACGTCCCGCTGACCGACCGCGAGCTCATCACCTACCTCGCGCACAGCCGGGTCACCGAGCAGCGCGCCGCCGAGCAGATGCGGCAGCTGGTCAGGGCGTACGCGGACAACCCGGCCCTCGGCCGGGCGATGCGGGTGATCTCCGCCGACGAGGACGACCACCTCGCCTACTGCCACGAGGAGCTGCTGCGGCTGATCTCCGAGGGCCACGGCCCGTACGTCCGGCACACCCTGGAGACCAGCGCCCGGGGCGAGGTCCGCACCTACCGGGACGTCGGCCTCGCCGTCACCGCCCGGATGGCCCGGATCCTGCGCTGGCCGCGCTGGCAGCTCGCCCTGATCACCCTCGGGGTGCGCGCGCTCCACCTGTACGACCGCGCCTACGGCTGGCGCCGGATGGTCACGCTGCGGATGCCCGAGCACCGCAACGCGCTGGGCACCCCGGCTCCGCCGCACGCGGAGCACGAGGTGCCCGGTTCCTGAACCGTCGGCCCGGCCGGCGCCCTACCGGCCGATGATGAGGCTCATCGCCTCGGCCCGGGTGGCCGGGTCGCGCAGCTGGCCGCGCACGCAGGAGGTGATGGTCTTGGCGCCGGGCTTGCGGATGCCGCGCATCGACATGCACATGTGCTCGCACTCGACCACGACGATCGCCCCGCGCGGCTCCAGGATCCGCATCAGCGCGTCGGCGACCTGGCTGGTCAGCCGCTCCTGCACCTGCGGCCGGCGGGCGTAGACGTCGACCAGCCGGGCGAGCTTGGACAGCCCGGTGATCTTGCCGCTGGTGGACGGGATGTACCCGACGTGGGCCACGCCGCGGAACGGCACCAGGTGGTGCTCGCAGACCGAGGTCAGCTCGATGTCCTTGACCAGCACCATCTCGTCGTGGCCGAGGTCGAAGGTGGTGGTGAGGACGTCCTCGGGCTCCTGCCAGAGGCCCGCGAATATCTCCTTGTAGGCGCGCGCCACCCGGGCCGGGGTCTCCAGCAGGCCCTCGCGGTCCGGGTCCTCCCCGACGGCGAGGAGCAGCTCGCGGATGGCGTTCTCGGCCCGCTTCTGGTCGAAGGTACCGACGGCGGGCGGACCGTCGAAGGTCACCGGGTCGATCATGCGGGCCTCGCTTATGTATCGGAAGACTCTGGCTGAACAGCACGGATGCCGCGCCTCCAGGGTACAAACCCTGGTGACGCGGCATCCATTCCCTACGGAGCGGGGGTCAGCCCTCGGTCGGCGGCTCGGTGGCCGGCAGCGGCGGGAGCTTCACGACGTCCACCGGAGCGGCCTCGCCGGAGGCGGCGCCGTTGGTGAGCGCCAGCTCCTTCGGGGACTGCACCGGAGGCCGGGTGGACGGCGTGCGGCGGGCGGAGCCCGTCCAGGCCGGCCGGGTCGGGCGCTTGACGATCGGGGCGAAGACCTCGGCGATCTGCTCCTTGTTCAGGGTCTCCTTCTCCAGGAGCTCCAGGACCAGGTTGTCGAGCACGTCGCGGTTCTCGACCAGGATCTCCCAGGCCTCGTTGTGCGCCGTGTCGATGAGCTTCTTGACCTCTTCGTCGACCAGCCCGGCGACCTCTTCCGAGTAGTCGCGCTGGTGGCCCATCTCGCGGCCGAGGAACGGCTCCGAGTTGTCCGAGCCGAACTTGATCGCGCCGAGGCGCTCGGTCATGCCGTACTGGGTGACCATGGCCCGGGCCGTCGCGGTGGCCTTCTCGATGTCGTTCGAGGCACCGGTGGTCGGATCGTGGAAGACCAGCTCCTCCGCCGCGCGCCCGCCCATCATGTAGGCGAGCTGGTCGAGCATCTCGTTGCGGGTGGTGGAGTACTTGTCCTCGTCCGGCAGCACCATGGTGTAGCCGAGGGCCCGGCCGCGGGACAGGATGGTGATCTTGTGCACCGGGTCGCTGTACTGGCAGGCCGCCGCGACCAGGGCGTGGCCGCCCTCGTGGTACGCGGTGATCTTCTTCTCCCGGTCGGACATGATCCGCGTGCGCTTCTGCGGACCGGCCACGACGCGGTCGATCGCCTCGTCCAGGATGCCGTTGTCGATCAGCTTCTTGTCCGAGCGGGCGGTCAGCAGCGCCGCCTCGTTGAGGACGTTCGACAGGTCGGCACCGGTGAAGCCGGGGGTGCGCTTGGCGACGGCCGACAGGTCGACGTCGGGCGCGATCGGCTTGCCCTTCTGGTGCACCTTGAGGATGTCCAGCCGGCCCTGGAGGTCGGGGCGCTCGACCGCGATCTGGCGGTCGAAGCGGCCCGGGCGCAGCAGCGCCGGGTCCAGGATGTCGGGGCGGTTGGTCGCGGCGATCAGGATCACGCCGCCCTTGACGTCGAAGCCGTCCATCTCGACCAGCAGCTGGTTGAGGGTCTGCTCGCGCTCGTCGTGGCCGCCGCCGAGGCCCGCGCCGCGGTGCCGGCCGACGGCGTCGATCTCGTCGACGAAGACGATCGCCGGGGCGTTCGCCTTGGCCTGCTCGAAGAGGTCGCGGACGCGGCTGGCGCCGACACCGACGAACATCTCGACGAAGTCCGAGCCGGAGATGGAGTAGAAGGGCACCCCGGCCTCGCCCGCGACGGCGCGGGCCAGCAGGGTCTTGCCGGTGCCGGGCGGGCCGTAGAGCAGCACGCCCTTGGGGATCTTGGCGCCGACGGCCTGGAACTTGGCCGGCTCCTGGAGGAACTCCTTGATCTCGTGGAGCTCCTCGACCGCCTCGTCCGCGCCGGCGACGTCGGCGAAGGTGGTCTTCGGGGTGTCCTTGGTGAGCAGCTTGGCCTTGGACTTGCCGAACTGCATGACCCGGGAGCCGCCGCCCTGCATCTGGTTCATCAGGAACAGGAAGACCAGGACGATGATCACGATCGGGAGCATCGACAGCAGCAGGCTGACGAAGGTGCTCTGCTTCTCCGGGCTGATCGTGTAGCCCTCGGCGAGCGTGCTCGCGTCCTTGTCGTTGACCTGGGCCTGGAGCTTGTCGGCGATGGCGACACCCTGGTCGCCGATGTAAGAGGCCTGGAACTTGGTACCGGACGGGGTCTTGCCCGTTCCGGCACTGGGCAGCGTGGCGCCGTCCTTGAGCTGGATCTTGATCGTGTTCGAGTCACCGGTGGTGATCTGCGCCGACTTGACGTTGTGCGCGTCGATCGCCGCGACGACCTGACCGGTGTCCACCGTCTTGTAGCCGTTGGAGTCCGAAACGACCTGCATCAGCACGATGACGGCGAGGACGGCCAGCACGATCCACATGATCGGCGCACGGAAGTATCGCTTGACGTCCATCCATGCGGGGCGTTGCCGCCCCGTCCCTCCTGCCACTCAACGGCGCCGGGGGGCTGTTGGGCCGCGGCGCAATCCGATTGGTGCTCATGTGAAGAGCGGTTTATTGGACCGTACCGCAGTCGGACCCACCCATGGCGGGAGCACGGCGAGACGGCTGTGGTTCTTTGTCCCCGGGGGTCCAACGGGCGGGAACGGCCTACTGTTCCCGCCCGTAACCCGAACGGGGCCGTCAGCCGCCGTAGACGTGCGGGGCGAGGGTCCCGATGAAGGGGAGGTTGCGCAGCTTCTCCGCGTAGTCCAGGCCGTAGCCGACCACGAACTCGTTGGGGATGTCGAAGCCGACGTACTTGACGTCGATCTCGACCTTGGCGGCGTCCGGCTTGCGGAGCAGCGCGCAGACCTCCAGCGAGGCCGGACCGCGCGAGCCCAGGTTGCCGAGCAGCCAGGACAGCGTCAGACCGGAGTCGATGATGTCCTCGACGATCAGGACGTCACGGCCGGCGATGTCGGTGTCCAGGTCCTTCAGGATCCGCACCACACCGGAGGACTTGGTGCCCATCCCGTACGAGGAGACGGCCATCCAGTCCATGGTGACCTGCGAGTGCAGGGTCCGGGCCAGGTCGGCCATGACCATCACAGCCCCCTTGAGGACGCCGACGATCAGCAGGTCCTTGCCTGCGTAGTCCCGGTCGATTCGCTCGGCCAGCTCCAGGAGCTTGGCGTCGATCTCGTCCTTGCTGATGAGCACCTTCGCGAGGTCAGCGCCCATGTCGTTCTGGTCCACCGGGGATACGTCCTCAAACGTTCGGGGTCTGTGTGGCCGGCGGTCGGCTCCCCCTGGGCATGCCTCGCCCGTCAGTCGCCCTGCCGCCGAAAGACCAGCGTGCCACACCTGCGGGTGGCCTCGACGCCCCCGGGTAGGTGCAGCGGGCCCTGTCCGCGCCATCCGGTGACCAGCAGGTCGATCGTCTCCAGGTGCCGGGCGAACAGGTCCCCGGCCGGACAGCCCGCCCGCAGCGCGGCCCGGCGCAGCACCCGGCGGCGCACCGCGGGCGGCAGTTCGGCCAGCTTCACGGCGTCCAGGGCGCCGTCGCCCGTACGGAGGTCGCGTTCGGCCAGTGCGGCCCACTGGTCGAGGGCGTCGGCGTCGTCGCGGAACAGCCGGGCGGTGCGGGCCAGCGCCTCGACCACCCCGCCGCCCAGGTGCTTCTCCAGGACCGGCAGCACCTCGTGGCGGACCCGGGAGCGGGTGTAGGCGGGATCACAGTTGTGCGGGTCGTCCCAGACCGGGATCGACTGGGCGGCGCAGGCCTGCCGGGTGGCCGCCCGGTCCAGCTCCAGCAGCGGGCGGCGGTAGCGGCCCTTCTGGGCGGGCATCCCGGCCAGCGAGCGGGAGCCGGAGCCGCGGGCCAGGCCCAGCAGCACGGTCTCGGCCTGGTCGTCCCGGGTGTGGCCGAGCAGCACCGCGATCGCGCCGTGGCGGTCGGCGGCCGCGTCCAGGGCGGCGTAGCGGGCGTCCCGGGCGGCGGCCTCCGGGCCCCCGGCGCGGCCGACCCGGACCGGGACCGCCTCCACCGGGTCGAGGCCGAGGCTGCGCAGCCGGTCGGCCACCTGGGCGGCGCGCTCGGCGGATCCCGCCTGGAGGCCGTGGTCGACGGTGACGGCGCCGACCCGCAGGCCGATCTTGGGGGCTTCGAAGGCGGCGGCGATGGCCAGCGCCATCGAGTCGGCGCCGCCGCTGACCGCGACCAGGACCAGCGGCGAGCCGGGCGCGGCCGGGGTCCGGGGCAGCCCGGAGGGGTGGCGCGCGGCGTTGCCGATCAGGGTGGTGCCGACCGCGGCACCCACCAGCGGCGCCCCGGCCGGGCGCTCCCGGGGCCGGCGCACCGGCGCGGTGAAGGTGGAACCGGCCTCGGCGGCGAGGTCGGTGAGCGTACGGCGAACGGCCAGGCGTATCGCGGCGACGGCGGGGTGAGGACCCACGGCGGACGACTCCTCGACGGAGGGGGGACAGGACGTGCGGCGGACGCGGCGGGGACCGCGCACCCGCATGAGCACCCGGTTACCGGGCGCTCACAGATGGTGGCAGATAGTGGCCACCCACTACGCCACCCGCGCCCCCGGCAGGTCGACCGTCCCACGTTCGGGTGAATGAAGAAACGCTTCTTCACTCGTCGTCGGCCTGATTGGACCACTCGTACGAGCGGGTTTGACCGGCGCGCGCCGCTTGCCGTCCGGCATACGGCGCGCCCGCGTCACGACCGCGCTCAGCGGGCCACCCGGGCCACCCAGGCGGCCGGGTCGTGGATCTCGTCCTTGGTGGGCAGGGTGTTCGGGGAGGTCCACACCCGGTTGAACCCCTCCATGCCGACCTGCTCCACCACCCCGCGCACGAACACCGCGCCGTCCTGGTACTGGCGCAGCTTCGCGTCCATGCCGAGCAGCCGGCGCAGCAGCAGGTCGAGCCGGTTGGCGCCGCGGTCCCGGCGCTGCTGGAACTTCTCCCGGATCTCGGCGACCGTCGGCACCACGGCCGGCCCGACGCCGTCCATCACCACGTCCGCGTGGCCCTCCAGCAGCGACATCACGGCCGTCAGCCGGCCGAGGATCTCGCGCTGCGCGGGCGACTGGACGATCTCCAGCAGGTTCCCGGAGGAGGCGCCCTCCCGGCTGCCGCCACCCGGCAGGCCGCCGAGCGAACCCGCCGCGTCCCGCAGCCGCTCCAGCAGGGCGCCCGGGTCGACGTCCGTCTCGGCGAGGAAGGACTGCACCTCGGACTGGATGTGGTCGCGCAGCCACGGCACCGCGGTGAACTGCGTCCGGTGCGTCTCCTCGTGCAGGCAGACCCAGAGCCGGAAGTCGGACGGGTCGACGTCCAGCTCCCGCTCGACGTGCACGATGTTCGGCGCCACCAGCAGCAGCCGGCCCGGCCCGGGGCCCTCCGGCCCCAGCCGCGGCTTGTCGAACAGCGCCGCCGGGCTGTCCGGCGCCTCCAGCGGGGGCTCGGCCGGGGCGAAGGTCTCGTACTGGCCCAGCACCTTGGTGGACAGGAACGCCAGCAGCGCCCCGACCTCGATCCCGGTCGCCTTCTCGCCCACCGCGCCGAACACCCCGGCCGCCGTGCTGTTCGCCCGACGCGCCTGGAGCTTCTCCACCAGCGGCTGGACGACCGTGCGGAAGCCCGCCACGTTGGCCCGGATCCACCCCGGACGGTCCACCACCAGCACCGGCGTCGCCGCGGCCTGGGACAGGCTGGACGAACGCATGCCGGTGAACGCCCGCACGTGCTCCTCCGCCTCCAGGGCGTGCCGGCGCAGCTCGGCGACCACCGCCGCCGCTTCCTCCCGGCTCACTTCCGGACCCGGCCGCACCAACCTGGTCGCGGTTGCGACCGCGAGGTTCCAGTCGACCATGTCAGCACCGCCACTCGCGCTCGTCATGCCCTCACCGTACGTGCTCCCCACCACCAACGGCAGCCACCCGCCGCGAACACCTCTCCCCAACGGGCCCCGGCCCCACCGGTCTCCGGCCGCGACCAGTGGCGGGCGGCGGACCGGTGCGCGGCGGCGGGGTGCCTCCGGGCCGCCGGGCCGGGGCCGTTGAAGGGCAGCGCCGGGTCAGTGGCAGCCGCAGGTGGTGAGGCGGGCGGCGACGCGGTCCATCGCGGCGCGGGCGGTGTCGGCGGGGGCGGCGGTACGGGTCATGACGGCAAAGGCGAGCAGGCGGCCGTCGGCGTCGACGACGGTGCCCGCGAGGGTGTTGACGCCGCTGAGGGTGCCGGTCTTGGCGCGGATCAGCCCGGCCGCGTCGGCGGCGCCGGACCCGGAGCCGTACCGCTTGTTGAGGGTGCCGGTGAAGCCGGCGACCGGGAGGCCGGTGAGCACCGGGCGCAGGGCGGGGTGCTGCTCGGAGGCGGCCAGCGCGAGGAGTCGGACCAGGACGGCGGGCGGTATCGCGTTGCCCGGGTGCAGGCCGCTGCCGTCGTTGAGGACCACGGTGCCCATCGGCACGCCGAGCCGGGTGAGCTCCTGGGTGACGGTGGCCGCGGCGCCCTCGAAGCTCGCGGGCTGGTGGGCGGCGATGGCGACCTGACGGGCGATCGCCTCGGCGAGCTGGTTGTCGGAGGTGGTCAGCAGGCGTTCGACCAGCCGGGCGACGGTCGGCGAGAAGACGTCGCCGAGGGGCGCCGTGCCGGTGGCGGTCGGGGCGGGCGCGGGCGCGGCGGCGGGGCCGGCCTTGCCCGTCACGGTGATGCCGCGGGCCCGGAGCAGCGCGGCGAAGGCCTCGGCGGCCGCGGCCGCCGGGTCGGCGACCCGGTCCGGCGCGTCCTCCCGGCTCTTCGGGTCCGCCTTGGCCTCGTCCACCATCAGCGGGACCACCAGGGCGATGTTCTGGGCGTCGTGGTTCCTGTGCTGCGGGCCGCCCGCGTACATCGACAGGTCGTAGTCCAGCTGGACCGTCGTGGTGCCGAGGCCCTTGAGGCTGTCGGCGGTCTGCTGGGCGAGGGAGTCCAGTGAGGCGGGGGCGGTGTCGGCGTCGGCCGGCTGACCGCCGATCTGCACCTGGTCGGCGGGCAGCGCGGTGAGCGTCGGGTCGCCGCCGCCGACCAGGGTGATGGTGCCCGGGGCCGCGCCCTGGACCACCCGGGTGTGCAGCCGGGTGTCGCCCGGGATGAGGGACAGGGCCGCGACCGCGGTGGCCAGCTTGGTGGTGGAGGCGGGGGTGGCGGGGGTGTTCTCCCCGGAGCCGTACAGGAGTTGGCCGGTGCCGGCGTCCGCGACGGCGAAGGTGACCTCGCCGAGGTTCTTGTCGGCGAGCGCGGCGGCGAGCGCCTGCCGGAGGCCCTGCGCGGTGGGGACGGCGGCGCCCGGGCCGCCCTCGACGGCGGCCAGGACGGCGCCCGGCGCGGGGGCCGGGCGCGCAGCGGACGCGTCGCCACCCCCGGTGGCGGGCACGGGGGCGCCGGGCACGGAGGCCGCGGGCGTGGGCGCGGCGGGCGGCGCGGCGCGACGGGCGGGCGCGGCAGCTGGGTCGTCGTTCGACCGGGGACCGGCGCCGCCCTTCCCGTGGTCGCCCTTCCTCCCGCCGTGGCCGTTCGGTCCGTCGTGGTCCTCGCCCTCGCCCGGCCCGGCGCTGTGCCCGCCCGGCGGCGGGGCCGGCTGCGCGACCGCACCACCCGAGGTCAGGACCGTACCGACGACCAGGAGCGCCGCTCCGAACAGCCCCGCGGCCGTCCCCCCGCGGCGGCCCGCCGCCCCTCCCCCTGTGCCCACCGACCGGCCCCTTTCCCGAGCACCCGCTCCCGTAGGAGACACTTGGATTCTGTCAGTCCCTACCTTGGAGGAACCGTTGGAGTTCGACGTCCTTATCGAAATCCCGAAGGGCTCTCGTAACAAGTACGAGGTCGACCACGAGACCGGCCGTCTGCGGCTCGACCGGATGCTCTTCACCTCGACCCGCTACCCGGCCGACTACGGCTACGTCGAGGGCACGCTCGGCGAGGACGGCGACCCGCTGGACGCCCTGGTCATCCTGGACGAGCCGACCTTCCCGGGCTGCCTCATCAAGTGCCGCGCCATCGGCATGTTCCAGATGACCGACGAGGCCGGCGGCGACGACAAGCTGCTCTGCGTCCCGGCGACGGACCCGCGCTGGGAGCACCTGCGCGACATCCACCACGTGTCGGAGTTCGACCGCCTGGAGATCCAGCACTTCTTCGAGGTCTACAAGGACCTGGAGCCGGGCAAGTCGGTCGAGGGCGCCAACTGGGTCGGCCGCGCCGAGGCCGAGGCCGAGGTCACCGCTTCGATCAAGCGTCTGGCGGAGCAGGGCGGCCACTGAGCCGTCGTTCCGATCCCACTCGGCCGGGGACGGTCGGAGGCAGGTCGGGACAGCCCGGGGCCGGGGTTCGCGGATTCGTCCGCGGACCCCGGCCTCTGTCGTGTCCGGGGACGGGACGTCTTGCCGACAGCCTGTCGGCAAGACGCGAAGTTAGGTTAGGCTAACCACACATTCAGCCGATTCCCACCGGCCGATCCCGGACCCTGGAGGCCGCATGCCCACGCCCGCGCCCGCCCCGTTCTCCACCGTGCTCCGCACCGCCAGCAGCGAGGAGCACGAGGCCGCCGAACACTCCTCGTTCATGAGCCGGCTGCTGGGCGGCGGTCTCGGGATCGAGGCGTACGCCGACCTCACCGGCCAGCTCTGGCACGTCTACCGGGCCCTGGAAGAGCGGGCCGAGCAGCTCGCGGAGCACCCGCTGGCGGGCCCCTTCATCGACCGGTCGCTGCTGCGCACCGCCGCCATCGAGCGCGACCTGGCGCACCTGCGCGGGCCCGACTGGCGGGACGGCCTGGCCCCGCTGCCGGCCACCGCCGCGTACGTCGCCCGGCTGGAGGAGCTGGCCGCCGAGTGGCCGGCCGGGTACCTCGCGCACCACTACACCCGCTACCTGGGCGACCTGTCGGGCGGTCAGATCATCCGGGGCATAGCGGAGAAGACCTGGGGCTTCGAGCGCAAGGGCGACGGCGTGCGGTTCTACGTCTTCGAGGAGGTCGACAACCCGGCCGCCTTCAAGCGCGAGTACCGGGCGAAGCTGGACGCGGCCGGGGAGGCGATGGACGAGGTCGAGCGGCGCCGGGTGGTCGAGGAGTGCAAGCGGGCCTTCGTGCTCAACGGGGCGGTCTTCCGCGACCTGGACACGCGCTACCCGCTGAATGCGTAAACGTTCCTCCTTACCCCGGTCACGGGAAACGGCCCCGGCGAGCGCTTGCTCGCCGGGGCCGTTTCGGCACTCCGTCCGGGCGTCAGGCCTGGACCGCACCACGGCGGTTGCGCACCAGGACGGTGGCGCTGCCGCCGACCAGCAGCAGACCGGCCGCGGTGGCCAGCAGCGGGACCACCGGGGTGTCCGCGCCGGTGGCGGCCAGCGAGCCGCCGCCCGTACCGCTCAGGCCGCCGGTGGTCAGCGAGGCCCCGCCGGAGGTACCGGTGCCGGTGCCCTGGCCGCCGCCGGCCGCGGAACCGCCGCCGGCGCTGCCGTTGCCGTTGCCGTTGCCGGAGGAGCCGGCCGGCGGCAGCTTGGCGTCCTTGTCGAAGGCGAGGGTGGCGCTGACCGGGTCCAGGGCCGTACCGGCCGGGTAGTTGGAGAAGGCCGGCACCCCCTCGGCGGTGAGCGTGGCCGGAACGCCGGAGAGCGTCACCACGCCGCCGACCGGCTTCAGGGCGGCGGCCGGGACGTCCAGCCGGGCGATCCTGACACCGCTCAGCGAGGTCGAACCGCCGTCCTGGGACTTGCCGTTGACGTCGGCGGTCAGGAAGGCGCCGTCCCGGTCGATGGTCAGGCCCAGCTTGGAGAGCGTGGTGTCCAGCGCCCAGCCGTCCTTGCCGGGGTGGCCGAGGAAGCGGACCGAGCCGTTGAAGGCGGCGCTCAGGGAGTGGTCGGTGGTGTTGTAGGCACCGGTGGCACCGCCGAAGCGGTAGTCGGCCGCGCCGCCGCCGAACTCGACCTTCCCGGCGGCCATCGGGGACTCCAGGTACGTGCGGAAGCTCTCCTTGACCTTCCAGTCCAGCGTCCCGTTCACCACCGGCAGGGTGGCCGGGGCCGTGCCGGGGCCCCCGCTCGCGGACGGGGAGGCGGTGGCGCCGGGCGCCTGGGTGGCCGACGGCGAGGAGCCGGCCGAGGGGGTGCCGGACGACGGGGCCGCGGTCGGCGTGCCGGTGGCCGTGGCGGTGGGGCTCGCGCTCGGGCTGCCGGTCGGGCCGCCGGTCGGGCCCGTGCTCGGCGAGGAGGTGGCGGACGGCGTGGCGGTGGCCGTCGCGGTCGGCGGCACGGTCGGCGGGGTCGTGGCCGGGCTCTGCTTCAGCAGCAGCGACAGCGGGTCCATGTCCGCCCCCGCCGGGTAGAAGCCGGCGAAGGCCCGGGCGCCCTGCTCGGTCAGCTTGGCCGCGGCGGGCGTCCCGTTGGTGGTGTCCCGCGCGACGGTGAACGTCACCAGCGGCACGTCGTCCCGGCGGGTGACGTCGGCGGCGCCCACCAACTCCTTGGAGGCGGTGTCGGCGGTCAGCGTGCCGGTGGTGCCGGAGGTGGTGATCCGCAGGTCGCTGAGCGCGACGTCCAGCGCGCCGTGGTGGGCGGTGAAGTGCACGCCGCCGGTGAAGGAGGAGCTGAGCGCGTGCGTGGTGAGGTCGTACGCCGCGTTCGCCAGGCCGAAGTGGAAGGTGCCGTCGGCGTTGCGGGTCGCGCCGCCGGTCAGCTCGATCGCGCCGCCCTGGGAGGCCGGGCCCTCGATGTAGCTGCGGAAGCTGGCCTTCACACCCCAGTCCAGCGCTCCGGTGTCGTACGTGACGCTGCTCGGGCCGCCCGCGCCGAAGGCCAGTGCGGGGGCGCCGAGGGCGGTCAGGCCGAGGCCGGCGGTGGCGGCCGCGAGGGCGGCCAGCCGGGTGCGGTTGCGGGACATGCTGGGTACTCCGTTCGGATGGGGGGAGGGAGCGGGGGGACGCTCCCGGAGGGGTCAGGCCGCGTCGTCGGCGTCGGGCCCGGTGGCGGGGGCCCCGGCCGCGGCGGCCGCCCGGCGGCGGCGGACGAGCAGGCCGCCGGTGGTGGCGAGGGCCGCCACCAGCACCGCGCCGCCGACCACGGCCGGCACCGGAACGCCGTCCGGGGAGGACGCGGCGACGGGCGCGGCGGCCGGGGAGGCGGGCGGGCTCGCGACGGCGCCCGGCGGGGTGGCCGGGGCGCTGCCGAGGTCGGGCAGCGGGGGCAGCGCGGCGGCCGGGTCGAGGGCGACGGCGAAGCTCAGCGGGTCCATCGCGGTGCCCGCCGGGTACAGGCCGCCGAAGGCCTCGGCGCCGCCCTCGGCGAGCGTGAGCGGCAGTTCGACGGCCGTCAGCAGGCCGCCCTCGGCCTTGAGGCCGGCCGGGTCGAAGGTCGCCAGCTCGACGCCGGGGAGCTGCCGGGTGCCGCCGTCCGGGGTCCGGCCGGAGACGTCGGCGAGCAGTCGGCCCTGGCCGCCGGAGACGCTGACGCCCGGGTTGGCGAGGGTGAGGTCCAGGCCGTAGCCGTCGCCGGCGCGCATGCCGGTGAAGCGGACGGTGCCGGTGAAGGCGGCGGTCAGCTCGCCGGTCGCCGGGTCGTACGCGCCCTTGGCCGGGGTCCAGCGGAAGAACGCGCCGCCGTCGGCCGCGCCGCCGCCGAGCTCCCAACGGCCTTGGGCGATCGCGCCGGTGACGTAGTCGCGGAAGGTGCGGCGCACGCCCCAGTCGAGGGCGCCGTCGGCGAACCCGGTACGGGCCGGGGCCTGGGCGGCCGGCTCGGTGGCCGGCGGGACGGCCGGCTCGGCCTGCGACGGGGCGGTCGCCGGCGGCGTGGTCGCGGGCGCGGCCGTGGCGGCCGCGCCGGACGTCGGGGCGGGGGCCGCCGGCGTCGGCTGCGCGGCGGGCAGGTTGACCGAGAGGCTGAGCGGGTCGAGGGCCGTGCCGGCCTGGTAGAAGCCGCCGAAGGCCTTCGCCCCGGCGTCGGTGAGGGTCGCCGGGACACCGCTCAGCGTCAGGGTGCCGGCCGCGCCGCGCAGGTCGACGCCGGCCAGCGAGAGGTCGGCCAGCTTGGCCTGGCTCGCGCTGCTGACCTGCCCGGTCTCCTTGGACTTGCTGCTGACGTCGGCGTACAGCCCGGCCGCGCCGCCCTGGACGGCCTTGAAGGTGAGCCGGCCGATGCTCAGGTCGAGCGCGTTGGAGCCGCCCTCCTGGTGCCCGGTGAACCGCACGCCGCCGGAGAAGGCGGCGGTCAGCGCGCCGGCCGCCGGATCGTACGTGCCGTTCGCCGAGTGGAACCGGAAGGTGCTGCCGCCGACCGTGGCCGCGCCGCCGGTCAGCCCCCAACTCCCCTTGGCGATGGGCCCGGTGACGTAGGTCAGGAAGGACTGCTTGATGCCCCAGTCCAGCCGGCCGCCGGAGACCCTGCCCTCGGCGGCGGCCGCCGGCCCCGGCGACAGGCCCACGGCCAGCAGGGCGGCGAGGGAGGCCACCAGGGCGGCGGCCAGACGGCGGAGCCGGCTGGACAGGGGCACGGCGAATCACTCCTCAGGGGGCATGGGGGATGCCGCAAAGGGGGCCCGGTGGGCACCACCCCCTTGCGGAATTCAGGTAAGGCTAACCTAATATATGAGTCAAGAGCCCCGCCGCCCCCTCCCCCGGCGGCGGGGCGCCAAAGGCACCAACTCCCGGTGAAGGGAACCAGGTTGAGCAGCGTTACGATCCGTTCCGGGGCGGCCCGCGGGCCCGTCCTCCTGCTGCTCGCCCTCGGCCTGCTGCTCGCCCTCACCGCCTGCGGCGCCGCGAGCGGGACGGCCGGGGCAGCGGGGGCGGCCGTCTCCCGCACCCCCGACGCCGTCGAACCGCTGCCCGGCGAGCCCGTCCCCCGGCTCCCGGCCACCACCGCCTCCGCCGACGGCCGCCAGGTCACCGTCACCAGCGCCGAACGGGTCATCCCGCTCAACGGCAGCCTCGCCGAGCTGGTGTTCAGCCTCGGCCTCGGCCCCAAGGTGGTCGCCCGGGACGTCTCCACCACCTTCGAACAGGCCGCCGCCCTGCCGGTGATCACCCAGGCCCACGACGTCTCCGCCGAGGGCGTGCTCTCACTGCACCCCACCGTCGTCCTCGCCGACCGCTCCACCGGCCCGGCCGAGGCGATCGCGCAGATCCGGGCGGCCGGCGTCCCGCTGATCGTCCTGGACGACGCCAAGCGGCTGGCCGACGTCGGACCGCGCATCGACACCGTCGCCGCCGCACTCGGCGTCCCGGACGCCGGACGGCAGCTCAAGGAGCGCACCGAGCAGCGGATCGACCAGGCCATGGCCGCCGTCCCGGCCGACGGCCGGCACCCCCGGGTCGCCTTCCTCTACCTGCGCGGCAGCGCCTCCGTCTACCTGCTCGGCGGCCCCGGTTCCGGCGCCGGCTCGCTGATCGAGGCGGTCGGCGGCGAGGACGCCGGCACCGCCGCCGGCCTCACCAACGACTTCGTCCCGCTCACCAGCGAGGCCCTGGTCAAGGCCGCACCCGACGCGATCCTGGTGATGAGCAAGGGGCTGGACTCGGTCGGCGGAACGGACGGCCTGCTCAAGCTGCCCGGCGTCGCCCAGACCCCGGCCGGGCTCGACCGCCGGATCGTCTCGATCGAGGACGGCCAGCTGCTCAGCTACGGCCCGCGCACCCCGCAGGTCCTGCGCGGGATCACCGCCCAGCTCTACCCGGCGGACGCCAAGTGACCACCGCCGTACGGGAGGAGACCTCCCGCGAGGCCCCCGGGGAGAGCGCCGCACCGACCGCCGGCCGGACCGCCCTGCTCACCGCCGGACTCGCCGCCGCCCTGCTCCTCTGCGCCCTCCTCGCGGCCGGCGTCGGCGCCTACCGCATCCCGCTCGGCGACATCCTCGCCTCCACCGCCCACCGCCTCGGCCTCGGCGGCCACGCCCTGGACCGGGTGCCCGAGTCCGTGCTGTGGAACGTCCGGCTGCCCCGGGTGGTGCTCGCCCTGCTGGTCGGCGGCTCGCTCGGCTGCGCCGGGGCACTGATGCAGGGCGTGTTCGGCAACCCGCTCGCCGAGCCCGCCGTGATCGGGGTCTCCTCCGGCAGCGCGGTCGGCACGGTGGCCTGCATCGTGCTCGGCCTGAACACCCTGGGCGGTTGGACGGCCCCCGTCTTCGCCTTCGCCGGCGGCCTGCTGACGGTCGTCGCGGTGTACGCGATGTCCCGCTCCGGCGGGCGGACCGAGGTGGTCACGCTGATCCTCACCGGCGTCGCCGTGAACGCCTTCTGCGGCGCGCTGATCGGCATCCTGCTGTTCATCGCCGACCCCGCCGCGATCAGCCAGGTCACCTTCTGGCAGCTCGGCTCGCTCTCCCAGGCCACCTGGGGCAAGGTGCTCGCCGTCCTGCCGTTCGCGCTGGCCGGCCTGGCCGTCGCCCCGCTGTACGCCCGCAGGCTGGACCTGCTGGCGCTCGGCGAGCGCCCGGCCCGCCACCTCGGGGTGGACGTCGAGCGGATGCGGCTGGCGCTGATCACCGTCGTCGCCCTGCTCACCGCGGCGGCCGTGGCGGTCAGCGGCATCGTCGGCTTCGTCGGCCTGATCGTCCCGCACCTGCTGCGGATGCTCGCCGGGCCCGGCCACCGCTTCCTGCTGCCCGCCTCGGCACTCGGCGGCGCGCTGGTGCTGGTGGCCGCCGACCTCGCCTCCCGCACCGTCGCCGAGCCCGCCGAGATCCCGCTCGGGGTGGTCACCGCACTGATCGGCAGCCCGTTCTTCTTCTGGCTGCTGCGCCGGACCAGGACCAGGCAGGGAGGCTGGGCGTGAGACTGCGACGCCACCGGGAGATCCCCGAACGACCGGAGCCCGGAAGCGAGTTGCTCGCCGCCGAGGGCGTCCGGCTGAGCCTCGGCGGGCGCCCTCTGCTGGACGGCGCCGCCGTCCGGGTCGCGGCCGGCGAACTGGTCGCGCTGCTCGGGCCGAACGGCGCCGGCAAGTCCACCCTGCTGTCCGTACTGGCCGGCGACGTCCGGCCGGACGGCGGGTCGGTCGCCCTGCGCGGCCGCCCGCCGGCCGACTACGGCGCCGCCGAACTCGCCCTGCACCGCGCCCTGTTGCCGCAGTCCGCCGCACTGTCCTTCCCGTTCCCGGCCGACGAGGTGGTCCGAATGGGCCGCGCGCCGTGGGCGGGCACCGCGGCGGCCGCCGAGGACGCGGCGGCCGTGGCCGAGGCGATGGCGGCCACCGAGTCCACCGCCTTCGCCGGGCGCCCGTTCACCGCCCTGTCCGGCGGCGAGCGGGCCCGGGTGGCGCTGGCCCGGGTGCTGGCCCAGCGCACCCCGCTGCTCCTCCTGGACGAGCCGACCGCCGCCCTCGACCTGCGCCACCAGGAGCTGGTGCTGCGGGTCGCCCGGGCCCGGGCCGCGGCCGGGGACGGGGTGGTCGTGGTGCTGCACGACCTGTCCCTGGCGGCGGCCTACGCGGACCGGGTGGTCCTGCTGACGGGCGGGGCGACGGTCGCGGACGGGCCGGTCGCCGAGGTGCTGCGGGCGCCGCTGCTCAGCGAGGTGTACGGGCACCCCGTCGAGGTGCTGGCGCACCCGCGCACCGGGGTGCCGCTGGTGCTGCCGGAGCGCTGAGCGCTTCGCCGGCGCTCAGTCCTCCAGCCGGAAGCCGACCTTGATGCACACCTGGTAGTGCTTGATCCGGCCGTCCTCCAGGTGGCCCCGGACCTGCGAGACCTCGAACCAGTCGAGGTTGCGCAGCGTCCGGGAGGCCCGCTCCACCCCGTTGCGGATCGCGGCGTCGACGCTCTCGGCCGAGGACCCGACGATCTCGGTCACCCGGTACACATGGTCGGTCATGGCGGACTCCCTCAGCTGTACGGACGCCCCCCGGTCCACCGTGCACCGACCCGGGTCCGCCCGCACCCCGACGGGTGGCCTCCGACGCCGCGGGCTGGTCCTAGAACGCCGCCCGCACCTCGCCGACCGGCACGCCGCCGCCGAGCAGCGGGGCCGCGCCGATCCGCTCGACGGTCCCGTCCGCCCCGGCCACCCCGAGCCGGCGCAGCGCGGCCGCCAGCACCGGGCCGCGGGCCCGCTCGGCGCCGTCCTCGATCTTGAAGGCCAGCGCCCGGCCGTCCGGCAGCGCGACCACCTGGACGGCCTCGGCGCCCATCTTGGACAGCGCGCCCGGCACCGCCCGCATCAGCCAGGTGTCGGCCCGGCGGGTGCCGGCCACGTACTCGGGGTGGGCGCGCATCGCGTCGGCGACGCGGCGCGGCCCGCTGCCCTCGGCGGCCAGCAGCAGGCCGCGGTAGCCGCGGGCCAGGCCGGTCAGCGACACGGCCAGCAGCGGCGCGCCGCAGCCGTCCACCCCGGCGTGCGCGGCGGTCTCGCCGGTGGCCTCCTCCAGGGCCTCGCGGGCCAGTCGCTGGATCGGGTGGGCCGGGTCGAGGTAGCTCTCGGTGTCCCAGCCGTTGGCCGTGCAGGCGGCCAGCCAGCCGGCGTGCTTGCCGGAGCAGTCCATCAGGATCGGGGCGCGCTCGCCGCCGGCGGCGAGCAGCAGCTCCGCCTCGGTCTCGTCCAGCGGCAGGTCGGCCGGAGTGCGCAGGGCCGACTCGTCGAGCCCGGCGGAGCCGAGGATGCTCCGCACGCCATCGAGGTGAAACGATTCCGCGGAGTGGCTGGAGGCCGCCAGCGCCAGCAGCTCGCCCTCGATCGCCAGCCCGGCCCGCAGCGTGGCCACCGCCTGGAACGGCTTGGCGGTCGACCGCGGGAAGACCGGGGCGTCCGGGTCGCCGAGCGCGAACTCGACCGAGCCGTCGGCCGCGAGCAGCACCAGGGAGCCGCGGTGGCGGCCCTCGACGAAGCCGGAGCGTATGACCTCGGCGAGAACGGGCGCGGGGGCGGGCAGGGACATGGCGGTGTGAGCCTTCCGGGGCGAGGGTGGGCCGGGAGCGAGCCGGGCCTCACCCGCCCGCGGCGACCCACCCGGTCAGAGCGGCCCCCGTGCGAGCAGGTCGTCGACCCGTGCTTCCCCATCACGGTACCTGCGGGTGATCTCGGCGTTGCAACCGTCGGCCGTGCGCAGCAGCCGCTGGCGCCGTCCGGACACCTCCCGCTCGTACGCCCGCAGCCGCTCCAGGGCGGCCAGCAGCTCCTCGGCCGGGTGCGCCGCCAGGTCGGCGAGCTGGACGTCGCCCATCAGCGCGTCCGCCTCCAGCCGGGACTCCCGGGTGCGCGGCGGCCCGAGGGTGACGTGCCGGGCCGAGCGCCGCACGGTGGAGGGCGCGTCGGTCAGAATGGCTGGCAGCCGGTCCAGCAGGTCGCCGGGGGCCGGGTCGGGGCCGGACGGGTCGGCCGTACGGACCGGGCCCGTGCCGGGCCGCCGGTCGAGTTCGGCGCGCAGGATGTCCATCCGCCCGTGCAGCAGCCGCCGCAGGTAGGACAGGTCGGCCTCCTGCTCCAGGGTCTCCCGGCGCAGCACCCGCAGCTGCTCCAGGCCCAGCCCCTCCAGGTCGGGCTCGTCCTCCGCGCCCGCCGCCGGACCGTCCGGGCCCCCGGGGGCCCGCACCACCGACCCGGACCGGTCCCGCGCCACGCTGCTCGCGTCCATCACCCAACCACCTGACGTCGTCCGATCCCGCCCGCTCGCGGCACCCCGTCGCTGCCGCCGGTCCGACCCGTCCCCCGACGGGCCGCGCGTCCCGTCCACCGGCCCGCCGGGAACCCCCGGAGGCTCCGGTCCCCGGCCGTGACGCCCACCGGGGCGGCACCGCCAGACGCCTGACCTACCGGCTCGACCGCCCGGCCGAACCCGGGTCCGGCGCGGCGGACCTCCTGGCGCCCCGGACCCCTCGTACGGTCCACCAGCGTGCCACCCCACCCGGCGCACGCGCACCGCCCGTGCACCCGAACGGCCCCCTGGCGAACGGGGGTGGCTGATATGACCAGCCCTTTCCCCAGGAAGAGTGGCGCCCGATTCCGCGCAGGCGCGCACCCCAGGGCGTGCACGGCCTTCGTGCGCGCCCCTGGTGTGCGCCCTGGGGAGGCCGCCGGGGCGGAGGGACGGGGCCGACCGGAGGGGCAGCCGGGCAAAACGGCCGGGAAGGGTGCGGCGCTGAGCCAGGGGCACGGCGGATGCGCGGGCGCGGAGCGGCGGCGGACGCGCCGGGCGCGGGCCGCGCGGAAAGCACCCGGGGCTCCTCCGGGGGCCGTACGGCGCTCCGGCACAATGGCGGCATGCGAGCAGTGGTGCAGCGAGTGACCGAGGCCCGGGTGACCGTGGCCGGTGAGACCGTCGGCGCGATCGAGGGGCCCGGGCTCTGCGTCCTGGTCGGCGCCACCCACGACGACACCCCCGCCAAGGCCGCCCAACTGGCCCGCAAGCTCTGGACGCTGCGGCTGCTGCCCGCGAACGACGAGGGCGTCGAGCAGAGCTGCTCGGACCTCGGCGCCCCGCTGCTGGTGATCAGCCAGTTCACGCTCTACGGCGACGCCCGCAAGGGCCGCCGCCCCACCTGGAACGCCGCCGCCCCCGGCCCGGTCGCCGAGCCGCTGGTGGACGAGGTGGTGGCGCAGCTGCGCGCGCTGGGCGCCAAGGTGGAGACGGGCCGGTTCGGCGCCGACATGCGGGTGGCGCTGGTGAACGACGGCCCGTTCACCGTCCTCGTCGAGGTCTGACCCCGCCGGGGGCCCCACCGGGCCCGGCCGGGGCGCCGAGCGGCCCCGGCGCGGCCCTGGACGGCCCTACTGCGGGACGATCACGTCCTGGGTGCCCGGCACCGTGCCGGCCAGCAGCACGGCGTCCACCGGGACGTTCCGCTTGACGATCGCCAGCGCGATCGGCCCCAGCTCGTGGTGCCGGGCCGAGGAGGTCACGAAGCCCAGCGCCCGCCCGTCCGGGTCGGTGGCCAGCCGCACCTCGGTGCCGTGCGGGGGCAGCGTCTCCTCGGTGCCGTCCAGGTGCAGGAAGACCAGCCGGCGCGGCGGGCGGCCCAGGTTGTGCACCCGGGCGACGGTCTCCTGGCCGCGGTAGCAGCCCTTCTGCAGGTGGACGGCGGTGCGCAGCCAGTCCACCTCGTGCGGGATGGTCCGGTGGTCGGTCTCGAAGCCCAGCCGGGGCCGGTGGCCCTCGATCCGCAGCGCCTCGTACGCCCAGACCCCGGCCGCCGGACCGTACCCGGCGGTGAGCCGCTCCAGCTCGGCGCGCGGCACGAACAGGTCGCGCCCGTACGGGAGTTCGCGGACGGCGGCGGCGCCCTCGACGGCGGCGGTGGAGCCGGCCGGCAGGTGCACCACGGCGTACTCGGCGGTCGCGTCGGCGACCTCCACCCGGTAGAAGAACTTCATGCCCTCCAGGTAGGCGACCAGCGCCTCCTGGGTGCCCGGCTCGACGTGCGCCCAGGTGGTGGTGCCGTCGTCCACCAGGTAGAGCGCGTGCTCGACGTGCCCGTTCGGGGAGAGCACCAGCGCCTCGGCGGCCTGCTGCGGCGGCAGCTCGCTGACGTGCTGGGTGAGCAGCAGGTGCAGCCAGGAGAGCCGGTCCGCGCCGGTCACGGTGACCACGCCGCGGTGCGAGAGGTCGACGAAGCCGACGCCCTGCGACAGCCTGCGTTGCTCGCGGAAGATGTCGCCGTAGTGGGCGGCGACGCCCTCGTCGGCCCCCTCGGCGGGGACGGCTCCGGGCAGGGAAAGCAGCGGGCTCTTCACACCGGTCATACCGGCCAGCTTACGGCTGGTCCCCGACGAGCTTGGCGGTGCAGTCGGCGCAGCGGCCGAAGATGGCGAAGTGCTTGAGGTCGGTGTCGAAGCCGTGCCGCTCGCGCAGGCTGTCGATCAGCGGCTGGGCGATCTCGGTGCCGGTCTCGGTGACCTTGTCGCAGTCCCGGCAGACCAGGTGCAGGTGGTGGTGGCGGCCGGCCAGGTGGTAGGTCGGGGCGCCGTGGCCGAGGTGGGCGTGCGAGACCAGGCCCAGCTCCTCCAGCAGCTCCAGGGTCCGGTAGACGGTGGAGATGTTGACACCGCTGGCGGTCCGGCGGACGTGGCAGAGGATGTCGTCGGGGGTGGCGTGGTCGAGCTCGTCGACGGCCTCCAGCACGAGCTGCCGCTGCGGGGTGAGCCGGTACCCGCGTTCGCGCAGGTCGGCCTTCCAGTCGCCGGAGAGCTGCCAGTCGGTGGTGCCGGTGTCCGCCACGGTACTCGTCCCTGCCAATGGTCGGGGGTCCTGGAGCAAGTGTAGGGACCGGCCGGGGGCCGGTCCCTACCTCGTGCACGGAAGTGCCGGTCGCGCGATCGGCCTACTTGAAGAAGGCGATGCCGTCGTCCGGCAGGTCGTTGATGTCCTTGATCAGCTGGGCCGGGCTGAGCACCTTCTTCAGCTGGGCGGACATGTACGGGCGCAGCGGCACGCTCGGGGCGGCCTTCTCGCCGACCCAGAGCAGCTCGCCGTTGACGAAGCCGTACAGCCGCTTGCCGCCCGAGTACTCCGGGGAGCCCTCGATCCGGGCGACCGCGTCGGTGGAGACGTCGACCTGGGGCTTGCCGTCGGCCAGCTCGCCGTACCAGATCTCGACCGTGCCGTCGTCGCGGACGGAGGAGATCTCGATCCCCCGGACACCGCTGGTGCCGTCGTGGTTGCTGGTGATGCGCCAGAACGCGTGCTCGTTCTCCAGCGGACGGACCTTCTCGCCCTCGCTGTCCAGCACCCAGGTCCGGGAGCGGAACTCCAGGAAGGGGCGGCCGTCGTGGCGGATCACGATCTCCTGGCCGAAGTTGCACTTCTCCGCGCCCGGGAAGTCGTAGACGCCCGCGCCCTCCCAGGTGCCGAGGAGGAAGGCGAGCGGGACGACGTCCCTGTGGAGGTCAGAAGGGATCTCGATCATGTTCCTGGTCGCTGTTCTCGTCGGTGTGGGACTGCCTCAACCGTACGGCAGTCTCAGCGCTGGCCCTGGTACAGCTTCATCACCGAGAAGATGGCGAACCAGGTGATCAGCACGGCCATGAGGGCCAGCAGACCGTCGAAGAAGATTTCCAGACCGGACACGGGTGGCTCCCAGGCGGCGACAGTGTGGTGGATTGTGCTCGGCTCACTCTATCCGCCGGGTTCCGGAGGGTCGCGGTGAGCCCCACCACGTCGCCGTTCGCGCCGTCCTCCCGCGGCTGCTCAAGCTTTGCCCAAGGCTTCCGGGGATGCCGGACGGCGGGGGCGCCGGCACCTCTAAGGTGGCGCCATGGCGAAGAAACTGGTCATCAAGGTCACCGCAGGGGCGGACGCGCCGGAGCGGTGCTCGCAGGCGTTCACGGTGGCGGCGGTGGCCGTCGCCAGCGGGATCGAGGTCTCGCTCTGGCTGACCGGGGAGTCCTCCTGGTTCGCGCTGCCGGGCCGGGCCGCGGAGTTCGAACTGCCGCACGCGGCGCCGCTGCCGGACCTGCTGGAGTCGATCCTGGCGGCCGGCTCGGTGACGCTGTGCACCCAGTGCGCGGCCCGGCGCGGGATCACGCAGCAGGACACCGTCGAGGGTGTCCGCATCGCGGGCGCCCAGGTCTTCGTCAGCGAGATCATGTCGGACAACGTCCAGGCGCTCGTGTACTGAGGCGCCTCGCGCGTCGACGCCTACGGGTGCTCCTCGTGGTCGGGGCGGTCCCGGTCGTGGCCGGGCTCGTCCCACTTCGGGTCGTCCCAGCGCGGGTCGTTCCACCAGTCGTCGTCCGGGTCGCGCTTGTTGGCGAACACCGCGGCGGCCGGCGGGATGACCATCGCGACCACGCACATGCCGATCGCCGCGCCGACCGAGAAGAACCGCACCACGCCCCAGGCCATGACGAACAGGCCCAGGCACACGCCCATCATGGCGAAGTAGTAGCGACGCCGCCGCCTTGCCTGCACCCCTCCACGGTACGACCGAGGGCCCCTGCTCGGCAGGGGCCCTCGGAGTCTGGTCCGGGATCGTCCCGGCTCCGGTCAGACCGCGATCGCGACCTCGACGGCGGTGCCCTGGGAGGCCACCACCTGACGGTCCACGGTCTGGCCCGGCACCAGCGCGCGCAGGGTCCACTTGCCCGGGCGGGCGAAGAACCGGAACTGGCCGGTCGCCGAGGTGGGCACCTCGGCCGTGAACTCGCCGCCCTCGTCCAGCAGCCGCACGTAGCCGTTGACCGGCTCTCCGTCGCGGGTCACCGAACCCTGGATGATCGTCTCGTTCGCCACGTCAACTCCTGCCAGGTCCGGGCCGCCGGCCTTCGCACCGCACATGTCTGTCTCCTTCTGACTTACGGGTCGAGCCGGGGGCTCAGTTGCTGCCGAGCTCGATCGGCACGCCGACCAGGCTGCCGTACTCGGTCCACGAGCCGTCGTAGTTCTTGACGTTCTCCTGGCCGAGCAGCTCGTGCAGCACGAACCAGGTGAGCGCGGAGCGCTCGCCGATGCGGCAGTAGGCGATGGTGTCCTTCGCCAGGTCGATGCCCTCGGCCTCGTACAGCGCCTTGAGCTCGTCGTCGCTCTTGAAGGTGCCGTCGTCGTTGGCGTTCTTGGCCCACGGGATGTTGCGGGCGCTCGGCACGTGGCCGGGGCGCTGCGACTGCTCCTGCGGGAGGTGCGCCGGGGCGAGCAGCTTGCCGGAGAACTCGTCGGGCGAGCGGACGTCGACCAGGTTCAGGGTGCCGATGGCGGCGATCACGTCGTCGCGGAAGGCGCGGATCGAGGCGTCGGCTGCCTGCGCCGTGTACTCGGTGGCCGGGCGGGCCGGCACCTCGGCGACCAGGTCGCGGGAGTCCAGCTCCCACTTCTTGCGGCCGCCGTCCAGCAGGCGGACGTCGCCGTGGCCGTACAGCTTGAAGTACCAGTAGGCGTACGAGGCGAACCAGTTGTTGTTGCCGCCGTACAGCACGACGGTCTGGTCGTTGGCGATGCCCTTGGCGCTCAGCAGGGCCTCGAAGCCGGCCTGGTCGATGAAGTCGCGGCGGACCGGGTCCTGGAGGTCCTGCTTCCAGTCGATCCGGACGGCGTTGCGGATGTGGTTCTTCTCGTACGCGGAGGTGTCCTCGTCGACCTCGACGATGACGACCTTCGGGTCGTCCAGGTGGGCCTGGACCCAGTCGGCGTCGACCAGGACGTCGCTGCGGCTCATGGTGGGTTCTCCATCCGAGGGCGGTTGTGCGGAAGGTGCTGCTCAGGAGGGTGCTGCAGGGTGCCCGGGAGGGTGCGGTCCGAAACCCTGTCCGAATAGCGGGACGAGGGGGTGGGCCGGTGCGGCCGGGCAGGAGACTGCGGAGTACCTCGGCGACCGCCGGCCCGGGGGGCCGGGCGCGGTCGCCGGAAAGATCGGCGGCGGGCGTCAACTGCCCTGCCGGGGGCGCCGAATCAGCGCATTCGACACAGACAGGCGGCCACGCGGCACAGGTCTACCGCCCGCCGCTTCGTGAGGTCCGTCTGTCGCTTCATGCCGACGATGCTAGGGACACCGGAGGCCCGCTGTCATCAGCGTATCGAATAGTGGGATCAGAACGACCGGATGATGGGATTTACCCCCGGTCCGGCCTGTCCGGGCCCGGCCGGCGGCCCCCGGAGGGCGTGCGCGGGGCGCGAACGACACCGCTCCACGGCCCACGCTGGACAGCGCGTCTCGCGGAGCGGAACGATTCGGCACAGCCGTGGGCGGGCCTTGGGACCGGGCCGGGGACGGGCCGGGGACGGGCCGGGGACGGGCCGGGGACGGGCCGGGGACGGGCCTGGATCAGCCCAGGAGCTTGACGTCCTTGCCGTCGAAGGTCAGCTGGAGGCCCTCCGGCAGCGGCGTCACACCGCCGCCCCCGCCCTCCTTGTCGGCCAGCTTCAGCCCGGCCGGCAGCGAGTCCAGGGTGAAGCTCATCGGCTCCAGCTGCTGGTTGGTGGCACCGGCCACCAGCCCCGCCAGCGAGCTCAGCCGGAAGCCGTCCACCGTGACGGTGTTCCCCTTGTTGCGCACGCTGCCCTCGCCGATCTCGATCGGACCCAGCGAGGCCTTGACCTTGCCCGGACCGGCGTAGGCCAGGCTCAGCCGGGAGTTGCCGCCCACCGGCAGCTTGGCGCCGTGCAGCAGCTGGGAGGCGGGCGGCAGCAGCTGCGCGAGGTCCGGGTAGGAGATCACCCCGCTGCCGGTGCCGCTGTCCACCGTGGCACTGCTCATGCTGTCGCTGACCTTGACCCCGGCGAGCCGCGCCTTGAACGAGTGCAGCGCCACCTGGTGGCTGCCGTCGCCGACGGCCAGGCCGTCGGAGGAGATCCGGACGTCGTCCAGCTTCATCGACAGCACCTGGGTGAGGAACGGGAAGCCCTCGATCGAGACGTCCGGGCGCTGGCTCATCCGGCCGCTCTTCACGATCCGGTCGGCGGCCTCGTCCTCGGCCACGCCCACCGCGATCCGGTCCGCACCCAGCAGCAGGCCGGAGAGCACCGCCAGGCCGATCGTGGCCTTCAGCCATCCGCGCATCGTGTCCCCCGTCGTCGCCGGTCGCTGTGGTCGTTCGTCGCTGTGGTCGTTCGCAGTGGGTCGTTCACCGTTCCGTGGCGGACGCAGGACACGTCCGCCCTCGCACGACCGTACGACGTCCCGCCCCGGAACATGGTTCCGGGGCGGGAATTCGACCTGAACAGGCCTGGACGGGTGGGTACGGGTGGCTCAGGCCAGCAGCTCCGTGGCGATCCAGGCCAGCGGCGCGGCCACCGCCAGCGGCAGCGCCACGCCCGCCGTCATGTGCACGAAGCGGGACGGGAAGTCGTACGCCGCGACCCGACGGCCGACCAGCGCACCCAGCCCGGCCAGCGCACCGAGCGCCGGCGGGGCCCCGACCAGCAGGCCCAGCAGCACCGCCGCGGCCAGGCCCAGCACCGGGCCCAGCTGCTTCGGCCCGGGCAGCGGCGCCGCGGCCAGCAGGGTGGCCAGCGCCACCGCGCCCACCGCGGCCGGCACCCAGTCGGCCAGCAGCAGCGCGGTGCACAGCACCGTCACCACGGTGGCCGAGCCGAGCACGGTCAGCGCGTAGAACCGCTCCTTCGGGTCCGACGGGCGGAACGTCTGCAGCACCAGGACGAGCAGGAAGAACCCGCCCAGGGTGCCCACCACGGCCGCCACGCCACCGTCGGAGTCCGCCAGCAGCACCGCCACGTCCGCCGTCAGGCCCGCCAGCGCGGCGAGCAGGATGCCCTGCCGGGCCGGCCACATGCCGTTCAGCCGGAACCAGCCGGCCGCCGTCAGCAGCTGGAGCGGCGCGACCACCAGGGCCAGCGCGACCTGCCCGAGCGCGGCACCGCCGGCCAGCAGCGCGGCGATGCCCACCGTGATCAGGGCCGGCTGCAGGCCCGGGTCGATGATCGGCGAGCCGGTCCGGCCGCGCGGACCGGCGGGCGGCGCCGCCTGCGGCGGGACGGCCCCGTACGGCGGCGCGGCGGGGGCGCCCAGCGGGCCGGGGGCGACCGGGCGCTTGAGCGTCATGGTCGGCGGGTCGAAGGCCTCCGCCGCCTGCTGCGCGGGGGCCTGCTGCGGCGCCGGGGCCGCGTGCCGGGCCCGCGGCCCCGGCGGCCGGGGGAGCTGCAGCTGGATCGTCGGATCCGGCTGGGGCTGCACCGGCTGCTCCGGCGGCCGCCGCCGCTGCCGCGGCTGCGGGGCCTGCTGCGGCTGCGGGACCTGCTGGGCCTGCTGGGCCTGCGGCGGCTGGTACGGCTGGTGGGCCTGCTGCGGCTGGTGACCCTGCGGCTGGTGACCCTGCGGCCGGGGCGCGCCCGACAGCGGACCGGACACCACCACCGGCGGCAGCAGCGCCGTCGCCTCGGCGTCGCTCACCGCCGGCACCGGCGGCAGCAGGGTGGTCGCGGCCGCGTCGTCGAACGCGGGCACCGCCGGCAGCACCGCGGTCGCCGCCGCGTCGTCCACCGGGTAGCCGTACGGCGACTGGTGGCCGGGCTGCTGCGGCGGGACGTACGGCTGCTGCTGCGGGTACGGCTGCTGTCCCTGCGGCGGGTACGGCTGGTGGGGCTGCTGCGGCCACTCGCCGTGGCCGCCGTGGTTCGGGTGGTTCGGGTTGTTCATGTCCGTCACGCCGCTCAGCCTCCCGCGAACGGCGGGAGGACCTCGACCGTCCCGCCCTCGGTCAGGGCGACGGTCGCGTGGTCGCGGCCGCCCACCTGGGCCCCGTCGACCAGGTACGAGCAGTGCCCGAGCAGCTGGACGAGCTTCGGCCGGTCGGCGTGCCGCGCCCTGGCCGCCGCCAGCGCCTCCGCCAGGGTCGCCGCCTCGTACGGCTCCTCGGCCAGCCCGGCCTCGGACTTCGCCGCCGCCCAGTAGCGGATCGTCCCGCGCACCCGGGCGCCGCTCGCGGGCTCGGTGGTCGCGCCCATCGGGCCACCCCTTCTCGTCGTCCTCGCCCGGCTCCGGTACCCCGGTCCGGCTCGCCACCGCGACGGCCGCCCGACCACCCGAACGATGGACCCGAACAGCGCCTCCGATGTGCGCCCCCCATGATGGCGTGTCGGCCACCACGAGCGGCAATCGCCCTGGCCGGACCGGCACGGAGTGCGCACCGGCCTCGCACCGGACCGCCACCCGGAGGCGCCGGACCAGCGCCGGACCGGCGCTCGAAGCTGTGTCCAGCCTCACCCGGCGCACGCCCGAATTGGGCGAACCGCCGGATTCCGGCACTCCCGGCGGAGGGGGCGGTCGGCTATCCTCGACCACCAAGAGGGATCCGGGCAGAGTCGCCCCCGGGTCCTTTTGTGCTTCCAGGACGCCGGTACGGACGTTCTTGCGATTCGTCGGCCCACCCCCGGCGCGCAGCAGGGACCTCCCGGCCGGCGCGGCACAACGACGTGCCCCGGCCGGCCGGGGCATCGCCACCCGGCACCGGGCCGCCACCCGGCGCCGGACCAGACCGGAGGGTTCGCGGTGAGGAACAGGGCAGAAACGGTGCGCCCGGGGTTGCGGGACCCCCGGCGGACCCGCCGTCGCGCCCCGCACGCCGTCCGCTCCCCCGGTCCGCCGCGACCGGCCGTCGTCCTCCCCTCCCCCTCAGCACGTGCGCCATCCGGCTGTGGCGGCAGCCGTCACGCGACCGCGACGACCCGGAAAGGGGACCACCGGGTATGAGTTCTCTCCTCCTCCTCACCAATGCGCTGCAACCGTCCGCCGAAGTGCTGCCCGCCCTCGGACTGCTGCTGCACAACGTCCGGGTGGCCCCCGCCGAGGGCTCGGCCCTGGTGGACACGCCCAGCGCGGACGTCATCCTGGTCGACGGCCGGCGTGACCTGCCGCAGATCCGCAGCCTCTGCCAGCTGCTGCGGTCCACCGGCATCGGCTGCCCGCTGATCCTGGTGGTCACCGAGGGCGGCCTGGCCGCCGTCACCGCCGAGTGGGGCATCGACGACGTCCTGCTGGACACCGCGGGCCCGGCCGAGGTCGAGGCCCGGCTGCGGCTCGCGCTCGGCCGCCTCCAGGTCGTCACCGACGACAGCCCGATGGAGATCCGCAACGGCGACCTCTCGGTCGACGAGGCGACCTACTCCGCCAAGCTCAAGGGCCGGGCGCTCGACCTCACCTTCAAGGAGTTCGAGCTGATCAAGTACCTCGCGCAGCACCCCGGCCGGGTCTTCACCCGGGCGCAGCTGCTGCAGGAGGTCTGGGGCTACGACTACTTCGGCGGCACCCGGACGGTGGACGTGCACGTCCGGCGGCTGCGCGCCAAGCTCGGCGTGGAGCACGAGCAGCTGATCGGCACCGTGCGCAACGTCGGCTACCGCTTCGTCGTCCCGGAGAAGCCCGAGAAGGGCGAACGGCCGGAGCTCGCCCAGCGCCCCGCCACCCCCCTGGACGCCTGAGGACCGGCCGGGCGGGCCGTCCCCCGCCCGGCTTGTCCGGTTCCTCCCGGAGCCGCCCGCCGGCCTGCCGAACAAGGCCCCAGCTCCCCCTGCCGCCCCGGAGGCCACACGCGTAGACTCCCCCCGTGGCCAAAGTGACGCGCGACGATGTAGCCCGGCTGGCTGGTACCTCGACCGCGGTCGTCAGCTACGTCATCAACAACGGTCCGCGCCCGGTCGCACCCGCGACCCGGGAGAAGGTCCTCGCGGCGATCGACCAGCTCGGCTACCGGCCGAACAGCGTCGCCCAGGCGATGGCCTCCCGGCGCACCAACCTCATCGGCATGGTCGTCCCGGACGCCCGCCAGCCCTTCTTCGCCGAGATGGCGCACGCCGTGGAACGGGCCGCCTCCGAGCGCGGCAAGCTCGTGCTGATCGGCAACTCCGACTACGTGGACGACCGCGAGGTGCACTACGTCCGCGCCTTCCTCGGGATGCGCGTCTCCGGCCTGATCCTGGTCAGCCAGGGCCCCTCGCAGCGCGCCGCCGAGGAGTTCGCCGCGATGGAGGGCGCCAAGGTCGTGCTGCTGCACCGCAGGCCCGAGGCGATCGACGACGTCGCGGTGGTCACCGACGACGTGGCGGGCGCCGAGGCGATCGTGCGCCACCTGCTGGAGGTGCACGGGCACCCGTACGTGGCCTGCTTCGGCGGCCCGGTCGAGTCCCCCGCCCCCGGCGACCCGGTCATCGACCACGTCGAGGGCTGGCAGCGCGCCATGGACGCGCACGGCGTCCCCACCGAGCCGCACCTGATCGACGCGCCCTTCCACCGCTACGGCGCCTACGACGTCGCGCTCGGCGTGCTCCGCTCGCCGGACCGGCCGCGGGCGATCTTCTGCTCCACCGACGACCAGGCGATCGGCGTGCTGCGGGCCGCCCGCGAGGTCGGCCTGCGGGTCCCGGAGGACCTCGCGGTGGCCGGCTTCGACGACGTGCCGGAGGCCGCGCTCGCCGACCCGCCGCTGACCACCGTCGCCTCCGACCGCGACGCGATGGCCCGGGCCGCCGTGGACCTGGTGCTGGACGACTCGCTGATGGTGCCCGGCTCGGACACCGAGCGGGTCCGCACCTTCCCGTCCCGGCTGGTCATCCGCCGTTCCTGCGGCTGCGGCGGCGACGCCCCCGGCCGGTCCGTAGCGGAGTAGCCGGCCCGGACCGGAGCGGCGGGCCCGTACCGGAGCGGCCGGTTCCGCTCGACAGGCGGGCTGACCAGGCTTTATGAGAACCCAACGGGCTTCTCTCCCCGTTCTGAGCCGGTTCTCATCCACTCCTCATGCACCGGGCCGAGCTTGGTCGACATGAGCGAGAAGCAGCAGCACCCCAGCGAGCAGTACGGCCCGTACGAGCCCCACGAGCAGTACGACCCCTACCAGGCCCACGGCCGGTACGGGCAGCACGGCCAGTACCAGGCCCACGGGCAGTACGAGGCCCAGGAGCCCCGGGTGATCGAGGGCACCGTGCTCGGCAGCGGCCCGGCCGCCGGCGGCTCCGGCACCACCGGCGCGGACGGGTACGGGCCCGGGTACAGCTACCGCGAGGACCACTCCGACGGCGGCTTCGACGCCCCGCCGCCGCCCCCGCCGATCCCGCCCGAGCCGCCCACGATCCTCGGACCGGGCTCCCCCGAGGGCCCCGGCCACCACGGCGGCCGGGCCCGGCGCGGACTGCTGCGCGGCCGGCTCGCCCTGGTCACCGCCGTCGCCGCGGTCGCGGCCGTCCTCGGCGGGGTCACCGGCGGCCTGGTCGCCGCAGACCACCAGGGCTCCGAGAACCGCGTCGGCACCATCGCCAGCCCGGTCTCCGCCCGCTCCGACGGCACCGCCGACGTGGCCGCCGTCGCCGCCGCCGTCTCGCCCAGCACCGTCGAGATCACCGTCAAGACCGGCAACGGCACCGCCACCGGCACCGGCGTCGTCCTGAACACCGACGGACAGATCCTCACCAACTACCACGTGATCGACACCGCGTCCGCCGGCGGCCGGATCACCGTCACCTTCAAGGACGGCTCCACCGCCCAGGCCACCGTCACCGGCACCGACAAGGCCCTCGACGTCGCCGTGATCACCGCCACCGGCGCGAAGAACCTCACCCCCGCCGTCCTCGGCGACTCCTCCACCGTGGCCATCGGCGACCCGGTCGTCGCCATCGGCAACCCCGACGGCCTCACCGGCACCGTCACCTCCGGCATCATCAGCGCCGAGAACCGCGACGTCACCGTCCAGCTCGACGAGGGCAGCACCAGCAACAACGGCGGCTTCGGCCTCCCCTACCTGCCCGGCGTGCCCGGCCTGCGCGGCACCGCCCCGCAGTCCGACAGCGGCAGCACCACCACCTACAAGGCCTTCCAGACCGACGCCGCGCTCAACCCCGGCAACTCCGGCGGCCCGCTCATCAACGCCAACGGCCAGGTCATCGCCATCAACTCGGCGATGTACGCGCCCGGCGGATCCGGCTCCTCCGGCGGCTCGGCCGGCAGCGTCGGCCTCGGCTTCGCCATCCCGATCAACGACATCAAGCAGGTCCTGCCGAAGCTCGAAGCCGGCCAGAACCTGTGAGCACCGCTCCCTGAGACGGACAATTGCTCCCAGCAGGCCCTCCACCCGACGAGAAAGGGCACCCGCCCATGACCCCGTCCGCCGACGACCGCACCACCGCCGAGGCCGGCCACCCCTTCGCCCGGCTCCTCGTGGTCGACGACGAACCCGCCCTCCGGGACGCCCTGGAGAGCAGCCTCGCCTTCGAGGGGTACGAGGTCGCCACCGCCACCGACGGCTACGAAGCCCTGGAATCCGTCGAACGCGACCGGCCCGACCTCGTCCTGCTGGACATCATGATGCCCCGGATGGACGGCCTCACCGCCGTCCGCCGGATGCGCTCCCGCGGCGACACCGTCCCGGTGCTGATGCTGACCGCCCGCGACGCCGTCGGCGACCGCGTCACCGGCCTCGACGTCGGCGCCGACGACTACCTCGCCAAGCCCTTCGAGCTCGACGAACTGCTCGCCCGCGTCCGCGCCCTGCTGCGCCGCAACGCCCTCGCCGCCGAGGCCGCCGCCCGCGCCGCCGTCGAGGACGAGAGCGAGGTGCTCGCCTTCGCCGACCTGCGGATGAACACCGCCACCCGCGAGGTCACCCGGGCCGGCAAGCCGATCGAGCTCACCCGCACCGAGTTCATGCTGCTGGAGATGTTCCTCGCCCACCCCCGCCAGGTCCTCACCCGCGAGCAGATCCTCAAGGCGGTCTGGGGCTTCGACTTCGAGCCCTCCTCCAACTCCCTCGACGTGTACGTGATGTACCTGCGCCGCAAGACCGAGCAGGGCGGCATGCCCCGCCTGATCCAGACCGTACGCGGCGTCGGCTACGCCCTGCGCCCGGCCGCCGGCACGAGCGCGTGAACCACGTCCCGCCCCCACCGCTGGCACCCCCGCTGGCACCGCCCCGCACGCCCCGCCGCCGACAGCGCCTCCTCCACTGGTTCCGCTCCCGCTCGCTGCGCAGCCGCCTCACCTTCCTGAGCGCGGCGGCGGTGGCGGTGGCGATCGCGCTGTCGGCGCTGGCGTGCTGGTTCATCGTGGAGAAGCAGCTCTACGACCAGGTGCGGACCGACCTGGCCAACGCGACCGTGCCATCGGCGGCCCGAGTACCCCTGCTCCTCTGTTACCCGACCGCGGAACAGGCTCTGGCGAACCAGCCTACGAGCGCCACCTCGGAGAACAGCATCGCGGTGGCCCGGGACACCCAGTTCGTGGTGGCCAACCCGACGGGCGTCTGCCTGCCCCCGAACGCGACCAAGGCGATCGTGGTCCAGCCCGGCGACACAGCCGGGTTCAGGCTCAAGAACGGCCAGTCGATCATCCGCGACGGCCGTTTCACCGACGGGACCCCGGCGGTCGTCCGGATCTCGCTGACCCACTCCGTGTCGGGGCCGGCGCTGCTGATGGTCGCCACCTCCACCCAGCCCGTCGAGGACTCCCTCCAGGGCCTCGCCATCCTCCTCGGCTCCGTCTCCGCCGGCGGCATCCTGCTCGCCGCCATCGCCGGCCGGCTGGTCGCCCGTTCCTCCCTCAAGCCCGTCGACCAGCTCACCGACGCCGTCGAGCACATCGCCCGGACCGAGGAGGTGGGCACCACCATCCCCGTCAACGGACACGACGAGATCGCCCGCCTCTCCACGTCCTTCAACTCGATGAGCACCGCCCTCGCCAACTCCCGCGAGCGGCAGACCCGGCTGATAGCCGACGCCGGGCACGAGCTCCGCACCCCGCTGACCTCCCTGCGCACCAACGTCGACCTGCTGATCCGCAGCAACGACACCGGCCGCCCGCTGCCCGCCGCCACCAAGACCAAGCTGCTCGGCAACATGAAGGCACAGATGCAGGAGCTCACCGTGCTGATCGGCGACCTGCTCCAGCTCTCCCGCCCGGACACCCCGAAGAGCGGCCCGGCCCCCACCGTGGTCGCCCTGCACGAGCTCGCCGGACGGGCCGTCGAACGGGCCAAGCTGCGCGGCCCGGGGCTGGTCTTCGAGACCGACACCGAGCCCTGGTACGTGCACGGCGACGCGGCCGGGCTGGAACGGGCGGTGATCAACCTGCTGGACAACGCGGTCAAGTACAGCCCGCCCGGCGGCACCATCGACGTCCGGCTGCACCGGGGCGTGCTGACCGTCCGCGACCACGGCCCCGGCATCCCGCCGGACGAGCTCCAGTACGTCTTCGACCGGTTCTGGCGCTCGCCCTCCTCGCGCCAGCTGCCCGGCTCCGGCCTCGGGCTGTCGATCGTCGCGCAGAGCGTCCGGGAGGCGGGTGGCGAGGTCACCCTCGGCCCGGCCGCGGACGGCGGTCCGGGCGCGCTGGCCACCGTCCGCCTGCCCGGCGGCCCCGCCCCGGAATGACGGAATGACGGAATGACGAAAGGGGCGGGTGGGGCGCCCCGACAGCGCCCCACCCGCCCCCGTCCCAGGGCTCACGCCCCGGAGCCGGCTCACGGTCAGTCGATGTCGCTGCCCGGGCCGATGATCTTGATCCGGTCCCGCGCCGGGGCCTGGAGCGGCGAGGCCGCCGTGCTGTGGGCGCTCAGGTAGGCCACGAAGACGTCCAGGTCCGAGGCGCCGACCAGCTTGTCGGTGCCGGCCGCGAAGGCCGGGAAGCCGTCGCCGCCGCCGGCCAGGAACTCGTTGGCCGCGACCCGGTAACTGGCCGCCGGGTCGACCGGTGCGCCGTTCAGCCGCACCGAGTCCACGACCACCCGGTCCGCACCGGTCTTGCGCATGTCCAGGGTGTAGTGCAGGTTCGAGGACACCTGGAGGACCTTCGGCGCGGCCGCGTTGGAACCGCTCACCTGCTGCTGGAGCAGCTGGATCAGCTGGGCCCCGGTCAGCGTCTTGACCTGCATCATGTTGGTGAACGGCTGGACGGTGAACGCCTCGCCGTAGGTCACCACGCCGTCGCCCTCGCCGCCGGAGGCCTTGTAGACCAGGTCGGAGCGGATGCCGCCGGGGTTCATGAAGGCGACCTGCGCGCCGCCCTTGTCGGCCGGGGCCAGCCCGGCGAGCTGCGAGTCGGCGATCACGTCACCGAGCGGCTTCTCCAGGTCGCTGCTGCCGCGGCCGTTGATGTCCGAGGCGACGTAGCCGACCGGACGGTTGGCGATCGGGGCGGCCAGCTTGGAGTAGTGGTCGACCAGCGCCGTCATGTCGGACGCCTTCTCGACCGTGCGGCGCACCACGTGGTTCTCGGCCTTGACCGAGGGGCGCACGATCTCGCCGGTGGTCTTGTCCAGCTTCATGTCGATCTCGGTGAAGAGCCGGCCGAAGGAGGCGGCACTGGTCACCGAGCGCGGGACGCCATTGGGGTCGGGGATGCTGCAGGCGTACGCGTTGTGGGTGTGGCCGGTGACGATGGCGCCGACCGCCGGGTCGATCTTCTTGGCGATGTCGACGATCGGGCCGGAGATGCCCTGACCGGCCGCGCCGCAGTCGTAGTTGTAGACGCTGCTGGCCGGGTAGCCGCCCTCGTGGATCAGCGCGACGATCGAGTTGACGCCCTTGGCCTTGAGCTCGGCGGCGTACTTGTTGATCGTGGTGACCTCGTTGGCGAACTTCAGGCCCTTGACGCCCTCGGCGGTCACGATGTTCGGCGTACCCTCCAGGGTGACGCCGATGAAGCCGACCTTCACGCCCTGGGACTTGGTCACCCAGTAGGGCGCCAGCAGCGGCTTGCCGGTCTTCTCGTCGGTGACGTTGGCCGACAGGTAGTTGAAGTTGGCACCCTTGAAGGTGCGGCCGGGCTCGTAGCAGCCGTCGGTCGGGTGGCAGCCGCCGTCCTGCATGCGACGCAGCTCCTGCGCGCCCTCGTCGAACTCGTGGTTGCCCACGGAGGTGACGTCCAGGCCGAGCTTGTCCATCGCCTCGATGGTCGGCTCGTCGTGGAAGAGCGCCGAGGTCAGCGGGCTGGCGCCGATGATGTCGCCGGCCGCGACGGTGATCGAGTCGTCGGCCGGGATGCGCGCCTTGCGCAGCTCGGTGGCCAGGTACTCGATGCCGCCGGCCGGGGTGGCGACCTCCTTGCCGGTGGCCGGGTCGATCTCCTTGATCGTGCCGGACGAACCGGCCGGAGGCTCCAGGTTGCCGTGGAAGTCGTTGATCGCCAGCAGCTGGAGGTTGACGGTCTTGTGGCGCTTGGCGTCGGCGGCCTGGGCGGCCGTCGGCACGACGACCGTGCCGAGCAGACCAGCGGCGGCGACGACGGCGAGCGCCGTCCGTCGGGATCTGACGGTGAGCATGAAGGGTTCCCCTGCACCTTGGAGGGAGCACCGGCTGCGGACAGCGGCGGCGTTCGGGCGTGTGACATGTGTTGCGACTGCGAAGCCTAGGGTCAACGCGCGTAGCTGTCAGGACGTGGAACGTAACGAGAGGATTACCTACGGACGAACCGTCACCGTCCGCCGGGTGCGGAGCCTGCGGAGAAGGCCCCTCAGACCCCCGGCTCGGCCGCCAACTTCTGGTCCGCGCGCACCCGTTCGGCCACCGCGTCCTCGGTCATCGCGCGGTCGGTGTAGACCAGCGGGCGCTCCGCCTCGGTGATGATGTGTTTGACCACCTGGACGTTGCTGTTGACGTCCCAGACCGCGATGCCCGGCGACAGGGTCGGGATGATCTCCACCGCCCAGCGCGGCAGGCCCAGCACCCGGCCGGTGGCCCGCGCCTCCTCGGCCTTCTGCATGTAGATCGTCCGGGTCGAGGCCATCTTCAGGATCGCCGAGGCCTCCTTGGCCGCCGCGCCGTCCACCACGTCGGACAGGTGGTGGACCACCGCGACGAAGGACAGGCCGAGCCGGCGGCCGAACTTCAGCAGCCGCTGGAACAGCTGGGCCACGAAGGGGCTGTTGATGATGTGCCAGGCCTCCTCGACCAGGAAGATGCGCTTCTTCCGGTCCGGCCGGATCCAGGTGTGCTCCAGCCACACCCCGACGATCGCCATCAGGATCGGCATCGCGATCGAGTTGCGGTCGATGTGCGAGAGGTCGAAGACGATCAGCGGCGCGTCCAGGTCGATGCCGTCGGTCGTCGACCCGTCGAACATGCCCCGCAGGTCGCCGTCGACCAGCCGGTCCAGCACCAGCGCCACGTCCAGGCCCCAGGACTGCACCTCGCCCACCGCCACACCCAGCGACTCCACCGAGGACAGTTCGGGGTTGCGCAGGGTGTCGATGATGTCGTCCAGCACCGGCTGGCGGTCCTTCACCGAGGCCACCACGTGGGCGTGCGCGGCCTTCAGCGCGAAGCCGGCCCGCTCCTCCAGCCCGCGCCCCATCGCCACCTCGACGATCGTGCGCAGCAGCGACAGCTGGCCGTTCTGGGTGATCGCCGGGTCCAGCGGGTTGAGCTTCACCCCGCCGTCCCGGGCCGCCATCGGGTCCAGCCGGACCGGCTTTATGCCCAGCGCGTTGGCGATCAGGTTCCACTCGCCCACGCCGTCCTCGCCCTGCGCGTCCAGCACCACGACCTGGCGGTCGCGGAACCTCAGCTGCCGCAGCACGTACGTCTTCTCCAGCGCCGACTTGCCGTTGCCGGACTCACCGAGCACCAGCCAGTGCGGGGCGGGCAGCTGCTGCCCGTACAGCTGGAAGGGGTCGTAGACGTACCCCTTGCCGCTGTACACCTCGCGCCCGATGATCACCCCGGAGTCGCCCAGCCCCGGCGCGGCGGTCGGCAGGTAGACGGCCTGCGCCTGGCCGGTGGAGGTGCGCACCGGCAGACGGGTGGTCTCCACCTTGCCGAACATCAGGCTGGTGAACGCCTCGGAGAGGTTGCCGAGCGCCATGGGCGGGCTCCTGACGGGTCAGCGGTGGACGGACGTACGGGTGTGCGGGTGCACGGGTGTGCGGGTGCGTCCGCTCAGCGGCGGATGCCGGTGGCGAACGGGAGGGTGTTGACGAAGGCCCGGTGGTGCTCGCGGTCGCACCACTCCAGCTTGAGGTAGCTCTTGCCGGCCGAGGCCCGGATGGTCCGCTTGTCGCGGGCCAGCGCGTCGGGGTTGCGCGAGGAGACCGTGATGTAGCCGACCAGGTTCACCCCGGCCGCGCCGGAGGCCAGGTCGTCGCCGCGCTGGTCCACCCGGCCGGTGTGGGCCAGGTCGCGCGGGTCGACCGTGCGGTTCATCTTGGCCGCGCGGCTCGCCTCGGCCTCGTCGTTGGTCTTCTCGGTCAGCATCCGCTCGATCGCGACGTCGGTGGGCTCCAGGTCCATCGTCACCGCGACCGTCCGGATCACGTCCGGGGTGTGCACCAGCAGCGGCGCCAGGAAGTTGACGCCCACCGGGGTGAGCGGCCACTCCTTGATCCACGCGGTCGCGTGGCACCACGGCTCCCGGGTCGCCGACTCCCGGGTCTTCGCCTGCAGGTACTGCGGGTCGGTCGCGTCCAGCTCGGCCGGCCAGGCGTTGCGCCGGGACATCGCCTGGATGTGGTCGATCGGGTGGTCCGGGTCGTACATCGAGTGCAGCAGCGAGGAGAGCCGGGCCTGGCCCAGCGGCTGGCGCACCCGGATGTCCGCCTCGGCCAGCCGGGCGCAGATGTCGGTCAGCTCGCGCGCCATCACGGCCGCCAGCCCCTCGTCGTCCCGCGCCCGCCGCCCGGTGGCCGTCCGGCCCATCGCGTGCGCCTCGGCGGCCAGGTCACGGGTGTAGTGCATGCAGGCCACCAGGTACGCCCGGTGCTGCTCCGAGGAGGTCGACACCATCGACTGGAGCTGGTCGTACGAGTCCTGCAGCCAGCGCGGCGAGGACGGGTCCCCGCGCCGCTCGACGTCCTTGGCGTGCGCGTCCGGGTCGGCCGGCAGGGTCCGGGCCAGGATCTGCAGCCGGGTCACGAAACCGTCCCCGTTGGCGACGTGCTTCAGCAGCGTCCCGAAGCGGTCGACCAGGGCCTCCTGGTCCTCCGAGTCCCGCAGGCCCACGCCCGGGCCCTCGATCTCGATCGCGGCCGTCACCGTGCGCCGCTCCAGGTGCATCAGCACCCCGACCTCGTCCGGCCCGAACGGCGCCGTCAGCCAGCGCAGCCGCCCCACCCCCGGCGGCGGGCCGACCTCCACCTCCCGGCCGTCCAGCCGGGTGCCCGCGTCCATCACGTCCGAACGCCACACCGCCCGCCCGCTGCGGACCGTCCGGCGGTAGGTGCGGTTGATCTCCACCCACTTGTAGAACGTCCGCCTGCGGTACGGCACGTACACCGCCGCGATGGCGAGCGCCGGCAGACCGACCAGACCGCCGATCCGCAGCGGCAGGACCGGCATCAGCAGGCCCCAGAGCATGCCGAGGAAGGCCCCGAAGATGATCAGCACGATCTCGCCGGACTCCCGGTTCCGGCCGATCGGCGCGTTCGGGCGGGCCTTGCCGATCAGGTAGGTGCGGCGCTGGTGGACGTACGGCTGGGCGTACTGGGCACCGTACTGGCCGAGCGGTTCACTGCTCACTTACCCGTCACCCTCCCTTCGCTGGATTGCTGTCGCGGATCGGAACCGGGCCCTGCTTCGGCCCGCCCTGCGGCGGCGGGGACGGCGTCCGCCCGGCGTGCGCGGCGATGCCCGGCGCGACCGAACCGCCGCCGGCACCCCCGCCGCCACCCGTACCGGCCGCCTGGCCGCGGTCGCCGTGGGTGCTGATGCCCTGCTTCATCAGGTTCGCGGTGCCGTTGATCATCGCCGAACCGGCCTGCACGGCATTGGCCCGGGCCCCGCGCATGTTCAGCATCTCGTCGCCGAAGCCCGGCACGAAGCGGTAGACCGAGGCGCTCGCGAAGATCGACAGGAACAGGATCGCCAGCCCGGACAGCACCCGGGCGAAGTCGTCGTCCGCCCCGGAGCCGGTCGCCACCGCGCCCGCCAGGCCCAGGATGACCACGATGATCGGCTTCGCCAGGTCCACCGCCAGCATCACCCCCGCCCAGCGCCGCACGTGCTTCCACAGCTGCCGGTCCACCAGCCCCGCGTACACCGCCGTACCCAGCAGCGCGCCGACGTACAGCATCGCCGCCCGGATCAGCAGCTCCACCCAGAGCACCGCCGCCGCCAGCACCGCGACCAGCGACACGATCACGAGTATCAGCGGGCCGCCGCCCACGTCGCCCTTCTCCAGCGTGTCCGCGAAGCCCCCCAGGTACGACCCGGTGTCCGTCTTCGTCCCGACCGCGATCGCCTTGGTCAGCCCGTCCGTCACGCTCACCACGGTGTACAGGATCAACGGCGTGAAAGCGGACGCCACCACCGTCAGCCACAGGAAGCCGATCGCCTCCGAGAACGCCGTCGCCAACGGCGCCCCCCGCACCGCCCGCTTCGCCACCGCCAGCAGCCACAGCACCAGCGTGATCACCGTCGACACGGCGAACACCACGGCGTACTGCTGCAGGAACGACGCGTTGGTGAAGTCCACCTGCGTCGTCCCGTCGATCGCCCCCGACAGCTTCCGCACCACCCACGCCGCGGCCTGCGCACAGCTCTTGGCCAACGACCCGAGCGGATCGGTCACGGCCCCGACGGCGCCGCCACCGGGGAGGGAGCCCCCGCCGGGCTTGTCGGCGCAGAGAATGTCGCTGCCCGAGATCGGCAGGTCAGGGCAGTTGGATTTGGCGGTGCCGCTCGGATTCGGCGTCGGCGACGGCTCCGCGAGCACCCGCTGGGCGGCCGCCAGCGCCGCCACCTGCAAGGTGGCCAGCACACCGGCGAGGGTGCCCACGCGGCGCCGTGCGCCGGAACGGCGTGAGGTCTGGTCAACGCGCAAAGCGGAACCCCCCGAACTGCTGGACGGCGCCGGTGATCTCATCGGCGGTGGCGGCCTGCTGGTCTGCGGGCAGCGGCGCGGGGCCCTGCCTGCTGGTGTAGTCGGTGAGCTTCCAGTCGCTGCCCGTCCAGTGCAGCGAGAGCGTGAGGGTGAACCAGTTGGTGGTCACCGGCTGGACGGAGTGCTCGCCGGCGAGGCCGGTGAGGCCGGTGCACCACACCTCGACCTTGGCGTCGCCGTCGCTGTAGCCCGTCGACTTGGTGCCGACCGGTACCGTGCGGCTGACGAAGGTGAGGCCCTTGGGCGCGTGGCCCTGGGCGTCGAGGCCGTAGCGGGTGGCGGTGTCGCCGCCGAAGCCCTGGTCCAGCCGGCCCTGGAGCCCTGCCAGGGCGTCCGGGTCGGCGATGGTGGTGATGATGCCGTGCCGGCTGTCGGTGCGGAACATGTCCGCGGAGCCGATCGCCACCGCGTAGTTGGTGGCGGCCGACTGGGCACCGGGTTCGGTGTGCGGGTAGCCGGTGGGGATGCCGTTGACGGTGGTGCCGACGGGCTGGTCGCCGCTGGGGGCGGGGCCGGCGCCGGAGCCGGCGCGGTCGGCGGAGGCGCCGCCGCCTCCTGTGCCGCTTCCGCTGCCGGGTGTGACCCGGTTGGCGATGGCGATGGCCACGACGAGCAGGGTGACGACCACGAGGACGGCCAGCAGAGCGCGCAGCGGGCGGGACTGACGGTGGTTCTGCTGGGGGGAGGACTGTTCGCCGACCGGCAGGCGCGTACGGGTGCGCGGCTGGTCGTCGGACAACGGCACGGCGGCCCTCCTGGTGCGGGGAGCCGGGGCGGCTCCGGGGGCCCTCCGCCCGGGGGCGGGCGCGAGCGGAGGGTGGGAACGGGGGTGGGGTCCTGGCGGGCCGGCCGTCGGAGGGGGTCCGGACGGGGACCCGGTCTCAGGCAGGTCGGACTACTGCTGTCCGATCGTCAGATCGCCATGCCGTAGACAATGGTGAACAGAGTGCCGAGTGATCCGATGATGAACACGCCGGTCAGTCCGGCGACGATCAGCCCCTTGCCCTGTTCGGCGCCGAAGCTGTCGCGCATCGCGGTCGCCCCGATCCGCTGCTTGGCCGCGCCCCAGACCGCGATGCCGAGGCAGAGGAGGATGGCGACGGCCATGATGACCTCGACCATCACCCGCGCCTCCGACCCGAGGGTCGCGAACGGCCCCCAGTCCGGGGCGATTCCGCCGATGATGGTGTCGATGTTCGGCTTCTTGGGGGGGTCCTCGGCCAGGTGGCTGACCGCATTGGTGTGCACGCTGCTCAGGTTCATTTCCATCTCACCGCCCGATCAGGCAAATTCAAGGGCCCGGACCCGGCCCGCGCGAAGGGTCGGTACCTATTCTTGGCCAGATCTGATGTCGACTTGGCTACTTCTCGCGAATTGGTCGTGAGGCATCGGACACGTACGCGAGGATGTACACCGTACGAAGGATAGCGCTCACTGTTCGTATCTCTGATGATTGCGGTGAGCAACGCCTTCCGGGACACTTCGACTGACGACTCGTCGGGATGGTGCTGATGGTACTCCGGAAGGCCGGTACGGCCGCCGTCGCTGCGGGAGTTGTTGGTTTCGGGTTCATCGGGCTGGTGACGATAGGGACTTATGCGGCGAGTGGGACGCCGCAGCAGGCGGCGAATCGTTCCGCCCTGTCCCCCGGAACGGTCCCCGCGGCCTACCAGGAACCGATCCAGCGGTGGGGTGCGCTCTGCGCGGAGATCTCCCCGCCGATGCTCGCGGCGCAGCTGTACCAGGAGAGCGGTTTCGACCCCAAGGCGCGCTCCGGGGTCGGGGCGCAGGGCATGGCGCAGTTCATGCCGGGCACCTGGAGCTCGTACGCCACCGACGGCAACGGGGACGGCAGGGCGGACGTCTGGGACCCGCTGGACGCGATCGCCTCGGCCGCGACCTACGACTGCGCGATCGCCAAGCAGGTCGCGAAGGTCCCGGGCGACCCGCAGGCCAACCTGCTGGCCGCCTACAACGCCGGCGAGGGCGCGGTGCTCAAGTACAACGGGATCCCGCCGTACCGGGAGACCCAGGGCTACGTGCGGAACATCCAGGCGATGGCCCGCAGCTTCACCGCGCCGGTCTCGCCGACCGCGCCACTGGAGGTGTCCGCGCAGTCGTCGGCCGCGATCTACTTCGCGCAGACCAAGCTCGGCACCCCGTACCTGTGGGGCGGCGAGGGCCTGCCCTCGCAGAACGGGCGGTTCGACTGCTCGGGCCTGACCCAGGCCGCGTTCGCCAGTGTGGGCATCACCCTGCCCCGGGTGGCCAACGACCAGTGGTACGCCGGGCCGCACCCGTCGCGGGACCAGCTGCGGCCGGGCGACCTGGTGTTCTGGGCGACGGACCTGAGCGATCCGCGGAGCATCCACCACGTCGGGATCTACGTCGGCGGCGGGTACATGATCAACGCGCCGCACACCGGCGCGGTGATCCGCTACGACAAGATCGACACCCGGGAGTACATCGGCGCGACCCGGGTCACCTCGGACGGCGCCCAGGCGCTGCCGACCCGCAACAACGACGGCGTGGTGAACGCCCCGAGCCGGCCGGGCGGGACGGAGCCCACCGCCCCGGCGGGAGGCCAGGGCGGCACCCAGGGCGGCGCGCCGGGCAGTGCTCCGAGCGGCACCCCGGCGGCCGCCGGCCGGCCCGCGGCCGCCGCCCCGCCCGCGCAGGCCGGGTCGAGCCCCGCCGGGACGGGAGGGTAGGCCCGAGGAGGCCGGGACGGCCGGGACCTGTGTGCGCACTGTGGACGCTGAGCCACGTTTACATAACCGCGTGTTTCCATGGAACGCTGTGTCCCGGCGATGACGTTGGGTCCGGTGGCCCCCCGTCAGCTTTCGGCGCCGGGCCGGCCCCGGCGGGAACGTACAGGTGCAGTGGACCAGAAGGAGGTGCGGCGTGTCGACGCCGCTTGCCGACACGACCAACCCCGACCTCGACCTGCTCTACGCCGTCAACGGCCTGGCCAAGCGCTCCCCGCAGTGGCTTGACCACCTGGTCTCGTGGATCGGCGAGTACGGCATCCTGATCGGCCTGGCGATGCTGGGCCTGGTGGCCTGGCTCCAGGCCAGGCGCCGTCCGGACGCGCCGGTGGCGATGGCCGGGCTGCTCTGGGTGCCGCTCTCGGTGGCGGTCGCCGAGCTGGCGAACCTGCCGATCGCCGCGATCGTGAACCGCCCGCGCCCCTTCGTCGACCATCCGGGGCTGCTGGTGCTGGTGGACGGCAAAGCCGGCACCCACTCCTTCGTCAGCGACCACTCGACCATGACGATGGGCGTCGCGGTGGCGCTGTTCCTGGTGAACCGCAGGCTGGGCTGGATCGCCGGCGGGCTGGCGCTGCTCCAGGGCTTCTGCCGGATGTTCATGGGCGTCCACTACCCGACCGACGTGATCGGCGGCTTCGCGCTGGCCGTCGCCGTGGTGCTGCTGCTGGCGCCGATCGCGATGGCGGTGCTGGTGCCGTTCTGCCACGCGCTGAGCCGGACGGCGGTCGCCCCGCTGATCCGGGCGCCCGAGCGCGGCGGCGCGGCCCGCGGCGGGGCCGGTCCGCGCGGCCGTCGGCGCGGGCGCGGGCGCGGGGCGGTGCGGGCCGGGGAGCAGCCGCCGGAGTCCGACCTCGCGGCCTGAGCCCGCGGGCGGACGCGGCCAAGCGGTCCAGGCGGTCAGTCCGGCTCGGCGCCGTTCCCGGCGAGGTGGTCGGCCCCCTCACGGCGGGCCAGGTCGCGCGAGCGGCGGGCCGGGGAGTACCAGCCGCAGCTGCAGGTCGCGAAGGCGAAGGAGCCGCGCTCGCTGATCACGAGGCGGTGTTCGGGCATCCTGGTGGTGCCGGGTGCGACCGGCAGCTCACTGTGCACGTGGTTCACCGTAACGCGCCGGACGCCTCCCGCGCGACGCTCCGGCGGTACCGGCCCCGTAACCCTTCGCGCCCCAACTCGTTTGCCCGGAAAGAGCTCTGCCCACCGGTGGTGTCCGGCGGGGCAGTCGGGCCCGAGGGGGTTGTCGCGAGGATGAAGATGACCGACCAGCAGCGCACCGGACGGCCGGCACGCCGGCCGGGTCCGCACCTGCGCTCGGCGGCCGCCGCCGCCCTGCTCGCCGCCGCCCTGGCGGCGGGGGCCGCCGGCTGCTCCGGAGGATCCGCCGACGGCTCCTCCGACCAGCAGTCGGCCGCACCCGACCAGCTCGCCGCGGACCCGCTGACGGCGGTGCGCAACGCCGCCGACATCACCGGCCGCACCGGCTCCGCGCACACCGCGACGGAGCTGGTCACCGAGTCCGCAGAGAAGAAGGCCTCGTTCAGCGGCACGGGCGGCTACGACTACGTCAAGCGGATCGGCCGGCTGGAGGTCCAGGTGCCGCCGGGAGCGGCGACCACCGGGAAGATCGTCGAGGTGGTCCTGCCGGGCACCGTCTACCTCCAGAACAGCGGCGCCAAGGTCCCCGAGGGCAAGTGGGTCAAGCTGGACGTGCGTCAGCTGCCGGACGGCAACCTGGTCAGCAGCGGCGCCACCGACCCGGCCTCGGCGGCGGGGGCGCTGCGCGGGGCGCAGAAGGCGGAGGCGGTGGGCACCGAGACCGTCGACGGCGTCGCGCTGCACCACTACCGGGGCACCCTGGACCTGGCGAAGGCCGCCGACGCGACCGGCGGGCGGGGCGGGGACGGCCTGCGGACGGGCGCGCAGACCTTCACCGTCAAGGAGGTCCCGTACGACGCCTGGCTGGACGACCAGGGCCGGCTGCGCAAGGTGGTCGAGGTGTTCACCTTCGCCGGGGTGGCCGGGTCGAAGGAGCCCAAGGACCAGGTGAAGGTGACGTCGACGACCTCGTTGGCGGACTTCGGCAAGCCGGTGGAGGCGGCCGAGCCCGCGGCCTCGGACATCTACCAGATGAAGCCCACGGAGAGCCCGAAGTAGGGCGGGTCCGATGCTTCCCGGGCTGCCGGGGCGAGACGGGGTGCGGCCGGGGCGGGTGGCCGTCCGGGGAGCGACGGCCACCCGTTTCGGCGGTGCCGAGATGGCCCGTCCGTGCCATGTGGACGGGCCCCGGAGTGCCTAGGCTGGGCTCCGGGTGGCTGCCGCCCGGGCTGGCGAGGCACTGAAGGGGTGGTGCAGGTGGTGTCGTCCACGGGCGGCCGCAGCGGCGGCCACGACGACGCGGCCCTCGACGAGATCGATCTGGCCGGGGAGCTGATGATCGCCGCGACGGCCAGCTCCGGCGACCGGCTGCCGACCGAGCGGATCGACGAGGTGCTGCTGGACCGGAGCGAACCCGGGCAGGCCGACCGGGAGGCCGACGGCTAGCGGGGCCCGCGCGGCGGGCCCCGGAGCGGCGGACGGCCGGCGGCTCAGCTGCGCAGCAGGCGGCTGATCGCGGCGGTGGCCTCGGCCACCTTGGCGTCCAGTTCGGCGCCGCCCTCCTCGGCGGCCGCGGCGACGCAGTGCCGCAGGTGCTCCTCCAGCAGGGAGAGCGCGAAGGACTGCAGCGCCTTGGTGCCGGCCGAGACCTGGGTGAGCACGTCGATGCAGTAGACGTCCTCGTCCACCATGCGCTGGAGGCCGCGGATCTGGCCCTCGATCCGGCGCAGCCGCTTGAGGTGGGCGTCCTTCTGCGCGCTGTAGCCGTGCGGGCCGTGGTGCCCGGCCGGGGCGTGGCCGGCGTGCGGGTCGGTCCCCTGCGCGTGCTCCGGCTCGGTGCGCGCTTGCGTGGTGGTCATCGGCCCCGCCTTCGTCTCAGTGCCTGGTGGCTGCGTCGGCCACCAGTGTCCAACACCGGGGCCCTCCGTGGTGTTCCGACGGCCGACCCGGCACGTGCCGCCGGGCCGGGAGCGGGGGTGGCCGGCGGTTCACCCGTCTGAGCGGCGCCCCGGTCTTCCGTACGCACGACGGGGACAATCCGGGCGAGGTTCCGTCAGACTGAGGGCTCCAGTCCGCACGTGGCGGTGCGGTCCGGATCAGCCGGTGCGGCAGCCGAACGGAAGGGGAGCTTCCGGCTCCTTCCCCGGCCCCCCGTTTGCGTGATTGCGCTTGGTTGCACCTAGCATCGTTCAGTCCCTACCCCGCACATCGGAGATTTCCGTGCGTTTTAGCCTGACCCCGAAGGAGACGAGCTTCTACGACATGTTCGCCGCCGCGGCGGAGAACCTCGTCGTCGGATCGAAGCTCCTCTTGGAGCTGCTGGGATCAGACGTGTCGGCCCGTGCGGAGATCGTCGAGCGCATGCGCGCCGCCGAGCACGCCGGGGACGACACCACCCACGCCGTCTTCCACCAGCTGAACTCGTCCTTCATCACGCCCTTCGACCGCGAGGACATCTACAGCCTCGCCTCGTCGCTGGACGACATCATGGACTTCATGGAGGAGGCCGTCGACCTGGTCGTCCTCTACGACATCCAGACCCTGCCGAAGGGCATCGAGCAGCAGATCGAGGTGCTGGCGCGCGCCGCGGAGCTCACCGCCGAGGCGATGCCGAACCTGCGCAGCATGTCCAACCTCACCGAGTACTGGATCGAGGTCAACCGGCTGGAGAACCAGGCCGACCAGATCCACCGCAAGCTGCTCGCCCACCTGTTCTCCGGTCAGTACGACGCCATCGAGGTCCTCAAGCTCAAGCAGGTCGTGGACGTCCTTGAGGAGGCGGCGGACGCGTTCGAACACGTCGCCAACACGGTGGAGACCATCGCCGTCAAGGAGTCCTGACCCTCGTGGACATGGCAGCACTCATCGCCGTCGTCGGCGTTGCGTTCTTCTTCACGTACACCAACGGCTTCCACGACTCGGCGAACGCGATCGCCACCTCGGTCTCCACCCGGGCGCTCACCCCCCGGGCGGCGCTGGCGATGGCCGCGGTGATGAACCTGGCCGGCGCGTTCCTCGGCAGCGGCGTGGCGCACACCGTCTCCAAGGGGATCATCGAGACCCCCACCGGCGACAAGGGCATGGTGATCCTGTTCGCCGCCCTGGTCGGGGCGATCGCCTGGAACCTGGTCACCTGGTACTTCGGCCTGCCGTCCTCCTCCTCGCACGCGCTGTTCGGCGGCATGGTGGGCGCGGCGATGGCCGGCGGCATCGACGTGATCTGGAGCGGGGTCCTCGACAAGATCGTCATCCCGATGATCGTCTCGCCGGTGGTCGGCCTGGTCGGCGGCTTCCTGGTGATGCTGGCGATCCTGTGGATCTTCCGCCGGGCCAACCCGCACAAGGCCAAGCGCAACTTCCGGGTCGCCCAGACCGCCTCGGCCGCCGCGATGGCGCTGGCGCACGGTCTCCAGGACGCCCAGAAGACCATGGGCATCGTGGTGATGGCGCTCACCATCTCCGGCCACCAGTCCGGCAACGGGATCCCGGTCTGGGTGAAGATCTCCTGCGCGACCATGCTCTCGCTGGGCACCTACGCGGGCGGCTGGCGGATCATGCGGACGCTCGGACGCAAGATCATCGAGCTGGACCCGCCGCAGGGCTTCGCGGCCGAGGCCACCGCCGCCACGGTCATGTACGTCACCTCGTTCGTCTTCAAGGCGCCGATCTCCACCACCCACGTGATCACCGCGGCGATCATGGGCGCGGGGGCCACCAAGCGGATCCGCGCGGTGCGCTGGGGCGTCGCGAAGAACATCGTGCTCGGCTGGTTCATCACGATGCCGGCGGCCGCGCTCGTCGCGGCGCTGGTGTACTGGTTCGCCCACCTGTTCTGGGGCTGACGGCCCCGCGGGACGCACGGAGCAGGACGCGCGGAGCAGGACGCACGAACGGACAGGGCCCGCCCCCACATCTCGGGGGCGGGCCCTTTTCCATGCCCCGTGGCGGCACCGCCATGCAGCACCACGGGACAGCTCGCGGTCCGTCACGCCGCTCGGCGCCGGGGCGCCGCCCGTGACGGGGCCGGTCTAGCCGAAGCGGCCGGAGATGTAGTCCTCGGTCGCCTGGACCTGCGGGTTGGAGAAGATCCGCTGGGTGTCGTCCAGCTCGACCAGCTTGCCCGGCTGGCCGACGCCGGCCAGGTTGAAGAAGGCGGTGCGGTCGCTGACGCGGGCCGCCTGCTGCATGTTGTGGGTCACGATGACGATGGTGAACTGCTCCTTCAGCTCGCCGATCAGGTCCTCGATGGCGAGGGTGGAGATCGGGTCGAGCGCGGAGCAGGGCTCGTCCATCAGCAGGACCTGGGGCTCGACCGCGATGGCGCGGGCGATGCACAGGCGCTGCTGCTGACCGCCGGAGAGGCCGGCCCCCGGCTTGTTCAGCCGGTTGTGGACCTCCTTCCAGAGGTTGGCGCCCTTCAGCGAGCGCTCCACCACCTCGTCCAGCACGGCCTTCTTCTTCACGCCGGCGAGCCGGAGACCGGCGATCACGTTGTCGTAGATCGACATGGTCGGGAACGGGTTCGGGCGCTGGAAGACCATGCCGACCGAGCGGCGCACGGCGACCGGGTCGACGTTGGAGGCGTACAGGTTCTCGTCGTCCAGGAGGACCTTGCCCTCGACCCGGGCGCCGGGGATCACCTCGTGCATCCGGTTGAGGGTCCGCAGGAAGGTGGACTTGCCGCAGCCGGAGGGGCCGATGAAGGCGGTCACCGAGCGGGGCTCGATGCTCATCGAGATGTCCTCGATGGCCTTGGTGGTGCCGTAGAAGGCCGACAGTCCGCTGACGTCGATGCGCTTGGCCATGATCGTTGCTTCTCTCGTCTGTCTCGTACGTCAGTCGGTCGCTCAGTGCCCGCCCTTGGGCGAGCGCCAGCGCGCGATGCCCCGGGCGATGAGGTTGAGCCCCATCACGAAGGCGATCAGCACCAGCGCCGCGCCCCAGGCACGGGCGTAGCCGAAGTCGTTGTTGACCTGCGAGTACTGCTGCCAGATGTACATCGGCAGGGACTGCTGCGGGCCTTCGAACGGGTTGTTGTTGATGGAGTCGGCGCCGAACACCAGCATCATCACCGGGGCGGTCTCGCCCGTGATGCGGGCGACCGCGAGCATCACACCGGTGGTGATGCCGCCGATCGCGGTGGGGAGGACGATCCGCAGGATGGTCTTCCACTTCGGCACGCCGAGCGCGTACGAGGCCTCGCGCAGCTCGTTCGGGACGAGCTTGAGCATCTCCTCGGTGGACCGGACCACGACCGGCATCATCAGGATCGCCAGTGCGAGGCTGCCCGAGAAGCCGGAGTAGCTGAAGCCCAGCGCGAGGTTCCAGATCGAGAGGATGAACAGACCGGCGACGATCGACGGGATGCCCGTCATGACGTCGACGAAGAAGGTGACCGCCTTGGCGAGCGTGCCGCGGCCGTACTCGACCAGGTAGACGGCGGTCAGCAGACCGATCGGGGCGGCGATGGCGGTGGCCAGGCCGACCTGCTCCAGGGTGCCGATCAGCGCGTGGTAGATGCCGCCGCCGGGCCCGGACTGGATCACGCCCTTCATGGAGTGGCCCAGGAAGTTCCCGTCGACCACGTGGATGCCCTGCTGGACGGTGTAGACCGTCAGGGCGACCAGCGGGACGACGGCCAGGATGAAGGCGACCCAGACCACCGAGGTGGCGAACCGGTCCTTGGCCTGCCGACGGCCCTCGACCTGGGCCGAGAGGGTGTAGCTGATCAGGAGGAAGAGCAGGCCCGAGATCAGGCCCCACTGGAGGTGGCTGGCCAGCCCGCCGACCGCGCCGATCCCGCAGCCGAGGGCGATCGAGCCGGCGGCGACGGCGGCCGGGGCCCACTTGGGCAGGCGGTTGGCGGTCAGCGGACGGCCGACGGGCCGGGCGTCCTCGACGAGCGCGGTGACGGTCATGCGTTGGCCCCCGAGTACTCCTTGCGGCGGGCGATGATCAGTCGCGCGGCACCGTTCACCAGCAGGGTGATGACGAACAGGACGAGGCCGGAGGCCATCAGCGCGTTGCGGCCGTTGTCCCCGGCCTCGGCGAACTTCAGCGCGATGTTCTGCGCGAAGGTGCCGCCGCCGGCGTCGAGGATGTGCAGCGACAGGACGTTGCTGGCGGACAGCACCACCGCGACCGCGATGGTCTCGCCGAGCGCGCGGCCGAGGCCGAGCATCGAGGCCGAGATGATGCCGGGGCGGCCGAACGGCAGCACCGCGGTGCGGATCATCTCCCAGCGGGTCGCGCCGAGCGCGAGCGCCGCCTCCTCGTGCATCCGCGGCACCTGGCGGAACACCTCGCGGGAGACCGCGGTGATGATCGGCAGGACCATGATCGCCAGCAGGATGCCGACGGTGAACAGGTTGCGCGGGGTGCCGGTCCTGGTCTGGTCGAAGATGTACGTCCAGCCCAGGTACTCGTTGAGCCAGCTGGTCAGACCGTCCATGTGCGGCACGAGGAAGAGCGCGCCCCAGAGGCCGTAGACGATGCTGGGGACGGCGGCGAGCAGGTCGACCAGGTAGGCGAACGGCTGGGCGATCCGGCGCGGCGCGTAGTGCGAGATGAACAGCGCGATCCCGATGGCCACCGGGACGGCGATCGCCATCGCGATGACGGCGCTGACGATGGTGCCGAAGGCCAGGACGGCGATGCCGAAGACGGGCTTCGGGGCGTCCGGCGTCCACTCGAAGGAGGTGAGGAAGTTGCCTTCGTTGGTGCTCAGGGCCTGGACCGACCGCCAGGTCAGGAACGCCGCGATGGCGGCCATGATGACCAGCAGCAGGATGCCCGAGCCCCGGGCGAGGTTCATGAAGATCTTGTCGCCGACCCGGCTGTCGCGCGGCCGGCGTTCCCTGCCTCGCGGGGCGGCAGGGGAGGATGAAGTCATTGGTCTACTCCGGTCTGGTGGTGCCGCCCCGGAAGGGGGAACGGCACCATGGCGGCGGTGCCCCGGACGTGGTGCTGGGTGTGGTGCGTTCCGGTGGGGCGGCCCCGGCCCCCCTCGCTCACGGGGCCGCCCCACCGGGGGTCCTGTCGGGTCAGGCCAGGGTCGCGATGACGCCGTTGACCTTGTCGGTCACGGCCTTCGGCAGCGGGACGTAGCCCTTCTCGCCGACGGCCTTCTGGCCCGCGTCGCTGGCCGTGTAGGTCAGGAAGGACTTCAGGGTGTCGAGGGTCTCGGCCTTGTTGCCCTTGTCGCAGACGATCTCGTAGGTGATCAGGACCAGCGGGTAGGAGCCCTCGTCCTTGGTCGCGTAGTCGAGCTTCAGCGCGAGGTCGCTGCCGGTGCCGGCGGCCTGGGCCTTGGCGATGGTGCTGGCGGCGTTCTCGGCGGTGGCCGCGACCGGCTTGGAGGCGCCCGTGTTGATGTCGGCGCTCTTCAGGCTGTTGGTCTGGGCGTAGGCCAGCTCGACGTAGCTGATCGAGTTCTTGACCTGCTTCACCTGGGCCGAGACGCCGGCGCTGCCGTTGGCCGACTGGCCGCCCTTGGCCGCCCAGGCCTTGCCGGCCGGGTAGGTCCAGGCGCCGCCGCCGGCGGCGGCGAAGTACTTGGTCAGGTTCTCGGTGGTGCCAGCGTCGTCCGAGCGGTGGAAGGTCTGGATCTCCGCGTCCGGCAGCTTGGCGCCCGGGTTCAGGGCCGCGATCGCCGGGTCGTTCCACTTGGTGATCTGCGAGTCGAAGATCTTGGCGGAGGTCGGGCCGTCCAGGACCAGGTTGTCGACGCCGTCGACGTTGTAGACCAGCGAGATCAGACCGCCGACCATCGGCAGGTCGATGCCCTGGCCGCCGGTGCAGACCGCCTTGGAGGCGTCGACCTCGGCCGGCTTGAGGGCCGAGTCGGAGCCGGCGAACTGGATCTTGCCCTGGTTGAACTGCTGGATGCCGGCACCGGAGCCGCCACCCTGGTAGTTGATCGTGCTGCCGGAGCAGGCGGCGGCGAAGCTGGTCTTCCAGACGTCCATCGCCGCGGTCTGCGCGGTCGAACCGGCGGCGATCAGCGAACCGGCCTTGCCACAGTTGATCGCGCTGGTCGCGGCGGAGCCGTTGGAGCCACCGGACGCGGTCGTGTTGTTGTTGTCCGACCCGCAGGCGGCGAGCGACAGCGAGCTGACGAGCGCCATGGCACCGATCGCGAGGGCCTTGGAGCGGCCGTTCCGCTGGAGCTTCACAGGGGTGTCCCTTTCTGTGGCATTGCCCTTGGCGTGCGCCGTACGCGTACGGCCCAGCGCGGGTTTTGCTGTGGTCCGGGGCCCGTGCGGCCCTCCGGTGGTCCCGAAGTTAGGCCGGGTAAGTGACACGACAGCCGGTCGCAAGTGAACGGCGAGTGAACCTCGAACGGATGACAGGAAACTACGTCAGGTAGTAACGGTTGCGTCACGGGGAGGGCGCGACGAGATCACTTCCACCGTTCCTTCACCGACCCGGCCCCCGCGGCCCGCACCGGCTCCGCCCCCAGGACCGCCAGCAGGGCGTCGACCAGCAGCCGGTCCTGGTCGTGGGTGAGCCGTGCGCGCGCCTTCCCGGCCGGCAGCCAGTCCAGCCGGTCCACCTCCCGGTTGGGCCGGAAGGACCCGCTCGACGGCACCGCCGCCCAGTAGCGGACCTCCTTCGGACGGCCCTGCACCCGGTAGTGCTGGGTGGGCAGCTCCGGGCCCAGCAGGCAGTGGAACCCGGTCTCCTCCCGGACCTCGCGCAGCGCCGCCTCGGCCATCCCCTCACCGGCTTCGAGCTTGCCCTTCGGCAGGCTCCAGTCGTCGTACTTGGGCCGGTGGACCAGCGCGATCCGCGGCCGCCCCAGCCGGCCGCTCTTCTTCGGCCGGCCCGGCAGCCACAGCACCGCGCCCGCCGCCAGGATCACCGGGCCGTGCCCCGCACCGGCCGCCGCCCGGCCGGTGCGCGGGCGCTCGCCCACCTCAGACCGTCCGGGGTGCGACGGAGTGCCCCCAGGCGTCGGCCGGGACGAGCTCCAGCCAGCCGTCCGGGCCGGGCGGCAGGTCCGGCCAGCGGCGGCCGACGGCGTACCGCGCCGACTCCACCTCCAGCCGCTGGTCGGCGTGCACCACGCCCAGGACGTACGCCGTCGCCGGGGTGATCCGCGGGGTGCGCGCCGCGGTGGCGGCGGTGACGGCGGCGTCCGCCGCCTCCTGCTGCCGGTCCAGCACCGCGTCCAGCCCGTCCAGCTCGGAGGACGCGCGGCCGCACACCTCCAGCACGTACCGGGCCCGCTTCACCAGGATCCGCAACCGCGCCCAGGGCGCGTCGTCGGCCGCCAGCGCGGTGTCCGCGTCCGTCGCCCCGCGGGACGCCGGCACCGCGCCCAGCCGGCGCAGCCCGTCCCCACCGTACGGCGTCGCGGCCCGCTGCAGCGGCAGCTGCTGGGCGCCCGCGGACAGCGCGGCGAACGCGGCGGCGGCCTGCGGCAGCAGCACGGCCGGGGCCCGGCCGTCCGCCGAGTCCAGCAGCGGCGCCTCGCCGACCAGCAGGGTCATCCGGTCCGCCAGCGCGTGCAGCCGGGCGGAGCGGAGCTCCTGGAGCACGGTGGAGTGCGCCCTGGTCCGGGCCAGGGTCAGCTGCCGGTCCAGCAGCGCGCGCGCCTTGGGGGCGCCCGCGTGGCCGGCCAGCATGCCCGTCCCCTCCGGGTCGGTGCCGCTCAGCAGGTCCAGCGCGCCCAGCAGCCGGGCCGAGCGGCGGACGTAGCCGGGCTCCAGCGCCAGCAGGTTGAGCAGCCAGCGCAGCTCGGTGCGCGACTCCTGCGCCCAGGTCTGTTCGAAGACCGAGCCGAAGGTGTGCAGCAGCCCGCCGATCCGCCGGACGGCCCGCAGCAGGTCCGAGGTGCCGGCCGACGGGACGGTCGAGGCCGTCCCGGGTCTGGCACCGACCTCGCCCACCGCCAGCGGCAGCGCGCGCAGGAAGGCGCCGGCCTGGACGGTGAGGTGGCGGGAGAGGATGTCCCCGGCGGTCGCTGTGGAGGCCGCCTGGGCCGTCATCGGCGCTTCGGTCATGGCGTGGTAGATCCCCGTTCCCCCGGGGCGGTCCCCCGGAGCTGGTGGCCGACCGCCGGAACAGGTCCCCTTCGGGCCCCGAGGGGCCCGACTGCTCCGGCGGCTCGCATCAGTGGGCGCGTCAGCGCGAGGTGGCGGCCCTGCGGCGCTGGCGCGAGTCGATCAGCAGGTCCTGGACGTGTCGCAGCGGCCGGCCCTCGGCGTCCTGCGAGTGCCTGGTCCAGGCGCCGTCCGGCCCCAGGTGCCAGGACTCGGTCTCGTCCGACACCCCGAGGTCGATCAGCCCGGACAGCTCGGCGCGGTGCGCCGGATCGGTGATCCGCAGCAGCGCCTCGATCCGGCGGTCCAGGTTGCGGTGCATCATGTCGGCGCTGCCGATCCAGACCTCCGGATCGCCGTTGTTGCCGAACACGAAGATCCGGGAGTGCTCCAGGAAGCGGCCCAGGACGCTGCGGACCCGGATGTTCTCGCTCAGCCCCGGGACACCCGGGCGGATCGCGCAGATCCCGCGCACCCAGACGTCCACCGGCACCCCGGCCTGGGAGGCCCGGTACAGCGCGTCGATCACGGCCTCGTCGACGATCGAGTTGACCTTGACCTTCACGTAGGCCGGGCGGCCCGCCCGGTGGTGGGCGATCTCGTTGTGGATCCGCGCGACCAGCCCGTCGCGCAGGCCGCGCGGGGCGGTCAGCAGACGGCGGTAGGACTCGCGGCGCGAGTAGCCGGAGAGCCGGTTGAACAGGTCCGAGAGGTCCGCGCCGACCTGCGGGTCGGAGGTGAGCAGACCGAGGTCCTCGTACAGCCGGGCCGTCTTCGGGTGGTAGTTGCCGGTGCCGACGTGGGAGTAGCGGCGCAGGGTGTCGCCCTCCTGCCGGACCACCAGCGAGAGCTTGCAGTGCGTCTTCAGCCCGACCAGGCCGTACACCACGTGGCAGCCGGACTCCTCCAGCTTGCGGGCCCACTTGATGTTGGCCTGCTCGTCGAAGCGCGCCTTGATCTCGACCAGCACCAGCACCTGCTTGCCGGACTCGGCCGCGTCGATCAGCGCGTCGACGATCGGCGAGTCGCCGGAGGTGCGGTACAGGGTCTGCTTGATCGCCAGCACGTCCGGGTCGGCGGCGGCCTGCTCCAGGAAGGCCTGCACCGAGGTGGAGAAGCTGTCGTACGGGTGGTGCAGCAGGACGTCGCGCTCGCGCATCGCGGCGAAGATGTCCGGCTGGGAGGCCGACTCGACGTCGGTCAGCCCGCGGGCCGTGCCGGCCACGAACTTCGGGTACCTGAGCTCCGGGCGGTCCAGCTCGGCGATCCCGAACAGCCCGGTCAGGTCCAGCGGCCCGGGCAGCGGGAAGACCTCCGCCTCGGTGATGTTCAGCTCCCGCACCAGCAGGTCCAGGATGTACGGGTCGATCGACTCCTCGACCTCCAGCCGGACCGGCGGGCCGAAGCGCCGCCGCATCAGCTCCTTCTCCAGGGCCTTGAGGATGTTCTCGGTGTCGTCCTCCTCCACCTCCAGGTCCTCGTTGCGGGTGACGCGGAAGGCGTGGTGGGCCAGCACCTCCATCCCCGGGAAGAGCTCCTCCAGGTGGGCGCCCATGACGTCCTCCAGCGGGACGTACCGCTGGGGCGAGGCCTCCAGGAAGCGGGCCAGCGACTGCGGCACCTTGACCCGCGCGAAGTGCTTGTGCCCGGAGACCGGGTTGCGCACCACGACGGCCAGGTTCAGCGAGAGTCCCGATATGTACGGGAAGGGGTGCGCCGGGTCGACGGCCAGCGGGGTCAGCACGGGGAAGATCTTCTGCCGGAACAGCGTGTGCAGCCGGGCCTGCTCCTTCTCGGCCAGCTCCGACCAGCGGACCAGCTCGATGCCCTCGGCGGCGAGGTCCGGCAGCACCTCCTGCTGGAAGGCGGCGGCGTGGCGGGCCATCAGCTCGCGCGAGCGGGTCCAGATCAGGTCCAGCACCTCGCGCGGCTGGAGGCCGGAGGCACTGCGCGTGGCGACGCCGGTGGCGATCCGGCGCTTGAGGCCGGCCACCCGGACCATGAAGAACTCGTCCAGGTTGCTCGCGAAGATCGCCAGGAACTTCGCCCGCTCCAGCAGCGGGATGCCCGGGTCCTCGGCCAGCTCCAGGACCCGCTCGTTGAACGCGAGCCAACTGCGCTCGCGGTCCAGGAAGCGGCCCTGCGGCAGCGCTTCGAACTCCTCTTCGTCCGTGGCCGGCAGCTCCGGCGGGATCCCCAGCGCGCTGGACATCCGGGCCGGGGGCGACAGCGGGGCAGAGACGGGGCGGGGGATGCTCATGGGCTCCAGCTCCTCCAGCAGCAGGACGGCGTCCGGACGCGATGGGCTCTGCGGGCCGTCGCCCTCGCCCCGGGCCGGACCCGGGGACAGCACCCACCCTCCGGGCGCGGTCCGTACAGGACCGGCCGGTGCGTGGCGGTCGACTCTGCACGAGCGAGACACTACGGACTTCATCCTGTGATCTTCGCGGCAGCAATTGAATCCACGGTAAACACCGCATGGCCGGGAGGAAAGCTGAGTCGGTCGGGGCAAGGGGTTAAGCCGTCCCGTACCCCGTCCGTTCCCTGGTCCGTGCCCCGGTCCGGGGGTGTTCCGGAGGTGTTCCGGGGACGTTCCGGCCGACGGCGGCTACCGGCGGCTAGGCGGGGCGGGGCGCCCGGTACGGGGCCCGGTACATGAGGTCCACCTCGTGGACGGTGAACCCCAGGCGTTCGTACACCCGCACGGCCACCGGGTTGTCGGCGTCGACGTAGAGGAGGACGGCGCCCAGTCCGCGCTCGCCGGGGCCGGTGCCGGTCAGGTGGCGAAGGCCCGCCGCGGTCAGTGCCCGGCCGAGGCCGCTGCCCTGCTCCGCCGGGTCCACGCCGACCACGTACACCTCGCCGAGCTCGGGCTCGGTGGCGGTGGCCGGGTGCACCTTGGTCCAGTGGAAGCCGACCACCTTGCCGTCCCGGGTGGCGAGGAAGAAGCCGGCCGGGTCGAACCAGGGCTCGGCGATCCGCTCGGCCAGGTCCTGCTCGGTCCAGGTGCCCTGCTCGGGGTGGTGGGCGAAGGCCAGGGCGTTCAGCCGCAGCCACTCGGCGTCGTCCTCCCCCGGGCGGAAGGTCCGGAGCTCGATGCCCGCGGGGACGACCACGTCCTCGGTCTGCGGGCCGGGCCGGCGCATCTGGCGCAGTTCGCGGACCAGCTCCGCGCCGTACGCCTCGGCCAGGTGCCGGGCCGCCGGGTGGCCGCCGTGCACCCAGAAGTCCACCGCCTCGCGCCCCGCGCGGTGGGCCTGTGCCAGGACGGCGTCCACCAGCGGACGGGCCAGGCCGCGACCGCGGACGGCGGGATCGACCACCAGCTCGGCGGCGGGGTTGGCGGCCGGGTTCTCCGGCACCTCCAGCTGGCCGTAGCCGAGGACGGCTCCGGTTTCGGACTCGGATCCGGCCCCGGATTCGGTCTCTACGAGATGGATGACGCCCGGGCGCGGAGTCTCCGCGTTCCGCAGCCGGAGCCGGCCCTGCTCGGACACGGCGGCCCGGCCGTCCACCGCCTGGGCCTCCGCCAGAACACGCAGAGCGCCGTCGCGCTGCGCGGGCCGGAGCACATCGTTCGCAATGACCGCTGTCTGATCGTCCATGCCCTGACGATACGTCACCGGAAATGCGAAGAACCCCCATCCGGGACCCGGATGGGGGTTCTTCTGAAGAATTGTTCGGCGGCGTCCTACTCTCCCACAGGGTCCCCCCTGCAGTACCAT
>NZ_JBHVRS010000039.1:0-70969 GCF_042885595.1 Kitasatospora sp. NPDC058046
CCGGGTCGGTGGACCCGGGATGCGGCGCGGCAGCCGATGGTTGTGCACGCGCTCAGCCCGTCGGCGGCCTGCGCATCCACGGTGCCACAGGACCACCCTGTCCCGGTGGGGGAGCACCTGGCCCCGGCTGCACCACCGGGACAGACCCGGGTACCGGCTGCCCGGGCGGCGGATACCCGTCCGCCGCCAGCCCCGCACCGACCGGCTGCGCCACCGCCCCGTCCACCACTGCTCCCGTCCACCGGCCCGGCACCGCCGCCTCGAAACGGAACGACAAGCGCACCGACGACTCCACCACCACGCTGGTGTTCTCCCCCACCAGCACCACCCGCTCCCGTCCCGCCACCTTCCGGTACGACACCAGCCGCATCCCGTGGACCAGCGGACCGTCCTGGCCCTCCTCCACCACCTCGAACACACCCCCCAGCCACGTCGGGTCCAGCTCACCAGCCGCCACCTCGGACACCTGGACCATCACCGCACCCCCCGCACACCATCAGCCGGCCCCGGCCCCGGCCCCGGCCCCGGCCCCGCTGCCGCCGCTCCAGCAGCCGGGCCCGCGCCGTCCGCCACAGACCCCGCAGCCGAGCCCACCGTGGGCCGCGCCGTTGCCCTCGGCCCGCCGCCACCCGGTGTCCGCTGTGTTCCACCCGTCGGCGTCGTACCGTCCGTCGACCCCACGCTCCCGCCATCGGACGCCTTCACGCGTGAGACCATCCGCCGCAGCTCACCCACTTCCACCCCCAGCCGGTCCGCGACCTCGTCCTCACGAACCGCCACCCCCCGCACCCGAAGGCCACGCATCCGCGCCGCCACCACAGCGCCCTGCTCCCACCCATCACGCAGCGCCCGCTCCCGCGCCGCCTCCAGTTTCCTGATCTGCTCGTCGATGCCCTCCACCATCGCCGCGGCCCGCTCCTGGACCGTCAGGAACTCCTCCGCCCCCTCCAACAACGCCAGATCACGGGCCGCGTACTCGCTGCGCAACTCCCGCGCCCGCCGCCGAGCCGCCACCGACCCGACAGCCTTGCGCGTGACCCCCTTCGCCATGCCCATCCCGCCTCTCTCACTCACCCGCACCGGGAACCTCCACGGCCACCCGGGCAAGAACGAGCCCGGATGCCGTGCCGGCCACCAGGCAACCCGCCACCGCCCTCCCGCGGAAAGCCCGTGCCCGCCGGATCCCGCCAGGCGGGATCCTCCGTACCGGGGCCGCAGGCACTTCCCACCCGGTGACATGGGCCCACTCCGCGCCGCCACCCCACCCCCACAACCGCTGCCAGGCCCCGGGCCTGCGACAACGCACCCGGGGGCGGTGTGCGGCCGATCCGAGTACCAGGGGGCGCCCGACCACCAGGGCCCAGGGACAGGGGCCAAGTTCCCGACAGGTCTTGCATTCCTGCACGGCGAGCGCCGACCCTGGCGCCCATGACGGTGGACTTCGGGAAGATGACGCCGGGAGACGGCTATGTCTACCTGATGCGGCAGGTCGCCAGCGGTGACGACCTGCGGCCTCGCAACCGGGCCCTGGCCGAGTACCAGAAGGCTAGTGGGGTGCCGCCCGGGCAGTGGCAGGGCCGGGCCGTCGCCCTTCTCGGCGTCGCGGGCCAAGTGACGGAACCGCAGATGCGAGCCCTGTTCGGTGAGGGACTCCACCCGCGCGCGGACGAGATCACCGCCGAGCGGCTACGCGCCGGAGCGACCGTCCGCCAGGCGCAGCGGGCGGCGCGTCTGGGCGCCGCGTTCTACGGCTTCGGGCAGCAACCGACGGCCCTCGCTGTGGCGATCGAGGAGCAGACCAAGGACTGGGAGCAGCGCGCCGGGCGGCTGGCCACCGCGGACGAGCGCCGGGCGGTACGTCGGCGGGCGGGTGCGCAGGCGTTCCGCGCAGAGTTCGAGCGCGAGCCCAGGGACGGCAGCGAGTTGAACCGGTACATCACGCGCTCCACCCGGCCGCCGCGCCAGCCCGTGGCCGCATTCCATCCGGTGTTCCGCCCGCCCAAGAGCGTCAGCCTGCTGTGGGCGCTGGGCGACGAGGCGGTACGCATGGCTGTGGAGAGGGCCCACGAGGAGGCCATCGCGATCACCCTGGCGTGGATCGAGGACAACGCGCTGGCCACCCGCACCGGCCCCGCAGGCGTCGCGCAGCACGACGTCACCGCGGGCATGGTGGCCGCGCGGTTCCGGCACTTCGACTCGCGGTGCGGCGATGCGCTCCTGCACGACCACGTGCTGATCGCCAACAAGGTGCAGGGCCCGGACGGGCGGTGGCGCACCATCGACGGTCGGCTGCTGCTGGCCCAGGCCGTCGCCGCGTCCGAGCTCTACGACGAGGAGGTCCTGCGGCGGGTGTGCACCGCTTTGGACCTCGCGGTGACCGGGCGCCCCAGCGCGGAGGGGCGGCGCCCGGTCATGGAGATCGCCGGTGTCGGCCCGGGGCTGATCGACGCGAGCTCCGCCAGAGCGGCAGCCGTGCGCGAGCAGATGCCCCGGCTGCTCGCCGCCTACCGCGCCACCCACGGCAAGGAGCCCTCCCGGCGGGCCCGCCTGGCCATGATGCGCAGTGCCACCCTCCGGACCCGCCCGGCCAAGAAGCGAGCCCGCCCGCTCGCGGTACTGCGAGAGAACTGGCAGCTGGGTGTGGCGGCGGCATTCGGCCGCCCCCTGGTCGACAACCTGCTGGCGAACGCCCGCAAAGCGGCCCAAGACATGCGCCGGGACAAGGGCCCGCCCCGCCTGGACGTGGACGCGGCCGCCCGCGAGGTGGTGGCCACCGTGTCCCTGCACCGCGCCGTCTTCGGCAGGCGGCACCTGCTGGCCGAGGCCCGCCGCCATGTCACCCGCGCCACGATGGGCCGCGGCGGAGAGGGCTGGGCCGAGCAGATCTGCGAGCACGCCCTGGCCCGGTTGTGCCTGGACCTCACCCCACCCGACATCAACCCGCCCTTCACCCCGCTGCAGCGCGCCGATGGCACCAGCGTCTACCGGCGCCGCGGCGCCGAGCTCTACACCACCGAGCAGATCCTCGCCGCCGAGGACCGCATCGTCGCCGCCGCCCGCCGCCGCACCACCCCCGCCTGCCCGCCACGGACGTTCGAGCGCGCCGCCGCCCGCCACAAGGGCCCCCTGGACACCGGGCAACGCGCCATGGCCAAGGCGTTCGCCACCTCCGACCGGGTGCTGGTCGCCGCGATCGGACCCGCCGGCGCCGGCAAGACCACCGCCCTGCGCCTGGCCGCGAACGCCATCACCGCCGCCGGCCACACCACGGTGGCACTCGCCCCATCCGCCCGCGCCGCCCACGTCATGGCCGAAGAGCTCGCCAGCCCCGCACACACCCTCCACTCGTGGCTGCGCCGCCAGCGCCTCGCCGACGCCGGGAAACTCGTCCTGCCCCGCGCCGAGCGCCTGCGAAAAGGCGACGTGATCATCGTGGACGAGGCCGGCATGGCCGCCACCACCCAACTCGCCGCCATCGTGCGCCGCGCAGAACGGGCCGGTGCGCACGTGCGTCTGATCGGCGACCCCGCGCAACTCGCCGCCGTCGAAGCAGGCGGCGCACTCTCCTTGCTGAAGAGCGAGGTCGGCGCCGTCCACCTCACCACCGTCCACCGCTTCCGCCACCCCGAAGAGGCCGACGCCTCCCTCAAACTGCGCGACGGCGACGCGCACGAGGCGTTCACCTGGTACCGGCAACAGGGCCGCATCCAGGGCGGCACCACCGACACGATGGCGGACGCCGTCTTCACCGCCTGGCGCACGGATCTCAGCGCCGGGCGCACGCCACTGATGATGGCCCCCGACCGCGACCTGACCGCCGCCCTCAACCGCCGCGCGCAGGCCTGGCGCATGGAACGCGGCCAGCTCCTGGCCCCCTCACGATGGCGCCCGCGCCCCGTCACGCTGCACGACGGCCACAAGGCGCACGTCGGAGACCTGATCGTGACCCGCCGAAACCAGCGCCGACTCACCTGCCGCGGGGGGAAAGACTTCGTCAAGAACGGCGACGTGTGGGCGATCGAGCGCTACACCCCCGCCGGCGACGCGATCGTGCGCCACACCCAGCACCGCGGCCGCCTCACCCTGCCCGCCGACTACCTCAAGGAGCACTGCGAGCTCGGCTACGCCTCCACCATCCACCGCGCCCAGGGCATGACCGTCACCCGCTCCCACGCCCTGCTCACCACCCGCACCTCCCGCGAGGCCGCCTACGTCGCCGCCACCCGCGGCCGCACCGGAAACCACCTCTACATCGCCCTCGAAGCCGACCAGACCCTCGACCAGGCACTAACCCGGATCGCGTCCTACTCCTCCTTCGCACCCTCCGCCCGCCAGAGCATCCGCGACGAACAGCAACGCGCCTGGGGCATCCGCCAACTGACCGCCGAATACGCCGACGCCGCCGAGCGGGCCACCCGGCTGCGCTACGCCGCGGCCGCCCGCACCGCGCTGGGCAGCGCCGCCGAACCTCTGCTCGCCGACGACGCGTTCACCGCCATCGTCAACGCACTCGGGCGCGCGGAGAAAGCAGGCTTCACCCCCGACCGGATCCTGACCGCCGCCCACCGGGAAGGCACCCTGGCCGGCACCGACGTACCCGGCGCGGTCCTGGCCTGGCGCATCGACCGATACCTGCGCACCGCCCGCGCCGCCGAAACCCGCGCCGACGCCGACCCCCACCCGAACGCCCGCCTGCTGCGCACCCTGTCCGACGACCAGCTGGAACGCATTGCCGCACTCGCGCAGGCCCACAGGGCCCGCGCCCTGGACGAACTGCACGCCGCCGACGCGCAGAGCGCCGCCGCACCCAGACCCGTGACCGCCGACGGACGCCGCCACCCGGCCTGGCCGCACCGCCCGTACGGCACGTTCACCTCCGGCCAGCTCGCCGACAGACTCCGCGCGAAGCGGCGCGCCTGCCTGCGGGCCGAAGACGAAGGCGACCACCAGGCCGAACTCGCCGCCGTTCACGACCTGGTGCGCCTGCGCGTCGAGCAGGCGCTGCGCCGGGCGATGCCGTGGCGCGATCGCTCCCGGGAGGACTACCAGCGCACCCGGCCCGGCTCACCGGCCGCCGCGCCCAACCCCCGCGCCGCGGCCGCCGCCGACGCCGAGCGGGCCCGGATCCGTACAGCAGCCGCCCGCGACGCCTGGCAGCGGGCGGAGGCCATCACCGCCCGCGCAGGCGCGGAGCGACACCTGCGCCGGCTACTGCCCGACCGGCCGCCCACCGGTGGCGACGCCGCGGATCTGCCCGACTGGCTCACCCCCGCCGCCGCCTTGGGCGACCCGCACACCCCCGAGAACTGGCGGCGCCACCTCACCGAGCGGCGCGACGTCGTCGACCGCCACCTCGCCGCCCGCGGCGCCCAACTCGCCGCCGACATCCCCACCTGGGCCGCGCCGCTCGGCCCCCTTCCACCCCACGCCGCCGGCCGCGCACTGCGCGCGCGGTGGGAGCGCACCGCCGCCCTCACCGACGCCTGGCGCACCATCCACCAGATCCCCGCCCACATACCGGGACCGGGCCCCAAACCCGACGCCGGACAGCACTCCGCCGCATGGAGCGCCCTCGAGGAGCGCATCCGAGCCCTGCACCACCGCGTGCGCACCGCCCACCAGCCCCACCCCCCGGCACCGCCCGAACAGCTCACCCGCCAGGCCCTCGAGAACCTCGCCCGACTGCGACTGCTGCGAGGCACCCACCCCCCGCCCCCCAGGACGCAGCCGTACCCGGCGGCCACCGCCCCACCCGCCGTGGCTTCTCAGGCCGACCGCAGGCCCGCCGCACCGGTCCTGCTGCCCCGCGCCGAACGCCTGGCCCAGGACGCCCTCGCCGCGACCCTCGCCGGACAGAGCACCCCCGAGGAGTGGATCGAGCAAATCCCCGCCCCCGACGAGGACGACACCGCCCAGCAGCACCTCTACCGGCGCCTGGTGGCGGCCATCGCCGACTGGCGGCTGCGCCACGCGGTCAGCGGCACCGACCCGCTAGGCACGCCCCCCGAGAGCGACCAGGCCGCCGAGTGGCAGTACCTTGCGAAGGCCCTGGACCTCTACCGCACCGCCCGCATCACCGACCGCCTGCAACTGCTGCGCGTGCGCCGCGAAGCCGACCGCGAACGCCTTCAGGCCGCCGCCGAGCAGGCCGCCCAAGCCGGTGCCGGCACTCCGGCCGGCCCGCCGCCATGCCGGGCGTCCAGCCCCAAACCCTCCCGCCCCCGCCGTTCCGGCGGTCGTCGCCGATAGGACACCCGCCCGTCGCAGCCCCACCGAGCGGCGCCCGATCCCGCCAGATGGGAGAGGCCGGCCACCTCTCCCGCCCACCGGGACCAGGATGCCGCCCCTGGTTGCCCACACAGTCGTCGCCCGCGCACGATCACCTTCCCGACTCCACCCGCCCCCGCCACAGGAGAGAGACAGGCCGTTGACCTCGCCTTCGCCGCCGTCCGAGCCTGTGCAGTACGCGCTCACCAGCGTCTACACCGACCCCTACCTCGGGGGGACCGACGGGCCCTCGATACTCACCGCCGACCCGGCCGCCGCCGCGCACTTCCTCCTCGACACCGACCGCCTCGGGCACCTGGAGGTCATGGCGCACGCCACCGCGGACGACGGCGCCCTGGTGCCGATCAGACCGGGCGACATCGTGCACCGGGCGCTCGTGGAGCTTCCCCAGGATGATGCGCGCCGCGACACGCTATGCACGGCGCAGGCCGACTGGCTCGAGGACCGTCTGTGGGACCGTCAGGACGAACCGCCCGGTGCCGCGCCAGGCGGCCCGGACTGGGTCCGCGCCGGGAGCGCCTGGGGCGCGGCGTTCGCCGCGCTGCCCGGCGCCGACGTGCTCGCCGAGCTCGCCTCGCACTACCCGCAAGCCGAGGAGCCGCACGCGTCGCTGGTGATGGCGGCCCTGCGCACTGCTCGCGCCATCCGCCAGGCCGCCGGCCCCTTCTGCGCGGAGGACCGGCTGCGGCTCGCCGCGAACTGGCGGATCCTGAACACCTCCTGGCCGGCGCGCCAGGAACCGGCGGTCCTGGCCGCGGCCACCTGGTACCTGGAGCGCCTGGCCGACCTGGACCCCGTCACCGCGCAGCCTCCCGCCGGCCTCACCGCCGACCAGCGCGCCCGCTGGCGCGAGGACGCCGTCGACCTGCAGCGTGACCTCCTCGTCCTGGATCCGGCCCGGCACCCGGGCCGGATCCAGGCGTTCACCGCCCGCGTGCACTCCGACACCGCCGACCCGGAGCCCGGCGGCACCGCCCACGCCGAAGAGGCGGACCATCGGCGCCTGGACACCGCGCTCGCCGGGGCCCTGGACCACCTGCGGCTGGACGATGAGGCGCGCCGGAGAGTGAAGACTGCCGCCGCCGCAGTCCTTCAGCCGCCCCGACCTCTGCCGCTGCCCGGCCAGCCCGTCGGCGACGCCGACGCCGCTCTCGACTGGCGCCGCCGGGTGCCCTCCGCACAGCGGGCGGCGCAGGACACCGACGCCACCCTTACCCAGGCCTACACCCACGTCGCCCGGGCCCGCCGCGAGGCCAGCGAGGGCCGCTGGTCCTTTGCCGACCAGGGCAACACCACCACTGCCGCGCACACGCTGGCCGCCGAGACCCGCGGGCGTCACGCCGTCCTCGGACGCCTGCTCGCCCTTGCCGCCGCCGAACGCGCCGCCACCGCCCACGAGCCGCACCTGCACGACACAGCGGGCGAAGCCGGCCGGGCGGCCCGCGCAGGGGCCCAGGCGATGGGCCTGCGTCCGATGGAAGTCCACTTCGCGGAGCAGGCCGCCTATACGGCGACCTTCGACGCCGCCCGCTCCCTTCTGGACGACGCCCTCACCGAACAGCGCGCCGCGGTGCGGGCCACCATCGCCGCCCACTACCCCCGACCCGACCACCGCCTGGCCGACCGGCTCGCCGACGGCATCGACAACCAGGCCGCCCCGCGCGTGCAGAACGCCGTCGCCGTCCTCGGCCGCGAGCTGGACGACCTCCTCGCCCAGGACCGCGACCCGCGCGCCCACCTGCGGCCCGCTGCCGAGCAGATCACCCAGGCACGCTCCCGCCGCGACGCCGCCCGCCGGCGCCTCGACGACATCGTCACCAAGGACAGACCCGCCACCGCAGCGGCACTGAGAGCCCTACGCGCAGTAATGGAACTGCCCGCACCACCCCCGCGCGACGACGGCGCCGACCGCCTGACCCGCCACCGCCGGCAGCTCGTCGAGCGTCTCACCGGCGCCCTCCCGACCACCGCCACCACCGGGTCGGCCGTCGCCAGCACAGCACCAAAGCCACGCCCAGCCCGGGACACGCCCCGGCAGGAGCCCCGTCCCGCCACCGTGAATCGAGGAACGCGATGACCCGCCGTGAAAGCCCCCAACCTCTGCCGCGCGACTGGCTGGAGCGCGCCCTGTGCCGCGAAGAGGACCCGGAGCTGTTCTTCCCCGCCGGCAACCGGGGCCCGGCCCTGCTGCAGATCGAGAACGCCAAGGCAGTGTGCAGGCGCTGCCCGGTACGCGCCCGATGCCTACGGTGGGCTCTGGCCACCAACCAGGAGACCGGGGTGTGGGGAGGCGTCAGTGAGGGCGAACTGCGTGCCATCCGGCGTCGCGCCGCCCGCCGCAAGACCAAGGGCATCAAGGACACAGAGGAGACAAAGGACACCAAGGATCTAGGCCGCCAGGAGCAGCGTCAGCACCAGTGCGCTCCCGTTCCCGTACTCGCCAGGGCGTAAGCCCGCGGCGGGAGCGCAGGGCAGGCCTCAGTCGGCGTGGCCGGGACCCGGCTTCCACACCACGCGAGGCGTCAGCCCGCCGGGACTCACCTGCGAATCCCGTCATGGCGGCTTCACGCGTCCTCGACGGCATCCAGCGCGCCACCGCAGGCACTCATCGCGATGTTCGGTGGAGAGTACGAACGTCGCGGGCGAGGTCGCCAACGGGAAACCGCTCACGGGAGCGGCCTGGGGCCGGGATCGAGAATCGCCCGGCTTCGGCACGACCTCCACCCTGAGGAGCCGCCCGCCGACCCGCCGCCACCAGCTCCGGCCGGCCTCGCCCGACCCCACCGGCCCGTCGGCCAGAAGACCGCAGTCGAATCCGACCACCCGGCCGTCAGCATCGGCACCCTGAACAGGGCCCTACTCTCGCAGGCCGAGGTGAACGGCCCGCGACAAGACCGCGTCCCCAACGAGGCAGCCGAGTCGATCTGACGACGTGGCGCATGTCAGGGACGGGCGGACAATCCGCGCGTGCCTCACCCGCATCCCCGCTCCGCCAACCAAGTCCGGCACGAAGAGGGACGTCAGCGGCGGCCGCGCTCGGCGGCTCGGGCGAAGCCCGCGGCGAGTTCCGGGTTCTCCCGGTTCCACCTCCGGCACGCGGCCTCCCAGCCGGAGTCTTCCGCGGCGATCACTGCGCCGGGGACCGGCCCGTGACGGGGTCCAGGACCTGGACGTCGTAGCCCACGCCCGAAGCGCTGGCGCGGACGACCTCCGCGACACCCCGCTCCATGCGACCGCCCTCGTCGACCAGACCCTCCCGGGAGGCCCTGAGCTGGGAGGAATAAGGTAGGACGAAAGTGCTGTCACGGGCGAGAGCGACCACGTCGGCAAAGGCGAGCATGCCGTTGACGCCGCCGTCGCGCAGGCGCCGCAGCGCAGCGCAGACGACCAGTAGTACCGGCTCGGCGGTCATCTCGCCGGTGTGCAAGCGGACTGCGCCCTCTGAGAAGTCATCACTCATGGCGGCGAGCGTAGCTGGAACCCCACGTGACATGCCGCCGACTCCAGGGTGGGCCAGCCTTCTTCGAACCGCAGTGGTATTTCTTGGACACCGGGCAACGCCCGTACCCACCAAGCCGATTGCAGGCCGTCCGGTTCGGGCCGTCTTGCCACACGACCGGAGAACGCTGTGCCCAGCGACCCCTACCAGCGCCTCTACGAGGACAGTGAGATCTTCGCGCTGGACCTCGTCCGCCGGGCCGCCGACCCGGCGGCCACCACCACCGAGCACGCGGTGCGTGATCTGTCACGCCGCCACCCGGCCCTGGCCGAGCACGACGCCGCGATCGCCCTTACCGCCGCCCTCGCCCGCATGTCCTGCACGGCGCTGCGCGCGGCCTCCCTGCAGCGCCACCCGCTGACCGCCCGGCTCCTGGAGAACCAGTCGGCCCCGAGCGCCGCGCACGCCCACGAGATCACCGACGTCCTCGACCGGCTGGACGTCGACCTGCTCAGCACTGACACCACCCGGCTCGGACACTGCTTCATCGAACTCACCCGCCTCGCGCTGGCCGAGCAGATGCCCGGCGGCCACCCCCTCCACGAGAGCGCCGCCGAACCCTTCGGCTACGCCCTGGCCTGCACGCCAGAGCCCGCCGACGCCCTGCCGCTGCTCGTCGCTCGCGCCGCACAACTCACGCACGCCTGCCTACATCACCTGCTCGACCTCGACCCCTCCCTCGAGCCGGCCGGCGACGCCGACACCGCGCGCACCACGGGCCCGCGCCGCGCCGCACTGGAGCACGTCCTGGACGGCTTCGAGCTGTACAAGATCACGCAGCAGGCGGCCGGAGGCGGCACGCCATGACAACCACCGCGCCGGTCGCACACAACACATGACCATGCGTCAATCTCCGAGCTGCACAAGGTGAGGCACGGTGCCCACCTCCGCACGGCCGATGGCGGATCCAGTATCGACAGGTAGCGTGATCGACACCAGCACCCGCCGACGGGGGAAAGATGTCATGGCACCCAGCTGTCACACCGCTGCGCATAATGCCGTGGGGACACCGAGGACCAGAAGGCCCCGCCGTGGTCCGGACGTTCCGTGCGCGCCCTCCCGGCCGCGCGCCGCGAACACACAGCCGTGCTGCCCGGTATCTGCGGTCGGCCACACCGCCGCCAGCGTGAACGGCCCGTGCAACGGGCCGTTCCCACGGCCTCGGCTCGTCCCCGGTACCGACTGTCCGGATGGGCCCAGCCCGTTCACCTAAGCCGGGCAGCACCCCACAACCCTCCCGCCGCCCTGCCGGCGTACCACCCTGAAGCCGCCCGGCCATGCCCCGCTGCCCACGCCTGTCAAACAAACCGGACGCCCGGACCCCACAGGGGGCCGACCACACCTCATCCGGCCCGCCGCCGCGGGCACACCCGAAGGACGCCGAGTTGAAAACCACCAAGGCCTACGTCAGCCGCCCCGCCCTCATCCTCGGAGAGCACGTTGTCGACGCCGACCGTGTCCGCGACGACATCCTCGCCTGGAACCCCGACCACCCTGAGCTCGACCTCGCCCGCAAAGTGCTGACCAACCTCCCCGGAACCCGGCGCTACCTGCGCCCCTACGAGGAGATAGTCGCCGAGCGCAGTCCCACCCAGCGCAAAGACGACGTCTTCGACGCCATCCTCGAAGCCGCCCAACAGGCCGCCCGGGCCGCCATGGACCTCGCCGACATCACCCCCGCCGACATCGGCTGCATCATCACCACCAGCTCGACCGGCGACCGCATGCCCGGACTCGACGTCCACCTGCAGAACACCCTCCCGCTGCGCCCCGACATTCGACGCCGCCCCATGACGCAACTCGCGTGCGCGGGCGGAGCCCAGGCGCTGATCATGGCGGAGGAGCACCTGGCCCGGTACCCGGACGACAACGTGCTCGTCGTCGCGGGGGAGTTCTTGTCCTCCCTGTACCAGCAGTCGCTGCTGTCAATCGAGGACCTCATCTACAAAGCGCTGTGGGGCGACCTGGTGGCAGCAACCGTCGTCTCCGCCCGCCCGCTCGGGCCGGACGGCTGTCTGAGAATCGACCACACCCTCGAATACGTTATCCCCCACACCACCGACCGCTACCGCAAGGAGACGGACAAACGCGGCGACTACTTCTCCTCCACCCGAGCCTCCTTGCGCTCGGTCACCAACCTGGCCCCGGTCCTGCTGAAGTGGCTCGACGAGAACACTGACACCCCCCTGGATTTTGGGATCCTCCACCCGGGCGGGCCCAGGATCCTGGCCAAGCTCGCCACCGTCCTGGACGTCGACGAAGAGTTCACCAAGCACTCGCGCGACGTCCTCGCCGAGGAAGGCAACCTGGGCGGGCCCACCATCTTCTCCGTCCTGGAACGCACCTACCGCACACCCCCCGCCGACGGCGGACGCGGCCTGGTCTTCGGCCTCGGCCCAGGAGTCGCGCTGGGCGCGCTCCTGGTGACCTGGAACGATCCGCCGGCCTGACCCCTCGCCAAAGGACCGCCCGGGATACATCCCCTGGGCGGTCCAGTACCGGCGCCTGCGCTCACAGCGTGGCCTCGAACACCCTCCCGCCAGCGGGCCGCGGCACCGGGCGCCAGGAGGTGCCGGCCGGGCGAGGCCGGCGGACCAGGACCGGCGACGTGGAGGAGAACGGCGTGAAACCGGCCCGTCCGTAGAGACGGGCGAGCCGCTCGTCGGCGGCCACCGCCACCAGGGCGACCTTGTTGTCATCAGCCCAGACGAGGACCGCGCGCACCAGATCGCGGGTCGCCTGTCCGTCGCGCCCGCCGGCCAGCGACCCCACCTCCGCCCACGGCCCGCGCAGACCCCTGACATCACGGCGCAGCCGCACACCTGCACGGGCCGCCCGGACGAGGGAAGCGAGTTGCCACAGCAGCAGAGCCGCGACCAGCAGCAGCACCGCGGTCACCGCGTACCGGCCGCCATCGGGCCCTGCGACGGAGCCGCCAACGACGGCCCCCACCAGTGCGACCGGGCCGAGTACCACCACGAACGCGGCCACGGCACAGGGCAGGAGCACCACACTGTGCAGGGCCGTTCGTGCCCAGGACTGAGGCCGGCGCAGCACGAGCGTTGCCGGGCCCCGCGCCATCACCCGTCCCTCACAGCGGTGGACAACGGTCTCGATCAGCCAGAACGGGGCGAACAGGGCGCGCAGCCACACAGGACGGGCCGCGACGGGAGCGAAGGCCTGAGTGAGGACACCGGCGAGCTGCGGCAGGCAGCGCCATGGTGCGAGCAGGCCGTCCGGCGTGCGGACCGCCGCGGTGACAGGGGGCCTCACCGCGCTGCCTGGCCGGTGCGCGCGGTGGACCAGGTGGCCTGGGTGAGGCGGGCGGCCTGGGCGGAGGCGTGCTGCAGGTGTCCGCGGGCGGTGCCGATAACCATGCCGGGGGCGGCGGTGGGATCGCCGACGGCGGTGTTGATCGCGGACGTCGCGGAGCGTACGTGGTGCACAATGCTGGCCTCAACCAGCTGGCGGCCCCCTTCGTGGGCGATGCCGGGTCTCCCCTCCTGATACATCGCCCAGACCTGCTCGGGGGCGAGCGATCCGGGCCCGGCGGCGCCGCGACGGTGGGCATCCCACACCAGCAGCGCGGGGTCGACGGCGCCGCGGTGGGCGACGGCGTCCTGGAGGGAGGTGAACAACTGCGCCCGGCCCGGTTGGGTGAAGTCCTCGGCACGCAACCAGCGGCCCACCCCCTCCAGTTGGCCCGGGTCGCGTAGCAGCGACGACAGCACGGCGTCCTCGGTGAACGCCATCTCCGGGCGCGGGACGGTCTGCGGGGCCAGCGCTGCGCCGACGGCCTCGACGCGTCCAATGGCCTGCTCCCAACGGTCCTCCAGCTGCCGGAGGGTGCCGAGCATGGTGTTGATCTGCATCTCGGCGGCGGGTGCGCCAGGCACCTGCAGGGTGTTCTCCACGCGCCAGGACCCCTGGGCGACCTGCTGCTGAATGCTGCTCTGCAGGACCCGCTGGCCGAGCTGGGCGGCGTGCTCGGGGTGGGGGACCTGTTGAGTGGTGGTAAGGGCGTGGATCTGCTGTGCGACGGCCGGCCAGGCGGAGGCGTGGACTGTCCAGCGCTCATCAGCGGCTTTGTACTGCAACTGCTCGTAGAGCATCCGGGCCAGCGTCTGCTGCCGTCCGGCGGGGGAGACACGGATGGTAACGGCGGGGTGGGCGTACAGCTTCTCCTCGACCAGGGCCTTGTACATCTGCCCTAGCCACGGGTCCTGGAAGTCGGTGGCCTTGAGCCAGCCGGCCAGCCGCGAGCCTTCCTCGGGACGGGCCAGGACGGCAGCCAGCACCGCCTGTTCGGCGAACTGCCCCTGCGCACCGACGGTGCGCTCCAGGCTCGCTTGGGCCACCACCCGTCCGTACTGGGCGGCGTTGGCGGCGTTGGGCGCGCTGGCGGGCAGGCTCGTGACGTAGGCAGCGACCTGCTGCCAGTCGACGCTGCTGGCCCAGCCGTCGGCGTTCGCCCACGCGTGCAGGTACTCCAGCAACAGGCGGCCAAGTGCCTGGCCTTGTTGCAGGGGCGGTGCGGCGAGAACCACCGGATGGGCGTAGAGATGGTGGTCCACCAGGGTGCGGTAGATCTCCCGGCGCCATGGATCCGCGAAGTCCGCAGCCCGCAGCCAGTCGCGCACCTCCAATGCCCGGCGCGGATCCTGCAGGACCGAACCCAGCAGGGCCTCCTCACAGTACGCCTCCGGGCCGCTCACCGGGACTCCATCGGATCCGGAACGTCCAGATCCTGTTGCGTGAAGACGGCCTGCTGGGACAAGGCCCAGCGCCGGGCCTCCTCGTCCAGAGCCGCGACAGACGCCTCCTCCAACGGCTCCCACCACCCCTCACCCGCGCGCCACCACCGGTCCACGAAGCGCACCGGGGCACCCGGGAAGTCGCCCAGCAGCACGGCGTCGCCCGCATCCATGTGCTGACGCATCGCCTCCACACCGACCGGCCCGGAACGAAGCCGCTCCGCCCGGGCGATGGCGAAATCCGTCAAGGAGGACAGCTGCCCGTCGCTCAAGGCCATGGAGCCCGTCCCTTCCCGTCGTCGAATTCCGGCACCCGCCCGCCCGCCGAGCAGGCGCGCAGGGCCGGGCCCTGCCCTGCCATGAAAGGCCCGCACGGGCAGTGCCGGGCAGCTGACAAGGCTTCCGATCCCGCCCGGAGGAAACCGAGGACGGCGCATCCCGCCGGGCGGGAAACGCCGCTCGGCGGGATGCACCCAGGGCCCGCGGCAGGGCACTGTGGCCAGGACCCGGCCCACCCGGACCGGCCACCCGGGACGGCGAGGTCCCCCATGACCGCTCGCCGTCCCGGCCCATTCGCAAGCCGGACCAGGAGGAGCCCCGTTGGAACGCGACATGGTGAGCGACGAGGAGTGGGAGCAGGCGATGGGCCACAGGACCGAAGACGCCTTCGGCCACGACGACGACGGCTACGAGCGCCGGGCCGACTGACCCACCGAGCCGACCGGCACCAGGGGAAACGGAGGCACACCGATGGCGTGGGACATCCACGGCGGTACGGCCGGCTGGAACGCGCACGGATGGTCGGTCGTCGAGGAAGCCGCCGTCCTGGGCGAGGCGGACGTGTGGATGGCGACCTGGCAGATCCAGCAGCAACTGGACCTGTCCAGGCTGTCCGAGACCGACCTCAGAGCCCTGCCCGACGAGGCCGTCACCATACACGGCTACGTGGAGACCGGCCCGGACCTCACCGGCGAGACCTGCTTCGGCGCACTGATCGCCACCGGCGAGCGCTGGATCGGCCTGGAACTCATACCCGACGAGGGCCACGACCTCGACGACCCGGCCAACGCCGACCTCGTCGCCTACGACACCTTCATCTACCCGGGCAACACGCTGGCCGACGTGTTCCTCAGCCAGTCCGGCTTCCGCCGGCTCGAGGGCTTCACCACCGCCGGCACACCGCCCGGCGCCATCGGATTCCTCGGCGCAGCCGTGCGCGGACAACTGGCCGCCCTGCCCGCCCCCGTCATCCCGTAACCGGACAAGGAGGACGCGCGCGGTGCACCCCAACTGGTGGACGGAACGAAACCGGTGGGCCGACTCGCCGTGGCTGCGCATCCCGCAAGAGGAACGCGCCATCGAGGAGGACGACCCCATCGGCCGCCAGGTCGGGGCGGAGACCACCAGCATCGGCCCGTCCTGGCAGGTGGGCCACACCCTCTACACCCTCGTCGACCACGACGCCGTGACCGGCGCCCGTGCCCTGTACGCCCTGCGTTCCTCCGGAACCCTGCACCGCCTGCTGGCAGGCGTCAACCCGGAACACCTCTACGGCGCCTGGCTGCTCCTCACCTCCCCGTCGGCGCCCGACGAACCGCTTGGACAGCTCGTCTTCGAGTACGTACTTGAGGAGAACTACACCACGGCGCCGCTGGAGACCCTGGACACCATCGAGCGGCGCCGCTACCACCAGGCCTGTGACCTCAACGCCTGGGGCCGTGCGCAGGGCATCGTCCCCACCTCCCCCGACCCGGACCCCGAAATGCCGGACAGCCTGCGCCTGGAGGCCCACACCGCCCAGGAACGGGCCGCCGCCGAGCGGTGGCTGCGCGCCCTGGAGGCCGAACTCGACCTACCCGCGGTTCCCGAGCAGCCCGGCCCGGATCCCGCCGACCCGACGCTGGAGGACGCCTTCCACCTTCAGCCGCCTGCCGGGTGGAGCGCCGAACCCCTCGCCGCCGGGAACGACAACGACGGCAGGCAGGACACCGTGGGCGCCGCGCCGCGTCCCCACGGCCATCGCGGCGACGACGACCTCGACCAGGCCCTTTTGCGTGCAGAGTGGGCGATGTGGCAGGCCGACCAGCGCGCCCGCGCCATGTCCTTCGGTGCCGGCAGACTGCGTGTGGAGGCCTTGTGCGGTCGGGGACCGCAGTCCACGGCCCTGGAACGGCGCCGCCACCGGCTGGCCACCGCGGCCGGGTGGATGCGGCGGGCCCAGGACGCAGAGGCGAACCGTGCCCGGATCGCCCAGGACGCGGCCTGCCGCCGGCGGGAGGCAGCCGCCCTCGATGCCCAGGCCCTGCGCCCCTGGTGGAGCGTGGTAGTGCGTGGGCACTGGCCGCCCGCCCACCGGCGCCGGTTGCACAGGCACGCGGAGGCCGAGCGGACCCATGCCCAGGCTCTGGACACTCAGACCGGGGAGTACGGCGAGGATGTGTTCCGAAGCCTGGACGAAGCCCGTCGGGCAGCTCCCGGATCGCGGGACCCGCTCGGTGACGCGGACCTCTTCGAGGAGGCGCTGCCCGGACTGAAGGAGGAGGCGGTGGCGGCCGACTGCCTGACCGCGGCGCAGCGCCACGCGGCGTTCCGGCGGGAGGAGCAGTCGGCACGGAGCCTGTGGCGGTGGCACTGGTACGGCGCCTGGCACATCCGGCAGGAGATCCGACAGCGCCGCCGGACGCCGCCGGCGGAGGGCTCCGCAGGGCCAGTCGTGGAAGATCCGCACCACTGCGAGTGGCCGTTGAGCCCCTGGCCGGGATCCGCCACGCCGCCCGAGGACGGAGACCCGCCGTGATGGTCGACCTCATCCGTGTCCGGCCGGGCGCAGGTGGTGGCATGCCAGAGGGCCGAGACCACGAAGGGTGCGAACCTCCTCCCCGTCCGGCGCCCCCGCGAGTGCGCGACCCCTACAGCCCGCTCACGTCTCCTCGCTGGGCAGGAGCCGGTCCACCTGCGCGAGCTCCTCCGGTGACAGCCGTCCCAGCCGCACGCACAGATGGCGGACCTGCTGGCTCCGCAGAGCGTCGGCCAGAGCCATGTGCTCCTCGGGCCCCCAAACGGAGCCCGGAAAGAAGAAGCCGGGGGAGACCTCGAAGTGGTCGGCCAGCGCTTTCAGGACCTTCATGCTCGGGTTGACGCTCCGGCCGGTGCGAAGCCGGTAGAGGGTGTTCTCGTCGATGAGCGAAGCGCCGGCCCTGGCGGCTATCGCCGTGGCGACAGCGGCATCGGACGGCAGCCGCTTCCCTACCGGGGTCGCGGCACGTCGCAGGGCCTCGATCCGCTCCGCCAGACTCTGTTCGGGCCTACCATCGTCGGTCACAGCAGCTTTGCCTCCATTTGACGTCCCGGCGGGACCGCAGGCGGCAGCAACTCAGCTGACACCCTGCCGCTTCTAGCTGCGGCCTGCCGGTTTTCTCTACGATCGCCACTAGCGTTCCCCGAATCCGTGCAGACCCCAGCTTGCCCTTGGCATCTTGCACACCCGGCACATGTAGCGGATGGGGCCGAAGCCACGGGTTCCACTTTGCGATGGGAGCCAGGCCCGTGTCCACGCCCATTTTCTCCACCAGCGTGCCCGGCGCAAAAGGGACCTGACACGGGCGCCGGACGTGTCGGTGGGTGATCAGGCAGACGGCGAGGCCGAAGGAGGCCTCGTGGAGGCCGTCGCGTCGTTCCAAACGGACGCGAAGGCGGAAGAAGCCGTGGAGCCTGACGACGGCCGCTCCCAACACCATGGCTCCGGAGATCGAGTTGCTGATCACCACGACGCCTTCCAGGGAAGGTAACCGGCTGCGGCACGGGCGCACGGACCTGCGGCATGGGCGGCGATCTCGTCCAGGCACACGATCATCACGCACACCCGGCGCACGCGGTCCAGCGCCGCGCGGTGCTCGCCCCGCCACAGTGCCTGGTCGGCTCCCCCGAGTTCGCGGGCCAGCGCGGACAGCAGCACCGGGCGCGGTCCATTGCCGTCGGTCCGGCGCAACCGCCACGCGGTGTCCTCCACGACCTCCACGAGCCGTTCCACCGACGGGTCACCCAGGCACGGGCCGCCAAGTCGCGGCAGCTCGGCCGCGATGCGGTCGAGCGCATCGTCCAGGGGCATCAACGGCACACCGTCTGCGAACGGCACGCCCAGAGGCTTCGGCCCGGCCCACAACTGGAGGACCTCGAAGCGCGGACCATCGGTCGTCACTGCTGCTCTCCCTGGATCAGTGCGGGGAAGGGGATCGGCCGCCCGCGGCCCGGTCCTGGTGGTGTCCCGCCGCCGACCACGCGACCGTGCAGCGGTCGGCGGCGGGAAGCTCACAGGCCGGGCCTGTCACCCGGCCACGGGCAGACGCTTGCGGGCCACGGCCAAGGCCTTGACCAGGCGGTGCGGGTCGGTGAGCACCACGGGGCGGTCGGGCAACGCCCTCGGCAGGTGCAGCCAGCTGCGCCCCAGGGTCGTTCGTCCGGGCGAGGGGCACATGATCCGCGACTGCGGCTCCTGGTGTCCGCCGATCTGCCGGACGTCCCCGCCCTGCCACACCGCCGAGGCCGCGGGCACGAAGACGTCGACGGCGCCGGCCCACTGGTCGAGGAGCACCGGTCCGACCAGGGCGGGGGCTTACCAGGCCAGCACGCTGACGGCGGCACGGCCCAGCTCGTGCGGTATTCGCACGACCGCGGTGGCGGTGCCGAGCGGTACGGGGACCGCGTGGCCCTCGTCGACGGCCGATACCAGGACTCCGCCCGATCACCACCCCACCGAGGATGCCGGCCCAACTCCCGGTGGGTAAGCCTGCGTCCCGGGTTCCTCGCACCCGGACCGCTGAAACGGCCTGGCCTCCACCTCAGCACCTCCGGCTGGCGCAGCCTCAGTACCGACGAGCTCCTTCGCCCCCTGCACGGGCCGACCGGTGTCGTCCGCACGGCCGACGACCCTCGTGCAGGCTTCGAAGCCCTGGGCGCCGATCACGCAAGCGGTCGGCTCGGGGTCCCTGCCCTCCACCGGGCAGGAGGCACGGGCACGGGCACGAGGGCGCCGGCGCCGGCGGCACTGGCCTCATCAATCCCCAAGGCGCTCCGGACCCGGGAGCGCCGACACCAGATGCCGACCGGCTATGCGGTGCAGTCCGCAGGGACGGGGCCGTCGCCGGCACCGGACCGTGGAGGCCGCACACGGTCAGGGCAGTGCCACTCGCGCGATGTGCGGGCGATCAGCCGGTGGGCAGGACATCGAGGAGGGAATGCATGTGTGCCTGCTCGACGCTGCTCATCTTCAGTACCTCGGCGACCCGTGTGAGTAGCACGGGGTTGGGCCGACGCACTCGTCCGCGCTCGAGGTCGCCGTAGTGACGGCCCGACACCCCCACCTCGATGGCCACCTGCTCCTGCGACACCTGGATGCGGCCGCGGCAGGCTACCAGCAGGTCGCGCAGTGTGCCGGACGTCGCTGGCGTGGTGGCGGCGGGCATGGCAAAGCCTCCTTCGTGGGACTACGGATCCGCCCGCGCGGTACCGGGATACCGGGTGGACACAGGTTGCGTGCGCCGGTGTGCGCCGGACGGTGTGCTCTGAACAAAATCAGACTTTGGCTGGTGGCGGTATTGCACTAGAGCACCATGCGCACGGTGAAAACCTCGACCAGTGCACACCGGAGCAGGTCATGTGCGCGGGCGTGCGCCCCATGATGGCGACGTGCCTGGACAGGGTTGAGCTGCCGGGTGCCGCTGTCGGAAGCCGACGCCCGGGGCCTCCGGTTCGAGCGGCCACTTGCGTGGGGCTCGGGCCCTCGGGCCGGCCTGCCCCCTTTCGCCCCACCTTGGTCGGCCGCCTACAGGATGAGACGCCGGAATCCCGGTCCGGTCCATCGCCGCCGCCATGCGCCGGTACTCGCCCGGACCGCGAATGGCGGCGGCGTCAGAGGGGGGTGGGCTCCTGGTGGGTGTCCCCGGCCCGCCGCAGGCTCTCGACCCCCGGGGCCCGGGCGATCTCGGTCCTGCCCTCGAAGGTGCGACCGTGCCCTCGAGGATCGCTTGAGTCTCGGTGGAAGCGGTGTCGCCCGCTGCCGTCCTGCCAGCGGGGCCGCCTATCGTATGGGCGACGTTCAACCACCTATCCACAACCATGACCGCGGTTCTCTGACTACGTTCAGACGCCCCGCCCGGTTCCGGACCGGACACGCGGTACACGGCGTCCCGGGGCGGGACGCTTCGTCCTCGGGGGAGGGGCAGGGTTGCCCACGCTTCGATTCGCGACTGGCCTGCCGCATGGATTGCGCTTTGCAGAGGAAGCTGCCAGGAGCGACACCGATCGGCCGTTGCGCGGGGTCCACCCTCTCTCCCCGGACAATGCGGTTGACGACGGCCACGTCCGCCACCACCTGGTCGTCGCGCAAAGATGCGACCCAAGGTTGGGCGAACGCGACCGCTTAAACCGGTTCCTGGCCCACCTCACCGCAGCTGGCGCCGCAGCACTGGCCGTCGCCCTGCCTGCGGGGATGGAGACGGAACCCCTTGTCCGCGCGGTGGCACGCCGCCACGGGATGCCGTTGCTGACCGTCGGAGACGATCCCGCTGCCTGGTTCCACCTGCACAGCGCCATCGTCGACGAATACCACGCCCGAGCAGCGCGCACCGCTGCCCTCCACCGCCAGCTCCTGGAACAGATCCACCATCTCGGCGGGCCTGAAGGCATCCAGCGCCTGGTCACGTGGCTAGCGGGCTTCACTGGTGCCCAAGTTGCTGTGGTATACCCCCTGGGCTCGGCCTGCACCGTCGCGCCCGCCGGCGCAGGACTCCTACTCGACCCCGCTCGCGAGAAGGTCGCCCAACTCTCCAGCACAGGCCAAGGATGGGCCTCTCTCGAGCTCGCCGACCTGGACCCGGCTCCCGGCGCCGCAGACCTTCAGATCCGACTGTTCAGGATCGGGGCGGAGCAGCCTGCCCCAGTGCTTGCCGTCGGCGCCCCAGCCTTCAGCCCCGACACCAACACCGCCATCACACGGACCCTGGACCTCCTGGCCGTGCAGACCGCCGCCGAGAACGCGGCACGAGAGCACGAACGCCTCAGACGCGCCGAGGAATCAGTGAGGCAGGCGATCCTGCAACTACTGATGACCGGCAATGTGACCGAGGCCCAGCGCACCGCCCGCTGCCTCATGCCAGAGATCCTCGACGCCGACGAATGCCGGGTGTTCGTCCTCAAATCCCGTCGGACCGAGCACGCCAGTGTCATCCAGGACTGCCTGGAGGCTGTAGGGAGCACCACCATCGTCAGTGCGTGCCCGGCCTTCTCCGATCAGGTGGTAGTCGTCGCCCCGGGGCCCGGTATCGAATGCGAGGCCATGGACAGCCTTACCGCCGTCGTACGTGCCGCACCGCATCGCTACCTCGGCGCCAGCACCACGCGCCAGCTCATCGACACCGCCCAGGCCTACGGCGACGCCAGCCGGGCCCTGGCCGTAGCCCGGAGAACACCCACCCGTATCCACCAGTACACGGCCGACGTCCAGCTCGCCCACATCCTCGACGAGCGCGCCGATACGTGGGCGCGTGCCCGCCTGGCCCCGCTGCTGAACCTGTCCGAAAGCCGCCGAGAGCACCTCCTCGCCACGCTGCGCCTGGGACTGGACTTCACCCCGGCCGCGGCTGCCAGAATCCTGGGAACGCACCGCAACACGGTTGCCCGCCGTCTGAACACGGCCGCCGGCCTGTTGAAGGCCGACCTGCAGGACGTCACCCAGCGCGCCGTGCTCGGCCTCGCACTCGAACTCAGAACGCGTGCGGACCGTGCACCCGCCGTCCATGAGCCGACCGGCATCGCACAGCTGCTGGACACGGACGAAGTCCGCTGCTGGGCCCTCGACTTCCTCGAGCCGCTGAACAGGGGGCGACGCCATCTGATCGAAACGCTCACAGCCTGGATCGGGGCCAATACCCACATCGAGGCCACCGCCGCAGCGCTCGACTTGAATCCGGCCACGGTCCGTTCGCATCTGCGGCACGCCGAGAACCTGATCCAGCGTCGTCTGGTCACCAGGCCATCGGCCGACGCGGACGGGGACCCGGACCTCCCCGGTGCCCACGATGTCGTCCTGGCACTGGCGGTTCTCCCGGAAACGTCCGTCCGGCTCTGACCGCCATCAGCTGCTGCACAACCCAGGTACATGTTCGCGCACCAGACCCAGGTCGGGCGGTCCGCCGCCCCTGCTGTGCCACCGGACGGCGATCGACGAGGTCCACGCGCAGTGGGCGCGCCTCGGAGCTGCTCTAGTCGCTTTCCGCAGTGGTAGCGGCGCCAGCGTGCGCCGGCCCACCCTTTGGTCGGACGGACCCAGGCCCGGCTGAAGGCGGAACCCGTCGTCAGGCCCAGCGGCAAGGGCTCGCCCTGGCCACTGCCGGCCACTGCCCCGGCGTCGGCCGTGTCTGGCTGGCCTGTCCGTCGTCGGCCCTGTTGGACGCCCGATCGACCGGCCTTCGGCCGGCGTGTCTCGGTGCTTCGCGGGCCAGCGAACCCGGGCCAGGCTCGGCCGGTCAGCCGCCGTACGGCTCGCGCAGCGCCGGCGTCTTGGCACGGCAGACCCAGCAGCCGCCCGTGGCTGGCGGATTCTCGTGCCGCACGCCGGGGAGGCCGGTCGACCCGTCGATCCGGGCGCCGCCGCAGTTCGGGCAGTGGCGGGGTTCGAAGGCCCGGCTGCATTGGTGGCAGCCGTGGGTACGGCGCCCTCGGGGAGGCTGCGTCGAGCGACATCGGCCGAACCGCAGGCCGGACGGAGAACCTGCTCCTGGGCGGTTGGGCCCGCCTGTGTTCGAGCGTATGGGCGGGGGCGCGCTGCGACAAAACGGCCTGGTCGGCGGCGTGTCGTCCGCAGCAGACCAGGCGATGGCCCACCGGCTCAGCATGCGACCGTCGCCACTGAAAAGGCAAAAGACGGCGGGGGATGATGTGGACTACCGGCGGATGTCGCCGGAGGCTCAGGCGGCGTTTCTGGCCGAGCGGCGGTGGCGCGCGCTGTGCGGGGCCAAGTCGATGGAGGTCGACCACAACCATGTCTCGGGCGAGGTCTGCGGGACCCCTGCCGGGTGTGCACCGGGCGCCTCGGGTCTTTGGAGGCTCTACGCCTGCCGGTAGGCCAGTTCCAGGCCGAGGCGAGCGATCCGCACCGGGTGCTGTGGCGCGCCGGGACGGTGGAGCTGGAGGAGTACACCGGGGACGTCGCCTACCTCGGGCTGACGGTCGGGGAGTACAAGCGGAGGCTGCGCGTTGTGCACGAGCTGCCGGTGCTGCTGTACGTGTACCGGGCGCCAGTGACGAAGGGGCGGTCGGTCGGAAAGACGGCGTGGGCGAAGATCGGCCACTGTGCGACGACGCGGAGGCCGAGCGGCACCGGGCGCGGCTGGCGGCCGGACCCGCGACGCGGCGGGTACGGGTGACGCGCGAACCCGACGACGGGGGCAACAGCCCCGTGCCCCGTGCCCCGCACCCTGGTCGTGGTCGCCGACTCCACCGAGGGCGCCCGGGAGCTTCACCAGCAGCTGCGCGGCCCCGTCGACATGAGCCGCCATGAGGCCAGGGACGGGCCTTGCCGAGCTGGCCTGACGACGGAGCAGTTCCGCGCCGCCACTGGCGCGACGACGATCCGCTGCCGACGACGGACCAGGAGCTGTCCTGCTGGCCAAGCCCGGCGCGTTCGCCGGAGCCTCCGCGCTCGCGCAGGCCCGCGCCGAGGGCGGCTTCACCAAGGTCCACAAGGCGCTCCGGGCGGCGGCGAAGACCAAGGCGGGGGATCGAACCGAAGCAGCGGCTCTCATATCACCTGACAAAATCAAGGTGGGGCTGCGGTGCGAGGGAGGTGACCACCACCCGGGAGCCTGCGGCCGTCAGCAGCGGCTCCACTGCTGACGGGCCGCCGCCTCCAACGATCGGCACTGTGGTGGGACGACTCGCGGTGACCGTCCGCCACATCCCTTGGACTGCCGGGAGCGTGGAGGGGGCGCCCGCGGCTCCGAGGGCCAGCAGCCAGCCGGTCAGGACGTCCAGCGGGTCGCTCGACGTGCGCAGGTCGGCGAACACGCGCCCTCCCGGCAGGTTGCCTTCCCACGCACCTGCAGCACGTGGCCGGCCAGCTCCGTACGGCCGCTGCCGGGAGGCCCGCACACCACGACCGGGCGTCCGTTGCCGAGGGCAAGGTCGGCCGCCGCGCGTCTCTCGGTGCGGCCGACGAACGGCTGGGGTAAGCGGGGGTGCTGGGCAGGCAGCGGCTGTTCGGCGTGCGGGCCGGTGCGCCCGGTGTAGACGGTGAGCCTGCCGATGGAGTCGGCCCGGAACGCCTGCTGGGCGCGGCCGTCGAACCGGTTGTCCACGGTTGTCGAGCCGGCAGCGGGGTGGTGGGCAGAGAGGTCACTGGATCTCCGGGTCTGCGCCCAGCCGTACGGGCAGGGCGGTGATGTCGTTGGCGATGAAGGACGGGGCGGGTGCGGGGTCGGCGGCCAGGCGCATGCCGGGGTAACGCGACAGGAGAGCCGGCACCGCGACGAGGGCCTCCAGACGTGCGAGCGGGGCACCGAGGCAGAAGTGCACGCCGTGGCCGAAGGCGAGGTGCTGGCGGTCGGCGCGGTCGAGGTCGAAGCGCTCGGGGGCGACGTTGGCGCCGGGGTCGCGGCCGGGCGCGCCGAACCCGACGATGATCAGCTCACCGCTACGCACTGTCACGCCGTCGCCGAGATCGATGTCAGCGGTGGCGTAGCGCAGTGGAAGGTGCATGATCGGTGGGTGCAGGCGCAGTGTCTCCTCGATGGCGTCCGGCCAGCGCTCGGGGGCGGCGGTGAGGGCGGCCAGGGTGTCCGGGCTCTGCAGCAGGACGAGGGTGAGCTGGTCGATCAGGGAAACGGCGGTCTCGGAGCCAGCGCCGATCATCAGGACGAGGGTGCTGACGATCTCCTCGTGGCTGAGCTTCGTCCCACCGGGACTGCTCAGGAGGTGGGTGGTGAGGTCCTTGCCGGGCCGGACCAGCCTGTCCTCGATGAGCCGGCTCATGGCCGCGACCATGGTGTCGGCGGTGGCGGCGGCCTGTTCCGGCGTGGCGGTGGTGTCCAGGACGGCGTCGATCGCGGCCAACATCGTGGGGCGCAGATCGTCGGGGACACCGAAGAGGTTGCAGATGACCTGGGTGGGCACCTGATAGGCGAAGGCTGCGCGCAGGTCGGTCACCCCGTCGGGGCCGGTGCGCTGGGGGAGCGCGTCGAGCAAGGCATTGACGAGGCACTCGATGTCCGGTCGCATCGCGGCGATGCGGCGGCAAGTGAAGTAGGGGGCCACGACGTCGCGCAGGCGGCGGTGGTCATCGCCGTCGGCGGTGAACATCGAGACCACGTCCACCCACGTGGTCAGCCACGGGTGGGCACCGGGCTGATAGCCGGGCCAGCTGCGCCGAGCGTCCTTCGAGACGGCCGGGTGGGTGAGGAGCTGCTTGACGACGTTGCCGCGGGTGACGGACCAGGCGGTCAGGCCGCCGGGGAGCGCCACGCGGACGGCGGGGCCGGCCGCTCGCAGGGCAGCGGCCTGCTGGTGCAGAGTGCGGCCGGTGGCGTCGAGGGTGGGTATGGCGGTCACGGGATTCCTCCGGTGGTCTTGAAGCGGGTGCTAAGGGTGGCGGGGCAGCTGTGGAAGGGGCCGGGTCGATTGGTGAGAGCCGTCTCGGCGAGCTCCGGTTCGCCCAGCAGGTCGAGAAGGACCGTGACAGCGGTCTCGGCGATAACGGTGGCGGGACCGTCGGCGGGCGGCGGTGCGGGCCGTCCGGCCGACCAGGCCAGGTGCGCGCGGCTGGTCGTGTCCAGACCGGCGGGGTCGGCGCCGGTGAGGGCGTGGCTGAGCATCACGGCACTCACGGGCGGATGGCCTCTCCGCAGCAGGCCGGCCGACGGCTGGCGCAGGCGTTGGGGACGTTCACATACGGGCTGCTCAGGGACATGGCATTCCAGGCGTCGGTGCCGGCGCGGGATCGGGGAACCGTGAGCGCGCCGCCGGAGCCCGCGGGAATCCGCCGGGGCGCGCTCGGGCGCGACCACCGTGGACCGGCACTCGCGGCACCGCCAGTGCCCTTGATCGGATATCGCACCGGACACAACGCCTTGGACCAGCCCTCTCAGCCGCGCGAAATACCTGATCTGTTCGCTAACTTGTCCGGACTGCTGCCGCCGAATGTCCCGCGTCGACCATTCACGGGACATGTGCTTGAGCTTCCATGCCAGATCGTGCGCTAAGGCCGGGCTGGTCACCGGGGGCTGTCGACCAGGGCTGATCGTGGGTTCCAACCTTCGCGGGTCGATTTTGTCGATCTTCGGAGGGCTGTTGTGGCGGCCGGGTTTCTGACGGATGGGCAGGTCAGGTACGGAGCGTTCGACGGTGCCCCGACGCGGGCGGAGCTGGAGCGGTTCTTCAATCCTGGACGACACGGACCGGGAGAAGGTGCAGGCGAAGCGGCGGGCGCACAGCCGGCTCGGCTTCGCGGTGCAGCTGACGACAGTACGGCTCCTGGGGCGGTTCATGCCTGGCCCGCGGCAGGTGTCGGCGGAGGTGGCGGAGTACCTGGCCGAGCAGCGGGGGATCACGGACACCGGGGTGGTGCTGGCGGAGTACGGCGAGCGGGACGGCACGGCCTGTTCCCACGTCGGGGAGATCCAGCAGGACGGCGGTTGGCGAGACTTCGCCGAGGTCCGGGACGAGCTGGTGGGGTGATGGACGCGAGGGGAGGGGCCGAAGTCGTCGGCACCATGTCAACATGCTCGGCTGGTACGGCTCCCTGCCGCCCTGGATGCCCGGCGGGCTCAGGCCGCTGCGTGACCCGGGAGCGGCCGAGTCGTGACGGAGGCCGCCTCGCCAGGGTCTTCCCGGTGGCGTTCGCGCTGGTCATCGGACCCGTAAAGGGGGATGGAAGCCGTCACGGTGGTCGGGGCGGTGACGGCTTCGCGGATCCGCCTGTCGTGCCCGGTAGGCGGCCTGCCTGCACCGGGCGCCGCAGTAGGCGGAGTCCCGCCGGTGGAGATGGCCGAGAACGAAGCGGCGCTGGCACGAGGGGCGCGCGCCACCCGCTCGGCCTCCTCGCCGTCGACCAGGGACAGCCCGATCCGGATGGCCTCCGCCGTGTGGTGCCGCGCACGCGCAGCCGCACAAGAATGCGTCGCTGCCGCTCGTCGCCCGCAGCGGCTTGAAGCATCGCGCGCACCGGCGCACCTGCCCGGCCATGTCCCTACCATACGCCTGCGGCCAACCATCGATTCCGGTCACACGAGCACGCCCGACACCCGCGTCCCGCCCGCCTGCCAGCGGCTTGTCAAGCCTGGGGAGGCCCGATCGGGGTGGAGGAGGCAAGGGAGCGCTGGGCCGAACTGGTCGCCGCCGCCGGGGTCGGAACGACGGTCCTCGTTGCCCGTCAGGACGCCTCCGGGCTCGTCTGGTACCGGCTGACCGAGCTCGTCCCGCTGAGCGAGGCCGCCGTCCCGCTCGAGCAGTGCCGGCCCTGGTCCCTCAGCTCGGCCCGGCCGAAGCTGAGCGACCTGGTCGCCGCCGCCACGGACTTCCCCGGCGCCGCCCCGCAGGTCCTCACCCGGCACCGCCGCCCCGTCGCCGCCCTGGTCGCCGCCATCGACTCGGTGGACCAGCCCGATGGCGGCGAGCGCATCGACGTCGAATCGTTCCTGCAGGGCGGCGGAACGGTCCAGATCTCGTCCGACCCCGGCCGGTCGGGTGCGGTCAACGAGGACGGCAGCGTCACCCAGGACCCGGTCGAAGAGTGCTTCATCGTCACTGCCCACGACCACACCGGCACCAAGATCGGCTACGGTGCGGGGCACTCGGTGGCCGAGGCGATGCTGCGGTTGCACCGCCCGCCCCCGACCCCAGCGACTCCGACGAACCGCCCTTCTAGGATGCCGCCATGGGATGGATCGAGCAGACCGACGACGGCCAAGAGATCGGGCACGACCAGCAGCTCGCCGACCCCGACAGCCGGCTGGTGATCCCGGGCGACGCCATCGACTGGTGGCTCACGCACGGGGCGGTGGGCTCCCCGTTTCGGAGTTCCTGCACCTGCGGGTGGATCAGCACCGTCCCCGGTCCGGCTCTGCCCGAGCTTCCGACGGCGGCCGACCCGCCACCGGCCGGGCGGTTGCCAGCGCCCGGCGACAGGGCCACGACTGGGCCAAGATCACCCAGATACTCTGCCCCAGCCAGGAAGCGGCCGAGGCGAAGTACGGCTCCGCCTGACGAACCGCCGGTGGCGCCCGCCCTTACCGGCGGGCGTCACCGGGTGCGAGCAGGCTGGTCACTCGAAGGCGATACGGCGAGAAGGTCCGCACAGGCTGCGCCCCGGACGAGCGACCGCCGACCTCTCCCAGGCCGTCGCGGGCCGGATCGCGGTGCAGCAGCGGCAGCGCCTGGGGTCCGGCTATGACTGGGCACGCAGCGGTACGCGGGCGATGGTTTCCGATGCGTAGCGGCCGGGCTCGCGGCGCAGTTCCACGAGGTCCGTATCCGCCACGACGGCGTGAACGGCGGGCAAGTTCCGCGGCGCACCCGCCGCCTGGACCAGGGGGCGGCAGGGCGCTCGACGGGGTTGTAGGCGATGCCCAGGTGCGGTCGCCACTCACTGGTAGCCCGGCCTCCCGGAGTGCCGACCCGGCTCTCCAGACCGGTCAGGGCGTGGTGCAGGTGCACCAGGGCCCCACGGGCCGACCGAGAACCGTACGCTTCACGGGAGCCGGACAGAGGGCGGACTTCCAGGGCGAAGGCCGGCAAGGCTAACGCGCTGGCGCCCTCGACGACCCTGGAGAGCTGATTGTGCCGCACCCGATCCCGGTCGCCGATGCGCAGGACGGTGATGTGCCGGCCGTCCGGTGGGATCAGGTCAAGCCCGCAGCAGGCGATCCCGTCCCGGCACTGTCGAGGGAGGTCCCGTACGGCGTCCTGCCCAGAGAACGTGATCATCCAGTAGTACACCCGCCGAGCAGGTGTCCAGCCGGGTCGATCCCAGTGGTCGGTCAGGGTCTCGAGGGCCGAGAATGTCCGCCGGCCGGTGGACGCGATCACGTCCACCGTATCCGCCGCTGGGGGTCGGGAGGGAACGACCGGGCCGAGTGGAACAGCACGTCGAGGTCCGGCCTTACATGCTCAGAGCCTTGGTGGTGAGCTGCGTGACCAAAGGCAGGGACTTCCAATGGCGCAGGTGCTCCGCATACTCGCGCACCGCGCGGTTGCCGTGCCAGCGGCGGTCCCCGCTGGCGGTTTCGAAGAGGTCGGCCGCCCGGCTCCAGACCGAGCTGATTGGCGCCGTCCGGGCGGCCTGCAACGCCCGAACACCCAGAGCCATCGCCTGCTCGACATCGGGGTGCCCGCTGCGCCGGGAGCTGTTGGCCGACCAGCATGGAGTGCAGCGTCGCCCGCACGATCCGGGCCTCGCCGGCGAGACGCTGCGTCCCCTCCTTCTCGTAGTGGTCGACGATGCCTGCGGGCGAGGCACGGAACGTGGTGAGGACGTCGTCCGGTACCCCACCGACCCGGAGCCGCAGAAGCTGGTTCTCGATCGCCAGCGGATCGTTGAGCTCGATCGACCCGGGAGACGAGGGGATGCCGGACGACTCGCTCGGCTCGCTCGTCTTCGCGAACAGAAAGTCCAGGGGAAGGTCGAACACCGCGCACACGATGTCCGCCGCCGCGCCCGTCCCGTAGAAGCCGTGCTGGCAGGGCCGTGCCCGCTATGCTGCTGGTGGTGCCCGTCGGACTCGGGACGCGCATACCCCGGGCCATCACCGGCGGGCACCGTCGCGCCGCTGCTGGCCGAGGACAAGGGCGGGGCAGCGCGCCGTCCGGACTGCCGATGACAGGCGACCTTGACCGTTTGCCATCCGATCCTGACCACCAGTAGGTTCTCTGCCTCCTGATCTTGAGCGGTGCTGGGGAGCGCGGAGCGTGTTCCATGCTCGCCGGACGCTGTCGAGGAGGGCGGCCGGGGCCGGTGGAGGCTGGATCCGCTTGTGCGCGTCGGCCCGTTACGGTTCGGCATGGGACACGAGGACGTGCTCGAGACACTCGACGGCGCCCGTCAGCGGGGCGGGGGATCGGAAGGCCGGCCAGCGCGCGCCGCAGTCGGGCGGGCTCGAGCCAGTCCCGGTCCAGCGCGGCGTACATCGCACCGTGCCCACGGCGGTGCTCGGCCGCCAGCGACAGGTCCACCAGCGTCTTGACCGGCCCGTCCGTGCACAGCAGCGCGTCGGTGAGCTCGAAGAGCGCGTCCGCGCGCGTGTACAGGCACTCGTAGAAGTCCATCCGAAAGCGGGACAGTACGCCCCACTGCTCGACGGCGGGCAACCGCACAGGGAGACTTGCCACCAGCGGCCGTTCCTTCAGCTTCGTTGCTCGACATCTCGAAGCGTGAGGGGCGGCCGTCTCTGCTGTCTCGCGAAGAACCGCAGATCAGCAGGTCGGGTGACCTCCGGGACTGAACAACAGGCTCAGGCGCCTTGCTCGTCCGCGACGCCACCGCCCTGCAGGCCGCGTTCTCCCTCCGTGGCGGCTGCCTGGTCGACTTGCACCCCGTCGCACAGCTGCCCATCTACGGTGACCCGGGCCCTGCGTTCACCTGCGAGTACCGCGGCCTTCGCCTGCCCCTGTGCCCTGGGCCATGCGCGACGCCGACAACACCAGCCAGGACCTGCTGCACCCGATCAACGCCACCGGCGACCTGCTCCTCAGCGGAGCCGATGTCGACGGCCGCTATGTCCTGCGCATGTTCCTGCTCAACCAGCGCCTGCGCTCCGAACACCTCGACCAGGCCCTGGCTGTCGTCCACGCCGCCGCCCAGGACGTCCGAAGCAGAGCCCCTCCCCTCCCGGCGGACCCATCCCGATAGACGGGGCCGAGCCGTCCGAGGCCGGCTCGGGGCGGCACGATCCACCCCCGGCAACTGCACGAACGCTGCCACGGCCGACCCCGAATCACCTCGTCCGCGCGGATCGAGGCGTCCGGATGGACGCCACACGTCACGGCGGCCGCCCCGATGAACCGTACTCGGGTCAGTCGGCAGTCCAGGCCGCGCCGATCGGGCGACCGTCCGGACCCGTTCCCGCGAATACGATGCCGAATCGGCTGTGAATGTCACGAAAATCCGGAGTGAAAAGCGGGGCAGCCTCTCGTTTCCACTGGAATCCCGGCTTCATTTAATTCAGCTAAAGATCGCAGATAACCTTTTGGTCGAGCGCTTCCATGTAGGCCCGACCCCAGATCCCGGACTCCTCCGGCCCTCACCCTCCGGGCACAGCCAGTGAAATGGGACTGCGCCTCGCCCAGATGCGGATCGAGGCGCACCGAGTGCGGCGCATGGAAGGACGGAAGTTCGAACGGCTGGGTCGCGGCGGACCAGCGGGAACCCCGGTGGCGGCGTCGGCCGCGTCAGCGAGAATGCGCAGTTCGCGGCCGGTGTGGCGGTTTCCCTAGACGGCGCGCTGGCTGTCGGCGGGCCAAGCGGTGGCAGATGCGTCGGCCGATCGCAGTGCCGGAAATTCCGCCGACGATCTTTCCATGGCTCCGAACTCCCGGCCGGCTGACTCGACTTCCTTGACTTGAAAGAGTTTCAGGACGAACATGAAACGTAAAACCGAAGCCGTTTCCGGTTGCGGTGAGTGGCCGGGGAATGGTGTGCCAAACCGTCTCTCCAGAAGCTGGTTTCACCGGATATGATCACGGGCACTCGCCTAGCGAAGGGAATGTTGGAAGCCAGCCCTATGATGCCCGAGGTATCGCCATGAGCTTGCCACTTGTCCCGGGGGCAGAGATATCCGCGACCGAGGAGAAAGCGGCCGCGCAGCCGGACACGGCCAGTGTCCGCGACTGGTTGACCGCCCAGGTGGCGAAGCACGCCGGGATACCGCTGTGGGCAGTCTCGCCCGACGAGCGCTTCAGCGACTACGGGATGGCGTCCGCGGACCTCGTCAGTATGCTGACCCGCGCGAGCGAGCTGACAGGCCGGGACCTGCCGGTCGAACTGGCCTGGCGGTTCCCCACCGTCACTGCGCTCGCCGAGGCGATCGACCCAGGCCAGCGCGACACCCCGGCGAGGCGCCCGCAGCGGCGGGCCGAGGGTTCGTCCAGTGAGGCAATCGCGGTGGTCGGGATGGCCGGAAGATTCCCCGGAGCCAGGAGCACACACGAACTGTGGCGGCTGCTGATGCGGGGCCGCGACGCGATAAGCGAGGTACCGCCGCGGCGGTGGCGGAACGAGGAGTGGTACGACCCGGACCCGCGGCGCCCCGGCCGGGCCTCGACACGGTGGGGAGGCTTCCTCCAGGACAGCATCGCCGGTTTCGACCCGCTCTTCTTCCGGATCTCACCGGCGGAGGCGGTGCACATCGACCCGCAGCAGCGGCTCATGCTCGAACTGGCGTGGGAGGCCATAGAGGACGCCTGCATGGTGCCCGCACGGCTGCACGACGTCACTGCCGGCGTCTATGCGGGCGTCATGTGGAGCGAGTACGGGGCGATGATCTCGGCCCGGCCCGAGCTGATCAGCGCCTACAGCGGCCCGGGCGGCGACACCAGTATCGTGCCCGCTCGTGTCTCCTACACGTTCGGGCTGCGCGGCCCGAGCATGGCGATCAACACTGCGTGCTCGGCCTCGCTGGTCGCCGTACATCTGGCCCGCCGGGCACTGTTGAGCGGGGAGTGCGACCTCGCGTTGGCTGGCGGGGTGAGCCTGATGCTCTTCCCGGCACCGACCATCGCGATGTCCCGGCTCGGCGTGATGGCCCCCGACGGCCGGTGCAAGTCTTTCTCAGCATCGGCGAACGGGTACGTGCGCGGTGAGGGCGGCGCGCTGGTCGTCCTCAAACGCCTCAGCCGCGCCGTAGCCGACGGCGACCGGATCTACTGCACCGTGCTGGGCAGCGCGGTCAACAACGACGGCTTCAGCAACGGGCTGACAGCCCCGAGCCCGGAGGCACAGGAGCACGTTATCCGCGCCGCCCTGGCCGACGCGGGCGTCGACCCGCTCCGGATCGGCTTCGTGGAGACCCACGGCACCGGCACGAAACTCGGTGACCCGATCGAGGCGGGCGCACTGGGGAGCGTCTACGGACCGGGGCGGGGAGCGGACAGACCACTCCTCCTGGGGGCGTTGAAGACCAATCTGGGGCACATGGAAGCCGCCGCCGGCATCGCCGGTGTCGTCAAGACAGCACTGGCCCTGCACCACCGCCGCGTCCCGCCCAATCTCCACTTCGACGAGCCCAGTCCTCGTATCGACTTCCCGGGGCTGCACCTGGCGGTACCCACGCGGCAGGAGCCCTGGCCCTGCCAAGACGGGACGCCGCTCGAGGCGGGGGTGAGCTCGTTCGGATTCGGCGGCACCAACTGCCATGCCGTCCTCGGCGGGTACCCGGACCCGCCGTCCTGGCACCGTCCGGCCGCGACCCACGAGCCCGCCGAGAAGCACGGTGCGGCTGGGCGCGCCGTGGCCGCAGGATCCGTCGCGGGACCGGTGTTCGTCTACGGAGGGCAGGGGTCGCAGTGGCCGGGGATGGACGCGCAGCTCATGCGGGCGCCGGCCTTCGCCCGCATGGTGCGGCGCTGCGAGCGCGTGTTCCGGCCCTTACTCGACTGGTCTGTCCTGGATGCCTTGGCCGATCCCCGCGCACTCGTAGCCGACACCGCCGGGATCCAGGCGTCGATCTTCACCATGCAGGTGGCACTCACCGATCTGTGGGAGTCGTGGGGGGTGCGGCCTGCGGTGGTGGTGGGTCAGAGCCTGGGCGAGGTGGCGGCCGCCTACGTGTCGGGTGCGCTCGCCTTGGAGGACTGCGCCCGCGTCCTCACCACCCGGGCGCGCCTGCTGCAACGTGTGGAAGGGGCCGGCGGCATGGCGGTGGTGGACGTGCCGGCCGCCGACCTCGAAGCCCTGGTGAGCGGACGGACGGGTGACCTGACCGTCGCAGTGGTGAGCAGCCCGACCCGCTCGGTGGTGTCCGGATCGCCCGAGGAGCTGGCCTGGTTGCGCGAGCGCGTGGACGCCCTAGGCTCCGGCTTCCACCGCGTCGACATCGACTACGCCTCGCACAGTCCGCAGACGGACGTCGTCCTGGAGGACCTCGTGGCGGACCTGTCCGTCCTGCGGCCCGGCCCCGCGCACACCCCGATGTGGTCCACGGTGACTGGCGCCCTGGTGCCGGGCACCGCGCTGGACGGTGCGTACTGGGCCCGCAACCTGCGCGATCAGGTGCGTTTCGCTCCGCTGGTCGCCGACCTCGTGCAGGCCGGACACCACGTGTTCCTCGACGTGAACCCGCACCCCGTGGTCCGCGCCGACATCGAGTCGTCCGCTGGCCCGCACACCGTGGCACTCCTGTCCTGCGCCCGCGGCGAGCGCGCCGAAGACCTCGCCGGGCACCTGCGGGAGGGAGCGAACATGGCCGGCACACCGGACGGCGTGCGAAGCGCCACCGTCTTGACCGTGTCCGCCAGGACGCCCGACGCACTCGCGCAGGCCGCCACACGGATGGCCGAGCACCTCGACCCCACCGTTCCCAGAGCGCAGGATGCACCGGACGGGGCACCGCCCGACCCTGCACCCACCGAACCGGACCTGTCCGACGTCGCCTTCACCGCTGGCGCCTTGCGTACCCACCACGAGGAAAGACTCGCCCTGGTCGCCGCGCACCCGGTCGACGCGGCACGCGGCCTGCGGGAGTTCGCCTCGGCCGGCGGTTCCGCAAAGGTCTTCCGGGGGACGGTCCGTTCACCAGTGCGCACCGTGTTCGTCTTCCCCGGCCAGGGCGGGCAGCACGCCACGATGGGCGTCGAGCTCTACCAGCGGGAGCCCGTCTTCCGCCGCACGGCACACGCGTGTGCCGTGCTTGTTGCCGCCGAGAGCGGCATCGACCTGCTGCCCTGGCTCACCGGAGCCGCCCCGCTGGCCGTCGAGGCCGTCGAGATCGTACAGCCCGCGCTGTTCACCGTCGGCGTCGCCCTGGACGCTCTGTGGAGGTCGTGGGGCGCACTGCCCGACGCCGTCGTCGGACATAGCACCGGTGAGGTGGCGGCGGCCCACGCGTCGGGAGCTCTGACCCTGCCCGACGCCGTACGCGTCGTCTGCCGGCGCAGCGCCGCGCTGGCCCGGGTGTCGGGCACGGGGGCGATGCTCATCGCCGACCTGGACGAGCAGCAGGCGCGGGACCTGCTCGCACGCCGCCCGCAACCGTACGGCCCGGAGATCGCCGCGCTGAACTCCCCACACCTGACCGTCTTGACCGGTCGGGTGGCGGCGATCGAGGCAATCGAGGCAGAGTTGCAGGCCGAGGGCGTCTTCGCCCGGCGCATCGCGGTCGACGTCGCCGCGCACAGCCGCCAGGTGGACTCCGTCGTTCCCGCACTGCGCGACGCCCTCGCCGGGCTGAGGCCCCGCGAGACCACGACCACGTTCGTGTCCACCCTCACTGGTGACACGGCGCGTGGAAGCATGCTGGACGCATCCTACTGGGCACGCAACATCCGCCAGCCGGTACTGTTCCGTACCGCAATCGCCGCGCTAGCCCAAGTCCCCTGCTGCTTCATCGAGATGAGCCCGCACCCGGTACTGTGCCCGGCGATCGACGCGACCACCGGCGCCGGGCAGGCGGACGCCGTCCCGTCTCTGCACCGGGACGGACCAGAGAGCCAATCGCTCCTCGCCGCCGTAACCGCAGCCCACACCCGGGGCGTGCGGTTCGACTGGGACGCGCTGCCGCTCCCCCCGGGCGGCCCGACCAGCCTGCCCGCCTACCCCTGGCAGCGCAGCGACTACTGGCTCGACGCGGCGCTGCCCGCCTCTGCCCCCGCCGACCCACCGGCACCCGCCGCCACCCCCGAACCAGCCCTCGCACGCACCGAACGGCTGAGGGAAGCCGCTGCACTCGCGAGCGACCAGGACGCCCTCGCCCTGATCGAACACCACCTCGCCGACCACCTCGGCCCCCTGCTCGGTATCCCCCCAGGCGAGGTGCCGCACGACACGCCCCCAGTGGAGCTCGGCCTGACCTCCCTGACCGCCGTCAGCTGGTTCCACGCGATCGGCGAGGACCTGAAGCCGGCGCTGACCGTCGCGCTGCTGCTGCGCACCGACAGCCTACGGTCCGCTGCCGGGACCGCCCTGACCGCAATCAGATCCGGCACCGACGGGCATACCGACGACGGGGCCCCCGACACCGAGGAACTCCAGTGGTGAGCGAACACGCCGCACCAGCCTGGCCGCAAACGCTGCGTCAGGTCATCGACGCCGGCTGCCGCCTCGGCGCCCCCGCCGGCCGGCTACGGCTGACCGGCCCACCCGGCGCCATCAGCCCCGAACTGCGCGAGACTCTCGGACGCCACCACGACGACCTGGTGGCCCACCTGGACGGCAGCACAGCTGCCCCCCTCTCGCAGATCCAGCGGCGCCTGTGGTTCCTCCAGCAGCTCGACCCCTCCGGCACCGGCTACACCTTCACCTTCGCCTACCGCCTCCCGGGTTCCGTCGACCCGCAGCGCCTGCGCCAGTCCCTCGACACCGTCCTGGCCTCCCAGGCCGGCCTGCGCACCTCCTTCACCGACCTCGGCGGTACCCCGCTGCAACTGGTCCACCGCACCGCCCGCGCACCGATGCCCGTCCTGCCATGCGACGACGACGCCGACCCACAGACCGTGCTGCGCGACCACCTCATACGGCCCTTCGACCTGGCGACCCCGCCCCTGCTCAGGACCGCGCTGGTGCGCACCGCCACCGACGGATGGCTCTGGGGAGTGACGTACCACCACCTGGTATCCGACGGCTGGACCCACGCACAGGTCGTCGACCAGCTGGGCGCGGCCTACCGGACACCCGGGGCGGCCACCAGCCCGCCTCACGCCGACTACACCGACTTCGCCCTGCTGGATCAGGACCGCGGCCGGGGCGAGCGCGGCCGCGCGGACCTGGCGTACTGGCAAAACGCCCTCGCCTACGCGCACCCCGGTGAACTGCCCGCCGACCTGCCCCGACCCGCCGTGCGAACCTACCGCAGCCACCGCCTCGACGCGAGGATCGACACTGCCACCGTCGACGCCCTGCGCCGCCTGGCAGCACGAGAGCGCACGACCCTGTTCAGCGCGCTGCTGTGCGTGCACGCGACCGTGCTGGCCGCGCACAGCGGGGAGGACCACCTGGTAGTCGGGACGCCGTACGCCAACCGGTCCGAACCTCGGTTCGAGCGAACGGCGGGCTGCTTCGTCACCACCCTGGCCATGCCCGTGGACCTGTCCGGCGAGCCGACGTTTCGCCAGTTGCTCGCCACCACCGGCGCCCGGACGGCCCAGGCGTGGGACCACGTCAACTTCTCCTACGAGGAACTGGCCGAGCGTCTGACGCCGGAACGAGACCTGAGCCGCAACGCTCTGTTCCAGACCTTCTTCGCCCTCCACGATCTCCCGACGCGCCTCGAACTGCCCGAGAGCCACTGCGCACCCGAGCCCTTCGACCCGGGAGTCTCGCAGTTCGAGATCGAGGTGCACATCGCACCGCTCGACGACGGCTCCCTGCGGCTGATGCTCCTCCACAACCGCGACCTCTACACCGACACCACCGCGCGTGCCCTGATCGCCCGCTGGCGGCAGACAGCCGAACACGCGGCAGCAAACCCCTCGGTCCCCGTCCACAGGCTCTCCCAGCTGACACCCGCCGACGTCCGCGTGATCACCGCGTCCAACAGCACCGCCCGCCGCCTGCCCGCCCAGCCGGCGCACCTCCAGATCCAGGAGACGGCCCGACGCGCACCCGACCGGGTCGCGCTGCGCTGTGGGCCTGACCGGTGGACCTACCACTGGCTCCAGGACAGGGTACGGGCGCTGGCCCACCACCTCACGGCGGCCGGCGGCACAGGCCACACCGTCGGACTCCTCCTGCCCCGGTCACCCGATCTGGTCGCCGCGCTGCTGGCCACGTGGCACTGCGGTGCGACGGCCGTTCCGCTGCCCCTGGACCTGCCCGCCGCACCACTCGCCGACCTCATCGCCGACAGCGCGATGACCCACGCCTTCACCACCGCGACCACCGCCCGCCAACTCCCGCCCCGGGTCGCGAGCATCGACACCACCACACCCACACCGCCCTCACACGACGACCCTCCCCCCGCTGGCCCCGCCCGACCGGCCTACGTCCTGTTCACCTCGGGCTCGACGGGCCCGCCCAAAGGAGTCGTCGTCGGCCACCAGGCGCTCGCCAACCTCCTGGCAAGCATCGCCCGCCGCCCCGGGTTCACCGCCCGCGACACACTGCTCTCCGTCACGGCCCCGTTCTTCGACATCGCTCTGCTGGAACTGCTCCTGCCGCTGACCACAGGCGCGGAACTCGTCCTCGCCACCGACGACCAGGCCCACGACCCCCGGCTACTCGCCGAACTCCTCGCAACCGCCGGCACAACCGTCATGCAGGCAACCCCGTCCACCTGGCGGATGCTCCTCGACACCGGCTGGAGCGGCGAAGCGAACCTGCGGGTGTGGTCCGGAGGCGAACCCCTCGACCGGGACCTGGCCGACCGGCTGCTCGCCAGCCACACCGAGGTCTGGAACCTCTACGGCCCCACCGAGACGACCATCTGGTCCACATGTTGGCGCGTACCGCGCGTACCGGGCCCCATCCACATCGGCGAGCCGCTCGACAACACCACCCTCCATGTCCTCAGCCGTCACGGAACACTCCTGCCCCCCGGCGCGATCGGCGAGCTGTACATCGCGGGCTACGGCCTCGCCGATGGCTACCTTGGCCGACCGGACGCGACCGCGCAACGGTTCGTCACCCTCGCCGACGAGACAGCAACACCACGACGCATGTACCGCACAGGCGACCTGGTGGTACGCCGACACGACGGCCCAGTGCACCATCTACGCCGCGACGACCAACAGATCAAGCTCCGCGGCCAACGGGTCGAGCCCGGCGAGGTCGAGCACGCCATCCGCCAGCACCCCGCCGTCCGGGACTGCGTCGTCGTGGCCGCCGCCGACGGAAGCCTGACAGCACACATCGAACTCGAACCAGGCCAGCCGGCACCCGACGCCCCGACGCTGACCGCGCACTCCGCCGCCCTCCTGCGCCCGGCCCTCGTCCCCCAACACTTCGTCCCGCACGAGCACCTGCCGCTCACCCCCAACGGCAAACGCGACCGCAACGCCCTGCGCACAGCGGCCCTCCCCCCATCCCAAAAACGCCCGCTCCACTCCCCGCCCCGAACCCCGGAGGAACAACTCGTCGCCGACGCCTACCAACAGGTCCTCGGACAGCGTCCAATCGGCCGCGAGGCCGACTTCTTCCAGAACGGCGGACACTCATTGTCCGCAACCCGCGTCCTGTACCTGATCGAACAGGAATCCTGCATACGTGTCCCACTGCATGTCTTCATGACCAACGCGACGGTCACCGCCGTGGCAGCGGTGATCCGGGAACAACGAGAACGTGAGAGCGGACGGGAACCGGGTCTGGCGGCACTGGCCCTCGTCGAATCCCTCAGCGACGACGAAGCGGCCGCACTCCTGCGCGACACCGCCCTCGGCACCCCCGACCACCCGGCATCCAGAACGCCCTGACCCCGCTCGCACCGAGCGCCCCCGCCCCACCCCGACTGAGAGGACTGGGTACCCCATGGACTCCGCACACGACCGCGTCCATGCACTGTCACCGGACAGACAGGAGGCGCTGCGTCGGCTTTTGGCCGACCAGGGCGCCGGCCTCTCCCTGCTCGACATCGCCGGATCGAGCCTCAAGCCGCTGCGCCGCGGCACCGACGACAACCTGTTCGTCTTCCCGGCCACGGAAGGCGGAGTGGGCTACATGAGCGGCTACCTGCCGCAGATCCCGCCGAGGTGGAGCGTGTACGGGTGCCAGAGCCCTGGCCTGGACGGGGAACAGCAACCGCTGACCACCGTGGAAGAAATCGCGGCACACGACATCCAACAGATCCGGCTGGTGCAACCCCACGGCCCCTACCGCCTCGTGGGCAACTGCATGGGCGGGCTGCCGGCCTTCGAGGCCGCCTGCCAACTGCAGGCCGACGGCGAGCGCGTGGACCTCCTACTCCACCTCATGCCCGCCTTCGACAGACCCTGGCGCACCCTGCCCGCGGCCGAGGCACCCCAGTTGCGCGGTCTCCTCGACTACGGGTTCATCATCGGCCGCTTCCTGGGAAGAGAGGTGCCGTTGCCACTCGACGAGATCTCCGCCGCGCCGCCCGGCGAGCGCGCCGCCGTCGTCGCCAGGTTCCTGAGTCGGCAGGAAGGCCTCACCGATTCGGGCTTCGACGTCCTGCTTCACCGCATCACGATCTACCAGGCCAACCTCACGGCCATGCTCGCCTACCGGCCCCAAGGAACCTTCACCGGAACCCTCCACCTGCTCACTGTCGGCTCCACAGCCCGCGGCGAGACCCATCTGTCCCTGGAAGCACCTTACGCGTCAGCCCTACGGGCCGTGACACCGGCGCAGATCCACAACACCCATATCGACGCGGAGGCGACCGCACTGTTCGACTGCGCCGAGCCCCACATCGGCGCCATCGGCCGTGGCATGCGGGAGGTCCTCTCCAAACTCGACCCGGCCACGGCCACGGCATGAGCGGGGCCACAGCTTCGAGAACGGCCCCTGGCTTGTCCCAGACAGGTCCGTCTTGGTGTCACCCGGTTTTCGGGGCGTTCTACGCCCGCCGCCGAGGCGGGTCATCAGCGCTCGTCGTCCGGAGAGCGTTTTCGCGCCAGGGTCAGGCCATCTGCGGTCGGGAGTATGACGGACTCCACTCGCGGATCACCATACACGTGTGCGTTGAAGCGTCGGATGGCGGAGGCGTCGCCGACCGCTGCCGGGTCGGCAGCCTTGCCTTTAACAAGGCATCTCAATGATCCGGCCTGCACGGTCGACCCGAACGTCTACCTCGTGACGGGCGAAGCCACCAGGTCGGCTGGGTCGAGTGCGGCCTGGCCGGAATCGGGCACCAGTGGGTGGCGCTGTACGAGGGCTGTTTCATAGGCAGCCAGGCCACCCAGGGGGCGGTGCTCCATGACACCCCGGAGCAAGCCGCGTTCACCGTCCACACCGCCTACCTGCAGAACCTCTGACCGGTCGCCGGTCTGCTGCCGAACCGGGCGTCAAGGCACGCCTGGATACCTTGAAGCCGGTATGTCAGGGCCTTATGGCCCGCAGTGCCTCGGCCGTCTCCTCGCCCAGGTGACTCCGCCTCGGGTTACAGACTGGTCGTCTCGTCCTGTGCGGTGTTCTCGGCTTCGGCGGCATCGGGAGCGTCCTCGGAGCTCTCCGCGGTGCGGCGGTAGTAGGGGTGGGTGGTGTCCATCCTGCGAGCGAGGTGGAGGGGGGTGGGGGTGCGTTGGCGGACGTCGGAGGTGATGCCCTGGTTGGTCAGGACGGCGGCGACGGCTCCGATGAGGTCGCAGGGGGCGTCGGCCGCCTGGGCGATGACGGTGAACCGGGTGGCTGTGTGGGCGTAGCCGTTCTTGCTCTGGCTGCCGCTGTCGAAGCGTGTCTCGTCCTTGCCGAAGCGGCCGGCGGGGCTGGCGGCGTAGGTGCGGGGGACGTTGGAGAGGAGGAAGTCGGGGTACTGGCGGGTGCCGTCGTCGCTGGCGAGTTGGAAAAGGCTGCTGGTGGTGTCGGTGGCGCGCCACGTGCCGTCGCCGGTGCGCAGGTGGGCTCCGGTGGGGCGGCCGATGCGTTCCAGGTCGCCGATGACGCGGACGGCGGCCAGGGGGCGTTGGGCGCGGGGGAGGCTGTGGCCAGGCAGCCAGGACGCCGGCCGGGGCATGCCAGGGGGCGGGTCCTGACCCAAGGCTTCATCGGTGAGGCCCGCCCAGATGTACTCGGCGGTGTCGCCGTCGATGTAGAGCACCACAGGGGCCGGTACAGGCAGTTGGGTGCGGGCGGCGATAAGGGCCTGCTCGACGATGTCCGCGGCGGCGCGGGCCTGGAGTGTCTCGTCTGCGGTGGTGCGGTAGTCGCTGACGTCCCAGGCGAGGTCGACGGCGTGCAGCGCGGTGGTGGCCGGGCCGTGTGGCAGCCATCGTCCGCACTGGGGGCTGTAGGCCCAGACCTGCCAGGGGTCCTCCTTCCCACCGGTGGGGCGCATGGCGGCGAGGGTGGCGGTGATCGGTGCCGGTTCGGTGGTTCGGCGCTTGCCGGGCGTGCGCCGCTGGGCGTGGCGGCGGACGTGGATGCCGAGGTGCCACCAGTTCTCGAGCGGCAGCTTGCCGAAAGCGGCACCGAGGCGGTGGTCGGTGGCGCCGACGCCGCTGAGGATCTCGCGCAGGACGTTCGCTGTCGAGCTGTCGAGACCGCTCTGGCGGGAGGCGACCTTCTTCGCGCGGTACTTCTCGTTGTAGGGCTTGCCCTCCCGGGTGTGGGTCGGGATCGGCGGCGGGGCCTGCTTGATGTACTGGGAGGTCGCTGCGAGGCGCGCGAGGGCCTGCTTGGAGGGCCACTTGCCGTCCTCGGCCTCGGCCTTCTCGCGGGCTTCGACGCTCGGGTACCAGCGGTCGGGGTCCCAGTCGGTCTCGCAGATCGCCGCGACGAGCGTGTCCTCGCGGATATGGGGGGCGAGCATCTGCGCCAGGTCCCGCTCGCGCTCCGCGCTGGTGCGTGGTCCGTGTCCGAGGGCGCCGGCCTTGTCGTGGAGGAAGACGACCTCGATACGCCCGCCGGCTGCGGGTTCGGCGACGCCTTCGACGGCCTTCCCGTCCTTGCTGGGGCCCCACTGGGTGGCGATCGCGGCCTTCACCCGGGCGCGGACCTCGTCGGTACTCCACAGGACGGGGACGAGGAGGGTGCCCACGCCGGCAGCGTCCAGGGCGGCGGGGATCCGTTCGAGGGGGATCGGTCCGCTGACGCGTGAGCCGCTCTCGGTGGGCGGCACCTTGATGCCGGGGACCTCGATGAACACGGGGCTGCGGTGGCTGTACTTCTCGCACCGGGTGTCGATGGCCTCCTCGACGCGGCGGAAGAACTCCATGCCGTGCCCGCGGCCCAGGCCGGGGGTGCGGACGCTGGCCGGGGCGACGGCCCAGACCGGCCCCGGGACGGTGTCGGCCAGGGCGTCGTCGGCGAGGTGCTCGGGGAAGGGCGGCACGTTCGAGCTCAGGCGGGGCAGGGCGGCCAGGCGGCGGCTGGCGGCGACCGCGGGAACGTTCAGGCGGCGCTTCCACGGCGGGCCGTCGGTGGCCGCGGCGACGACGAGCGGCTGGTCGGGGTTGGCCAGCAGGACGGTGGCGACTCCCTTCCAGGAGGTGGCGAGGAGGGTGGTGGTGGCGTTCACAGTCAGCGCGTGGCGCCGGGAGTGCCCGCTGGCGGCGGTGCCGATGGTGATACGGGGCAGCAGGTGGCGGACCGTGCCCTTGCGGTCGGGTTCGGCGGGCAGTTCGTGGCCGATCGCGGCCAGGCGGCCGTCGGTGCACAGGGCGAAGCGGGCGGGGGTGCCGTTGCTGCGGGGCCAGTCGAGGGCGGCGAGTTCCTCGGCCAGGCGCCAGCGGGCGAGTTCGCCCGGCCACCAGCCGCGTGAGCGCTTGCCGGCGGGCGGCGGCGGGGGAAGGACGGCGGGGCGGGGCTCGGCCCGGCCGAGGAGTTCGGCCAGCTGTTCGCCGACGCGCTGGCCGTCGGGGCCTGGAACCACGGCCTCGGCCCAGTAGCTGAACACGTCGCGCCGGTTCTCGGTGCTGATCGGCGCCGCGCACAGGAGTTCGTAGCAGCCGTCGTTCCACTGCCAGCGCGCCCAGGTGCCCGCCGCCGCACGCAGGACACACTCCAGCGCCCGGTAGGGCGGCTGCACGTCCAGGGCGGTGCCGACGTTGCGCTTGTACTCGCGCGAGAGCTCCATGGCCAGGTCCATGACGGGGGCCTCGGGCCGGTAGGCGAGGACCTCGCCCAGGTCGGCGGGAGCGGTGCGGAACTGCAGCAGGCGGGCCTGCTTGCGGGTGACGCTGTCGAGCGGGCGGCTCATGCGTACTCTTCCAGGTAGGCGTCAAAGCCCGCGCGCAGCGCGGGAAGCAGGTGCCGGGCGTGGGCGTACTCGGCGATTTCCTCGACGGTGTGGCCGTAACAGGCGCCGAGCTGGGCGAGGTCGTCCTGTGGGACCTGTTCGAGCAGGCCCCGGACCAGGGTGGGCAGGTCGGATCCCCAGGTGGGGTCGTGGAAGGCGCCGTCGATGAAGTGCAGTTCGACGTGTGTCTGCCCGCGGCGTCCGCGGCCTGCCAGCTGGACGCTCTGACCGAGGAGGGTGGCGACGAGTTCGTACTTCAGCTCGTCGGGCAGGGCGGAGAAGCGCTTGGGCGCGTTGAGGTTGAGGCGCAGGTGCGCGTCGGCCGTCGCGCGAGCCCGGGCCAGGACGGCGGCGGGGTCGTCGCCGGGGACGGTGTCGCGCCAGGCCCGGGCGGCGATGCTGGCCGCCAGGACGGCCGGGTCGTCGGCCGGCATGACCGGCCGCACGCCCATGGCGATCAGGGTGATGGCCGACACGGCGACGCCCTCGAACACGGTCAGCACGTTCAGGCCCCGCTCGGTGCGCGGCAGCGGCGAGATGAGCACCTCGCCGTCCAGGTCCGCCAACTCCGCGAAACGGTCGCGGGTGAGCCGGCCGATCCCGTCGCAGACCGGCGGCAGAGAGGGGTCGGGGGTGTCCGCGACGGCGATGTAGATCCGCAGCCGCCGTCCGAGGGCAAGCGCGGTGTCGTACAGGCTCTGGGCGAACAGGCGGGTCTGCCGGTAGGAGTTGACGGTGATCAGGGCCCGCGCGCGATGCCGGGTGCGCGGATCCGCGGCCAGCCGGTCCAGGTCGCGTACCAGGCCCGGTGCGTAGCCGGCGGCCAGTGAGATGACCCGCTGGTCGCGTTCGCTATAGGGGGTGCTGCCGACGGCCAAGAGCTTTCCGTCGGCGACGGGGGTGCTGTTGAAGATGGTCAGACCATCACGGAGGGTGTCGGGCATGGCCCAGTCGGGGCGGGCGAGCAGGTGGGTGCGTGCCGCGCCCGGCATGAAGCCGCTGGCGGACATGCCCAGGACAGTGCGCTGGCGGCCGCAAAGGGCGAGGGAGACGATGCTGCCGAGGAACTGCGTCTCGGTGTGGGGGTCGGCGCGCAGCACCTCCATCTTCAAACTCGCGTGGCCACCCGGATCGTCCAGCCCCTCGAAGCGGAACCCGCCCAGCTGGCGGCCCAGAGGCCCGAACGGGACGACGGCGCCGGCGCCCTGGTGGCCGATCGCGTCGGCGAGCTCGGAGGCCGCGTCGATGCCGTGCCCGGCGAGTTCGCCAGCCCTGTCCGTCAGATCGAACATCGTGTGGACGATGGCCGTCAGCCACGTCTTCATCATCAGCGCGTGCACGACGCCCGCGGTGACCTCGGTGTGCGCGGGCACCCGCACCGGCTCCGGCCCGCCGAGCCCGCGTTGCGCCGGCACCGTGGACTCGGCGGATGCTCCCTCAGCTTCGCCCTCGGCGGGTAGCGCGGCGCAGACGATCTCCCGCAGTTCGTCCTTGAGGGCGGCAAGCTGCCACTCCCCGCCCTCGTCGATCGTGAGCATCCGTTCCAGCACGCCCGGGACGGGCAGCAGCCGATCCGGCAGGACGGCGCAGGAAGGGCGGTCGCCCGGCCGGGTGGCCACGCGTGGGAGCAGGGCCTGCAGGCAGTCGGCCTGCTCGGCGGTGGCCGCAGCCTCGGGGTCCACCCCGATCAGGTTCTCCAGCAGATGCCGGTCCCACTGATGGGGCTGGTACCAGCGCTTGCGGTCCTGTAGGACCTGCCGGGTCCGACGAGGGTCCTGTCCGCGGGCCATAGCCCGCGCCTGGGCGACCTCGGTGCAGACTTCTTCGCCGGCCACCAGGTCGAGCAACTGCTCGGCCAGGAACACCGCTCGGGTCAGGGGCCGGCGCACAGCCACGGCCAACCGCGGCGGCGCCTGGTGCAGGCTGTCGCGGATGCGCCGCAACACCGTGGTCGGGCGGGAGCGGGACGCGAGCTCCAGCACACCGCACTCGTCGAACCCCCGCGCCTGGTAGGCGTCGACCTCGTCGACGACCACGTAGGACGCCAGGCGCAGAAGGAACTCCCGCACGCTGATGCTGTTGCGGACTTCCCCGTCGACCTCCACCGGAATCTTGATCATCCCGGACTGGAAGCAGGCATGGGTGGTCACGATGATCCTGGCCGTCGTCGCGGCCTCGATATGGGAGAACTTCCCACAGGACGACACGTACGGGCACAACGCTCGCTCCGGTTGGCCGAAGGCGTCCGACGCCGCGACCGTGCACGGCTCCCTGCCGGCCTCGAAGGCGTCGCGGCCCTCGAGCTGCGCCTGCGTGGCGCACCCGTAGGCGGAGTTGCCGACGAGGAAGGCGATGCTCGCTGAGGCCTGCGCCAGCGGTACGCCGGTACCCTCCAGCTTCGCGGCGGAGCGCAGCGCGAAATTGTAGCGGCTGTTGGGTGCGATGAACGGCGTGGCCGTCTCCTTGACACCCGCCGCCCGCAGCTCCCGCTGCAAGGTGGAGGCCTCGCTGTAGACGTCTCCGTTGTCGCTGACCACCAGCACGGTGGTGCGGCCCAAGTCCGCCTGCTGGATCGCCAGCCCCCGGCCGAAGACGTTCTTGCCCACGCCCGGGGGCGCGCTCAGCAGGTGCATGCGGCCCGGCGGCAGGACGACGGGTTCCAGGGGACGCTGCCCGCCACCGATGGTCCCGCGCAGCAGCAGCGCGATCTGCTTCTCGCGGAAGGCCGGGCCCTTCATGTCCTGGTCCGTGTCCCGGCTCTGCCAGCCGAGCTCGTCGGCGTCCACGACCAGCTCCACCGACGGCGCGGTCACGACCCGGGGCGGCTTGTACACCCCCTGCTCGTCGGGGAAGGCGAGTTGGACCCGCCCGCGCGATGTCGGCGCCGACCAGCCCGATCCGCTGGCGACCCGCAGCACCCGCCGGCGCCTGGCCGGAGCGAGCAGGCGGTCGGCGACGTCTGAGGGGTCCTGCCCGTGGGCTGGTAGCACTTCGAACGCCCGCCCCCGCTCGCTGTGCCCAAGTGTGTAGAGGGCGGGCAGCGGGTCGTCCGCGTTCGGGGTGTGGAAGGCGTCGTGGACGGCCCGTTCGGCGTGGTGCAGCAACGCCTCCCCGCGATGGCGGGCGCCCAGCAGCGCGCCGAGGCGCTGCTTGTCCGCCTCGGGCCACTGCTCCCAGCCCGCCACGACGCGCGCCGCGTGCCCGGTGAGCAGGACGTGGGCGTCCGCGACGCGCACCACCTGCCGCCCGTCGCGGAACCGGGAGGGAAGGAGGTACTCGGCCAAGGCCACAGCCGCGGCCAGCGTCCTGCTCACGCCCCCGCCACCTCCGCCACCAGGTCGGCATCGGTCAGCACGCGCGCCCCGCCGTCCCGCACCACCCGGCGCAGCAATGGTAGGTATCCACGCAAGTGCTCAGGCACTACGAAGCACAGCCCGCCGGGCCCTTCGGGCTCCTCGCGCAGCTTCTGGGCCAGCCCGTACGGGTCGGCCCAGGTTTTGACGTCGACGCGCCACACCCTGGACCGGCCGGGACGGGTGACGTGCAGGTCGTAGGCGTCGCCGAACGGCCAAAGCCGCACCTTCGCCCCCGAGGCGACCAGCCGGTCGCGTAGCTCGACCTCCAGCAGGCCCGGGAGCGTCACCCACAGCCACAGCGCGTAGGGCAGCGCCACATAGCCCTCCACGGGCAGCAGCTCCGGCACGGTGCGCAGCTCGCCGCGCGGAGCCAGGTGCCAGCCCTCCGCATCCGGCTCGGCCCGGTACCGGGCACCCAGTAGGCTGTGGCGGTCCTCCTCGCACTCGAGGTCCACCGCTCCATTGGGGCGGTAGGTGGCCCGCAACGTCCATTCGCACATCGGACACGCTGCCCACAGACCGCCGAACTGCCGCGTCGGGGAGATTCCGGTGTACGCGCCAAGCTCGACCAACGCGGTACTCCGGGACAACTCGCGCCGTGTCAGGACGGGTGTGCGGACCATCGCCTCCCGGCCCCGGGTGTACGCCTCGAAGCCGGCGGCCCTCAGCGCGTGGAAGACGGCGTGCTGGACGCTCTCGCCGGAGATCCGCGACAGCCCGGTACTCACCGGCAGCATCCCCACTGCCCGCAGCAGGCTGCGCAGATGGCGGATGTCGGCACCGATCCCCGGGGCCTGATGACCGTGCTCAGCGGCCTCCACCGCGAGCCGGTGCAGCGCGGAGCTGGGCATGCCGTCGTCATCGAGCAGCCACAGCTCGTCGAGCACTGACCCCTTAGGGCGTCCCGGCAGGAGGTCGGCCACCCGGCTTCCGCGGAGCTGGTCGGCGAACACCTCGTACGACGGCGCCTGCTTGAGAACCCCGAAGGAGCGCACGTAGCGGCCATGGCACTCCATCAGCAGCCGCATGCGCCCCCGGGCCTCGCCCTCGCTGCTGCTCAATGCGAGCGCCGCGACCACGCAGGCGTCGAGCGCGGCGCGCTGGTCCTCGTTGAGCTCTTGAACGGCCGCGGCCGTTCCTGCCACCGCCGACATCCAGGTCCTCCCCGCGCCACATCGAACCCATGCCACAACCCCAACCCCTCCGCCTTGCGGGAGGGCACGGGAGTTCGGAGACCTTCCCCCGATCCGGTGATCCCGCTCCGGCGCACGCGGTCGCCGACCTCGGCCTGCACCAGGCCATCACCTTCCACTCCCGGGTCACGTCGGACAATCCGGTTCACGGCCGTCCTCGGGTCTGTCGGGGCCGCTGTGTCGGCTGTCGTCGCCTGCGGCACTACCTGTCTACGGGGATCCCGGGGCGAGGCCGAGCCGATCGGCTAGTCCGGCTGCCAGCACCCGTACTGGAGCATCCCGATGTCGACAAGACGGTCGAACTGGTGGCTCAGGTCGTCGATGCTCGCGCGCCCTTCGGCGAGGCGCAGTGTCTCGGCTAGGGCGTCCCGGCGTTCGCGTCCGTGGGCGACTCCCCACAGGAGCAGGGACAGTGGGCTGAGTGCGGACAGGGGGCGGCGGCCTTTCAGGACGCGGATGTCCTCGGTTCCCGGGTCGGGGACGAGGGTGACTGCCGGGTCGCGGCGGTAGGTGCCGGGGAGCACGTGTCGTGTGCTGGCGTACGTCGTGCCGGTGACGGCCTGGACTAGGAGGTCCTGGTAGAGGAGGGCGGCCCGCTCGCAGAACGGTTCCTCCCAGAGGCTGTCGCTGTCGGGCAGTTCGGGGAAGGGTGTGCGGAAGGTCCGGGCCCAGCGCGGGCGCAGCCATGCTGTTCCGAGGTAGAGGTCTCCGTGTGAGGCGAGGAGTGCGTCTGTCGCGGAGAGGCAGGCGTCCTGTGCGATGCGCAGGGCGTCTTTGGTGTCGCGGGTGTCAAGGATGTCGAAGCAGGTCTGGATCGCTGTGGTGGCCTCCTTGGCCAGGGTCGAGACGGCCGTGTCGATGAGGGCTTCGGCGTTCGCGTCCAGGGTCTTGCGGAGTGCTTCGAGGGCGCCGTCGTCGTCTATGACGTCCTGGCCGAGCAGGAAGCGGGCGGCCTGCTGGAGGTCGCAGAGGGTGCTGAGTTCCGGTTCGCTGCCGAGGAGGCTGACGCATTGGCTGGAGAATTCGTCGAAGGTGACGTAGCGGATCGTCACGGGGCGTCCGTCCGCGAGGACGGGGTCCCGGCGTCTGCGTACTCTCCAGGGGCTGTCCGTGACCACGCAGGCTTCGATCTCGGCGTGGGCGGTGGCGAGTCCCGCCAGTGCCGGCCCGCTGAGGTAGGCCCGGCGTGCTCCGTCGGCCACGACGATCGGTGCGAGCTGTGCTGCTATCTGCTTCACGCGGGCGGTGGCGAGGGGGTGGTGCCAGGCGATTCCCATGCTCTCCCCAAGGATTCGAGTGGAGCCATGGTGCCATTCTTGCGCAAGCGATGCCTTGTGAATGGCAACTGTTGCCTAGCTATTGGCAATGAGGTACCTTCTCCCTGCCTGTGCGGTCCCTGCACCTCGCGGGCCGTCCTCGTGCCTGGCACCCGCCCGACCGGACCAGGCCCGGTCCCTCCATGGGGCGCACTCCTGCCCGCCGGTATCTTCCATTTGAGGTAAAGCCATGAAGCTCCTCCAGCGTGTTGTCATACTGTCTGCGTTCGCCGCCATGGCGACGACGCTCGCCGTCGTCTCAGCCTCCTCCGCCCCCCGCGCCGGACACTCCATGGCAGCGGGCGACGAGATCACCTGGCCCGTCTTGGGCGACGAGATCACCTGGCCGTAGCACTCGGCGCCGCTGGCGGCGCCTGCACCGCAGGTGCCGCTGGCAGTGAATCCGGCGTCAGAACCCAGGGCCGGCCGGGATGGCAGGGGGCCGGTAGCGGCCCGGCCCCGAAGACCCGTCGGCTCGGCGTCGTCGTGCGCCGGAAACCCTCGACCGATCCCGAATGGCCGTTCGGGGGAGTTGCGGCGAATAGTTATGCTTTCGCGCATGGACGCATCACGGTTGCTGGGGCAGCCCGAGTTCGGACGCCAGCTGCGCCAGCTCAGGGTCTCGCGCGGACTGTCCCAGGCGGATCTTGCCGGGGAAGGCATCTCCAAGGCCCAGATCTCACGCTTGGAATCCGGCCTGCGTCCACCTACCGAGCGCACCATCGCCTACCTCGCCGAACGCCTCGACGTCACGCCAGAGGCATTCAGGTTCGGCAACACCGAGATCCTCACCCTCGCCGAGGCCCTCGCCGCCGTAACCTCCGCAGTCGACCGCGAGCACGCACTGGACCGCCTCCGCGACGTCCTGCACGACCAGCCCGAAGCCGACCCCACACTGCGCTGGCATGCCCTGTGGCTCCTGGGGGAACGCAACGACGACGAACGCGGCCTCCTGGTAGAACTCGTCGCGCTCGCCGAAGAGATCGACCAGCCGACCCTCCGGGCACGCACCCACGCCCGCCTCGCCCGCTTCCTCCGCTCCCAGGGCGACCTGGACGCCGCCCTGACCGCTGCAGACCGAGCCATGGCAGAGATCGACGGCCGACCCACCAGCCCCGCCGACACCGCCTCGCTGCTTCTTGCACTGGTGTCCATCGAAGTGGAGTCCAACAACGGCGGCAGCGCCGCCAAGTACGCGGCCAGCCTTCACTCCCTCCTGCCGCGACTGCCCTACCTGCTACGCACCGAGGCCCTGTGGACGCTCGCGGCGTACCGGATCTACGAGCAGCACTACGAGGAAGGCCGGGCCGCCCTCGAAGAGGCCATGGAGACCCTCTCGAGCAAGGACAACCTCATCCTGTGGATGAGGCTGCGGCTGGCCGCCGCCCGGCTCTACATGATCGAGTCCGTAGACCTCGGTCAGGCCCGCAGGCGGCTGGCCGAGGTCGGGCCCGCGATCGAACTCATCGGACACACCCGCCATCAGCACGAGTTCCTGACGATGACGGCACGGCTGGCCTACCTGGAAGGCGACCTCGACCGGGCGGAGGAACTGATCCGCGGGACCGACCCCCTCGGCCTCGACCTCGACTATCCCGACCGGATGCGGCACCTGGCGCTGATAGCGCAGGTGAAGCTCGCACGCGGAGACGAAAGCGGCGGGACGGACCTGGTCGAGCTGGCACAGGAGGCCGAGGCCCGAAAGAACTTCAAGCTCTCCTCCGAGATCTGGAAAGCCCGCGCAACGACTCGTCGCGCCTGAGGCCGGCCGTCGCCACTCGCTTCCTCGTCGCAGAGCGCCGTCCGTTTCCGGGGCGGCCCTGTGCCCGAGGGCGGTGGATCCGGCGAAGGCGACGGTGCCACGGGCACGCGAGCGGGTCCGCGCGGCGTGCTCCAGGCCCGGGCTGAGCGGAGGGCAGCGTGCCGAATTCCCGGCGGCTCGAGGGGCTGTCCCGGAGGCAACGCAGCCACGGCCCTGGTCTTCGGGGGAGTTGGTCGCCGGTCCCGCACGGGAAGGGATGGCCGTACATCCCGCCGCCGCCGTTCACCGAGGCCCGGGCCCCAGTGAACAGCGACCGCACCGAGACCCCGGACAATGTTCCGATCGCACTTCCCCAGGTCGTCTAGGAGCTCCCCGGGCGAACCGGGTGTCGGTGGCCAGTTGGAACTCCCCGACTGCGGCAATCTGGTGGGGAGTCAGGTGGTTGCGGGGTACGGTGACCGTCAGTGATGCACTCCAGCCCGTTCGCCACCGAAGGAGACCGCGCGATGGACATCGTTCAGCCCTCCGCTCGGTACCCGGAGCTTGTCTGGGAGTTGCGGACGGTGGACGGGGTTGTCGGCAGCGCCGGGGCTCTCGACGGCGAGACGATTTGGATCAGCCGGATCCGCATTGATCCGCGACACCGAGGCCTTGGTTACGCCACCGTCCTCCTGAAGGCCGTCCTTGCCCCCTTCGGTGACGTACCAGTCGGCCTTGCCGCAGCTCCTTTGCCAGCCGACGGCTCTGGACTCGACCGCGCAGAGCTTCGCGCCTGGTACGCACGACACGGCTTCCGTCCCGCCCCTCTGTGGGGCGACCCGGATCGAATGCTCCGCCAGCCGGTCTCCGGACCGAGCGGCTGACGGTCACGCATTGTCGCCAGGAGGTTGAAGGTGGGGAGCTGAACTGGCCGCCGGCGGGGAAGTGCCGGCCGTACGTGGGGAGAGGATCTTGGCCGCTGACAACCGGGCACGCCGCCCCACGTGCCATGCGGGCAGCGAACGTGTCCGTGCTCCGGAGCGCAGGCGAGGCCTCACGGCGATCGCGGCTCGGAGCGAGCCTCAGGTGCGCGCTGCGGTCTGGCACCCGTCGTGCAGGTCCATGGCGGCGCTTGTGCCGTCGTCGACCCGCGTCATCGATGCGGCGTCCAGGCACGCGAATGGTGTCCCGGCCGCAGCGCGGGCTCATGGACCCGTGCTGTCGGCACAGGCTTTCCATCCTGCAGCAGCACGCTCTCGTCGTCCACGGTCGGGCCCTTTCGCTTCCGTCCGGTCGGGTGCCGGCCGAGATGGGGGTGCCCGTGGTTGCGCGGTCCGCGAGACGGCGTACTGCCGTGAGCCCGCCGTTCCGTTCCTGTGGAGCACTGGAGGTCGGGGCCGGCCCTGCCCCCTGCCCTGGGCCGTCCTGTACAGGGACGCGCTGCACGGTCCGGAGCCGGCTGGAGGGCGGCGTCGGTGCGGTTGCGGGAGCGCTGCCTACCGGTCCTCGTCGTCACCGGGCTGGATGATCCATTCGGGTGGGACGAGGGCCTGGTTGTTGCTGTGGCGCCAGCGCTCGACGACATGGTCGCGAAAGAGCGGGTCGGTCAGGTCGGCGTGCTCGACGACGATGACCTGGAAGGCGCCGGCGAGTGACCGGACGGTGTCGTCGATGATCCGGTAGACGTCCAGCAGCTGGCTGAGGTCGTTGCCCTGCAGGGTGGGCTCCCCGGTGTAGTCGGGTGGGAAATACACCTGGGAGGGCTGGTCGAGGATCAGCGTGCGGGGTACGGGTCCGTTGTGCTCGCAGAACCATTCGTGCAGGCTCAGCAGGGTGGCGATGTGATAGCCGAGGTGGTTTTCCGCGCTGCCCATGTCGGGGAGCCGCACCGGGCCATCGGCGGTGTCGGCGACGACGGTCAGCTTGTTGATGTCGAGGCGGATCGGGAACTGCGAGTGGTCCAGGCCCAGTGATCCGGCCTTGGCGCGGATGTTCTGGCTGATCAGGGACAGGTAACTGGTGAGGCGGTCGTCCTGGGTGTCGTCGCTGAGCTGTTCTTCCAGGTCGGCGATCTGCCGACGGAGCTGGTCGCGGTTGTCCTCGACCAGCGGGACGGGTACGTGCTGGGCGGCGGTGTCGAGGTAGAGGCTGATGCGTCCGCGCACGTGCGCGGCACGCCGCAGGTCGTCCGGTTCCCGTTGCAGCGCGCGCAGGCCGGCACTGATCTCGTTCATCTCGTCCTGATTGCGGGCCAGCGCCGAGCGCAGTTCCTGCAACTGCTCTTCCTGTTTGGCGAGTTGGCGGCGCAGAGCCGGGGTGTCGCTGCCGATGACCTGCAGGTCGCCGCTGAGGCGGTCCAGATCCTGGGCGATGACGGCCATCGTGGTGGTGGCGGAGTCGACGGGACTGTCGCACACCGGGCACTGGGCGGCCTGTGAGGCCTGCCGGTCCAGACGCATGAGTCCCAGGGAGGCGAGGCGGGAGCGCTGCTCGGTGGCCTGGCCGGTGAAGTCGTCGTTCTCCTCCAGTGCGCGCTTGAGGTCGGAGATCCTCGCGCGGGTCGCTCCGTGGGCACGGCGCAGTTCGGTCCGCCGCGCGGTGACAAGGGCCATGGGATCGTCGGTGCGGTCGGGACCGGACCCGGTCTCGAGGCCGTTCGAGAGAGTGGAACGCAGGAGCTCCAGGACGGCTTCGGCGGTCGGCTCGTCGGCCGGAGGCGCGAGCAGGTGCTCCTCGACCGCCTCGGCGAGCAGGGCACGGGCCTGGCCCGAAGCCGGAGAGAGGGCCTGGGAGCGGGTGAGCCTGGCCTCGAGTTCCGACAGCTCCCGGCGCAGAATCCGCAGACGGGCCTGCAGCGCCGCTTGCTCGGGGTCGACCGCCCCGAGGAAGTACGGGATGACACTGCGGATGGTACTGGGGCGCCATTCCTCGCCCTGGGAGTGGAACAGCAGATCCGGGTTCGCGATCTCGTTCTGGGCCTGGAAGCAGAAGAAGAGGGCGTGGCGGATGGACGGCGAGATGGTCTGCACGCGGGCGACCGCGGGGACCTTGACCGTGCGGTCGATTCCGGTGAAGTCGCTGAGGAAGTCCTTCGCGGCCTCCAACGGGGTGGTGAAGAAAAGTTTTTCCAGCGGGGGCGGGGGAGTGCCGGGCGCCTGGGAGAGCACGCACAGCAGGGTGCTGACGGCGTGCTTTCCCTCCGGGGCACGACGGGCGACGAAGAGCTGCCGGCCGGGCTGGGAGAGGGTGACGGCGTACACGCCGACGTACTCGCGGACCCTGCCGGCCTTGACGGGGTAGTCGGAGCTGGCGAGGCAGTAGTCGATGATCGTCAGCAGCGCGCTCTTCCCGCGCCTGGAGTCGCCGGTGACGATGTTGAGGGCGCCGGTACGCAAGGGCACGGTGCGTACCTGGCCGGGCCGCTTTCCGTAGACGGTGACCGCGTGGATCTGAAAGGTCACGGTTGGACTCCCAGGAGGGTCAGGACGGTGCCGACGCTGCCGGTGCTGGGAAGCCAGCGCCCCAGCAGGAAGGCGGCCTTCTGGATGGCGGTGTTCTGCTCGGTGCCGCCCTTGACGGTCTTGGCCAGGGCCCGCGGGGCGAGCGTCAGCCCCGCTCCGTCCAGGCGCAGCACATCGCCTTGCAGGGCGAACAGCAGGCCGGGGCGCACGACGGCCGCAAGGGGGCCGGTGTTTCGGCCCATGGCGATGCGCACTGCCTCGTTCGCGTCGAGCCATCCCATCAGCCCGGTGCCGGTGGTGGCCGGCAGTACAGAGCGGATCGATGGTTGGAAGGCCATCACCGAGGCGGTCACCGCGACGGGCAGCGGGCACGGCGCGCTGTACTGCTGCGTGTGGCCTTGCACCGCGCGTGCGCACACGAGTGCGGCGAACGCCGGGTTGAACAGGGCGCGTTCCTCGCGGCTGAGGTCAGGAAGGGTCATCAGCGGTTCCAGCGGGTTCGGGCAGGGCTGCCAGGCGGGCGCTGAAGTCCGGGTGCCAGCCGACCCGCAGCTCGTCGGCGAGCATGTGGTACGAGCCCTTGGCCACGAACAGCTCCTCGCAGCCGGCGCGGATCTTGAGGCGGGCCTCCCGGTCGACCCAGCGGTAGATCAGCCGGGCTTCCTTCATCATCTGTTCTTCGGTGGCTTCGGTGCCGAGGTCCTCGCGCATCTCCGCGAACCGTGGCTGCCACTCCTCGACGAGCCTGCGCTCGTAGGTGCCGAGCTCCCCGGCGAGCAGCAGGTTCTCGTCCGCCCAGCGCGAGCGCTGGGTGAAGGCGCGGACCCAGTCCCTTGCCGCCATGGCGATCCGTTCGGGGCCGACGTCGATCAGCCGCAGTTGTTGGACGAAGACCTTGCCGGATGCTTCCACGGAACCGGCCGCCTCCGCGGTCAGTTGCGCGATGTCGGGGTCGATGGGCAGGTTGTGCTCACCGATCTGGTTGCGCAGGCCGGTGAAGAGCTCGTCGAACTCGGCTCCTGTCACGGGAGCGCCGCCGGGGGAGCTCATCTGGATGATCGCCCGTTCGAAGAACCACCCCTCCAGGCGCTGGAGGAAGGAGTTGGCGAAGCGGCGCTCCACGGCCAGGCTGGCGTAGCCGAGCAGGTCGGTCCTGACCTCGTCCAGGTCCGGTGCCCGGCCGATGACTTCGATCCGGCTGATGAGTTCGCGGCGGCGCTGGTCGCCGAGCGCGTCGAACGCCTTGAACGCTGCGGCCAGAGCGGTGCTGTCCGAGAACCTGCGGGCCCGCAGGAGCAGGTTCTCGGCCCTGCGTTCGTCGCGGTGCCCGCTCGTGCCGCACTGCAGGTGAAACCCCGCTGTCCCCGCCGGCAACTCGGCGGTGGTGAGCAGGTACAGGCTTGTCTCGCCGAGATCGATCCGCCTGTCGGTGACGGCCTGTGACCAGATCCTGAGCGTCTTCCACAGATCCGGCTGAAGATCCGTCAGCCGTGTCCCGGGTGCTCGCTTCTTCAGCTGGGTCAGTTCGGTGCGGGAGCCGACGAGTGCCTCGAGGTCATCGGTGGCCTCGATCGCCACACTCCAATCGATCCCGCCCCGGGAGAGCTCCACGCACCGCTGCAGTGCCTTGCGGAGTTGGTACAGATAGCCGAGGGCTGACGCGGATGCCTCGAAGGGGTCCTTCGCGCCGGTCACACCCACCGCCTCTCCCACGAGCCCGCGCGGTGATCCTCCCATGCGCGAGCCGCCAGAAAATGCATGATTCACCCACATAGCCGAACGAACCGGGGAAGGCGGCCCGGCGACCGCCGTCGACCCGGCCCGCCCGGCCCCACCTGCCCTGGGCCGGTTCACGCTTGGCGCGGTGAGGAGCTCCTGCGGCCCGTCGCCCGTGCTCGGCGCGCACACCGTCGCGGCCGGCTGTGCCGGTGCGGACCACGGCGTCCGGCAGCAGGACCGGCGGGGTGCCCGAGCACGCCGGACCGCGGGCAGAGTCCTTTGACGGCCGGCGCCCCGGAGCCGAGAGCCTCCCCGTCTCCCGGTGAGCTGGTTCCCGGCCCCAGGGTCGGGAGGCGGCTCACCGCGTGGGGTGTCGGGATCCTGCCGCCTTTCGACGGGCGGTGCGGGACGGGCTCCGGGCACGGTTGGTTCCGTCAGGCGGGCGGCCGTCCGCGGCCCGGACGGGGGGCCGTCCTCGGCCCCAGGCGCCCGGGGCGCCTGGCCGGCGTGGCGGCTATTCGTCCCGCTGCTGCAGTTGCTGTGCGAAGGGGTGTCCGGCCTGGGCGAAGGTGTCCAGGAGGGCCAGGTAGTGCGGGCGGGCGGCGGGGGTGAGGAAGGGGCGTAGGGCCTCCAGCCAGTCGGGCATCAGGAAGCCCGGTTCGGCCGCTGTGTTGTCGAGGGGGTCGGTGAGTTCCCGGGCCCAGCGCAGGCCGGGGTCGAGTTGGAAGCCGACAGGCTGCGATCTCAGCAGGCCGACGAGGGCGTCCGCGCAGCCGCGGATACTGCGGGCCTCGGGGATCCACATCTCGATGTGCTCGCATAGCGGCCGCGCGGACAGCCAGTGCTCGCGTGCCCGCTGTACGACGGCATCCAGGGAGCTGTCGGAGATATGGGGGACGGGCCCGGGGACGAGCTGCCGCAGCAGCGCCTCCTCGTCCCAGCCGGTCAGGTCCGGGGAAGGGGGGAGGGTCAGGGCGGTCTCCATGACGTGCGGCCACACGGCCGCGAGCGGGACGACGAGCTCCAGGTCGTAGGTGGCCGCCATCTTCAGCGCCTCCAGGAACAGCCCCAGCACAGCCGCGGACCCCGCCAGCTGGTCGACCATCCCGGCTGCGACCGAGGGATCGTGGCGCGAGGCGTTCAGAACGGCCGCCGCGAGCGGGGCGACCGTGTCGGAACGCCGGTGGTGGAACCCGCCGTGCTCCACACGGGCCGCCCGGGTGTACGCGTTCAGCACCGCGGGCCGCAGGGCCCGCGCCGCCGACGCCGCGCAGTGCCCGCCGGCGGCGGCGTCCAGGACCGCCGCCACACTCGGGAACAGCAGGTCCAGCCGGATCCGGTCGTCCGGCATGGCCTCGAGGTTGTCCACGAGGGTGCCCCTCCCGTCACCAGCGGACGGCGCCCGCGCGGCCGGGCCGTCCTTGGCCTCGGCGTCCTCACAATGCCGTTCCGGGAAAGCGAGGGGGTTCGCGGGGACCAGCCGGAGCCCCTCGAGGACCGCTTCCCAGGCCATCGCGTGGTGACAGCAGGACCCGACAGCCGCGCACGGCTCGGCCCACACCACGGCCATCCCGTCGCAGGTGTAGCGCCGCACCTCGTGCACCGGATGACAGGCCGCCACGCGCACCGCCCGGGCCGCCGCTTCCGCCAGGTCCGGGCCGATCCGCGCGCCGGGCCCGGACAGCAGCAGCCGGGGCAGGACCAGCGCCGCCATCCTGCTCCCCTCCCAGGGGAAGGAGGCATCGCAGGCATCGGTCGGAGTGCGATCCGTGACCGCGCGCACAAGCAGACCCACCGCCCACCGCAGGTCGCCACCATCCAGGTCATGGCCCGCGCAGGCGGCCACGACAGCCCCGGCAGCCACCGCGTACAGCCCGTCGACGGCGCGGACACCGACCTCATCGGGGGAGGCGTCCTCCCCGAGGTCTTGCACGGTATCCCGGGCGATGCGCAGGTCCGAGGCCAGCTCGGCCAAATCCCCGGGCACCACGGCCGCGGCACGCCGCCACAGATCCGTCAGCGCCTGATAGGCCGTGATCATGCCGTACAGCCGGCCCTGGCGGCCGCTGCGCTCCCTCATCCGTTCGATGCGCTCCGCGATGGCGGGGGAGGGCAGGACCTCGATCACCACCTCCCGCCCTTCCTGGCGGATGCTGTACCGGTCGAAGTCCAGATGGTCGGCCCAGTTCCCCACCGCCGCAGGGTCCAACCGACCCGGGCCGGCCTCCCGAAGCCGCCCGGCCACCTCCCGCAGCCGCTCCAGCGCCGCCTGGTCGTCCCGGCGCGCGGCCTCGACGACCAGATGCATGGCCACACGGCCAGGCTGCGCCCCCAGAAAGACGTCGCCGGGCAGGCCCTCGGGGGAGCCGCAGCGGAACTGGGCCCGGTACAGGGCGCGTCGGTTCTCGAACGACCACACCAACGGCAGGGCGAGGAAGTCGTCCAGCTCGTCGGTGACGCTGTCCAGGTGGCGTACCAGGAAGCCGTAGGCCAGCCCAGCGCCGGCGGCCGTGCCCACGTGCCGCAGCGGGAACTGCGCCACGTGCCGCAGCTCCATCCCGGCCTCGAACATCCGGTGCAGCATCAGGTCCAGGGCCATGAGGGAACTCGTGCACGGCTGGGGCCCGTTGAGCGTGCCCTGGTACCAGCCCCAGGCTCCCGCCCCGCCGGCGTACGCGCGCGAGCCGGTGCCCAGCAGGTCCGCCTCCAGCACCGGGCCGCCGGGGGAGCTGGCGCCGTCCGGCTCGCCCGGGACCCACTCGCAGGCTCCGTCCCCGTACTCGGTGACGGGCCCGTGCACGCAGTCGTGGGCCAGAGCCGACACCAGCGCCAGCCCATGCTCGGGCGAAGCCCGCAGCAGTGCCATGAACGGCCCCCGGTACCAGGCGGCCCGGCTGCGCAGCACCAGGCCCATGTACTCGTGCCGCCCCCGGAACACCTCCTGGCGGCGCCGACCGGGTTCCCGGGCACCGGGCTGCGTGCAGTAGTAGGTGGCCGCGAGCCGCAGCAGCAGGCCCGGATCGCAGGCCGCGAGCGCGCGCGCCGCATCGAAGCGGTCCACCACCGGTGCCAGATCACGCCGGTCGGTGGCGGCGACCTCCTGCAGCGCGACCGCCACGTGCTCGTCCAGGTCGCCGCCGAGCAGCCCCAGCGCCTCCAGCCGAAGCCCGCCCCTGGTCCCGCGGCACCCGCCGCCCAGCAGACACCCGCGCACCAGGGCCCGCACCACGCGGTACTGCGACACGTCCGTCCCGGCCGTCTCCAAACGTGCGACGCCGCGCAACCAGGCGAGCACCACCTCCTCGCCCCGGGACGGTTCATCGTCGGCCGACGGGGCGAACAGCGGCGTGTTCGCCGCCAGCCACGCCACGACCGGTGCCGCGACCACGGGATCACACGCTCCATCGCCCCCGAAGCGCAACTGCACGCACGACAGCATCCCGTCCAGCACCCGTGGATCACCGGCGAGGGAAGCGGACAGCGCCTCAAGCGCCCACTCGCACCAGCCCGCCGCGAGCACCGCCTCCCACGGCACCTCCGCCCATCGGGGCCCGTGCACCGCGGCCAGCCCCGCGAACCAGGCCGACAACTGCTCCCACCGGATCTGGAACGCGCCGGCCCCGCCCCCACGGTGCCGCAGTCTCACCTGGCACACGATCCGTGCCGCCCGCACCGCCCACCGGGGCCCGAGCACTTCCAGCAGCACAAGCCCGTCCTCGAGCAGCAGCCGCCTGGCCAGGGCGTAGTCCCGCAGCACGTCGTGCGTGAACTGGTACTCCTCGCCCCCCACCGCGGACATCTCGCCCACCGGCGCCAGGATCCCCGCCGACCGCAGCGATCCCAACGCCCGGCCGGACGGAAGACGCACCCGGCGGCCCGACAGCCGCGCCTGCGCCAGCGACACCAGGGCGTCGGCCCGGTCGTCGCCCGAGGCCCCGTCACCGCTGCGCCCGCCGCGCAGGACCAGCGCCTGCCACACCACCGTGTAGACGTCCGCCTCGCAGGACAGCACGTCGGGCAGAGAGGCACCGGCGCGTGCCGCGCGCAGCAGCAGGTCGACGGTCGTGAGCCGGCCGAGCAGCCAGCGGGATCTGGCGTCCAGGGCGATCCGGGCGAGTTCGGGGGCGGCGGCCAGGACCTGGGCGCTCTCGAGGTCGTTCAGCGGTGCGAGCGTGAACTCCCGTACGGGGCAGCCGGTGGGTTCGATGGCCTGCCGCAGGGTGTCCACCGCGTCGTCGCGGCTGACCAGGACGAGAGCGGCCCCGCAGGCCCGGGCGGCTTCAGCAGCCTCGCCCGCCAGGGCCTCCCATCCGTCCTGGACCGCCTCCGCGCCGTCCAGGACCACGGCGCGGCGCCGCGGCCCGTCGTCGACCGCCACCGCGTCCTCCAGCAGTTCCCGCACCCCGTACTGGTGCCCGGCCAGTACGGGGAAGGAGGCGGTGAGCACCGTGAACCGGCGCTGTCTCAGTTCGTCGACAACGCCCAGTGCCAGGGCGGACTTCCCGGTGCCCGGTTCCCCGTGTACCAGGACCACCGCGTCCGGTCCCGCATCGGCGGCGAGGGTGGCCAGGCCGTGGACGGCCGCGCTCCTGTCGATGCGCAGGTCCCCGCCGGCGCTGGTGCGCACGAAGCCCGGGGTGAGCCGGCGCAGTCCGCGCTCCCACTGGGCGAACAGCAGCGGACCGTCCACGGAGGCGGGCGGGAAGACGATGTCGCCTCCCTGGGCGGCGAACACGTTCCCGCCGTCGGCGGCGGTGTTGACCTGCACCGGAGCCTGTTCCGTGGGACGGGTGCGGTCCCTGCCGCCGCTATCCCCCTCGGGCGGTTCGTCCCGTGTCACCTCATACTCCCGGCGGCAGGGGACGCCGGTCCTGGCTGATCGTCAGGGACCCTTTCTGGACGGCGTTGACCGTGCCCTGGGTGTTCGCGGTGTTCACCTGCGTCGGCCCGCCGGCCGTGTCCGGCCCGGGGGTGTGCGGGGTGTTGCGAGAGCCCGCGGTCTCGCCCGGCCCTGGGGGAAGGGCGGCGATGACCGCTGCCGCCGCCGCGGCGGCGTGGGCGGCGGCCAGGGGCTGCGAGCCGGCGGCGTCGGCCGCCGCCTTCGCTCCGTCCGCGTAGTCGCTCAGCCCCCGGATCACCAGCGCCTCCAGGCCCCCGAGGCTGGCGGCCTCGGCGAGACCCGCGCCCTCCATCTCGATGGCCGCCGCATCGTCGAAGGTCTGCGCCAGCCGCCTGCGCACCTCGCCCTCCGTCGTGTTGAGGACCGCCTCGCCGGCCGCGATCGGCTTGAAGTGCACGCAGGGGCCTTCCCCTTCCCATCGAAGGCGCACCTGCGGGGGGATCCGCGCGTGCCATTCCCGGCCGCGCAGAGCGTGCCGGGCCGCTTGGGAGACCTGGTGGGAGGAGGGCCAGGACTGAGGGCGCGGGAGCGTGCCCGCCGTCGTGTGCTTGGCGCTCTCGTACGCGTAGATCCGGCTCGCCACCACGACGTCCCCGAGCGCCGCGTCACTCTTCAAGGCGCCCGCGACACCGGTGAACAGCACGGCCCGCGGGTCCAGGTACTGCCGGGCCCGTTCGGTCACGACGGCGGTGGGCCGGTTGCCCGGACCGACCTCGGCCAAGGCCACCACGCGCCCCGTGCCGGCGAGCACCCCCACCTCGAAGATGGTCCCGCCGTGAACAACGCGCCTCAGATCGGACAGGTGGACCCGGAACGCCTCGTACTCCAGGCCCAACGCGGTCAGCACCACGACAGGCCGAGAATCGACACCACCCACCGGACCCCCAGAGAAAGGAAACACCCCTACCGGCACGGACTCTCCTCCGTTCGAATGCACCGGCCCCACGCCACGGCAGGCCTCTTCGCATCCATTCCATCCACTGACAAGAATAGCGCCCCCCACTGACAACGAAGGAGCCCCGTGGAAGAGGAACCGACCTCCGTCAAAGCCCTGTTCCTCGAATACCAGCAGACCAAAGAAGAGCAGAAGTCCAGGATCACCTTCCGCGACAACATCCCCTACGTCACCCTCGGTCTGGTCTCCGCCATCCTCATCGCCGGGATCCACGCCGGACCCCTCACTTCGCCACTGCTCCTCCTGATCTCCGCCGCTACCCCCGCCCTCGGCTGGACCTACCTCGCCAACGACAAGAAGATCAGCGACATGGGGCGCTACATCCGCACTAGCCTCGACCCCCGCCTCGGTGCCACCAGCCAGGAACCCGTGACGATGTTCGGCTGGGAGCACTTCCACCGCAGCGACGCCAGGCGGACCCAGCGCCGAATCATCCAGTGCGCCGTCGACCTCGCGCTGTTCACCGGAATCCCCACCGCATCCCTGGCCGCCTACTGGGCCGGCCCCCAAAACTCCGTCCTGGCGCTGATGGTATCCGTCATCGAAGCGGCAGCAGTGATCACACTGGCAATCCAGATCATCATCCAGGTCAAAGTCGGCAACTAAAAGAAAAAACTCGAAACACGTCACACCCGGCGGGCCGAAATTAATCGAACCGGACGCTGACCAGCCCGCCACCAAACCAGTACTTCAAGGGCGGCGGCTGCTGTGCCCGTGGGCCGGACGTCGAGCGAACGGCACTCCCGGACAGACCTGGAGGTGTGGATCCCGCCCGATACTCCGCTGCTGCCGTCGGGCCCGGGAGTCCCATATCGGCCGGCACGTGTCGGCGGGTGCCACAGGCAACGATCCCGGGGAGGCCGGAGAGCACGGGGCCCACCGGACGGCACCTGTCGGCGGCGGATGGTAGATGATCACCAAGGCCCGATGGCAGGACAGGGGAGGAAACGGTGTCCGGTGTGGTGATAGGCGGTCCGCTGGGTGATGTCGCACGGCTGGCAGGGCTGGAGGTGGGAGTCCACATCGAGGACGCCTACGCCGCCGCCGTGTGCTGGTGGTCCGCCGCGGTGGCCCCCGCAGCGGCCATGCCCGTATGGGGGTCCTGCCTGGTCTGGGGAGCATTCCTGACACGCGAGGACCAGTCCCCGCTGGCCGCCGCCCTGCGGAACGCCGGCTTGGAGCCCGACCGGTTTCCCCACCTCGGCCTCCACCCGGACATCACCACCGAAACGGCCCTGCGCACGGCCCGCGCCGCCACCACCCGGCGCACCCGGCCCGGCACCGCGTTCTCGATGCTGCTCACCGGCAGCCCGATCAAGCACAGTACCTCCAGGAAGTCCTCCGACGAGTTCCTCGCCAGCACCCTCCGGGTCGCCTGGGACGGAAAGGACTACAGGCCCGACGATGAACTGCGACCCCTGCGCAGGCTCGGCCCTGTGAGAAGTGCGCCAAGGATCGGTGTGCTGTGGGAGATGCCGGAACACGACTGGCGGTATGACGCGCAGACCTCCCCGGCCTCCTCCACCAGGATCCTGATCTTCCGCCGCCGACAGACCGGTCCCCACGCGCCGTCCGCCGGCCGTCAGGCGATCGCGGCGGCGGCGGTGCGCGCGGTCGACGAACTCACCCGCATCTACCACGACCTGTCGACATGCCGGGTGGAACTCACGATGACCGGCGAGGCAGCCGAGAAGCTCTGGCCTGTCCAACTCGCCGAAGACCTTCTCGACAGGCAGGCGACACTGCCGGAAGGCCAGTTCCTGCGCGCGGACGACCACACCCATCGGATCGCAGCGGCTCTTGCCCTCGCCGAGGACACACAGGTCATCACCGGCGGCCACGTCGAGGCCGCGTGGTCGCTGGTGGCCCGCTCGTTGTGGGACCGGGCCCGACTGCTGTGCCCCGGCGACCTGAACCTCGTCGGTGGCGTTCTCCACGACACCGGAGCGCAGGTCTCCTGCGCGACCGGTTCCACCCAGGCACCGCCACCGGGAACGTCCTCCCCGCACGCGGCCCGCGGTACGGTCCCGGCGACCGTGTCGGCCGGGGGAGTCAGGGGCCGCAACGGCAAAGTGAGACGGGACAGCGCGGTGGTCCAGGACGTCAAGGGCTGGCACGGCGACCGGTGCCAGATGTGCGGAAGCGTCCTGAGGATCCCGGGACCACGCCAGGCGGCCAGCGAAGGCGCCCACATCCGCCCGCTGGGCAGGGGAGGCCACGACTACACCGGCAACGTCCTGTGCCTGTGCCCGAACTGTCACACGCAGTTCGACCAGGGCGGCCTCTACCTGACCGACGACCTGCACGTCGTGGAAACGGTCACCGGCACAGTGCGCGGGCGTCTCACGACCGACCCCCGCCACGGTGTGGACCTGGAGTGCATACGCTGGCACCGCGCACGCTGGGCACGGCACGTCCCGCCGTCGCAACCGGGCCAGGCCCACCACACAGGCGACAGGACCCGTGGCCTGTGACCCCGGCGCGCCTGCGCCAGGCTTTTTCTTATCGGGCCGGGATCGGAACGGCGGCAGGACACACCCAGACGGGGCCTGTCACAGCCGGATGATGTAGTCCAGCCCATGATGAATCTCCCGACCCCCGACGCCCTCGACGCCCTGGCCATCCACGCCGAGGCGCAGGCACAGCCCAAGCCTGATAGCGCGGGGCCAAAGGACCAGTAGCCGCAGGCTGGGCCCGGACACCGCGACGGTGTCCGGGCCCAGCCGATCTTCATGCTGGTCCTGGCTTATCCGCAGGTCGAAGAGTTCGCGGACTTCCTCAAGGTCTTTGCCACCCTCGCCACATCCCTCACCCGCTACGCAGCCCGTGTCAAGCGGGACAAGGGCGCGGTCTCCCGGTACCTCAACGGCTGGCGCATCGCGCCCGAGGACTTCGTGGAGGAACTCCTGCGCCAGGTTGCCGAGCACACGGGCAACCCGGTCACCGACGAGGTCCGCGTCCAGGGGTGCCAGCGCCGGACAACATCCACCGGCTCCACCCGCCCTGGTCAGCGACGTGCGGCGTGTCACCGCCGTCGAACGGCGCGGCTGGTGGCCACGCCTGCGCCGCGGTGGGTGTGGGCGACGCGCGAACCCGATGACAGGGTCAACAGCCCCGTGCCCCGCGCCCCTGGTCGTGGTCGTCATCAACGAGCCGGGGCCTGGGAAGAGGTGGAAAGCCTCGCCAGCGACTGGGAGCCCAAGGATGCCTTGGCCCGGCCTGGTACACCACCCCCACCGTCGCCTACGCCCAGGAACTCGGCTACGACGTCGACCTGACCGAGGCGCACCAGCGGGAGAAGGCCGGCGCCTACCTGGACCCGTGGCACGACCGGCTGTGCGAGGCCTACGTGACCACCATGGCCGAGGCGGGCATCCCGGTCGACAAGGACGCCGACGACCGCGCTTTCCTCGCAGCGATGACCGCCCACCGCCTCCTCAAGGGCGCGGGTACCGATCTCGGCGCGCTGCGCACCGCGCTCACGGCCGAGGGTCTGGGACACCTGGCGCAGATGGGTGATGACCGGCTCGGCTCGGCGGTGTGGAGCCACCAGCAGATCGCCGTGGTGCTGTCGGCGGTGAAGTTCGGGATCGGCAAGCTGCGCGAGCGCCTGCAGGGCCTGGCCTACAAGTGGGGGAGCCGTGGTCGGGGCTGGAGCGGCCGACCTCGCGCCCGGACATCCGGGCAGCGGCCATCGCCAAGGCGAGGGCGGACATGCACCGCAAGATGGCGAACGTGGCGAAGGGCCGTTACCTGCTCGGCGTGAACAACGACTGCGTCGTCTACGCCTCCCGGACCCGGACCCGTTCGGCTTCCTGCCGCTCACCGGTGTCGGTGTCGGCGACAGTCGGCAAGGTGCTGCCCGGCACCTTCCACCTCGGCACCACCCCAGGCCTGTCCAGAGCACTTCACCTGAGCCCTGCCGAAGTCCGCGCAGGCGGAGATGCGGGCCCTGGTCAAGGCCGCCAAGGGTGACAAGAAAGGCGTCGCGGACCGCCTGGGTGTCGACCCGAGCACCGTGCGCCGCCTACCTCAAGGGCGAGCGCAAGCCGTGCTGCGCGAGCTGAAGAAGGTGTGGCGACACCGGCATCCGCTGCCGGGCCCGCAAGAAGGCCGCCAGCAGCACGGGGATCACGGTGGCCTTGTGGGCGTACTTCGGCTGCACCTCCCCGGTCGGCACCCGAGACACGGCTGCGTCACCTCTCACTGTCCACCTCCCCCGGCCCCATCCCCGGGGAACTTCGGCGTGCGGGAGCGGTACCGGATCCGTCCGGGGAAGGAAAGACCGAAACGGCTATCGGTCGTCGAGGGCGGTGATCCCGGCCGCGAGGGCTTCCTGGGCGCCTTGTGCGATGCCGTGGGGGGCGCCGATGCGGGCCAGGGCATCCCATTGTGCAGGGGTGACCATGACCTGGACCCGGGTGTTCCTGAAGGGGCCGAAGGAGCCGTTCGGGCGTGTGCCGAACGCGGTGGCGCGGCCGGTCCACATCTCGGTGAGCTGTCCGACCACGTGCCGGTGCCATTCCTCGGGCAGGGGGCCGTGCTGTTGGGCGGCCGCTTGGGCGATCACGTGCGCGGCGGCTTCGGGGGGCAGGGCGTCCAGGTCGCGGACAATGAGCGCGAGGTGTCCGGCGAGGCTTCCGAGGGCGGCCGTGTACGTGTCTCTGTCGTTGTACGGCACCTCGTTCACGTCCCGGTGCGTCCCATTGCCGATGCACCCGGCCGCGGCTTCCCCGATCGGATGCTGCTGGGTCCGGGCCCCGAGGCGCAGGCCCCCGTCGCTGTGGCCGACCAAGCGGACACCCTCAGTCGGCTCGGGTCCGTCCACAGGGCCCGCGGGCGGCGCCGACCATGCCACCCGGCCGCCAGCACGGGCAGCGCCGTCGCCTCGCGCGGCGTGCTCGGCGGGTTGTGTGCTTGTCGTCCTTCCATCGGAACCTGGCACACCGGACGGGGCGGCCGTGTCCGTTCGCGAGTTCGACAGGAGCCGATCGAGCCAGCCACGGGCGACCCAGGCGGCACGGCGGATCACCCACTCGTCGGCCCCGACACGGGTGCGTACCCCGATGATCCGATTGATGCGGGCGTTGACATCGCGGTGCGTGGTGCCAGTGGCCGCGACGAGCTGGTTCACCGCCGTGTCCAGCCGCATGCGAAGCCCGGACTCGGGACCGGTGTCGATCTTGCCGTCCCCAGGCGCGTCAGGCTCCTCGTCGATGTCGGATCCGAATTCGCACTGGCCGCAGAGTTCCAGGATGTTGGCGACCTCGACCCGGCCGCATTGCACGCACACGCAGCCGTCGCAGGTGGCGCACAAGCTGGAGGCGCTGTCCGCGTCGCGGCCCCAGGCGCGTTCCTGGGAGATGCACTGGCCGACGCACGGCCGAGGGGCCACGGCCGGGACCGGAAGTGGCTGGTCGCCCCGCTCTTCGCGTGCGGTCGCCTCCGCTGCCTGCCGGGCCGCGTACTCGGCGCCTGCCCGGCCGCGCGCTTCCTGGCAGGCGGCCCATTCCGCTGGCGTGAGATGGCCTGCGCACGCCACCACGGGAACGGGGAGATCGTCGTAGCGGGGCCACTCGGCAGCCTCGCGCCGGCACAAGCGCCGTGTCGACTTCGCCCGACGGGTACACGTCGGCATCCTGTATCTCCCATCCGGTCACGCGGCCGGGCACGGGTGCGTCGCCGAACCCCGACCTGCGGCAGTATAGAAAAACGGACTGACAACTCCTCCCGGAACCAGGGAAGTTGCCTGTCCTGATCGCGCCGGCGAAGAACACCGGCAGGGGACAGGGAGGGGAAACCTACAGGACACAGGCTCATGGTGCTCATCACAGACATGCCCTGATCCAGCCGGAAATCACTGCCGAACGTGTGGCCGTACCGGCGGCTGCTCGCCAACTGCCGCGGCCTTCGGGACTGCGGTCCGTGAAGCCGTGTTCCCCTGGGGGCAGTCACGGTGATGGAGCCGACAAGTGAGAGGCCGGGCACCCTTGAGGTGGCTGCCTGCGGCCGGGACCTCGCCCCGGGTGCCGCCGCGGCCATCAGGTGCGTGACAGGATCTGGTTGCCCCTACGGTGCCCCGCGGACTCCGCCCGAAGGCGGGGTGAGGACTCCCGAGGCGGAGTGTTCGTCGCGCCTGCGGTTCCGCCGGCGTTCCGCAGGGCCGTGCCTCCTGGTGGCAACACATATGATCAGATAACTCTGTGCAGTGGGAGTTGCGACTCTATGGTGTGCCCATGCATCGGTCGAAACTCCTCTACGCGACAGCGGTCCTGGCCTTGGGTGCCGCGTCCGTTGCTGCCGCGCGTGGCGCCCAGGGTGATGCTGCCAAGGAGACCCGCACTCCCCGGCGGTCCTGCTGAGCCGTGAGCACCACGAGAGGTACCTGAGGCCGATCGCGGACGAGGTCCATCGGCTGGTCGACTCCGGCCGGGTCGATGGCGCCGGATTCGCCTCGATCGTGTTCCACGGCGACGAGCACTACCTCGACCTGTACTGGAAGGGCCCGCTCCCCGCCGGCATCCCCGTCCACGCCCGCACCGGCTCCCCCGAAACACCCACCCAGGGCAGCCGCACCACCGACGCCCCGCCCTGGTACGCCGGGGCCGACCTCACCCTCGCCGACAACTCCCGCTGCTCCACCGGAATCCCCGGCTGGGTGAGCCACAAACGCGTCCTGCTGACCGCTGCGCACTGCCAGACCAGCGGGCACGTCTACAACGGCCAGCGCGTCGTCGGAGAGGTCACCGCCCACGACACCGGCCTGGACGTCGCCGTCATCACGACGGACCAGACACCGAGGCCCGCTTCTACAGCGGCCCCTGGAACAGCGGCGACTCCCGCCCGCTGTACGGGCTGGCACGCCTGGACCCGGGCCAGTCCGTCTGCTTCAGCGGTGCCATGTCCGGCTTCCACTGCGAGCTGGAGGTCACGCGGGTCGACGTCCACTCGCCATCCGGGCGTACCGACGCCACCGAGGTGAGGTCCCGCAGCGGGGGCGTCGCCGTCGCCCAGGGCGACAGCGGAGGGCCAGCCGTCGCCAACCCGGCGGGCGACTCCATGGCACCGGTTGGCGTCATCATCGCCGGGAACACCGACACCAAGATCCCGTGCACCGGCACCTCGACCCAAACGACCTGCTTCTCGATCGGCTACTACACCCCGCTCGACCCGGTGGTATCCACGTTCGGTTTCTCGGCCCTGTGATCCCACCCGAGCTGCCGGTGGGGCCGCCCCGGTCCGGGCATGGCGGGGCGCCGCACCTGCGAACGGACCGGACGGACCGCTGCCCCGGGCCGGTGGCGCGGCTCACCGGTGCCGGGATTGCCTCGCCCCAGGACCTCAAGTACTTCCTCGCATGCGGCGGGCCTGCGCGGGCACCCCCGGTCCGTGCTTGACCACGGTGCGCAGGCCACCGGCCGCGGCGCTGGCCGCATCGGGCGCATCGGATCGATGAGGCACACACTGGCCTTGAAGCTGGAGCGCGGCTGCCCCCGGGAGGCCGTCTCGGGGTGGATCGGGGAGACGTTGGGCCCGCCGCCCACCCCGGCGCTGCTGCGCGCCGCGGATCCCGGCCGCATCGACCATGCCGAAGCGGTGAGCGCCGCAGCGGACTACTCCCGGTGCCACGAGTACGCCGTCGACCTGGTCCGGCTGGGCCTGGCCGAGCCGAACGAGGCACCGGACGAGCGGGGCGTCGACGCCCACTGCGCGGCGACGAACGACAGCAGGACGCGGATCACC